>NZ_JADYTJ010000024.1 GCF_021531075.1 Bacteroides caecigallinarum | reverse complement strand
GGAGAGTATTATTCATATGCAAGCAATCCAAATCAAATTTTCAATAAATTTAGAGATTATATTTTTCGTTACGATATAATATAAAAAAACCATCCGCATTCGGATGGCTATCTTTGTTATCCTATAGATTACTTAATGTCGGACTCTTTATTATTTTTTGAGAGGGGCTATTCTGTGATAACAATTATAACCAACTTAATAAAGTTGCACCATTCACAACATGATCATACGTTTCAAGCATCATATCATATCTAATAAAAGAAAAAAGTTCTTTTGTTTTATAATATATCTCCAATTCTATAGTCTGTTCAAATTTCTTCCTATGTTTCTCCGGGGCTACAATAAAAAAACGAGTCCTGAAATTATGCATTTGCATACAGCGTTTAAATGCTCCTTCTAAAGTACCAATACTATACCCCTTATACCTGCATCCCAAGTAGCGGATTGTTTTGCCGTCGGATAAAATTTATCTATCTGGTCATATATTTGGCTAAGACTTGCAGAACCACCATTGGCAAGCATAACCTGTTCTATAGCGTCAACTTTTGTCATAACTTAATAAATAACTACATCATAAATAGGACTTCTGTCTTCAATCTCTCCATAATCATTATATGTATAGGTATATGAACAATTAAGAGGCTTAAAAATATTAATTGCAATATTTTCAGAAGAATGTTCCAAATATCCTTCTTCACGATTATAATCAAATTCTGAAAGAGGAAGATCTATCATCCTACCATTTTCTTGAATAAAATGAACTTTTTTAGCCTTTGTCATGATAAAAAAATCCATTTCTTCTTTTTCCTGTAGAATATTATCACAGTGCAAACAAAGAGGTTCTCTTTCCATTTCATCCAAATACATTTGTAATACAAAACGATTAGAATTATTACAAAAAGAGAGCATCATTTGATCTTTATTCATCAGACTAAAATCCATACCATTAGTTTTTCTCCAATTAATACTTTCAACCATAATTATAATAGGTTATGTAGCAAAATAGTATTATTTACTGAAAAATAATAACTCATTATCGTTTTTTAGTTCCATTGACTATTTCAACGATTTAATATACGCTTCTCCCCTCTCTGTCAGCACATAACCGCCTGTTTTCTTTGCTCCATGATACTCTATAAGCGAATATGGTTCAGAAGAAAGAATTTGAATACTCCGAGAAAGTGTCCGAATAGCAACATTCAACCGCTCAGCAAGTTCTCCCTTTTTGATATTAGGGGAATTGGCAATAACTGCAAGCACATCACTCTCACGCTCCTTTATATCATAATTTATCGTGCCATTTATCGTGCCATTTATCGTGCCATTTATCGTGCCATTTAATGGCTCATCTTCAAACCCTTCTCTACAAGGTATCTCAATCAGAAAGTAGCTTCGTTCCTCGTTTGTCTCAATTACAGCAGTTCCGGAGCCGTTTCTTCTTAACTCATCTTGTATGGTCGGAATGCCGGTTCCTCTACCTTCAGACAGCTTAAGTTCTTTAAGGTAATCACCTAAACGACGATTGCGGTAGCGACGTGACTTAAGTCGCTCTGCCTTCTGAATGGCATCAATACTTATGGAACGGTCCGGACCGGCATAGCTGAGAATGGAAATCTTATCCGGCTCGATAGTAATCTCAACCGGCTCCCGCTCCTGATAATCTCTATGATACAGGGCATTGACTACTGCCTCTTCAATAGCCTGATAAGGATAGTTGAAGAAGGTTATAGATTCAGCCTTGTCTTTCTGCTTGATAATACGCTTCTTGATGACATTGGTTCTGATATAGTCCAACGCCTGTTTTATCATATCGGGTACTGGTCCGACAATCTTCGGGACTTCAATCATATTGTTGGGATTCCTGACACACCCTTCAGGGAAGATGACAATATCCACCTGTGTAGTCGGAAAGAATTTGGCCGGATTCTTACAAAACATCATGGCTGCAACATTCTTGACCAATTGGCGTTCTATAGGTCCTACAAGGAGATCCATCTGCGACAATAGTTCCGACAGGGATAGCTGCTCAAAACCTGCCACTAAACGACTGTTGACTGTCTGAAGGTAATCAAGAACCAAGGCTCTTGATATATCTGTCAGTTCTATATTCTCATTTCCTCTTTCGTCGAATGGAGTACGGTTTGCCATTTCCCGCAATTCGTCCAACACCTCCCCTTTTGCCTCAATAGTATTTGTACCGCTACGGACATACCATCTGCATGGCGACTGATTGCCTGCAGTAACCCGCTCGCGTACATTGTACGGACGATTCACACCTGCCGGAACCCAGATAAGCAGTACATATTTTTCATCAACCTCCTGTACATCTATTCGTGGCAGATAGAACGGTTCAATCTTATTGTTGTAACCTATCATCTCACGCTGGATCTTATCCAGTTCTTCTATAGATATACCTGCAACCGGCCGTTTTGCTATACCTGTTCTTTCCTCCTATTCTACACCTACGACAATATATCCTCCACCGATATTATCAAAATCATTGGCAAAAGCGCAAATGGTACGATAGATCTTATCAGGATTCCATCCTTTTTTAAATTCGATGCGATTAGATTCTATCTTACGTTTGTTTAAGATATCTTCAATATTGATAGGTATTGCCATAATTTACTGGATAAAAAAACGACTTCAAACTATGTAAACGCTTAGTTGCAAAGATAATAAAAATTCCTTAATAATTAAGTTATAAAAATGAACAGAGAATTCATCTTTTCATAAATAAAAATCGAGTTGTCCAGTAACCCTGAGCAACTCGCTTCTTTAACTTCGAACTATTCGAAAAATTTGAATAGTTCATATTTTTATTATTTCAGTGAACACTCACTAAACAGCCAATGAACACAATCTAAACAGTGTCTAAAAACCGTTTAATTACTGCTTAATCACCATTTACCACCTGTTTACCTAACTCCCCAATCACCAATAGTCCCTGTTTCGGAAGAGAATGATGCACCAATCTTATAAACCTTGCGGTTATCGGCTGCATATTGTAAGGAATCCTCCCTTTACATCATTGTTCGGAAAATCAAGAAGGAAGGTATTGAAATCTCTGTCGTAAGCCTTTATTGTAAGATATCCGCTTTGATATATCATTGGCAAAGGACGTTCCACGTCTGCCTTGTAGTCTATAAATTCTGCCGGAGTGTAATATTTCCCGGTAAATTCGTTCATCCTCTCATGCGAATGGTTAAGCAGGCGAATAAGATATGTGGGAGTTCCTGTGCTGAACCAATAGTCATCAATACTCATTTTGTCAAGAGCGTTCAACAGACTGAATGGGTTATATATGTCAGTCATACGTTTGCTGAAGTGATAACCATCATACTGTTTCTTCAGCATTTTATACATTTCCTCCGGTGTACACTGATATTCAACAGCCATTTGCGATACGGGTTCAGTAAAATATTTTCCAATTTCCTCCTGAGTTATACCGCACAGAGCTTCATAACGTACATCCATACTTATATCTTTTGCTTGGTTGAAACCGTTGAATATACTTTCTTGGGAATACTTTGTAACCCCTGTCAGCAGTACGAACTGCAGGTGTTTGTCCGCTCCCTTAAACACGGAATAAAAAGCTTTCAGAATATTGCGATGTCTCTCTTCCAGATTGGTGTCCACATCCAGTACATCAAGAATATGTTTGTCGTATTCATCTACAAGCACCACAGCGCGTCGGCCTGTCTGAAGATGAGCGGCTTCGAGAATTTTTATAAAGCGATCGCCAAGCCCCAATTCATTTTCACGTACAGGCAGATTGTACTTCTGTTCCCATTCCGTAAGATAAAAGTTAAGTTTCTTCTCCAATTCTCCAGGATTGGTAAAATTGGTAGCATTGAAATCCATATGAAATACAGGATACTCGTTCCATTCAGTCTCCATCTTTTCTATGGCAAGACCACTGAACAGTTCCTTACGTCCTGAATAATAGTTTTCCAAGGTAGAAATAAAAAGACTCTTTCCGAAGCGTCTCGGACGACTAAGAAAATAAATACTTCCATTATGTGTAAGGTCATAAATAATATCTGTCTTATCTACATATATAACCTTCTTGAATAATACGTTCAAAACTCTGGATACCAATTGGGAATTTCATAACTTAATTCTATTCTTGAAATTTACGCAAACTTACGGAAAAATATTCATTTTTTCAATTACTTTTCCTTACTTTTGGCCACCAATCAGCCTATATTTTTACCTTATAGTAATAAAAGAAACAACAATCCGGAGAGAAAAGTTAAACATATAAAGGCATATACTTAATAAATCATCAACTAAAATCGAATACACAAACAAAAACAAGAAATAAATTAACATTCACCCACCCCAAAAATCAAGAAAAAATGACAGGGAATTCCAATAAAAACGCTTTGACATCTTAATTTGAATGTCAAAGCATTTTCAGGAGGTTTGCAAAGCATTTGAAAATCCATTGCAAAACAGGGAATTTTATTCTATTTCATCAATAAGCCGAAGGCTACACAGAATATCACAATAATAGATATATGTGCTATTAAATGAATTAAAAACATAATATTAATCAATAGGCCTTACATACACAGCAAATTTAACCAATATAAAAATCACTTTATCAATTCACAAATTTTCATCATTGTAATTTTCAGCACCAACCGTATCATCGCACACAAATAAGCCATTCTCAGAAGCCTAAAATTACAATTTGTCAAAATGACAATTTACATACGGCGTAATATTAATTAACCATTATTATGCAGCCGGGTAACAAATGTTACGGTTCTCCCGGTTTATTACCCTTACCTTTGCCGCAAACAATTAAACATTAAGTATTATGGATTTAAGAAAGAGAAACGTTGGAGATATCGTAGCCGAAAGATTTTCTACGGCAAGTGTGTTCTATAAGTTTGGCATAGATTTCTGTTGTCACGGACAGGTTGCTCTGGATGAGGCTTGCAAGAAAGCGAATGTAGATGTAGATACTGTTATAAATGCCATAAATGACAACAGCACTGTTTCGGAAGGTGGTATTCCGTTTGCTTCATGGCCTATCGACCTGCTTATTGACTATGTTCTCAAGATACATCACCGCGGAATCAGAAACAATGGCCCGGTACTTCTGAAATTGATAGAAAAAGTGAGAAATACTCATGGCGAGAGACATCCGGAACTGAACGAACTGTACGATCTGGTCAGCGTTTCGCTTGAAGACCTGGAAAACCATCTGCAGAAAGAGGAGAATGTGCTGTTCCCGTATCTGCTTGAACTTTTCGATGCAACAGAAAGAAATATCAGTATCGAAGCTATGCACTGCGGATCAATAGCCAATCCTATAAGGGTAATGAACATGGAGCATGAGAATGAAGGTAACAGATATTTACATATCAAGGAGATTACAAACAATTTTGAGGTTCCACAGGACGGATGCAACACTTACCGCCTGATGATGACGGAGCTGGAGAAGTTCGTAAATGCACTGTTCGAACATATTCACATTGAGAACAATATCATGTTCCCGAAAAGTCTGGAACTGGAAGAAAGAATGTTTTAATATTATAAGATTGAATTTTCTGAAAGGGGATGCTTCGGCATCCCTTATTTTTTGGAGCAGACAGAAAATAAAAAAGTCCTTCAAATCTTCACGATCTAAAGGACTCCTTATTCGTTTTTTCCGGCCAATGGATTCCCCAATCCAAAAAACCGTCAGTGCACGTACACCCTCAGGGATTCGAACCCTGGACCCACTGATTAAGAGTCAGTTGCTCTACCAACTGAGCTAAGAGTGCATCCACTAAATTATTGTCAAATTTCCCGAAAGAAGTACACCCTCAGGGATTCGAACCCTGGACCCACTGATTAAGAGTCAGTTGCTCTACCAACTGAGCTAAGAGTGCATCATTTTCGATTGCGGGTGCAAATGTATGACTTTTATTTGAATTTACAAAACATTTCATGTACATTTTTATCCGTTTTTTGTCCTTTTAATTACGCAGCATAAACTCACAGACGGCACAAAATGCACATTATCAGCCGATAAACTTACATGATGGGACTTCCTGTGTTTTAACAAAAAGCAAACGGCACATACGCTTTCAAAGCAGTTTCAGAAGCTCATCGGTCAATATCCGTCGTACTTCGTCCATTGAAACCTGTACTCCTGTCTCCTTCTCTATTGAGGTAACTCCCTTGTTGGTAAAACCGCACGGATTGATATAATCGAAGTATTTCAGGTCGGTATTTACGTTAAGTGCCAGACCGTGCATCGTCACGAAGTGGCTGCTCCTCACTCCCATTGCGCAAATCTTCCTTTCACGCGGTGTATTTATGTCTATCCACACTCCGGTGGCTCCGTCTACCCTGCCCGACTGTATGCCGTAATGCGAGCATGTACGTATCACTGCCTCTTCAAGCAAATGAAGATAGCCTTTCAGTCCGAGATTGAAATCTTCCAGACAGAGTATGGGATAACACACCAACTGTCCGGGGCCATGATATGTGATGTCGCCTCCACGGTCGATACGGAACACTTCTGCCCCTATGCGCGAAAGCATGTCATCGCATATCAGCATATTTTCCTGCTTGCCGTGCTTGCCTATGGTGTATACGTGCGGATGGGTGCAGAAAATTATACGGTTCTCGTACGGTTTTCCTTCTTTACGGGCTTCTATTACTGAATTGAATATTTCTGTCTGTCTGCTCCAGGCATCGGAATAGGATATGTGTTTCCAGTCTTCTATTTTCATGGTTATAGGTTTTATTCATAACAAAAATATAGGTTTTATCTTAATATTGCAAGATGTGAGGCGTGATGCATGGTGCATATTCAGTAAAAAACTATTAAAATGTAAGCATCCGGTTAATGCATTCAAGAACTTTCATTATATTTGTAATAACTAGAACTATCACAAAAACAATTTATGAATAAAAAAACAATTCTCAATACAGCCTTGGCATGTGGAGCTGCTGTATGTTTCTCATTGCAGTCCTGCCAGGAGACACAGACCTTAAAGCCGGCAAAGGTGTCAAGCATACAGGCAGATACATTGGTTGCCCTGAAAACAGGTGATGAGGCATCGCCCAAATGTAAGGTTTCAATAGATTATATGTACCTCGAAGCGAGCGACGAAAAGGATTCCATTTCTTCCATCATAAATTCCAGGATTCAGAGTATAGCATTTGGCAACGCATACAGCAGTATGAGTCCGAAAGAGGCCGTACCTACAGTAATGAGAAGTTATACCAAAGAATATAGAGACAAACTGATAAAATTCTATGAAGCCGACCTGCACAACGGCATGAAACCTGAAGATGTGCCGGCATGGTATAACTATGAGTATGAGATTACATCGGAACTGTCGCTCAACAATGACAGTATCTGGAACTTCTCTGTATCTACTTTCAGGGATACGGGCGGGGCTCATCCTAACACTACCATAAAATGGGCTAACCTGCTTGCAAAATCCGGAAAGATACTTACCAAGGATGTGGTGTTCAGAAAAGACAAGGAAAACGAAATTGTCGGACTGATAATGAAACATTTGATAGATGAAGTGAACCAGAGACTGGAAACAGACACTATCACTTCCATAGAGGGGCTGAAACAGAACGGTGCCTTGCTGGATGTGGATCTTTATATCCCTGACAACTTCCTCTTGCTTGAGGACAGGGTTTCGTTCCTATACAACAGATATGACATCGCTCCTTATTCAATGGGTGAATTCATCATAGACGTGCCTTACGCAGAAATTGAAACGATGCTGAACAGGGAATAACTCTTAATTTTTAATTATTAATTATTAACTCAATAAATGGAGATTATACAGAAATACTTTCCGGAACTGACCGACACACAGAAGGAGCAGTTCATGGCTTTATACGATTTATATACCGACTGGAACAGCAAAATCAACGTGATTTCCAGAAAAGACATTACAAACCTGTACGAACACCATGTACTTCACTCGCTGGGTATAGCCAAGGTGATTAATTTCCGACCGGGTACCGAGATTATGGACCTGGGAACGGGAGGTGGTTTCCCTGGCATTCCGTTGGCCATCATGTTTCCGGACACTCATTTCCATCTGGTGGACAGTATAGGCAAGAAAGTGAAGGTGGCTACCGAGATTGCTTCTGCCATAGGACTGAAAAATGTCACTACACGTCATTGCAGGGCCGAGGAAGAGAAGCAGTTGTTCGATTTTGTTGTGAGCCGCGCCGTAATGCCTCTGACGGATCTTCTGAAAATCATCAGAAAGAATATAAAGAAGGAACAGCAGAATTCTCTGCCTAACGGACTTATCTGTCTGAAGGGCGGTGAGCTTCAGAACGAGGTAATGCCGGTGAAACATCAGACTGAGATGTATGATCTGAAGAACTATTTCGAGGAAGAGTTTTTCGAAACCAAGAAGGTGGTTTACGTAACTATAAACAAATAATTTATGACTATAAAGTGCTTTGAATTCAATATGTTTCCGGTAAACACTTATGTGCTTTCGGACGAGACTAACGAAGCGGTGATAATAGATGCCGGATGTTATTATGAGGACGAACAGGAGATGCTGAAGAAATATATCGAAAGAAACGGACTTACGGTGAAGCATCTGCTTAACACTCATCTGCATCTGGACCATATCTTTGGAAATGCTTTTGTGAGCAGGACGTATGGTGTTATGCCGGAGGCTTCGGCTGATGATGAATTCCTTCTGCCTAAAACCAAGGACTATTGCCGAATGTTCGGGATTGCGATGAACGAGGATGTTCCAGCCCTGGGAAAACATCTGGCAGACGGTGATGAGGTTTGTTTCGGAAACACTGTACTGAAAGTGATACAGGCTCCGGGACACTCGCCGGGAAGCCTTGTATATTACAGCGAGAAGGACAACTGTCTGTTCTGTGGTGATGTACTGTTCAGAGGCAGTATAGGACGAACCGACCTTGACCGTGGCAACTACAAACAGCTTATAGACAGTATAAGCAACCGCCTGTTTACTCTGCCTGAACAGACAAAGGTGTATACAGGACACGGCGAACCTACCACTATAGGGAACGAGAAGATGAATAATCCGTTCTTCAGATAAAAAACTCACAAACCTAAAACTAATATAACCATGAAAAGTTTCTCATTTTCCGACCGTCATATCGGTATCTCGGAACAGGATATTCCTGTAATGCTCAAGAAAATTGGAGTAAAGTCTGTGGATGAACTTATAGAAAAGACCATCCCGTCTGAAATAAGGCTTAAAGAGAGACTGCCACTGAAACCTGCCATGAGCGAACATGAGTTTGCAGAACATATAAACCGCATGGCAGCGAAAAACACAAGATTCAAATCGTATATCGGTCAGGGATGGTACGACACTGCCACTCCTGCCGTGATACAGAGAAACGTATTCGAAAATCCGGTGTGGTACACTTCGTACACACCTTATCAGGCTGAAATATCTCAGGGACGACTTGAGGCTCTTATCAACTTCCAGACTGCAGTGTGCGACCTTACGGCTATGCCGCTTGCCAACTGCTCTCTGCTGGACGAGGCTACTGCCGCTGCCGAAGCTGCCACTATGATGTTTGCATTGAGGAGCCGAAAACAGCAGAAGGAAGGGGCTTGTACCCTGTTCGTGGATGAGGAGATTTTCCCGCAGAATCTTGCCGTTATCATGACAAGGGCCATTCCTCAGGGAATGAACGTAAAGACCGGTTCATACAAGGATTTTGAATTTACTCCGGATGTGTTCGGCTGCATACTGCAATATCCGAACAACAGCGGTAGTGCTGAGGACTACAGGGAGTTTACAGAAAAGGCTCATCAGGCTGAGTGCAAGGTGGCTGTGGATGCGGACATCATGTCGCTCGCTCTGCTTGTTCCGCCGGGAGAATGGGGTGCGGACATAGTGTTCGGAAGTACCCAAAGGTTGGGCATTCCTATGTTCTATGGAGGTCCGTCGGCTGCTTATTTTGCCACTAGGGACGAATATAAGAGAAATATGCCGGGACGTATCATAGGTCTGTCGAAAGACAAGTACGGACATCTGTGCTATCGTATGGCACTGCAGACTCGCGAACAGCATATCAAACGCGAAAAGGCTACATCCAATATCTGTACAGCCCAGGCTTTGCTGGCTACAATGGCCGGATTCTATGCCGTATATCATGGTCAGGAAGGTATCAAGAGTATTGCTTCGGGTATTCACAGCACTACGGTATGGCTGGCTAAACAACTTTCGAAATTGGGTTATGTACAGAAGAATGCGATATATTTCGACACTCTGCGACTGCAGATGCCTGAACATGTAAAGACTGACGAAATAAAGACTATATCACTCGGTAAAGGTGTCAATCTGAGGTATTTTGACAATGGTGATGTGGGACTGAGCATAAACGAGACTACATCTGTGGCCGAAGCTAATCTTCTGCTAAGCATATTTACCATTGCTGCTGAAAAGCCTTTCACTGAAACAGCAGAGATACCAGAAGGATCTGTGATCAAAAAGGATATGAAACGCCAGAGTGCGTATCTCACTCACGAGGTGTTCTGCAAGTATCACACAGAAACGGAGATGATGAGATATATCAAGCGTCTGGAACGTAAGGATATTTCTCTGGCTCACTCAATGATTTCGCTAGGGTCATGTACAATGAAGCTGAATGCGGCTTCCGAGATGCTGCCTCTAAGCAATGCCGGATGGATGAATATGCATCCTCTGGCTCCGGCTGAACAGGCTGAAGGTTACATGGAACTGATAACAAATCTGTCGGAACAGCTGGCTCTGATTACGGGTATGGACGGTGTGACTCTGCAACCAAATTCGGGTGCTGCGGGTGAATATACCGGTCTGCGCGTAATTGCTGCCTATCTGAACAGCATCGGTCAGGGCGACAGGGATATTATTCTTATTCCGGCATCGGCTCACGGAACCAATCCTGCATCGGCTATTCAGGCAGGATTCACAACTGTGACCTGTGCTTGCGACGAGCATGGCAATGTGGACGTGGAAGACTTGAAACGCAAGGCTGAAGAGAACAAGGACCGTCTGGCTGCACTGATGATTACTTATCCTTCCACTCACGGAATTTTTGAAGCGGACATAGTGGAAATATGCAATATTATACATAACTGCGGTGCACAGGTTTATATGGACGGTGCGAATATGAACGCCCAGGTGGGACTAACCAATCCGGGAACTATCGGTGCTGACGTGTGTCATCTGAACCTGCACAAGACATTTGCCAGCCCTCACGGTGGCGGTGGTCCGGGGGTAGGTCCGGTGTGTGTGAAATCTCATCTTGTTCCTTTCCTTCCGGGACATGCATCAACCGATAATGCTCTGAATGAGGTTTCATCAGCTCCGTATGGTAGTGCCGGAATATTGCCTATCACATACGCATATATCTGCATGATGGGTGCCGAAGGTCTGGAGAATGCCACAAAGGCTGCTATCCTCAATGCCAACTATCTGGCTGCGTGTCTGAACGATACTTACGGTATAGTATATAGAGGAACAAACGGTTTTGTGGGACACGAAATGATTCTGGATTGCAGAAAGCTGCATGAGGAAAGCGGTATAGACGAAAACGATATTTCCAAACGTCTGATGGACTACGGTTATCATGCTCCTACCCTTTCATTTCCTGTTCACGGCACTCTGATGATTGAGCCTACAGAGAGTGAAAGTCTCGCCGAGCTGGACAACTTTGTAGATACTATGCTGAGTATCTGGAACGAGATAGAGGAAGTGAAGAACGGTTCTGCTCCTGCCGACGACAATGTTCTGAAAAATGCTCCTCATCCGGAATATGAGGTGGTGGAAGGCGAATGGAATCATCCTTACACACGCGCCAAGGCCGTATATCCGCTGGAAAGTGTAAGGCATAACAAGTTCTGGATAAACGTGGCAAGAATAGACAATACACTGGGCGACCGCAAGCTGTTGCCTACACGGTATGGGGCGTTTGAATGAATAAAAAGGTCTTAAAACCACCACACTTGGTATCCCACGTGTGGTGGTTTTTATTATAATTCCGTATTATAGAATTAAATTTTGAATATTAGAATTAAATTTCTATCTTTGCAATATGATTAATGAGTGAATTCTATGAGAATATTTACCGAACAAGCTATAAAAGAATATGCAGAAGCACACCCTGATGCAAAGGTAGCTTTACAAGAATGGACTACTATTGTTAAGAGAAGCGAATGGACTTGTTTTGCTGATGTAAAAAAGACATTCAATAGTGTCGATAATGTAGGCAACCAACATTATGTATTCAACATCAAGGGTAATAATTACAGGCTGATTGTAGTAATAAAATTCACTATAAAGTTTGTTTATATTCGCTTCATCGGCACTCATGCTGAATATGACAAGATTACCGATTGTTCAGTTTTATAATTAAACCGAATCGGCGGTTACCGATTAATCAAGAGCAATGACAAAGATAGAGACAAAAGCTCAATACGACTGGGCTATAAAAAGAGTTGAGGAATTACTTCCGCTGGTTACAGATGAAACTCCTCTGGATGATCCTAACAGTATAGAGTTGGAATTGCTTTCCAACCTTGTCGCGGACTATTCGGAAGAGCATTTTGCACTGGGAGCACCAACATTGATTGATGTTCTTAAACTTCGTATGTATGAAATGGGACTTAATCAAAAATCTTTAGCTAAATTGATTGGAGTTAGCCCTTCCCGTTTAAGTGATTATATATCAGGTAAATGTGAACCAACATTAAAAGTTGCCCGCGAAATCAGTCAAAAACTTAATATTGATGCCAACATAGTGTTAGGTGTTTGATACTGTTACACCATTCAACTCCTCTTCCTATACCCTAATATCGCCCACGCATTGAACACCACGGCAAAACCGCATAGAGAGAGGAAATACGGAACGAGTTCGGCAAAACCGCTGCCTTTGAGGTAAACCATACGCATGACGCTGATAAAATATTTCAACGGATTGAATATGGTTATATACTGTGCCCAGTCCGGCATACTGGCAACAGGTGTGAGCAGTCCGCTCATAAGCAGGAACATCATTATGAAGAAGAACATCACAAACATGGCCTGCTGCATGGTGTCTGAATAATTGGACACTACCAATCCCATACCTGATACGGCAACGATATATACCACAGCAAATAGATATATCGTCAGAAGACTGCCTACAGGTATGAGAGAATAAACAAACACAGCCAGTAGCATACAGAGGGTAAAGACTATGAGCCCTATGCACCAGTAAGGTATCAGCTTGGCAAGTATAAACTGCATACGGCTTGCAGGAGTTACGTTTATCTGTTCTATGGTACCGGCTTCCTTCTCACCCACGATATTGAATGCCGGGAGAAATCCGGTTATCATGGTGAGGAGCATCACCATTATGGCAGGAACCATAAAGACTTTATAGTCGAGATGCGGATTGAACTTGTACTGGGGCACAATGGTAAAAGACTTTCCCACGGAGTTCAGTGCCGCAGGCTGAGACATCATCATTTCCTCTGACAGCGATGTTGCAAAATCATTGACTATCGTAGAAAGATAACTGCTACCCAGAATTCCTTTGGTTCCGTTTACGGAATTGGACGAAATCATAACGCCCGAAACTCTTTCAGTCTGTAAGTTTTTTTCGAATCCGTCCGGTATGTCGAGTATAATATCAGCCTTTCCGGCATCAACGTCTCTAAGGGCTTCCCCGCTACCGTCCGACACCGACTGGAAGATAAAATATCCTGACGAAACTACCTTGCGCACCAGTTCATCGGATGTCACACTGCGGTCGTTGTCAACCACTGTGAGACGGATATTGGTCACCTCCTGATTGGCAGCCCAGGGCATAATAAGCATCATGAAAAGAGGCATGGCTATTATCATCCGCGGGATGAACTTGTTCCTCATTATCTGCTTGAATTCTTTTTCCAACAAATATTTCAGCATAGACGTTTCAGTTTAAACGGTTCTTGAATGTTTTCAGACTCAGGGCTACAAGTGCCACTGTGACAAAAAGCAGTATTCCTATCTCCTTCAGTACAAACTGTATCTCTGCTCCCTGAATCATTATCTTTCTGATGGCATCAACATACCACCTTGCGGGAACAAGGGCAGAAAGACACTGTAGCGGAAGTGGCATACTTTCTACGGGGAATATCAGACCGGAAAGAAGCATGACGGGCATCATTAGTCCCATTCCGGACACAAGCATGGCTGCCACCTGTGTGTTCACCACATTCGAGATAAGCAGTCCGAGCGACAATGCAAGGAAGATGAATATCACCGATACGAAAAGCAGCAGAGACAGACTCCCGGCAATAGGTACTCCGAGTACACAGACCGAAAGCAGAAGTATGGTTACAAGATTTACCATAGACAGTGTGAAATACGGAGTGACCTTGGAAAGAATGATGTATATAGGTTTCATGGGCGATACAAGCAGTATCTCCATAGTGCCGTTTTCCTTTTCGCGCACAATGGCTATTGAGGTCATCATGGCACAGATAAGCATAAGTATCATTCCCATTACTCCTGGAACGAAGTTGTATGCACTCTCTGCCTGCGGGTTATATAGCATTCTTATTTCGGGTATTATACGGCACGGAGCACTGCTACCTTCGGACAGTTCCTGCATGCTCAGTGCAAGGATGTTAGAGGCATATCCTGTTATCATTGACGCCTGATTCGGCTCCGTACCGTCGGTAATAAGCTGCACGGCGGCATCGCCTCCCTGATGGAGTTCATTTTCAAAATCATCGCTGAACACCATGACAAGGCCTATCTCCCCATACTTGAATACATCGTTTATGCGCGACACATCCCGAATTTCCTCGGCAATGGTGAAATATTCACTGGCATCGAAACGTTCCTTTATGGCTCTGGTTTCCATGCTTTGTGAAGGATCGAACACGGCAACCTTGGTGTTTCTCACTTCGGTGGTAATGGCAAAACCAAACAGGAGCATCTGCACCATAGGCATACCCAGGAGGATAAGCATTGTTCTGGAATCGCGGAATATATGAAGGAATTCCTTTCGGACAAATGTAATAAACTGTTTCATAACTGTCAATCTCCTTTTCGTGTAGCTTCGCGTGCCAACATGCGGAATACTTCGTCCATGTCCGACACACCAAATTTGTTACGCAGAGCCATAGGGCAGTCCAGCGCCTTTATCCTACCGTCCACCATAATGGAGACGCGGTCGCAATATTCGGCCTCATCCATATAGTGAGTGGTGACAAACACCGTGATACCGCTTGACGCTGCACCGTATATCTGTTCCCAGAAACGGCGACGCGTGATAGGATCTACCCCACCTGTCGGTTCATCAAGAAATACTATCTTAGGATTATGGAAAGTGGAAACGGCAAATGCAAGTTTCTGTTTCCAGCCCAAAGGAAGGTCGCATACCATGGTGTCGCGCTCTGATTCCATATCTATACTGCGTAGAACTGCATCGGTCTTTTCGGCTATTTCCTTATCTTTCATACCGTAAATACCTCCGTACAGACGCAGGTTCTCCCATACTTTCAGATCTTCATACAATGAGAATTTCTGACTCATATAGCCGATATTGCGCTTTACCTTTTCGGGTTCGCTATCTATGTCGAAACCTGCAACTGTTCCTCTGCCCTCCGTAGGACGGCTCAGTCCGCAAAGCATTCGCATGGCTGTAGTCTTGCCTGCTCCGTTTGCACCAAGAAAACCGAAGATCTCTCCTTTCCTTACGTTAAAAGTAATATGATCGACTGCAGTAAAATTGCCAAACCTCTTGGTAAGGTTCTCGGCCTGTATAACGTATTCTTCTTTCATTGCTCATCCTCCTTTAACATCAACATGAAACAGTCTTCCACTGTAGGCTTAATCTCTGTAATCTCAATATTTCCGTATCCCTTATTAATCAGATATTCGTCAAGCATAGCGGCAGTAGCGCTTTCAACCATAGTGACATGATAGCATGCACCGAATGAGAACGACGATTTCAAGTATGGGCAGGAACGCAGGTCGTTCAGCAGTCCGTGCATATTGTCTGCTGTGACAGAGCATAGTTTTTGGGGATAGGATGCTATGATATTGTCCGGCGAGTCTATCCTAAGGAACTTTCCGTTCTGCATCAGTGCTATCCTGTCACAAAGTCTGGCTTCGTCCATATACGGCGTTGATACTATAATGGTTATACCCTGGTTCTTCAGTTTCAGGAGCATTTCCCAGAATTCCTTTCTTGATACGGGATCTACTCCGGTAGTAGGTTCGTCAAGAAAGAGGACTTTCGGTTTGTGGATAAGTGCACAGCTCAATGCCAGTTTCTGCTTCATACCTCCCGATAATTTTCCGGCCCGGCGAGTCTTGAAGGGTTCGATATGCTTATAGATATCTTCTATCAGATGGTAATTTCCCTTTACAGTAGTATTAAAAACCGTAGCAAAGAAATTCAGATTTTCCTCTACTGTCAGATCCTGATACAGCGAGAATTTTCCGGGCATATACCCTATTATACTTCGCACGGATGCATAGTCCTTCACCACATCCAGACCTTCAATCACGGCACTGCCACTGTCCGGCAATATCAGTGTGGTGAGGAGACGGAAGAGTGTAGTCTTCCCAGCTCCGTCCGGACCTATGATACCGAAGAGTTCGCCTTTCGGAACATCAAAGCTGACATCGTCAAGAGCCTTGATTGAGCTATATGATTTTGATAATTGTGTTACTGATACTGAGGGCATTTGTTGAATTAATAATTAATAATTAAGAATTAATAATCAGGTAACAAGTTAACCAGTTGACAAGTAAACAAGGTTTTCCAATACCTGGCATCTAGTATCTAGTACCTAGTGTCTAGTATCTAGTTCCTAGTGTCTAGTATCTAGTTCCCAGTGTCTAGTATCTAGTTCCTAGTGTCTGGTTCCTAGTATCTGAAACCTGTAGCCTTGTAACTGAAGCCTTGCCAAATCAGAAACTCACCTCGCCATACATTCCGCGCTTGATATATCCGTCGTTCTGCACCTTAATCTTAACAGCATATACCAGGTTTGCACGTTCATCCCGTGTCTGGATGGTCTTCGGCGTAAACTCTGCCTTGTCTGAAATCCATGAGATAACCCCGTGATACTCCTTTCTGTCGGAGTCACCGCTGTCGGCAAAAACCTTTACTTCCTGACCAATCTTCAGACCGGTAATCTGTCCGGATGTGATATAGGCTTTCAGATACATATCGTTGATATTTGCCACTTTGAACAGGGTGCGTCCCTGCACAGCCAGTTCCCCTTTCTCCACATACTTGGCCATCACAGTTCCATCCACAGGTGATGAAATGGTGCTTTTCTTTATCATATCATCAGTGAGGGCTATCTGAGCCTTCAAGGCTTCTGCCTGAGCTTTGGCATTGGCATTGCCGTTTCTCAATGTTTCGGTCTGTGCATCCAACTGTTTCTCCAACAGATTGATGGCAGCAGTGATATCGTCCAACTGCTTGCGGTTTCCGGCATTGGCGTTTACTAGATTTTCGAATCGGGTCTGTTCCTTTTTCTGTGTAGCAATCTGCTGACGTATGGCTGCTGTCTGTCTCTCCACATCACATATACGGCTTTCTGTCGCCTTTACATTGGCCTCAAGCTGAAGCCTCTGAAGGTAAAGCTGTACGGTATCAATATATCCCACAGGCTTACCTGCAGTAACTTCCGTACCTTCGTCTATATCAAGTTCCATAATCTCACCGGCCACTCTTGCCGATACCATTACTTCTGTCACTTCGAATACTCCCGAAGCATCGTACTTACTGTCGCTTCCCGAACATGCTGTCAGGAGAGCCATTGCTGATATAATAAAAAGAATGTTTCTCATATTTCCCTGTTTTTTATGTATTGAAAAGTTTTTGCAAAGTGTTTTAAAAGGCTTTTAAACGGTGTTTAAATGGTATTTAAAAGTCGTTCATCACATACTTGAAATCGTAGATGGCAAGCAGAAGCTGTATCTCATGCAGAATCTTTGTCTGTATGGCAGCATGCTCCGAATTGATGTCACGCATAAGATCTGTACCGGATATAGTCCCGTTGGCTATCTTTGCCTCGGATGCTTTTCTGATTGAAGTCTTCAGGCGGATAATCTCGTCATCGTACTTTATCTGATCCATGTATTTGTCTATTGCAAGCTCTTTCTGCGTCTTGTCTATATCCGTATTGAAAAGAAAGAGTTCACGCTGGTTTTCCACCATATCAATATTGTTGCGTATCAGCCTTCTCTGACTTTTCAGAGAATAGAAGTTGCCGATATTCCAGTTCAACTTTATTCCGGCTATGTAGTATGGCGAAAACTTATTTTCGAACATATCAAGTCCCGGCTTACCATATCCTCCTGTGGCGAAAAGACTTAATTTAGGATACAATCCGGCATTTATATTGCTGTATTCACTCTTATACTTTAAAACCTGTGCATCGTAAAGACTCATCTCCGGTCTGTTTAACACCCCTTTGTCTGATGGAATGACAGGCAACGGCTTGACAAATTCGGTATCCAGACTTATCTCTGTACCTATCAGCTTTGACAACATTGTGATGTATGTATTCTTTGTTGTGAGAAATTCTACATTATTCTGGTCGGCCTTTATCATATCTACCTTTATGGCGTCAAGGTCTGCCTGGTTGGCAATACCGTTCTTGACGTATGAGCTCACCTGACTGTAGCTGTTATCAAGAAATTCTTTAAGCAACTTATTCTGTAATATCTGGGCATCCGCCAACAGGATACCGAAATATATCTGATTTATCCTTTCATTTATCGAATACAGACTCACCTCAATATTGTTCTTCTCTACTTCAGACGATGATCTGATAATGTTTTTCTGCGACTTTATAGCACCGCCATCCCATATTGTCTGATTGAGGTCAAGCGTAATACCGTACTGGTCTTTACTGAGTTGCGGAATATTTACACCTTGAATTCCAATAGCAGACAAATCTATCGGGATTTTAGTCACGTCCGATTGATAAGTAGCTTTTGAAGAGAACATCAGTTGCGGAAGATAACCCTTACTTACATTGTCTATATTGTAATCCTTGGTTTTCTCCACAAGTCCCAATTGTTTTATCAAAGGGTAATTCTCCCTCGCCTTGCCGTAGCATTCTTCTATTGTTATGCGTGACTGTGCAAAACAAAGCGATGACAAGGCAATTGCAATTGTTGTAATGGTTAGTTTCTTCATACATCAGCAATATTAATTATAATATTTAATTACTTAATTAATAGAATAGTCTAAAAAAACGGATTATGGCTATGCAATACTAGCCTCATCCGTAAATCAGACTAAAAGTTATTTTTTCAGTCTGGCTAACACTGTTTTTATCACCTCTTCCTTTCTGTTATCAAGAATATGTTTCACAGATGTTTCTCCATCGCCAACAATCATCTGATAAAAAGGCTGTATGACAAAGTGTGCTATATCAAGCGATATAATGGTAAGCAATAAATCATAAATTGTTATAGGAGAAATATTTCCTTTTTCTATTTCAGTATTCAAATCTTTCTCAAGTTTAGAGAAAGCATCAACAGCCTTTGGTCTTATTTCCTTAATAAAAAGATTTACCAGTGCTGTTGAACCATTCAGGTTCTCGCGCAAGGCAAACCATACTATCAAAGGATTTTTTGTAAGAAAATCCCAATATGCATTGATAACACCTACAACTTTCTCTTCAAATGTAGAACCTGAAGTATTTATGTTTGTAATGCTATTTACCATGAGCTGCATTTTCTCCTTGTAGATTCTTTCAAACAGCAGTTCCTTCGTACGGTAATAATAATGCACCAATGCCTGATTACAACCAGCCTCTTTAGCTATCTTGGCTGTGGTAGTAGAAGCAAATCCTTGTTCCATAAACAGTTTCTCGGCTGCCTCAAGGATTTTCTGCTCCATATTTGCTTTGTCTTTATTCATTGATAATTGTTAATTATTATTTTAATCACAAAATTAAATTATCCGATTAATATATCCAAATAAAACAATGAAAATGTGCAAAAAAAATCTGCCAAGAGCATAACACCCATGGCAGATATTATAATATTCAAGCACTCAATCCGTGCTGTAAATTCATTTAACTTCTTAACTACTTTAACTTCAAAATCAAGACAAGCCCTCTATTTCACCGTTAACGATATCAATGTGAAGTGCCTGTGGTTCCTTAGGCAATCCAGGCATACGCATCATTTCACCGGCAACGATTACCAACATCTCGGCACCGGCATTGATTACTATATCGCGTACTGCGAAGTTGAATCCAGATGCCACTCCATACAGTTTCGGATCTGTAGAGAACGAATATTGTGTCTTGGCTATACATATAGGGAAGTGACTGAAACCGAGTTCTTCTATCATCTTGAGTTTCTTTCTTGCAGCAGGGCCGAACAACACCTGTTTAGCACCGTAAAGTTCGCATGCCACTTTAGTGACTTTAACCTCTACTGAGTCTTCTTCATCGTATGCAAATGAGAGAGGAGCAGACGGCTTGTTCTCAATAGTATCGACTACAAGGTTTGCAAGTTCAACAGCACCTGCACCACCTTCGGCAAAAGCATTGTTAACGGCAAATCCTACTCCCATTTCCTCGCAGTGCTGACGAACGAAGTTGATTTCTTCCTCAGTGTCGTTTGCATAACGGTTGAATGCCACAACTACAGTCTGTCCGAACGACTGAAGGTTCTCGATATGCTTGTCGAGGTTCTTCACTCCCTCGCGCAATCCTTCAAGGTTAGGTTCCTTAATCTTGTCAATTTCAACTCCACCATGCATCTTCAATCCCTGAGCAGTTGCAACAATCACTGTAAGCTTAGGCTGCAGACCTGCCTTGCGGCACTTGATGTCATAGAATTTTTCTGCACCCAGGTCGGCACCGAATCCGGCTTCTGTAATTACATAGTCACCGAAAGTCATTGCAAGCTTGGTAGCAAGAACAGAGTTACATCCGTGTGCGATATTGGCGAACGGACCTCCGTGAACGAATGCCGGAGTGGCCTCTGTGGTCTGTACCAGATTAGGAGAAAGAGCATCCTTGAGCAACACTGTTATGGCACCTGCCACTCCAAGGTCTTTCACTGTGAAAGGTTTGTTGTCGATAGTAAAACCGAGAAGTATATTCTCTATTCTGCGACGAAGGTCAGCCTCATCTTTGGCAAGACAGAGGATAGCCATTATTTCTGATGCAGGAGTGATATCAAAGCTTGACTCGCGTGTTATACCGTTTGACTTGCCCCCAAGTCCGGTGACGATATATCTCAAACCGCGATCGTTAACGTCGAGCACTCTGTTCCACAACACTTCCTTCATGGCAAAACCATTGTCCTGATTCTGATACATATAGTTGTCGAGGAGCGCAGCAATCATGTTATGTGCAGAAGTGATGGCATGGAAGTCGCCTGTAAAATGAAGATTGATTTTCTCCATAGGAAGAACCTGTGCATAACCACCTCCGGCTGCACCACCCTTCATACCGAAACATGGACCGAGTGACGGCTCACGCAAGGCACAGATGGCTTTCTTTCCTATTTTGTTAAGTCCCAATGCCAAACCTATTGACACTGTAGTCTTACCGATACCGGCTTTAGTTGGAGTGATGGCTGTTACAAGAATAAGATTACTGTTTTTTACTTTCTCTTCGTCGATGATTTCTTCTGATACTTTAGCCATGTAACGACCGTAATGTGTGACATACTCCAATGGCATTCCGAAGTTACATGCTACCTGTTTGATCTTGGTTAACTCAATACTGCGAGCAATTTCTATATCTGATTTCATATTCTTATTTTTATATGTTTGCAAAGGTAAGAAAAAAAACTATATATTTGTGAAAACAACAATAAAGTAAAATACACTATTTATGGAATTTAGCAATAAAGAAGTGCGTCGACAGGACAGATTACTCGACGAAAAGCGTGCAATGGAGATAATAAAAGATGGTGAATATGGCATTTTGTCAATGATAGCCGAAGATGCAGAAGGTGCTTACGGCATACCGTTGAGTTACGTTTGGGACAGAGGGAACTCAATATACATACACTGCGCTCCTGTGGGCAGAAAGTTAAGGTGCATTGACGCCAATCCTAACGTATCATTCTGCGTGGTGGGAAAGACTAAAATTCATCCTGAGAAGTTTACTACCGGCTACGAAAGCGTAGTGATGAAATGTACGGCACACCACAGTCTGCATGAAGCGGAACGAATGTCCGCACTTTCGCTCTTTATAAGCAAATACTGCCCTGACCATAAGATTATGGGTATGGAGTATGCCAACAAATCTTTCCATAGAACTGAAATCATCAGGCTGGATATAGAAAGCATAAGCGGAAAAAGCAAAGCTATGTTCTAAACTTAAAATCACAACAACATGAAACTAAAAAGACCCGGACTATTGGCACAGATTATTATTGCCATAGTATTAGGTATAGGAGCGGGCATCATATCACCTGCCCTGCCTGTGAGAATATTCGTCACTTTCAACGGACTGTTTAGCGAATTTCTGGCATTCATCATTCCACTAATAATAGTGGGACTTGTAGCTCCTGCCATAGCCGACATAGGCAAGGGAGCAGGAAAGATGCTTGCCGCAACTGCCCTGCTGGCTTATGGTGCCACACTTTTCTCCGGGTTTACTTCATACGCTGTGGGTGAGACTTTCTTCCCTATGCTCATAACAAGAGACATTCCGCTATCGGAAATCAGTGAGGCAAACGGGGTCGTACCGTTCTTTACCATTGACATTCCCGAACCGCTGAACGTAATGACAGCGCTCGTCATGGCTTTCACCGTAGGGCTGGGAATGGCAAACCTGAACACCAGCTATCTGAAAAATGCTTTCGTTGATTTCAAGGAGATTATCGTAAAAACTATCCAGAAGGTCATACTTCCCCTTTTGCCTATATACATATTCGGCATATTCTTCAATATGACGCACTCGGGACAGGTGTTCCATGTTCTGAGTGTATTCATCAAGATTATCGGAATAATATTCATCCTTCATATACTTCTGTTGATATTCCAATATGTAATAGCAGGAGTTATAGCAGGTAAGAATCCGTTCAGGATGCTTGCAAACATGATGCCGGCTTATTTCACAGCCTTGGGTACACAGTCATCGGCTGCCACTATTCCTGTCACACTGAAACAGACTGTCAAGAATGGAGTGAACGAAGATACCGCCGGGTTTGTGATACCTCTGTGTGCAACGATACACCTCTCTGGAAGCACAATGAAGATTGTGGCATGTGCCCTTGCACTGATGATGATGCAAGGCATACCTTACGATTTCAAGATGATGTCCGGATTTATCTTCATGCTTGGAATAACGATGGTGGCTGCTCCCGGGGTACCAGGTGGAGCAATTATGGCATCACTGGGAATACTTTCATCAATGCTTGGATTCGATGACAACGCCCAAGCACTGATGATAGCACTTTATATTGCAATGGACAGCTTCGGCACCGCGTGCAATGTGACAGGCGATGGTGCGCTGGCTGTAATTATAGACCGTTGGTTCAGGAAGAAAGTCTAATTCCTGACCAGATACAATGAATCGGTAATGCAGGCAGGAAGTTCTTCCTTATAATGGGTAACCATAATCATGGTTTTGTCGTTTCGGCGGCAGAATGTTTCTATAACATCTTTCACCAGACGACGGTTGTAAAGGTCAAGTCCGTGAAGCGGCTCGTCGAGAATCAGAAGTTCAGGGTCTTTCACGAAAGCACGTGCCAGAAGTACAAGTCGCTGCTCGCCGCTTGACAACTGAAGGAAGCTTCTGTCTGCCAACTGTTTCACTCCGAATATATCCATCCAGAACAGACACACTTCCCTATCCTTTTCCTTAGGACGCTTGTAGAGTCCTATAGAATCGTGCAGTCCGCTTGCCACAATATCAATGGCAGGAATATTCTTCAGATAGGCTCTGTGCATCTCAGGACTGACATATCCTATATGTTTCTTTATTTCCCAGATACTCTCGCCACTGCCACGTTTGCGGTCGAACAATGTGATATCGCATGCATAACTCTGAGGATTATCTGCACATACAAGACTGAGAAGAGTTGACTTACCGGCACCGTTCTCACCGCTCAACGCCCATTTCTCGCCACACCTAACTGTCCAGTCAAGGTCACGAAGGATGGTCCGTTCGCCATAACGGATACTAACCTTATTCAGTTTGACTACGTTGGCGGCCTTATACAGATTGTCCTTATACGGTAAATCAAGTATAGCCTGTATCTTATCGTCGTGAAGCATCTTTTCAGGAACTGTTACACCCTGATATTCCGGACGTGGAAGTTTTTCGCCACACGTCATATTCTCAACAGTAATAACATGAGTGATGAACTCAGGAATATCATCCGATTTGGATAGCACAAGGATAACCTGAAGACCTATCACCTTGATAAGCTCAGCAAGAAGAGACTTCAACAAATCGCGCGTACCGGCATCCAGTCCGATGAAAGGATTATCCATGATGAGGGCTCTCGGTCCTGCCAGCAATGTCTTGGTAAGCTGGAACTTTCTTAGCTCGCCGCTTGAAAGAAGTATTATAGGTTTCTGCAGCATCTCTTCTATTCTGAACAATGTGTAAAGACTCTCCTTCAGTTGTTCGTCCTTGCACTGTGGAAGAAGATCGCCCACCACTGGAATATTCTCCGTATCCTGCGAATTCCATCTCTGCTGATAGTAGTAACTGCCATCGGCATCGCCATACGAATCGCGGAATGTAATGTATCTGAGATTGTCCGAAACCAGATTTGAAGTTGAAGGTGAAAAGTCATATTCCACCTCATTCATCAGAAGGGGATATTTCCCTGTGATAATATCTATCAGAATGCTTTTACCACCACCGTTTGGACCTACCACAGCCAGTTGCTCGCCTGCATTAAGGCAAAAGTCCACAGGTTTCTGCATTCTGTACATCGGATGGCGTGTAACACCATTTGATACTGAAATAACTCGTTGTTGCATTGTATTTTTAGTTGTTGGTTGTTAGTTTTTAGTTGTTAGCAGCAATCTTAACTATTAATTTTTAATTATTAATTAAGAGCTACTTCACCACCTTATCAGGATTCCTTGCTATAAAATCTTTCCATCCCGAATAAGCCTTTTGAGTCTCCGGCCGTCCCATCTGCAAATAATGACAATATGCTGCTCCCAAGGCATCTGTGGCATCCATAAACGGTCCTATGTCCTCTTTTCTTATTTTCAGCATGCGTCGCAGCATATCAGCCACCTGCTCCTTGCTTGCCTGACCATTGCCTGTAATGGCCATCTTTATCTTTAGAGGAGCATATTCGGTTACAGGGATGTCACGGCACAACGCAGCTACTATTGCCACTCCCTGTGCCCTGCCAAGCTTAAGCATGGATTGCACATTCTTGCCGAAGAAAGGAGCTTCTATGGCAAGTTCGTCCGGAAGATATGAATTGATAACCCCCTGCACACGCTCGTAAATATGCTTCAATTTGAGATACGGGTCTGTAAACTTACGCATGTCTATCACTCCCAGAGTGACAACCTCGGCTTTGGTACCTACTACCTTTATGACTCCATATCCCATAACGTTAGTTCCGGGGTCGATTCCTAATATTATTTTTTCCTTAACGGGCTGAATCACTTTATTACCTCCATCAAAGTAGGGAAACCAATAATCTTGTCCTTGAAAATTTTTGTCATTTCATCATTCAGACGGGCACCACACTTGGTATGCCAGCTATGAAGCGCAGCACTTTCCTCAACCTCCCATTGCAAAGAAAAGCACTCGCTGTCCTGCTCCTTATGACTCAGAATACGCAATATGCGTGGATTCTTAAGTTCGCCTGTCTTTTCAGCTTCAGGTATATAACACTCATTCAGCCAGATTACGAAATTTCTGGCATCGTTCATTTCAACATGAAAAGTAGTATTGTAAATAAGCATAAATGTAAAATTTTATCACTGCAAAGATAGTGCAAACCGAGAGAAGTACAAAGTGAAAACACAGTTTTCGACTTTTAATTCCGAGGTGCAGCCTATCTTATCTAAAGATAGTGCAAACCGAGAGAAGTACAAAGTGAAAACATAGTTTTCGACTTTTAATCCCGAGGTGCAGCCTATTTTACTAAATGTAAGTATTTATACCCAAATAGTAGGAATAATTAAAAATAAATAAACTTACAGTGCTGACGTTAAAGCAACTTTTACTATTTTTGCACACATTATCTCGAAATGTGTACATATTTGATATGGAATTAAACGACAGCTTCATAGAATTAATTGAGAAAAGCATAAAACAAAATTGGGACGGTAATGCACTTACCGACTATAAGGGAGTGACACTCCAATACAAGGACGTAGCAAGAAAAATAGAGAAAATGCACATTCTGCTCCAGCATGCAGGAATCAAACCAGGAGACAAGATAGCTATTTGTGGACGCAACAGTGCCAACTGGACCGCAGTATTTCTAGCAATAATAGCATATGGCGGAGTGGCTGTACCTATCCTCCACGAATTTAAGCCGGACAACATTCATCATATAGTAAACCATTCTGAAGCAAGGATGCTTTTTGCCGGCGACCAGATTTGGGAAAACCTGAACGAAGCTTCTATGCCTAATCTGGAAGGCATTATCGAACTGAAAAACTTCGACCTTGTAGTATCACGTTCTGAAAAACTAACATATGCCAGAGAACATCTGAATGAAGAATTCGGGAAGAAATATCCATGCCGTTTCAGAGCTGAACAGGTGTCATACAGAAGAGAAAATCCTGAAGAACTGGCTATCATCAATTACACTTCAGGTACAACAGGATATTCCAAAGGTGTCATGCTGCCATATAGGGCAATAACATCGAACATAATCCACATACATGACAAGGTCGGGCTGAAACCTGGCGACAGAATTGTTTCAATGCTTCCATTGGGACATATTTTCGGCCTGGTATTCGATTTCCTTTATGGAATAACCGTAGGAGCACACATATGGTTCCTCACCCGTATGCCGAGCCCGAAAATCATTGCAGAATCGTTTGCAGAAATCCGTCCGAGGGTGATAGCGTGCGTACCTCTGATAGTAGAAAAAATTATCAAGAAAAATATATTGCCTAAAGTAGACAATACACTAGGCAAGATTCTTCTGGACCTTCCTATCATAAGCGACAAGATTAAGGAACAGATACGACATCAGGCTATGGAAGTGTTCGGCGGCAACTTCATCGAAATAGTTATCGGCGGGGCACCATTCAATGCAGAAGTAGAAGCATTCCTAAGAAAAATAAACTTCCCATATACTATAGCATACGGTATGACAGAGTGCGCTCCGCTTATCTGCCACAGCCGGTGGGACGAGATTGAATATCAGTCGTGCGGAAAAACGGTAGCCAATATGGAGACCAAAGTCTTGTCCGAAAATCCGGAGACAATTCCAGGCGAACTGGTATGCCGAGGTAAAAACGTGATGCTTGGTTATTACAAGAATGAAGAAGCCACTTCACAGACTATAGATCACGACGGCTGGTTGCACACAGGAGATATGGCTATAAAGGATGCAAGGGGCAACATCTACATAAAAGGCAGATGCAAAAATATGCTACTTACTTCTACAGGGCAAAACATTTATCCTGAGGAAATTGAAGCCAAGCTGAACAATATGCCTTTCGTAAACGAATCATTGATTATTCTGCATGGTGAAAAGCTGGTTGCTCTGGTATATCCGGACAGAGACGAAGCTTTTGCCAACGGTATGTCAATGAAACAGCTTGAAGAGGCAATAGATCAAAACAGAATTGAACTCAACAAAACTCTTCCTGCTTTCTCACAAATAACCAAGGCAAAACTTTATCCTGAGGAATTCGAGAAAACAGCCAAAAAGAGTATAAAGAGATTTTTATATCAGAACATAGATGAATAAGACAAAAGACATACCGGTACTGCTCCTGACAGGATACCTGGGAAGTGGGAAAACCACTCTGGTCAACAGAATTCTTTCGAACAAGAAGGGCATCAGATTTGCAGTCATCGTAAACGATATAGGTGAAGTAAATATAGACGCCGAACTGATACAGCGTCAGGGCGTGGTGGACATGAATGACGACAGCCTTGTAGCACTACAGAACGGATGCATCTGTTGTACCCTTAGAACTGACCTGATAGAACAGATTCTGGGAATTCTGAAGACAGAAAAATTCGACTACATAGTGATTGAGGCCAGCGGTATCTGCGAACCGGAATCCATTGCAAACACTATCTGCTCCATACCACAACTGGGAGGCGCCTATACCAAGTATGGCATCACACGCCTTGATTCGGTGGTGACTGTGGTCGACGCACTCCGCATGAAAGACGAATTCTGCTGTGCCGAAAGTCTCACAAACAAGAATCTTTCTGAAGATGACATCGAGAATCTTCTTATACATCAGATAGAATTCTGTAATATAGTTTTACTGAATAAGGCATCCGAAGTAAGTCCTGAAGAACTGGAAACAATACACCGTATTGTCAAGACTCTCCAGCCTTATGCCGAGGTTATAGAATGCGATTATGCAGATATTGACCTTGACAGGATTATATCAACTTCGATGTTCAGATACGAACAGGTTGCAGCCTCTGCCGGATGGGTTCAGGAATTGGGAAAACATGTTACTGAAGAAGATACCGACAGTCATTGCCATCATCACCATCACGAAGAGGAATGTTCATGCGGACACCATCATCATCACGACGGAGAATGTACTTGCGGACATCACCATCACCATGAAGGAGGCGAAACCGAGGAATATGGCATAAGCACATTACTTTACTTCAGACGTGCTGCATTCGACATGAACCGTTTCGACTACTTCATTTCGTCAAGATGGCCTAAGAACGTTATACGAGCCAAAGGTGTATGCTACTTCAGCGACCAGCCGGAAATGTCGTATCTGTTCGAACAGGCAGGCAAACAGAAACAGATTTCCGAAGCAGGACTATGGTATGCCACATTGCCGGAAGCTGACATCAGAAGACTGATGGAACAGGAACCGGGACTGATGAGAGACTGGGACGAGAAATATGGCGACAGAATGCAGAAGATAGTATTCATAGGAAAAGATATGGACAAGGAACAGCTCATAAAGGAGCTTGACTCATGCCTGGAAAGTTAGAGAAGGTAGAGAAGTTAAAGAAGTTAGAGAAGATAATACAATGGAACAATTCAGTAAGATGATAGCCGCTGCCATGAAGCTCCAGGAGCACAGAGTGGAAAACACTCTTAAACTTCTTCAGGGCGGGGCAACCATACCGTTCATAAGCCGATATAGAAAAGAGGCTACCGGTGGTATGGACGAGGTGCAGATAAGCGAAATAAACGACAGATACGAAAAGCTGTGCGAACTTGCAAAGCGAAAGGAAACAATTATTTCCACGATAGAGGAACAGGGCAAGATGACTGCCGAACTGAAGGACAGAATCGGCAATTGCTGGGACTCTACCGAACTGGAGGACATCTATCTTCCATTCAAGCCAAAAAGAAAAACAAGGGCAGAAGCTGCACGCCAGAAAGGTCTTGAGCCACTGGCAATAATCCTGATGATGCAGCGCGAAAACAACCTTATGGCAAAGGCGGCACAGTTCGTAAGGGGTGAAGTAAAAGACGAGGAAGACGCATTGAAAGGTGCACGCGACATCATTGCCGAACAGGTGAACGAAGATGAAAGAGCAAGGAATCAGATAAGAAATATATTTACACGTCAGGCCGTAATCACAGCCAAAGTGGTAAAAGGCAAAGAGAAGGAAGAGGATGCTGCTAAGTATCGCGACTATTTCGATTTCAGCGAACCGCTGAAACGCTGCACGTCACACCGTCTGCTGGCTATCCGTCGTGGTGAGGCGGAAGGAATTCTTAAGGTAACAATCTCACCTGAAGAAGACGAAGAATGTACAGACAGACTCGAACGCCAGTTCGTAAGAGGTAACGGAGAATGCTCTTCGCAAGTGGCAGAAGCGGTAAAGGATGCTTACAAACGTCTGCTCAAACCTGCTATCGAGACCGAGTTTTCAGCTCTCAGCAAAGAAAAGGCCGACGAAGAGGCTATACGCGTATTTGCCGAAAACCTGAGACAGTTACTTCTGGCTCCACCATTGGGACAGAAACGTGTAATGGGCATCGACCCTGGTTTCAGAACAGGCTGTAAGGTGGTATGTCTGGATGCCCAGGGAACATTGCTTCACAACGAAGCCATATATCCTCATCCGCCTAAATCGGAAGAAGCGCTGGCAGCAAGAAAGATTGTAAAACTAGTTGAACAATACAAGATAGAGGCTATCGCTATAGGAAACGGAACTGCAAGCCGCGAAACCGAACGTTTCGTAACGTCTCAAAGATACGACCGTGAGGTGCAGGTATTCGTAGTGAGCGAGGACGGCGCTTCAATATATTCGGCTTCGAAAACTGCCCGCGAGGAATTCCCTGATTACGATGTAACCGTACGTGGAGCTGTATCTATAGGCCGCCGTCTGATGGACCCTCTTGCCGAACTTGTAAAGATTGATGCAAAGTCCATTGGTGTGGGACAGTATCAGCATGACGTAGACCAGGCCAAACTTAAGGAGTCGCTGGACCGTACAGTGGAAAGTTGCGTAAACCTTGTTGGAGTGAACCTGAATACTGCCAGCAAGCATTTGCTGACTTACGTGTCAGGGCTTGGTCCTTCACTGGCTCAGAACATCGTGGACTACAGAACAGAGAACGGACCTTTCGCATCACGAAAAGAGCTCCTGAAAGTTCCACGTATGGGAGCCAAGGCTTTCGAACAGTGTGCAGGATTCCTCAGAATACCGGGAGCCAACAATCCGCTTGACAATTCTGCCGTACATCCTGAAAGCTATGCCATAGTAGAAAAGATGGCAAAAGATATGAAATGTACTGTTGCAGACCTTATCAAGGACAAGGAACTGAGAAATAAAATCAATATAGAGAAATATGTCATCGACACCGTAGGCCTCCCTACCCTGAACGACATCATGAAGGAGCTTGATAAACCAGGAAGAGACCCTCGCCAGCAGATTCAAGTGTTTGAGTTTGACAAGGACGTTAAGACACTGGATGACCTACGTGAAGGAATGGAACTGCCTGGTATAGTGACAAACATCACCAACTTCGGCTGTTTCGTCGATATAGGTATAAAGGAAAATGGTCTTGTACACATCTCCCAGCTTGCCGACAAGTTCGTGAGCGACCCGACTACAGTAGTCAGCATACACCAACACGTACGTGTCAGAGTTCTTGGAATTGACCACGAAAGAAAACGTGTACAGCTTACTATGAAAGGGATAAAATAAACATACATAAAAATAAAATCCATGAAGATAATTAACATTTAATCTTCATGGATTTTATTTTTATATAATATTGTTTCTATTAGTAGGAGAACTCATATATTCTATAATTCTCATATCCATCATATGATTCTTTAATTGTAAGTTTAGTCATTCTATCCTTATCGTCAAATTCATAACTGAATATATCTGGTTTCTTGATAGTATCACTATATTTAAAGTTTAATGTTACAGCCTCTGGCATATAATCACCTGTCTTTCCCATTACTCCTATATGAAATAACATTGAATTATTATCCAGAAAAGGGAAGATATAAGTCATTATATCAATATTTCCATTATTCGGATATTTGTGTGCATATCCTGTCTCCAAATCAACTTCATAAGTACATGCATCAGAATTACCTTCATTATTATAATCCTCATATTCATATGTTTCGAACAAGCTTCCATTATAAGAAATAGTTTCAGTACATTTATAACCATTTCCCTTGTACATTTCCATTTTAACAAGACGTCCTTCTCCGTTGTATTCAAAATCATACAATTTTTCTTTTGAAGAACCTGTTATTCTATAAAGTTGCAGCCAACTTTAATTGAGCAGGATTATCCTCTCCTTCGCTACAAGCACTAAACACCAGTGCCGCACTTAATAACAAATAATAAAAAGATTTCATATTGATAAGATTTAATTTTTACAAAAATACAAACTAAGCCATAAAAAGTATTCACCGAAAACCGTGATTTATATATACTAATAATTCTGGTTCCACTGCTTTTACATAAAAATCGTATATTTGTCACCCGTTTAAACAATAGCATTATAATATGGAAAAAGAAACAATACACACCTGCGTGGACTGCGGAACACAGAACTGCAAATTCAAGGACCGTACATACCCTGATTTTTGCCTCACCACAGCTTTGACCGAAGAAGACAAACAATGGGCTTTGGAAAGATACGATGAAGGAAACAACAGACAGATAATGATAGCCAGTGCCGAAGTGGAATACGAAGGTTACTGCCAGTGGACAAGAGTACAGGAAATAATGGAATTTGCACGGAAGATAAACGCAAAACGAATCGGAATAGCCAACTGTATCGGTCTGATAAACGAAGCGCGCATTTTCGCAAAGATACTTCGTGCCAACGGTTTCGAGGCATATTCGGTGATATGCAAAGTGGCAGGACAGGCCAAATCGTCAATGGGAATACCCGCAGAGTGCGAAAACATCGGTCCGGCAATGTGTAATCCTATAATGCAGGCCAGACTTCTCAATAAAGCAAAAACCGACCTGAACGTAGTTATTGGTTTATGTGTGGGACACGACAGTCTGTTCTACAAATATTCCGATGCATACGTCACAACACTCGTCACAAAAGACCGTGTAACAGGCAACAATCCGGCAGCCGCACTATACACAGCAAATTCATACTATAACAAGAAGTTCTTCAAGAACCGGAAATAGCTTTTTACAATAAAAACGAAAAAGCTCCCGAGCAATAACCAACCGGGAGCTTTTTATATAATGGGAAAAGCTTATTATTTCGAAATACTGTCATCAATGTCGAAATAGTCAAAGTCCACATGACCACCTATTTCTTTTGTAGCATAATTGAATAGTCCGAAGCGATAACCCATGAAGTGTGACAGAGTGTATTGCATTTTAATGACACTGCCTATTTCCGTCCATTTCTTTCCGTCGAGGCTGTAATAGAAATATCCCTTGTCAGTACGGTTTCTGAAATCGCATTCAGCCTTGAAATACACCTTATTTGCCTTGCAAGGTATGCTTACCACTTCACCTGGCTTTTCACAAGATCCATCGGCCATTACGATGTATTTCTTATTGCCTACTTTCTTTACGGCAACAAATCCATACTTCTCCTGGAACAGTGTGAGACCAGCATAATCACCATCCTTCATACCTGATACATCTACACATGTAGAAGCCGATGACACAGGCCCGAAAGTGCGTTGCGACAATGTATTCTTGGCCTGGAATATTGTATTGGTTATATTACCTGTAGTAAGACGCAAATAACCTTTACGTTCCGAAACAGACCATAGTGAATTGTCCGGATTATGATTCCACTGCCATGTAAGAGGCAATGCCCTGTCGCCGTCTTTTCGTGAGAAATCGTCCGAACATACGATACCAGGTTCCAGCCCTTTAGAAGCAGGCAAGTCCAGATAATCCGGAGCCTTACCATCTACCCCTAGAACTGGCCATCCGTCTTTCCACTCCATAGGAACAAGATATGGAATACGTCCTACAGCTCCGCAATCCTGGAAAAGGTATGCAAACCATCTTCCGTCCGGTGTATCTATCATACCACCCTGGGCAATACCCTTGTCCTGGAACACTACCCTGCCTTCATAAGGACCTGTAATCTTGTCGGCACGGTGTACAACTACTGTACGCATTCCGTTTATCGGCCATGTGATATTGAACAGATAGAATTTGCCATTCACCTTAAACAACTGTGATCCTTCAGCACCAAGCATTATCTTGTCTCCTGCTGGAGCACTGGCATTTTCTATCAGTACCCTCTCCGAGCCTGGAACAATTCCAGTCAGATCACTCTTAAGTTCGGCCATAAAAAGTTTTCCATTACCGTAAATCATATAGTTCTTTCCATCCTCATCCAGAAAGAATGTCATATCATGGTATGAAGGCGAAAACTCTATACGTTTCCATAATCCCTTCTCTATGTCCTTTGTTATAAAGAAATATGTCTTGTTGGTAGTCTGGGCAAAAGTTGACACATAATAATATCCCTTATGATATCGGATACAGCTTGCCCATGAGCCACGGCCATATGTATTCTTTCCATTTTCAAGGTTCATAGTCTCCAAACTGTCAGTAAGTGTATCATAGGCATAACTTACCAGTTCCCAGTTCGACAAATCCTTAGATTTCATGATAGGCACACCAGGAGACATGTGCATGGTGGTACTACTCATATAATATGTATCTCCCACTCTAATCATCGACATATCCGGGACGTCTGCATAAATGAGTGGATTGGTAGCTTTGTCCGAATTATCCGAAAAAGCCGAATATGGCATCAATAATGCTGCCATCACAAATAAAAGATTCTTCTTCATGTCATTATATTAAATTTCTTATTTAAACAAATGCGGAATAAACTCATTCAGACATCTGCGCCATGTCAGCCATTCGTGTCCGGTGCCTTGCGACACATAATAATCAACATTTATTCCCAAATCACGCAATGACTTCACTAGGGCCTCAGTACCCATATTCTCGTCTGTGCCGCATCCCAGGAAGAGGTAATGTACCTTCTTGTTGAATGCCTTTGCATCCGTAAATATACCATTGAATGCAGTCTTCACATCAACACCGAATATAGCACCGCTGAAACCGCCTATATACGAGAATTTGTCAAGATTGTTCAGAGTAATATCAAACGTCTGCTTTCCACCCCATGACAATCCTGCCATTGCACGATGGTCGCGATCGGTATATGTACGGAAAGTCTTGTCAATGTATGGAATAAGATCCTCTGTCATAAGAGTAGCAAACGAAGCCCCATAAAGATTTCTTTCCTCATTTACGTTCTTTCCAGGACGCGGACGGAAGCCAATCTCAATATCTCCGCTTTCCATTACCACAATCATAGGCTCGCACTTACCTTCTGCTATCTGATTGTCAAGAATGTTGTACATATATCCCTGAGTGCTCCATCCTGTTTCGTCCTCTCCCATACCATGCTGCAGATACAGAACTGGGAAACGTTTTTTCCTGTTAGTTTCATACTCGGCAGGAGTATAAACCACACAACGGCGGAAACGTTTCTGCGACTCTGAATAATATGTACATATCCTTACCTGTCCGTGAGGAACATCCTTAGTACGATAATAATCGCCCTCACTGCCTTCAGGAACTTCTATACCACTGGCCATACGGCTGCATCCGAAGTAAGTACAGCTCATAGGGTCGATTACTGAAAATCCGTCAACCAGCAGGAAGTAATAATGGAAACCCACCACAAGTGGATTTGTGCGTCCTGTCCACCATCCGTTTTCATCTTTTGCCAGGTCATATTTCACACCGCACACATCCGCCTGAAGTCTCTTTACGTCCGGGGCATAAATGCGGAAATAAGCACGGTTTTCCTTATCCAGACGCGGAAAGTCACATCCATGCATATTCGATGATGCAGGAACTGTGTTTGCTATCACATCCTCAGTAGTAGGCAGTTTGATACCCATCATGCCAAGCACCTTTTCGGCATAACGGCGTCCCAACACGCGATAACCGGCAGCATCGAAATGCAGATGATCGCTTGCACAACTCAGTCCGGCAGACGAAACGACAGTAGAGTTCTTTATAACCTGAGGCAAAGTAGCTATAATCTCATTCATGCTAGCACAAGTACCTCCGTGATCGGCATTCACCACTTCACCGGCTATCAAAGGAACATCCTCCGCCTTAAGGTTCAAGTCAGAAAGCAAACTCTCGTAAACATTCTTTACCTTCATAGGCCATTCCTTATCACCTGTATTCGATTCACCCTGATGCAACAGAACACCTTTAATCACGCCATCCTTCTGAGCCAGTTTTGCCATCTCCACCAGGCGTGCATAAGGATTGTTGTCGTACTCCTTCAGCATATTCTTCATCCAGTCCGGAGCTGTCTTAATGTATTCCTCGCGTGTATCCTTCTGATAGAGTTCAATGCGGCAACCGCCTATTGCCACATGCACCACACCGACCCTTACATTCTCAGGAAGATACTCCACCATAGTACGACCGAAATAATCGGCAGGAGTCAGTCCTGTACCTTTACGGCACAACGGGGCACGTGCCGGATACCACTTACCCATTTTACGTCCCACCTCATCATTATCAACCGCCGAGAGCACCTGAAAACGGGGATTAACAGTAGTGTCCTGAGCCTCATATCTGGCATTACCTTCCATATTAGACTGTCCCAGACACAAATAAATATAAAAATTAGAATCTTGCGCATAAGCCGTCAGGCCACACAATACCATGCCTACACAGAGGAGCATCGATTTAAATGTCTTTCTCATAATAAAATTATAAGTTGTTTTTCATCCGTACCTTAAGTGTAAAGTTATTTCAATTTCTTGCCGTCAGAAAATGCATTTCCAACCTTTTTCCCTAAAACATTGTAAACATGCTTTATCGGATCGTAGGTGATAGGACGTAATTTTTCCGCATCTATTTTTCCATCATCTCCCAATACAGATTCGTCTGCAGATATATTTACTATTCGTCCCACCATATGGCATGTTTCAGGATCATACGAAACCAGTTCACACTCCAAAGCCATAGGAAGTTCCTCTATCAGCGGTGCATTCACCGATTCCGCCTTTACAGTATGCAGACCAGCCTTCTCCAGTTTCTTGTTTTCATTATTTCCAGACACAATGCCCAGGTAATCACACGCCACAACATAATCCTCAGTAGCCATACTTACAGTAAAAGCCTTCGACTCCAAAATGTTTTTTGTCGTTTTATGACCTTCCGACAGACACAGACAAACCATATTGTCTGTATAAATACCACCCCATGCCGCATTCATTGCATTAGGTGCTCCGTTGGCATCATATGCCGCCACTATAAACACCGGCATAGGATATAACCATGTTTTACTTCCAAAATTCTTTCTCATATGATATTTTTATTTAGGTTAAAGGAAACGATACATTTAATTCCGGGAACTGCACGCGGCACACTGCCATGCTTGATATGAAGATCGCTCGTACAGATACTACCCAGCGTGACACGCACTATTGCATCCTTGGGATTGATAATATGCGGAACCGGTTTTCTAATCAGGGCAAATTGTCCTTTTCCGACATAAGTTAATGTCAACATTTCCTTATTGCATTCAGCAATATCACCCTTTTTATACCACCCTCAGCCGCATTTCCAGCAGTCACAGGCTTTATAGTCTTATTGTCCGTTTTCATATTAGCTTAATATTTTTTCATAAATCCTTAAGGCTAAAGGACTTATGGAAGTATGTTTTTCACGGACAAATATATGTAAAAATACCCTTATATCGTAATCTTTACACTAATATTTCTTTTATATTCTTCTCCACCGCTCACAGTAACAATTTCGCAATAATCCGGTATCCCTTCCTCATCTACAGAATACTCGTACGTGGTATGTTCATTCAGTTCCGGACTGTTTTCAGGATACATATCCGTACACAGATACTCAAAGGCATTACCCAATACACCGCCATAAAGTGCCACCAGATGCATCGACATAGGATACAGTTCCGAGAGGAAGATATCCGGCAATCCGCACACATTCTCCACCGCAACAGATTTATCAAATTCCACGATATATGTTTCGGACATTCCGTCCACAGTCTGTCCTACCTTAATCTTTCCATCCTCCGAATAGTCGAACGTCAACAGCGAATATACCTCCCCGTCATCAAGCATTTCCGTAATCCCCGACAGATACTGAAATCCGTCTTCACCCGTGATATAAGAGAAATAATAGTTCCTTTCTGTACCGCCCCCTTCCTGCAGACAACATGAAACAGCACATCCGAAGTCATTCATCATATAAGTCCTTACATTACCGTTACGGTCGCTCACCACCATTCCACCGTCCGTATACGAAACGAATGTAGTGTCCGAACTGCTGAACAGTTTCCCGCCTGCAATCTCCTGTGCTGCTACAAAATAAGATATCCCGTCATCTCCAAACTTAAAAGTCCTGGTCGAAGTAACGTCATACGAGTCGCTAGGAATCAGCTCTTTAAGTTCAATACTACTCACTTCCTTGCCGGAATTATTCTTATTGCCTCCCGTATTTTCATCCGAGTTGTCATTCACGCGTTCCTCCGAGCACCCATACATAACCAGAAGAAACAAAATCCATATAATATTTCTCATATCAATATCTCCTATAATCTATTATCCGTTATCTCCACCGCGCTGCGTGTCTGGTCTATTCTTTTCACCTTCACCTGCACGGCAATCCTCTCCTTCAGTCCCTCCACATGACTGATTATTCCCACACGTTTTCCGTTCATGCTCTGCAGTTTCTCCAGCATATCCATCACCGTGTTCAGCACCTCACTGCTCAGCGTACCAAAACCCTCGTCGATGAACAAAGTATCTACAGACAGATTTCTTCTGTTCAGCGACGACAGCGCCAGAGCCAGCGACAAAGATACCAGAAAACCTTCACCACCCGAAAGGATGTCCACCGGTCCCTGGGCATCATTCTGATACATATCCATCATGCGTATGGTCAGAGTACCCGGCTCACAGTCCAGCCTGTACCTCTTGTTCAATCGGCCCAGATAGCCGTTTGCCCTCTGCAGCAGATCACTCAGTATAAAACTCTGGGCTATCCTTCTGAATATCTTACCGTCACCGCCACCGAAAAGCTTGTTCAGAGTCTCCCACTCAGTATACACCTTCATCATCTCCTCTTCCCTCTCCTTTTCAGCTCTGAATCGTGCGGCATTCTCTTCATCGGTTTTCAGTTGCTGTTCTATACGTCCCGTCTCAGCCATCAACACCTCCATCATACCTCGTACCTCCTTAAGCGAATCGTTAAGTCTCTCCTGTCCGTCATCGTCAGTCAGAGATTCCGGACGAACAGCCATATGAGCCTCCAGTTCCCTCTTTTTCGATTCGAACACACCCGTAGCACTTTTCGCATCCGAAATTTTCCTGTCATGAACCTCCCTAATCTCCTTCAGTCCGGTAACCGTAGCCAGAAACTCCAGACGTCCCATATCTATATCCTTTTCATCCGTAAAAAACACATCCAGCCCATCTTTAGCTTTTCTTACGTTTTCACGTTCGGCAGACAGCGATGCCACCAATGCACTAACCCTTTCGCCAAAAGCGTCGCACATATCCTTCAGGCCCTCCTTAGGAACAGACTCCGTCACTTCCTGTGCAGCCCATTCCGGCCACTGAACAGCCACCGATGTAAGGATTTTTTCCACATTCTCCAATGCCGGCAGAGCCTTCGACAAGTGTTTCTCCGTAAGGTTCAGTTCCTTTTCCCAACCGAAATACTGTGCTGCAGAATCATTAATGAAAGAAACAAGTCCCTTTGCATCAGCCTTCCACCGGTTCTTCCATCCTTCTATGTTTATCATACCGTCCGCTTCCTGAAGAGCCTTTTCCACGTTGCGTCCATCAGCTTCCATCAGAGAATTTATCCGTTCCATATCCTTGGTGGCAGACAAAAGTTTCTCCTTGTCCTTTTCACTCTCTTTCCTTACCCTGTCAACATCCTTTCGTAGCGCAGAAAGCTCCCGTCCCAACTCAGACAACAATCTGTTGCCTGCAGAAATCCTCTTCTGCATCTCCATAAGTTCACTTATACGGGCCGACAGTTGCTCCGTCCTCACACGCACACCATTGTCCACTGCAGCAGCATCCACTCCATTGCCTTCAACACAAGCCAATCCTATACGCCCGCACTCCTGTACAACCTTTTCAGCCAGCCTGTTCACACCATCCATTGCAGTTGTCCTTTCCTGTTCCCTGGCCGACTTATCCTTCTTCAGTTTCTCAACTATCATCCCCGTACCGTTACAGAGCGAAACCGTATCACGCATCTCCTTTTCCAGAGCAACGACCATCTCCTCCAGCGGTCTCAGTCTTCTGCTGCATTCCTCGTCAGATACAAGGTTCTCAATCCTCTGTCCGCACACCGGACACGTATCACCCACTTTCAGTCCTGCCCTCAGGTTCACGGTCCATTCCTTCAGCGACAGTTCCACACCATCATAAGCCTTTTTAGCCTCACCGAATCTTCGTGTCACGTCCTCCAGTTTACCACTGAATGTCTGAAATTCCTCCTGCCGTTTCTTCAGTTCTTCCTCCAGTGCCGAAAGTTCCCTGTCAATCCTCTCCACCGAAGCGTTTACATTCCTCAGTTCCGCCACATATCCCGTCAGTGCATTCAGTCCATCCTTCTCCTGATTGATTCTGTTCAGCTCCCCGTTCACCTCATCAGGTTTCAGCAACTTCAGTTCCGCATCAGCCTTTTCGTATTCCTTCTCCTTCAGTATTACAGCCTTCGATGCCAGTTCCAAAGCCTCTTCAGCCTCCTTACAGTTCTTCTGCAGCACAGGCATATTCCCGGTGATACCCTTCACAGCCTCACCGTTAACCATTATCCGGTCCTGAGCTTCGACAGCCGAATTAAGCAATGCCTCTATCTTCTGCGCATTGGCATACATAGCCGAATATTCCGAAGCCGATTCCATGTTCCCGGCAAGCGAAACCATATACTCCTGCTTCCTTCGAATCCAGTCCCTAAGTCCGTTCCTTCCCCTACACAAATCCACATACAGAGCTTTAAGACTCTCCGCATCCCTGTTCAGTTCACCTGTTCTCTTCTCCGCGTCCTTAAGCATACGGACATTGTTTCTTGCTTGCTCCGTTCTGTCCATATCGCGGATTAGCCTGGACTTTTCCTTAAAACTGTCAGAATTTATTACCTCTTCGCAGGCCTTTACAGTCCGTTCCGCAGCCACAAGTTCACCGTCTATCTTAGCCTTTGTTTCCAACCATCTGACACACTTTTCCAGACGTACAGTCTCTGTATCAAGAGCCTTTTTCCTCTCTACGGCAGCCAGAAGCTTCTCTTTCAGCAAATCCGTTTCCTCCTGTTTCAGAAGTACAATTCCGGCTGTAAGATTCTTCTGTGCCGTATATTCCGCCTCCTTTTCCTTCTTTATCTCCTCTATCTTCTTTCCTATTTCCGAATATATACGCGTACCCGTCAGTTTCTCCAGAATTTCCGATTTCTCATCATCCTTACTCTTAAGGAACTGAGTGAACTGTCCCTGTGCAAGCATCGTAGTACGGCAGAACTGTTCAAAATCCAGCCCCACAGCCTCTTCAGTAATCTTCTTCACTGCATCTGCATTCTTCACCGTCACATTTCCCCACGTCAGAGTCTGTTCCGGCGAAGTAAGCTTGCCGTTTCTGTTTCGTCTCACCTGCCATGCAGCCTCATACTCCACACCATCCGTACCCGTAAAACGAAGCACAGCCGATGCCTGCCTTGCCCCATGTCTGAGCAGATTCGAAGTATTCCTGGCAGTGATATTATCCGTTCCGAAGTTCGATTTCGTACCCGAAGCCATATTCAGTCTCGGCGTAGTGTTATACAATGCCAGACATATGGAATCCAGAACAGTAGACTTACCGGCCCCCGTATCCCCGGTAATAAGAAAGACAGAAGCCTCACTCAGAGGCCCCCTGTCAAAATCAATCTCAGCCGTCTCTATAGACGCTATATTTTCTATTATAAGTTTTATAAGTTTCATACCCTGCACGAACCACTATTTACATTCACTGTCATATCTTTTCACCGCCTCTCCAATCATATCCGACATTCTCTGCGGCATATCCGCTCCGAACCTTGCCTTATAGAATCTCTGAGCCACATCTATGGGCGATAGTTCCCTGAACTCGTCGTAAGTCACCGCCGTACCGTCCGCCACAACCTCCGTTTCCGGTCTTGTAATTTTGCAGTAACAATACGCCGCCCGCTTTCCCTCCAGAGCCTTTGCTATACGTTCCATATAGTCGGCAGGCATAGGCTCATCCAGAAGAATATTCAGTCTTACATAACATTCCTCATCATCACCTATGGCCGAAAGCCCCTCAATGGCATCTTCAAATCCCGACGGCACAGCAGGAACAGTCAGCATAGGACGCACATTCCTTATCCTTATCTCCCTTATCTCAGGCTCCCGCCCCTTCTCCAGCGTCACTACAGACACCGAATGCGGATAAGTCTCATCAAAGTTCACCGGAACAGGCGATCCCGAATACCTTGCCACTCCGGCATCCCCCTTCAGAGTCTGCGGATAATGTATATGTCCCAGTGCTATATAGTCATACCCGCTTCCCAGTTCGCTGTGAGGTACCTCGTTTATCCCGCCTATCACGTCAGCATCATGCCCCTCGCAGTTACAGTCAGCCACCGTCATATGCGCCATCATCACTACAGGCAGACCGCCAGTGTTAACAGCCTTCACCCTGTCCTGCAACGCATGAAAAAATACACACCTTCGTTCCTCTTTCTGAGTCTCCTCATCCATCAGCGGATAATTCTGGTCGAATATATGCGGCACGGCCACCACATACCCTTTCATCATCCCATCGGCACCTTCTATACCGATGATATGCCTGTCCAGGCCCACCATCCCGTCCTTTCTCTCCACCTGTCCTACAACTCTCACTCCGGCCATAAGCCACAGTTCGCGCCCCAGTTCCAGCATCGCCTTGCTGTCATGGTTTCCGGCAGTCACCACAATAGTCATCTCCGGACATGCCGCATGCATATCCAGCAGAGCCTTATAATACATTTTCTGCACCGAAGTAGAAGGATTGGTACGGTCGTAAATATCACCGCTCACGAGAAGAGCGTCCGGCTTTTCATCCTCCACAATATCCCTCAGCTGTATCAGGAAAGCAGTATGTTCTGCCGTCCTGTCATGCTCATACAGGGTATGTCCCAAATGCCAGTCGCTGGTGTGTATAATCTTCATAAAATCTTATTCCATTATTTCAATCACATATCCGCCATCGAAGATTCCATTCTCCGGTAAATGCTGAATCCAGTCCTTTTCCATATATTCTCCGTCGAAATTCATTCTGTCGCAACGTCCGTACCACGGCTCTATGCATACAAACGGAGCATTCTTTCCAGGAGGCGACCACAGTCCCACTACAGGAGCATCGAACAGCAGACGCAGCACAGCCTTGCGGGAATTGTCATACAGAGCAACCTCACCCACCTGACCGTCCTCCAGAATCAGAGCATCACCGTCGAAAGTAGAAGTGTTCATAGGCAGCAGTCCGTCCTTCAGCTCAAGCGGATAATGCACATCAGTATTCGCACACCCCTTTTCGCCAATCAGGATATATTCCAGTCCCTCCTTTTTGTCGAACCCGAAGAAGCCACGTTCAGTGGTAGCGGCATCGAATCCCGGAAAATAAAATGCAGGATGTGCACCAATCTGGAAATACATATCCCCAGTTCCGGTGTTTTTCACCTTCCACATCACATGAATCTTTTTCCCTTCTATTCTGTAGCCTATCTCAAGGCAGAAACTGTAAGGATATTTCTTATGGGTTTCCTCATTATCCGTCAGTCTGTACCACACTTCATTATCCGTAATGCTCACCAGCTGAAACTCCATATCGCGTGCAAATCCATGCTGTCCGATACTGAAAGTTTCGCCACCGCATCTGTATGTATTGTCCCACACCCTTCCCACTATAGGGAAAAGCACCGGCGAGTGTCTGTTCCAGAAAGCCGGATCAGCCTGCCACAAATATTCCTTTCCGTTACACTGTATGCTGCACAGCTCAGCTCCTGCAGCCGATACCTGAATACTTAATACATTGTTTGATAATCTTTCCATGTATGATAGTTTATGAGTTGTTAGTTGTTAGTTTTTAGTTGACAAGGCTTCAGGTACTAGGTACTAGAAAAAACCTAGTCAACTTGTCACCTAGTTATTAATTTCCCTTCCTTCTCCAGCAGTTCCAGCATCTGCCTGTATCCCTGATTATAAATTTTCAAGGCATTTTTCAGATTGAAGATATTGTATTCGTCAATAGAGTCCACCTCAAGCAGCAAATCGCAAAGTCCTGAATCCTCCACTGCATTCTGTTTGAACAGGAACAGATAAGACCTTATGGCCACACGCAAGATATTATCCTCGTACTCCTCCAGATGCTTCGGACAAACATTCACCCCAATCACCTTATGGCAGAGGTCACGAATGGGTGTAACAGGGAAATTCTTGAAGAGTCCTCCATCCACATATCTCACCCCATCTATCATCATAGGTTTGAACACTATAGGTATGGTGCACGAAGCCATCACTCTTGGTACCAGCTCACCCTCGGTAAATACCTTTGGCTCCCCCTTGTCAAAATCGGTAGCCACTGCATAGAAAGGAATCTTCAGTTCGTCAAAGCGTTTCACCGGCAGATTTTCCTTCAAGAACTTTATGAACCCGTCATATTTCAGCAGAGCCTCCCTCGGCAATGTAAAGCTCACAAAGTCTCTGAAGTCATGTCCCAAGAACAATTTCAGAATCTCTTTAGGCTTGAGTCCGGCAGCATACAAAGCCCCTACCACAGCCCCTGCACTCGTACCGGCTATTATATCAGGCTTGATACCTTTCTCATCCATAGCCTGTAAAGCACCAAGATGCGCAAATCCTTTTGCTCCTCCACCGCTAAGTGCCAGGCCCAAGTTATAAGGTTTATGTATCTCTATTTCCTTTTTGTCTTGTTTCGTTATCTGGTTTTCCATGTTGTTGGGTGTTATTAGACTTTACAAAGGTAAAAAAACAGATGGAAAATCATTGTATTTTTCCTGGAAAGATTCTATTTATGGCTCAGTGAGAAAAGTCATAAAATACTTGTTTTCAAGATATTAGAAAATCAAAATCTTCTTCAATAATCAATAGTGTCAATTCTTCTTCATCATTAAGAGTGTAACATTTGCTTTTAAAATCTTTCCATAATTCTTTAAGGACAGCAGTTATATGTCCGAACTCAGATATATTCTTATACCTATACTCTTCAGCTTTATTGCACCAATATCTTATATCTCTAAAAACATTTATCCAATCTGTCTTTTCCTCATATAGTAATATACTCATCTTTATATCCTCTTCCTTATGGATAGGTACATAAGGAAAGTCTGACTTTGATTTTACTTTTACAGAAAAATCAGAAACAGAAACAGGAATACAATTTCTTAATTCTCCTCCTGTTCTACTATTCCTGTCAAACCAACTCCTGGCCTGCTCTATAAAACTATTATTGAAAATAAAGATGCTCTCCCTGCTTATAGGCTTTTCCCCTCCAAGCAAAGATTTAGTATAGGTCACTTTAGCTTCCATATCTTGTTTAGAGAGATTTGAAATACTTACATATCCCATTCTAAGCTCTACAACCATCAAACGAGGATTTATACCACGATTATTTTCGTATGCAGAAATACCTATTACCGCATCTCCTGTATGAAAGGATTGTTGTTTTCTTTGTACATTCTTCTCAAACTCATCAATATCAAGACATTCTATATCAGGATTGAATTTATATTTGCCCTTATAATCTTTGTCTGATACATCATTCAAAGTAGAGCCACAAAAACGGAAAAGCGAATGTTCCCGTACTATTTTGTTATTATAAATCCACTCTTCCATATCTGCCAATGTTTTCTAAAGCAATATTGAACGATTCAAAAATCTCACCTACTTCATGTCCCAAATCTTTAAATATATACTGATGACTTTCTGGATTCTCCGTCTGTGCGACATAGAAGTTGGTATTTTCCAATACCCCCTCTTTATTTGCAATATCATGTATTGCAGCCACCATATCAGGATTATGGCTGGCAATCATTATTTTCAATCCTAATTCCTTGTTCAATAATACCAACAAGCGTGCAAATTCAACAATCCATTGCGGATGAAGATGTGCTTCCGGTTCGTCAATCATCAAGAGTGTTTCATCGTTCAAAAGTCCGTTTTCCAATAAACGTTGCAGATATGAGAAAGTCTTAAAACCTGTAGCAGCATCTTTTAGAAGGATATTTACTTTTTTATCTTTGGAGATATAACGTAAACCTTTTATTTTAAATAAATCACTTTTTTCCAGTACAGTTTCTCCTTCCAGAATATCTTTTACTCTTAACATGAGTTTTTTCTCGTGCAATGAAAAATTATCAATTTGTCTTTCACTAATCATAATATCACGCAGAGCTTTCCACAATATATTTTCTGTATCTCCCATCTCCACAGCCATAGGAGTATCTATATATACTGCTTGCTGCAGATTGAAAAGAGTAGAAATATGATCTTTCTCTATCATATCAACATCATCCTCTTCCAACTGAATGAAGGATGGAATATCATTTTGTATTTCAAAACGTTCATTAAGCAAATCAAAAAATTTATTTCTCCCCCGTTCTTTGATCTCCTTCTTTAATTGACTTGACAATTTATTTATCAAACGTATATTCTGTTCTACGAAATTTTCTATCGCTTGATTAAAATCTTTATCTTCAACTTCTATGTTCAGATAATTAAGGATTCTGGCTTTACGCGTCTCTGGTAAATCCATTGACATTGCCTCAGTAAGAAAGTTTTTTGTAGCATGCAAAGCCTGCAAAAACAAATCCTCTATTGTCTCTGTTTTTACAAATCCAAACTCATTTATTGTTTGGATTAGTTTGTAAAATGATGTTTTATCCAATAAATCATCCTTACGAATAAATCTTTCCAAATCAGCACAAGCAAATTGCATCCTACTTAGGATATGGCCTATCTTATTTTTATATTCTTCAAACAAGAATAAATCAAATCCTTTTACACCATTTACCAAATAATACAACCACCTTGACAGTGTGCTTTTACCACATCCATTTATACCGGATAATAC
>NZ_JADYTJ010000023.1 GCF_021531075.1 Bacteroides caecigallinarum | reverse complement strand
ATAAGTAAGTGATCTAAAATATTTTTATATTCAGCATAAATTATTAATATTGTCTCATGATATTTTAGAAATTGAATCATGAAACATATAAAAGTGCTTGAATTGAGTGAGGCTGATCGCCTCAAACTTGAGAAAGGGTATCATAATGGCCCTACTCATAACTATCGTATCAGATGCAAATCCATATTGTTGAAGTCATCAGGCAAATCGGCCTCAGAAATAGCTGAAATATTTGATGTGACAATACCAACAGTATACGCATGGATAAAACGTTATAAAGAAAATGGAATCAAAGGCTTGGAAACACGTCCCGGTCAAGGTCGTAAATCTATAATGGATTGTTCCGATGAGGAATCAGTCCGTAAGGCTATAGAGGAGGACCGTCAGAGTGTATCAAAAGCACGCGAAGCCTGGGAAAAAGCTTCCGGCAAAAAAGCCAGCGACATTACCTTCAAACGTTTTTTAGGAGCATTGGTGCAAGATATAAGCGAATAAGAAAACGCCCAAGGGGTATCCCCTCACCGCAACTCTACACATACAAGAAAGAGAAGTTGCAAGAACTTGAAAGCCTTGACTCCAAAGGTAAAATAGAACTTTATTATGCTGATGAAAGTCATGTATGTACAGATGGTTATGTACCTTACGGATGGCAGTTCAAAGATGAGAATGTCTATATTCCATCAGAGAAAACAGCAAGACTTAATATCTTTGGCATGATTACCCGAAGAAATCAATATAAAGGTTTTACAACACAAGAATCCATCAATGCAGACAAACTTGTGGATTTTCTTGACATTTTCTCTTTTGAGGTAAAGAAGAAAACGGTGGTTGTCCTTGACAATGCTTCTGTACACAGGAACAGAAAGATAAAAGAACTCAGAAAAATATGGGAGGATAGAGGATTATTTCTTTTTTATCTTCCACCATACTCTCCAGAACTTAATCCTGCTGAAATCCTGTGGCGCATATTGAAAGGCAAATGGATAAGAACTGCTGATTACAATACTAAGGACTCGCTTTTCTATTGTACAAACAGGGCACTGGCATCTGTAGGTACGAACTTATTTGTGAATTACTCATATGTATAAAATTAATTTTGAATAGTTACTTAATGAATAAAATTAAAATATTAAATATAGATATCGATTATATCACTGAACAAGAATTGCTTGAAAGGATGAAAAATGGAGTGCTTATTACTCCTAATGTTGATCAGCTTGTTAAACTTCAAAAGGATAGAGATTTCTATAATATAGTAAATAAAGCTGAATGGGTGATTTGCGATAGCAGAATTTTAGTCATTTGTTCCAAACTATTAGGCAATCCGATAAAAGAAGCAATTCCCGGTAGTGGTTTTTTCCCTCATTTCTATATGCACCATAAAGATGATGAGAATTGCAAGATATTTTTGTTAGGAGCTATGGATGGAGTAGCAATAAAGGCAATGGAAAACATAAACAGTAAAGTTGGCCGTGAAATAGTGGTTGGTGCATACTCTCCTTCGTACGGATTCGAGAAAAAGCAGGATGAGAACGAGAATATCTACAGGATGATAAATGATAGTGGTGCAAATGTAGTTCTTGTAGGTGTGGGATGTCCTAAACAAGAGAAATGGATAGATGCACATAAAGATAAAATGCCAAATGTTGATATATGGATGGCTCTTGGTGCTACGATTGATTTTGAGGCAGGTAATATAAAGCGTGCGCCTGTGTGGGTACAGAAAATAGCTATGGAATGGTTCTACAGATTTCTGAAAGAGCCTAAGAGAATGTTTAAACGTTATTTTGTAGATGATATAAAGTTTTTCTGGTACTTAGGAAAACAAATACTTGGTATTTATAAGAATCCTTTTGAAAAATGATAAATAAAACTATTGATATCTTTTTCTCATTAATAAGACTAGGACTGGGCATATCCCAGTCTTTCCCGTTTAAAGAGATAACGGACAAAGAATGGAGCGCAATACTGAATATAGCACACAAACAGACGATGCTGGGGGTGGTGATGGATGCCATAGACAGATTGCCGGAAGGTGTGTCCAGACCGCCTAAAGCTGTCGCTATGAACCTGGTGAAAATAGCTGTGAACATGGAGCGATACAACCGTTTGATAAACATTAAGGCGGTTGAGATGTCTTCGTTCTTCAACAACAAGGGTATGGAGGCGGTTCTGCTGAAAGGTCAGGGACTGGCGGCGCTCTACCCTAACCCGCTGCACAGGAATCCGGGGGATATAGATCTTTGGGTAGATGGGGAGAGAAAGGCTCTGATGGCTATATGCAATAAGGAGCTGAAGGGTGAAGAGTTTACTTATCATCATATTGACGTGAAACTATCGGACGGGATTGAGCTGGAGGTGCACACTACTCCATCGTGGATGTATGCGTACAACAGGAACAGGGCGTTGCAGAGGATGTTCAGGAAATGGATTAAGGATGCGAAATGTATAGAGCTGCCTGAAGGTGCGGGACGGGTGAAGGTGCCGTCGGACGAGATGAACAGGGTGTATCTGATGGTGCATCTGTACAGGCATGTGTTCAGTGAGGGCATAGGACTGAGGCAGATGGCGGACTATGCGGTGTTTCTGTCGAAGGGTTCTACCGCAGAGGATAAAGCTGTAGCTATGGGGCATCTGAAGGTACTGAACATGACGAGGTTTGCAGGGGCTGTGATGTATGTGATGAAAGTGGTGTTCGGACTGGAGGGCTCTTGTCTGCTGACAGCTCCGGACGAGAGGCGGGGAAGGATTTTGCTGCAGTCTATTCTGGACGGTGGTAACTTTGGGAAGTATGATTTGTCCATAGACCGCTCTATAAAGAAGGATTCTGCCATGAGCTTCCTGACGAGGAATGCAAGGAACTTCAAACTGATAAAGGAGTATCCGGAAGAGGTGATATGGGGACCGGCATTCAAGGTGTGGCATTTCTTCTGGAGAATATCAAACAGAAACTTATGAAACAGATAAAATATTATATCAGCAGGCTGAGGGTTACTGCTTCGGACAGCTATTCTTTCTCAATTTTTTATATAGCAATATGGGCAGTAATAGCTGTCGGGCTATATATAGCAGAGAATATTATACCTTTTTCCGAATATTCGTTTTACAGTTTCTTTCCGGACTTGTTTCTTTTCTATGCCATTATACTTAGTATAAACTCTGTGATAGTTTACTGGTTCGGAAAAAGGAAGAGGTTTCCGGTATTGTCGTTTTCTTTGTTCGCCGGATCGGCTTTGACGGTATTTCTGTATTATTTCTATATAGGCCAGAAAGAGAGTGAATGGAATATAGTGAACAGGCTTTCGTTCATGGAGGTGATTATAGCACTTGTATCGTCGGTGCTGGTGATATGGGGTGGATACCTGGCACTGAAACAGATAAAGGAGTCGGTGTATACAAATAAAATAGCTGCACAGACTAACAAATTGTCTTCGTTTAAAATGATGATTGACTTGCTGCAGGATGAAAAGGCAAGGGAGATGAGAAGACTGGTGTTCGGACTTTTTGATGACAAGACGAAGACTTTAAAGGATTATGGCAAATGGAGCGAACAGGAACGGGAGGCTGTGCATTACACTCTTACGTGCCTTGACCAGATAGGACTGATGGTGAAGTATGATTTATTGGATTATGACTTTCTGGAAGGATGGTTCTACTCTATATATAAATGCATATTTATTTCGGCTCCTTATAAGGAAGATAAGGAGAAAGAATACGGGTGCAGGATTATATGTGATGACAATGTTGTGGAATCGTCTAACTATTACCTCGGTATCAAGGAACTGATGGACAGAAAAAAGGAAAATATTGTTTATGACTTTGAAACAATGTAATGGGGAAATGATGTGTGAACCTGTGTTCCGGACATGGCATTTCTTCTGGAGAATCTTGAACAAAGGAAGATAAAGGAGATAATCAGAAGGAATGACGAAATAGGAATGAAAATACCCGGAACTTTTGCCGAATAACAGTTTTTGTGTTATTTTTGTTTCACTTGAATGATTATAACAATTTTTTATATTCGGATTTTAACATGATAAGAAGACATAATTACTCTATAAAGCTTCAGGAGGTTATGATAAAGGGATATAAATCAATATCCTATAACAATCCTGTATCCTTGAAATTGGGGGATGTGAATATTTTGCTTGGGGCTAACGGAGCTGGGAAAAGCAATATCATAGGTTTCTTCAAGATGATTAGTTATATGATGAGCCGTTCGTTCGAAATGTATGTGGAAATGGCTGGTACAGCCAATTCTTTATTGCATTATGGAGCTAAAAGGACACCGGCTATATCGGCAGAACTGGTTTTCGCTGACAGCAAATCTATAGATACTTACCAGTTTACTCTTAGCAAGGCGGCTCCTGACAGGCTTATCATTACGGAAGAGAATGTGTTCTGGCACAGAGTGGGTGAAGAAAAACCGTATCAGGTGGTTTTACAACCTGACTTCAAGGAATCGGCTTTGGTAGGAAATAAGGACAGGGTGGCACAGTCCATTTACAAAATGTTGTCTTTCTGCAAGGTGTACCAATTTCACGATTCTTCGGACAATGGACCTTTAAGAATGGCCTGTCCGGTGGAAACAGCAAATTATCTGCAATCGCAGGGAAATAACCTACCCTCTTTTCTTTTTTTCCTGAAGAACTTTTTCAATGACTCTTATCAAAGAATAGTGGACTATGTGAGTGATGTTGTTCCTCAGTTCAGGGATTTCTATCTGGAACCTGTAGGCGGCAATATTTCATTGAGATGGATGGACAAATCGGGCTCGGACTATATATTCAATGCTCATCAGCTTTCCGACGGCTCGATAAGGTTTATCGCTCTTGCCACACTACTGCTACAGCCGGAAAAAACAATGCCAAGGGTGATTATAATTGATGAACCGGAACTGGGACTGCACCCTTATGCCGTTTCGCAACTTGCTGAAATGATAAAGGACGCGGCCATACATGCACAGATTATTGTGGCTTCGCAATGTAAAGACCTGGTGGATAATTTTGATATTGAAAGTGTGTCGGTGGTGGAAATGGATGGGGAAAACGAATATACTACTGTAAGGAAACTCAATAAAAAGGATTACGCTTTGTGGCTTGAACATTTTACTGTAAGTGAACTGTGGGATAAAAATGTTATAGGAGGCAGACCGGTATGAAAAATAAAATAGTTCACGTATTATGTGAGGGACAGACTGAGCAGGGCTTCGTGGAAGAGGTTTTAAAGCCGTATCTGCTGGATAAGGGAATAGCTTCTGTGAAAAGTATCCTTATAGGCACAAACACAAAAAAAGGAACTGCCGGAGGTATGTATTCTTTCAGCCAGGTACATAACCATCTGGATATAATAAAGAAATCGTATATTGACAATGAGTATGAAAGGCACATATTCACTACTATGTTCGATTATTATCAGTTACCTGCCAGTTTCCCGGAATATGACAAGAGTAGGAATATAACTGATAAATATAAAAAGGTTGAATCCCTGGAGGAGGCTTTTGCGCGTTATGAGGAGGAGGCTAGGTTTATTCCATATATACAGCTTCACGAGTTTGAGGCTCTGGTTTTTTGTGGCTTGGATTATCTGCCTTTGCTATATGCAGGATGTGAGAAAAGAATAAAGATGCTGAACGATGCCTTGAAAGCTACAGGAAATCCGGAACTGATTAACGATAACCCTAACACAGCTCCAAGCAAGCGTATAATAAAAGCTATAGAAGGAGAAAAAGCGAAACCTTTTTTTCATTATAACAAGCCCAAAACAGGCAAATTCATAACTGCAAAAGTTGGTATTGAGGTATTAAGGGAGAAATGCCCTCACTTTAATAAATGGATAGAGGGTATTCTGAATTTTTGATCATAAAATCCATATCAAAAGATTAATAGTGTATGCTGATTATCAGAACATGAATATATGCCCGTAATGACATGACTCATTATGGGCATTTGTGTTTTGATATGGTGAAGAATATATGATTTTATTGTGGGGATAATATTAATAATTACTATTTTTGCTGCATAATTTTTAAAGAATTCATGATTATGAGATATTTTATAGTGGCTGCCGTGACGTGGATGGCAGGCGTGGCAGGTGCTGCAGGGGCGGACAGGGACTCGCTGGCTGTGGAGGTGGAAATGAGCGGAACGGCTGCAAACGGGAAGTTTGCTCCGATGTGGACTTCTGCCAATAGATTCGGCATGACGGGGAACAAGGGCAAGAACGGCTACCTGAGTGCGGAGATAGGTTACTCGCTGAAGATGAAACGTAACTGGAGGATTGATGCGGGAGCGGAACTTGTGGGGGGACTGAACACTCTGGAGGATGTGTGGATGCAGCAACTGTACTGGGATGTGTCGTGGCAATGCCTGACGCTGAGCATTGGTAGCCGCGAAAGGGCGAACGTGCCGATGGAAAAGAACGTGGAACTGACTAGCGGATGGATGACGGAGGGTGCGAACAACAGACCGCTGCCGCAAGTGAGGGGCGAGATTAAGGAATATTGGAGTGTGCCGGGCACGAGGAAATGGCTGGCTCTGAAAGGGCATGTGGCATATGGGTATTTCTGTGACGGGGCATGGCAAAGGGAGTTTGTGGCGCCGGGACAGGTGTATACTACTGATGTGCTGTATCACAGCAAGGCGCTGATGCTGAGACTGGGTAACAAGGAGAAACTGCCTGCTGAATTTGAGTTCGGGCTTATTACGGCTGCTCAGTTCGGGGGGGACAGGATGAAGAAGAACAGTGACGGCACGGTGACACTGGTGAAGGATATGCCGGACGGACTGAGGGACTACTGGAATATCTTTATTCCGGGTAGGGACAGCCGACTGGCGAACGTGCAGGGGAATCACTGTGGAAGCTGGAACTTCGGACTGAACCTTTACTTCGGGGAATGGAGACTGAGGGGGTATCTGGAGCATTATTTTGAGGATCATTCGCAGATGTTCTGGCAGTATGGCAGATGGAAGGATGGGCATATAGGTGTGGAACTGAACTTCCCGAAGAACAGATGGATTGAGTCTGTGGTATGGGAGGGGCTGAACACTACGGATCAGACGGGACCGATTCTGTATGACGATGTGTTCTCGTTCAAGGACCTGCAGATGAGTGGTTGCGATAATTACTATACGAACGGGGAGTATCTGGGATGGCAGAGCTTCGGGGCTTCTTTGGGACATCCTCTCCTACTGGGACCGGAATATAATACGGACGGAACGAACAGAATAAAGGGTTCGAGGCTGAAGGCGCAGCACGTGGGACTGAAAGGTTGTCCTACAAATGAATGGAGCTGGAGGCTGCTGGCTACTTATGCAAGGCACTGGGGCTCGTACAGTGCTCCTTTCGACAGTGTTAAGAAGCAGTTCAGCGGTATGGCGGAGGTGAACTACTCTCCTACCCGACTGAAATACTGGGATTTCAAACTGGCCTTTGCAATGGACCGCGGACAGTACCCTGGGAACTCTACCGGGGCCACTATGACGGTGAGGTACAGATATATCAACCGCTAGGTGTTGACAGAATGATTATTTTAATGTATTTTTGCGGATAAAGGTATCGACTATGACTTATATTGCTAACCCTATTTATGACTCTGTGTTCAAGTTCATGATGGATGATGAACGGGTGGCACGGATTATCCTTTCGGCTTTGCTGAAAAAGGATGTGGTGGCTGTGGAAATGAAACAGCAGGAGTATGCGGGACTGACCAAAAGGAATATCTCGATGTTCAGACTGGACTTTAACGCGAAGGTGAGAAATGAGGACGGTAGTGAGAGTATCGTACTGATAGAACTGCAGAAAACGTGGCTGGTGACGGAAACTCTGAGATTCAGACAGTATCTGGCTTCGCAATATAACGACAAAAGAAATGTGCCGGAAAGGGAGGTGAACCCGAAGGGGTTTGCGTATCCGATGGTGGCTATCTATATTCTGGGACATAAACTGGGGGACCTGGAGGAACCGGTGGTGTATGTGAAAAGGAATTATCTGGACTATGACTCGAACCCGATAGTGAACGGGGTGCCGGATCCGTTTGTGGAGAGCCTGACGCATGACAGCATCATAGTGCAGATTCCGTATCTGAAGGGAAGACTGAGAAATAAACTGGAAAGGGTGCTGCAGGTGTTCGACCAGGAGTATTGCGTGGAAGGTAACGAACATTTTATGGAAATGGATGAATCGCTCTTCGAAGGGGATGAGTTCTTCGTTCTGAACAGACTGGTCATGGCGGGAGGTACTCCGGAAGTGAAACGGGCTATGGAGGTGGAGGACGAAATTCTATCGGAAATAGAGGAAAGGGATACTGCCATCATGATGAGGGATAAGGAAATCGAAAAAAAGAACCAGGAACTCGAGAATAAGAACCAGGAACTCGAGAATAAGAACCAGGAACTCGAGAATAAGAATCAGGAACTTGAGAATAAGAATCAGGAACTTGAGAATAAGAATCAGATGATTGATGAGAAAAATCAGGAACTTGAGAATAAGAATCAGATGATTGAGCATAAGAATCTGGAGATTGATGAGAAGAATCAGATGATAAAAGATATGGCTAAAATGCTGTATGAGCAGGGTGTGTCGGCAGACGTTATAGCAGGAAAGCTGAACGTAACGACAGACTTGATTAATCAATATTTAAAGGATTGATATTAACGGGAAATAGACTGCATTATGGAAAATTATATTCGTTTTGACTGGGCCATGAAGCGATTACTGCGCAACAAGGCTAATTATGCAGTATTGGAAGGACTGCTCACTACACTGCTGGAGGAAAAGGTGACTATCCACAAACTGCTGGAAAGCGAGAGTAATCAGGAGGATGAATTCGACAAGTATAACCGAGTGGATATGCTGGCTGAGAACTCTAAAGGGGAACTGGTGCTGATAGAGGTGCAGAATAATAATGAGTTTGCGTATTTCCAACGTATGCTGTTCGGCGTATCTAAACTTGTGACGGAATATATAAACCGTGGAGAGGGATATGAGAAGGTGCGAAAAGTGTATAGCGTGAATATAGTGTATTTCTCGCTGGGACACGGAAAGGATTTCGTATATCACGGAAAAACGGAATTTATAGGTATGCATGATGGGGATGTACTGGAGCTTAGCCCGTTTCAGAAACAGACGTTTAAAGTGGATAAGGTGAGCCAGCTGTATCCTGAATACTATATTCTGAAAGTGAATGACTTCAACAGAATAGCAAAAACTCCACTGGAGGAATGGATTTATTACCTGAACACCGGAATTGTGCCTGAGGACGCAACGGCACCGGGACTGGACACCGTGAAGGAACAACTGAAACTGGACAGAATGAGCCGGGATGAACTGAAAGCATACTATAAACACTTGGATAATATAGTGATTCTTCGTGACAATATAATGACGGAACGTGCAGAAGGACGTGCGGAAGGGCGTGCAGAAGGGCGTGCGGAAGGACGTGCAGAAGGACGTGCGGAAGGGCGTGCGGAAGAAAAAAAAGATATAGCCAGGAATCTGAAATCGTTGGGACTAACCACGGTACAGATTGCACAAAGTACGGGATTGACTGAAGAAGAAGTGGAAAAGCTATGAATACAGAGTTTAATGCAAAATAATTTTTAATGCGTTTCGGAAACGGGACGCATTAATTGTATAATTGCATATAAACTGTATTTTTTGTATTAGCACAGGATGGTTATTTAAAAAATTTAAATACCCCCCCCCATTCGTAAATTTTATTATTAAAAAGTATTAACAATAGGTGTATTATATTGTTTATTATTCTATATTTGCAAGGAACAAACCTAAAAACACATCAAATTATGAACAAATCTAATTCAATCATGGAAAAAATTCAGGAGTATCAGGCTCCAAAGTGCGACGTTATGGAATTGCAGAATGAAGGTGCTATATTGAGTGCGAGTATTAGTGATATTGAATATGGTGGAAATATGGGTTCAACTACACCTCCTGAAGCTAGTGGTCTAAATTGGGCTGAATAATAATCCTTAGTATTAATCTTTAATCTATTTGAAACAATGAAGTACAATTTCAAAAATATTGCATTTTTTGCAACAGCAATACTTGCTATGGGAGCATTTACTGCTTGCTCTAACGAAATAGAAAATATCGACGAACCACAGAAGGAAACAAAAACAATTACTTTTACTGCCACTTTGGGTGAAGATAATTCTTTGTCAAGAACTTCGTATGAAGAAGTGGCTGAAGGAAATGGAATAAAGTTAAAAACTAAGTGGAATAATGAAGATAAACTATATATTGGTTTGGTAAATACTATTTCGGGAGGTGAAGGTAAATATGATATAGAGAATCCTGAAAGTGGATTTTCTACTGCTACAATAACAGATATTACCAATGAAGGTAAAACTGCGACTTTCAGTATTACTATTAATGATAATTGGCAAGAAGGTCAACAACTAAATGTGTTGTATGGAGAAAAAAATAAATTAAGTATTTTTAAGAAAAACAATTTTGCAACAATAACTATTAATGGTTCAGAAAATAGGACTGTAGGTGATAATTTTTTAAATTATCATTTGGGTAAATACGATTTCATGAGTGCTTCCACTATATATTCAAATGGAACATTAGGGGATTTTACTTTAAAACATGAAACTTCCGTAATTAAATTTACACTCAAAGATCTAGATAAAGGTGATGAAATAAAATATTTTGAAATAAAATCTACAGATAATACTAACATTTTTGCAACTAGGGCTTATTTGAACAATGATAATGGTTATAAAACAGCTTCTGCCGAATCATCTACATTTAATACAAATGAATCATATACATCTATTAAAGAAAGTGATGGGTTATGGTATGTATACCTTGTAATTCCTCCAACGAAGTTGACAGAAGGTAAAAATATTACCATTACAGCAAAAGATAACATGAGTGAGATGTATACAGCTACATTATATGGATTATCTGCTTTTGAAGCCGGAAAAATTTATACAACTCCTACCATAACAATGAAAAAACAAGAGACAACTGTTCAATAACATTTTAAGAAATAAATATAAAGCGCATCCTGATGGGGAAGTTCCCAGACAGGATGCGCTTTTTTTATTGTAACAATACAGATTTATCGGCAGGGAAGATAAGAAAAGTTCACACTTTTTCTTGCTTATAAGCACAGAAATAGCTAATATTGCAGGATAAATCATAAAAACGATGAAAAAATTACTCTCACTGCCACCAAATCTGGTGGAATGTTTTCACGATATAACCGGAGCGGACAGAAAGGAATGGTTCTGTACGTCGGACCCGGTGGGAAAGAAACTGGGCTCGGGAGGCGGTACGGCATGGCTGCTGGACTTGCAACTGCCACTGTATGAGGAGATAATGGATAAGGCACCGGAAGGTATGAACACGCTGATAGCTAGCGGGGACGTGTACATCAGGGCGAAGGAGCAGCTGTAGGAGATTCCTGAAGCGGATGTGGTGTGCTACGGATTGTGGGAGGACCCGCAACTGATGAAGAACCACAGGGTGTTCGTATCGTCGAGAAGGAGTACGAGATACTAGTAAACCTAGTCACCTAGTACCTAGTCTACTCGTCAACTAGTATCTAGTCAACTAGTATCTAGTACCTAGTCACCTAGTAACTAAAAAACTAAAAACTAAAAACCATATGAAAAAGAACATTGCTGTAGCAGGTACAGGATATGTAGGACTGTCGATAGCTACTTTATTGGCACAGCACAACAAGGTGATGGCTGTGGATGTGATAGCAGAAAAAGTAGAGAAAATAAATAACCGTGTATCGCCGATACAGGATGACTATATAGAGATGTATCTGGCGGAAAAGGAACTTGACCTGACGGCTACGCTGGACGGGGAAGCGGCATACAGGGATGCGGACTTTGTGGTGATAGCGGCTCCTACGAACTATGATCCGGTGAAGAACTATTTCGACACGAGTCATGTGGAGGAGGTAATAGACCTGGTGCGCAGCGTGAACATGAAGGCGGTGATGGTGATAAAGAGTACAATCCCGGTGGGATACTGCGAGGGACTGTACCGCAAGTATGGAAGGGACCTGAAACTGCTGTTCTCGCCTGAATTTCTGAGGGAGAGCAAGGCGCTGTATGACAACCTCTACCCTAGCCGAATAATTGTGGGATGCCCGAAGGAGGATGTGACGGATCATGCCGTGGAACTGGAACAGGCTGCAAGGGATTTTGCGGAACTGCTGAAGGAAGGGGCTCTGAAGGAGAATATTGACACTCTGTTTATGGGACTGACGGAGGCGGAAGCGGTGAAGCTGTTTGCAAACACTTATCTGGCTCTGAGGGTGAGCTACTTCAACGAGCTGGACACGTATGCGGAGATGAAGGGACTGAACACGGTGGATATAATAAACGGTATCAGTCTGGATCCGAGAATAGGCAACCATTATAACAATCCGTCGTTCGGATACGGAGGGTACTGTCTGCCGAAGGATACGAAACAGCTGCTGGCCAACTATGCGGATGTGCCGGAAAACCTGATTCATGCGATAGTGGAATCGAACAGGACAAGAAAGGATTTCATAGCGGACCAGGTGCTGAAAATGGCGGGATATTATGACTATTACAATAAGGGTGACTTCAAGCCTGAGGAGGAGAAGGATTGCGTGATAGGCGTGTACAGACTGACAATGAAATCGAACAGTGACAACTTCAGACAGAGCTCTATCCAGGGTGTGATGAAACGCATAAAGGCGAAGGGGGCTACGGTGATTATTTATGAACCTACGCTGGAAGACGGCTCGACTTTCTTCGGATCGAAGGTGGTGAATTCTATGGATGACTTCAAAAGACTTTCTGCAGCAATCATAGCAAACAGGTATGACAATGTGCTGGACGACGTGAAAGAGAAAGTTTATACAAGGGATATATTCAAAAGAGACTAACCGAATTTCTTAACACATGAGGGGGTACAACAAAACATACAAGAACATGGCTTTCACATTCATAATGGTGTGTGAAACGATTATGTGCGGATTATTGTTCTATGCTTTTTCGCACTACACTGACAATACGGCATGGGAGAAGGTTATGGAAGCTCCGAAAATACAGGTTACCGTAGTGATAATGATGATCTATGCAGCGTCGGTGGCAATAAACGATATTGTGGTATACGACAGGCAGGCATATCTGTATGAGGTGGCGAAAAGGGTTGTGAGGACGAATGTCTGTTTTGGTGTTATGGGGTATCTGGTGCTGAAATTCGGACAGTTCATGGACTCGTGGTCGTATATGTTTGCCATGTTCCTGGTAAGCATGTGTGCCGTGTCGATGATGTTCAGATTTCTGGTGAGGATTTTCATAAAAAGGTACAGGACGAAGGGTGGAAACCTGAGGTTTGCCGTGCTGCTGGGAGGTAACAGAAGCATGGCGGAGCTGTACGGGGAACTGACAACGCAGGTATGGGCAGGATACAGGGTGAAGGGGTATTTCGACTTCGAACCGTCTGCACTGATGCCGGAGGAATGTGAGTATCTGGGAAAACCGGATGAGCTGAGAAAGTATCTGGAAGAAAAGGGGGATACGCACTTCCTGTTCTGCGGACTGGACAGCAGGCATAAGGATGGTATAAAGAGGATTATGAAATACTGCGAAAACCATATTATAAGGTTCTACTCTATTCCGGACCTGTATGACTACACGCAGAGCAGAATGGTGATGGAGAACGTGGGCAGCGTGCCGGTGCTGGGAATCAGGCCGGAACCGCTCTCGGTACTGTCCAACAAAATAATAAAAAGGACTATGGACCTGGTGATTTCGACTCTGTTCCTGTGTACGCTCTTCCCTATTATACTGATAATAGTGACCATAATAACGAAAATAACAATGCCGGGACCTGTATTCTTCAGACAGAAAAGAAACGGACTGGATGACAAGGAGTTCTACTGCCTGAAGTTCAGAAGCATGAAGGTGAACGCGGATGCGGACAGGCTGCAGGCTACAAAGGATGACCCGAGAAAGACAAAATGGGGAAACATCATGAGGAAAACGAATATAGACGAACTGCCGCAGTTCATAAATGTGTTCATGGGGGACATGAGTGTGGTGGGACCGAGACCGCACATGGTGAAGCATACGGAGGAATACTCGAAACTGATAGACAAATATATGGTGAGACACTGGGTGAAACCGGGGATAACGGGATGGAGCCAGGTGACAGGGTTCAGAGGTGAGACCAAAGAACTGAAGGATATGGAGAACAGAGTGAAGGGGGATATATGGTATATAGAGAACTGGTCGGTGTGGCTGGACCTGTATATTATATATAAAACCGTGGCAAATATGGTGGGCGGAGAGAAAAATGCCTACTGATTTACTTTGTGTTCAAGGGCAGAATGATTATCTTTGCAACTTGAACACAAAGTTTTTTTATAACATAAGATATATTTTCATGAGAAAACATTTCGTTTATGTGGCGTTCTCGCTTATGATGATGGGAACAATACCGGTAGGAGCGCAGACCGGTATGACCGATGCACAGGTGATTCAGTATGTTCAGGATGGACTGAAACAGGGCAAAAGCCAGCAACAGCTGATGACGGAACTGATGGCCAAGGGTGTGACACAGGAACAGGGACTGAGACTGAAACAGATGTACGAATCCGGACAGATAAGCATGGATGACAGTTCGGTAACGGGCAGCAGCTCCGGACTGGACGAAAGCAGCAGAAAAAGGGCTGAAGAACCTGCAAAGGAAACTGCGGACAAAAACAGGGAGGTGAAGGATATGCCTGCAGCACCTGGTGTGAAAAGCCAGGAGAACGAAATATTCGGAAGAAACATTTTCACAAACAAGAATCTTACATTCGAACCGGAGCAGAACGTGGCTACACCGCAGAACTATATTCTGGGACCGGGGGACGAAATCATAATCGACATTTTCGGAGCAAGCGAGAATACTATCCGACAGGAGATTACTCCGGACGGATATATATCGGTGCAAGGACTGGGAATGATTTCGCTGAACGGCATGAACATTGCAGATGCAAAGATGTATCTGAAAAGCCAACTGGGAAGGATTTATGCGGATGCGGAAAACATAATTCAGATTTCGCTGGGAAAAACAAGAAGTATCAGGGTGAACGTGATGGGTGAAGTGATGACACCGGGCACCTATACCCTATCGGCTTTTGCATCGGTATTCCATGCCTTGTACTCGGCCGGAGGGGTGACGGACCTGGGTAGCCTGAGAAACATCATGGTGACAAGAAACGGCAAGACGGTGGCTACGGTGGACGTGTATGACTTCATTATGGAGGGCAAAACGGACGTGAACATCAACCTGCTGGAGGGTGACGTGGTGATAGTGCCTACGTATGACGCGATAGTGAAGGTGGAAGGTAAGGTGAAGAGACCGATGAGATATGAGATGAAAGAGAATGAAACGGTGTCGACACTGCTGAAATATGCGGGTTCGTTCGCACATAATGCTTACAGAAACAGCGTGAGGGTGATAAGACAGACCGGAAGGGAATTCGAAGTGGCTACGGTGGAGAGAAAGGACTACGGAAGCTTCGGACTGATGGACGGGGACGTGGTGAGTGCCGACTCGATAATAAACAGGTTCAAGAATAAGCTGGAGATTAAGGGTGCTGTGTACAGACCGGGTATATATGAGTTCTGCGAAGAGATAAACACTGTGGGAAAACTGCTGAAACAGGCGGACGGACTGCTGGGTGATGCCTTTACGAACAGGGCGGTGCTGTACAGACAGCGTGAGAACCTGACTCTGGAGGTTACTCCGGTGGATGTGAAGGGTATAATGGACGGTACGGCAGCGGACGTGGAACTGAGAAACAATGATGTGCTGTATGTGCCAAGCATCTACGACATAAAGAATATGGGTAATGTGTACATTTCGGGTGAGGTGATGAAACCGGGCACTTATCCGTATGCGGACAATATGACTCTGGAGGACATAGTGATAACTGCCGGAGGACTGAAGGATGCGGCTTCGCTGATAAGGGTGGACGTGGCAAGAAGAATGACGGACAACAAGGGTACACACGCCATAGACACTGTGGGACAGAACTTCTCGTTCGGACTGAAAGATGGTTTCGTGGTGGACGGACAGCCGGGTTTCGTACTGCAGCCGTATGACCAGGTGTTCGTGAGAAGAAGTCCGGGATATAGCGAACAGAAGAATGTGAAGGTGAACGGTGAGGTGCTGTACGAAGGGGAATACAGCCTGACGTACAAGAACGAAAGACTGAGCAGCCTGATTAGCAGGGCCGGCGGAGTGACCAACTTCGGGTATGCCAGAGGTGCGAAACTTACACGTGTGGCAAACGAGCATGAGATAGAACGAATGCAGAGTGTGATAAATATGATGAGAAAGGAACTGGGTGAAAGCCTTGCAAACTCGCTGATGCTGGAGCTGGACAGTGTATTCACAGTGGGTATAGACCTGGAAGCTGCCCTGAAAAATCCTGGCAGTGACGCGGATATAGTGTTGAGGGAAGGTGACGTGATAAGTGTGCCGGAGATGACAAGCACGGTGAAAATAAACGGAGCGGTGATGATGCCGAACACTGTGACTTACAAGGATGGCAAGAACGTGAGGTATTATCTGAACCAGGCGGGCGGATACTCGCAGAACGCGAAAAAGACAAAGAAATTCATTATATACATGAACGGTGAGGTGGAAAAGGTGAAGAGCCGAAGCAAAAAGGTGGAACCGGGATGCGAGATTATAGTACCGAACAAGGTGAAACAGAACAGAATAGGCGACTATATTGGTTATGCCACTTCGTTTGCTTCGCTGGCTACTATGGTGGCTTCGCTGGCTAATTTGTTGAAATAGTTTTTTTGAGGTGACGAGTTGACTAGTTGACAAGTTGACTAGATACTAGTTGACGAGTAGACTAGGTACTAGGTGACTAGGTTTACTAGTATCTCGTACCTAGTTCCTAGTATCTCGTTCCTAGTATCTAGTATCTCGTATCTAACAACTATTAATTCTTAATTTTTAATTCTTAATTCTTAACTAACATAATGGTAGAACAAGAAATAGATTTGCTGGAACTGGGACGCAAGTTGTGGAGAGAAAAAAAACTCTTTGCGAAGACTTGCGGTGTGGCTGCCGTGGTGGGACTGATAGTGGGATTCAGCATCCCGAAGGAATATACCACTACTGTGACTCTGGCTCCTGAGTCGGAATCGGGAGGTAAATCGGCAAGTGGCGGTCTGTCTGCACTGGCAGGACTGGCCGGTATAAATATAGGGTCTCTGCAGAGTGCGGACGCCCTCTCGCCTGCTATATATCCGGACATTGTAAAGTCAATACCTTTCTCAGTGGAAATGCTGAATGTGGAGGTGACTGATGCCAAGGGGGAGATGAAAACTACGGTGTACGACTATCTGAAGGATGATCTGAAAAAGCCGTGGTGGAAGCATGTCATGATGGCACCAGGAAAACTTATAGGTATGATAACGGGAGGTGGAAAGAAGGATGATGCAGACAAGGAGAACAGAAAGATAGATGCATTCAGACTGACACCGGAACAGAGCGGAGTGGTAGGCGAACTGGCCAAGAGGGTTAAGGTGGAAGAGGACAAGAAAACACAGCTGATAAATATATCTTCCACCATGCAGGACCCGCTGATATCGGCTACTGTGGCGAAGGAGGTGACGGAAAAACTGCAGGACTATATTACGGAATACAGAACGAACAAGGCCAGAATGGACCTGAAATATACGCAGAAACTGTTTGACGAATCGCAGGAAAAATATCACAGGCTGCAGCAGGAATATGCAACGTATATGGACAGGAACCAGAATATATTGCTGAGAAGTGCACAGATGCACCAGGAAAGACTGAAAGATGAAATGCAGCTGGCGTATAACGTGTATAACCAGACGGCTCAGCAACTTCAGGTGGCAATGGCTAAGGTACAGGAAAGTACGCCGGTATGTACCGTGGTGGAAGCTGCAACGGTGCCTCTGATGCCTGCCAAGCCCAATAAACCGCTGATACTGATAGGTTTTGTGTTCCTGGCTTTTGTGGGTACTGCAGGATGGGTTCTGATGAAAAAGGATATGAAATAAAAAAGAGTATAGAAGGAAAAACATTATTGTGAATTGTATAACAAATCTGTAACAGAAAAAAGATTATGAGAAAAGTAGCATTGATTACGGGTATCACCGGTCAGGACGGATCATACCTTGCAGAATTATTGCTGGAGAAAGGATATGATGTTCACGGAACTATAAGACGTTCGTCGGTGGACTACAGGGAAAGAATAGCGCATCTGGAGGGAAAACCTAATTTCCATCTGCACTATGCCGACCTGGGTGACTCAATGAGCATTATGCAGGTGGTGAGCAAGGTGAGACCTACAGAGGTGTATAACCTGGCTGCACAGAGTCATGTGCAGGTGTCGTTCGACTCGCCTGAATTTACTGCAAATGTGGATGCAACAGGTGTGTTGCGTGTGTTGGAGGCTGTACGTCTGTGCGGACTGACTGATTCATGCCGCATCTATCAGGCTTCGACTTCGGAACTTTACGGTAAGGTGGAAGAGGTGCCTCAGAACGAAAATACTCCGTTCCACCCCTACTCGCCATATGCTGTGGCCAAACTGTATGGCTTCTGGATTGTGAAGGAGTATCGCGAGGCTTACAATATGTTCTGCTGCTCGGGTATTCTGTTCAACCATGAGAGTGAACGCAGAGGGGAAACTTTCGTGACAAGAAAGATTACGCTGGCTGCCGCAAGAATAGCACAGGGAAAGCAGGAGAAACTGTATCTGGGTAATCTGGACTCGCTGAGAGACTGGGGATATGCCAAGGACTATGTGGAATGTATGTGGCTGATACTGCAGAACGATACTCCGGAGGATTTCGTGATTGCTACAGGCGAACAGCATAGCGTGAGGGAATTCTGCTATCATGCATTCAAACGTGCAGGTATAGAGCTGGAATTCAAAGGTGAAGGCATAGACGAAAAGGGTTATGACAAGGCTACAGGCAAGTGTCTGGTGGAAGTGAGCGAGGATTTCTACAGACCTACTGACGTGGTGAACCTGTGGGGTGACCCTACCAAGGCTAAGGCTAAACTGGGATGGAATCCGACAAAAACAAGCTTCCAGGAACTGGTGAACATAATGGTGGATGCGGATATGGCCAAAGTGGCTGTGGAAAGACATAGCGAGGAAGTGAGAACTAATCTGGCTGAGTATCTGGAGAAGGGAATTGTTAAATAAGTTGTTAGTTGTTAGTTTTTAGTTGTTAGAGCTATCCGGATGGTAACCTAGTCAACTCGTCAACTGGTCAACTAGTAACTAGAAAAAAACTAGTAACTAAAAAATGTTGGAAAAAGACGCAAAAATATACGTGGCAGGTCACAGAGGGCTGGTGGGATCGGCTATCTGGAATAACCTGATGCAGAGGGGATATACCAACCTGGTGGGAAGGACTCACAAGGAACTGGACCTTCTGGATGGTGTGGCTGTGAAGAATTTCTTCGACCAGGAGAAACCGGATGCGGTGATTCTGGCTGCTGCACATGTGGGTGGAATTATGGCCAACTCTATCTACAGGGCTGACTTTATCTATAATAATCTGCAAATTCAGCAGAACGTGATTGGGGAAAGCTTCCGTCACGGGGTGAAGAAACTGCTGTTCCTGGGTAGTACATGTATCTACCCTAGAGAGGCTGAACAGCCTATGAAGGAGGAGGTGCTGCTGACTTCGCCTCTGGAATATACCAACGAACCGTATGCCATAGCCAAGATTGCGGGACTGAAGATGTGTGAAAGCTTCAACCTGCAGTATGGCACCAACTATATAGCGGTGATGCCGACTAACCTGTACGGACCGAATGACAACTTTCATCTGGAAAGGAGTCATGTGCTGCCGGCTATGATAAGAAAGATTCATCTGGCAAAATGTCTGATGAACGGTGATATGGAATCCGTGAGAAAGGATCTGGACAAAAGACCGGTGGAAGGTGTGGACGGAAAGGCTACGGACAAGGAAATTGCTGACGTACTGGCAAAATATGGTATTCATAACGACCACGTGATGCTCTGGGGTACGGGAAAACCGATGAGGGAGTTCCTATGGAGCGAGGAAATGGCGGATGCGAGTGTGCATGTGCTGCTGAATGTGGACTTCAAGGATACGTACAAGGAGGGTGACAGGGAGATAAGAAACTGTCATATCAATGTGGGTACGGGAAAGGAAATAAGCATATACGACGTGGCTATGCTGATAAAGAAGGAAGTGGGATTCGAAGGGGAAATAAGATGGGACGCTTCGAAACCTGACGGCACAATGAGAAAACTTACTGACGTGACCAAACTGCACAACCTGGGATGGCATCACAAGGTGGATATAGACGAAGGGGTGCACAGAATGTATGAATGGTACACTAAAGAGCTATAAACAAACAAGGGCGAACACTGTCATCAATGGATGAAGGGTTCGCCCTTGGTGTTTAGGGAAGGGATTGTTCTCCCTAATTTTACTATAAATGAAACAAAGAGTTCCCAAACGGGCACTAAGTTAAATATAATTTCACAATTAAAATGTTTTTTCTAGTTATTTTGTAGGTAAAAGTGGTTTTTTTAGTAACTTTGCATAGAAATATAAATAAATAATTTGATTTTTTAGACAAACGTAAAACGAACTGACTTACTCAAGAATTTTACAATTATATATAATTAGACTTCGATTTATGATGGAAAGAAAAATTAAGTATGGGACAATTGCCGGTGTATGTGCACTGAGCATGATAGGTCTGAACTCGTGCATGAAGATGGACGAAACATACGACCTTGAAAAGGATATTGACATGACTATCACCGTGGGTGGTAATCTGACAATTCCTGGTAGTGATACAGAAAAAATGTTGCTTAAGGATCTGCTGGATCTGGAAGAAGACGGAGTAATAGTAGCTAACGCAACAACAGGTGACTATCATCTGATACAGGATGGAGAAAAGAATACAACTGCTGTGAATGTGCCGGGGACAACTGTAGAGATGACAAACGGATTTAAAGGAGCTGATGTATCTATAACAGTGCCACCATACTCATATGGCAAGCCAATAGGAAGTGTTTCTTTTGACAAAAATATTAGTATTGAAGTTTCACAAAATAATATTACATCATATATCAGGGAATTGTATTATGCAAACACAAATTGCATAGAGACTTATCTGGTGTTCTTTAAAACAGGAAATCTGGCTGATGTAAGACTTGACAAAGATTTCACAATAGAATTTCCTGACTATATTACCGTGAAATCGGAAGATGCTGATTGGGTGGCAAACGAAAATGTATTAACGCTTATCAATGAAAACGGGCTAGAAGTTACTGAATCAACTAGAATTAAATTCCAAATAACAAAAATTGATTTTGAGGCTGATGGAGCAGACTTCACTCCTGGACACATTATGACTAATGCCCTGACCGGAGAAACTATCGATGGAGAAGATGGTATATTGAGTCTTGGTGGTGAAATTGCCTTAAACGGAAACATATCCGGTGAAGCAACAAGTAATCAGGGAGGAACATTAATACTTAATGCCAATGTAGAATCTGAGTCAATGAACATAGAGTCTGTTTATGCTAAAGTAGACCCTAAAGTGGACATAACAATTAAGCCTATCGAGCTGAACGACCTGCCTGACGTTCTGACTGACAATGAGGTGCTGCTTGACCTGACAGATCCTAGAATATATATCACTCTGTCTAATCCTAGCCCACTGTCTGTAAATCTAAGTGCTGACCTGATAGCAATGAAGACAGATAAGGAAGATAAAAAAGTGCACATATCAAATATCAAAATTCCTGCAGAAAACGAGAATTACAAGATCTGCATCAACCAGATTAAAGATGGTGAAGAAGGTGGTATCAACTATGTGAAAGTAGAAGGACTAAGCACTATAATAGAGGATATACCTGAAAAGATTGAAATGACAAATATCGAGACTTCTGTGGAACAGGAACCGGTGGAAATAGAACTAGGCAAGGACTTTACTATAGAAACAGACTACAACATAGACACTCCGCTTATGTTTGGTCCGAGAACTGACATCAACTATTCGGAAACTATAGACGGATGGGATGCTGACTTGGAAGATATGGAATTCGAAGGCATTGAAGTTTCGATGACTGTGGTAAACGAAATTCCTCTTGGCATAAACCTCAAGGCGGAAGCTATAGACAAAGACGGCAACAAACTGAATAATGTGGAAGTGGATATGGATGTAAACGTACAAGCAGGTGCCCTGGGTAATGCTGCAAGACAGGATGTGACTTTCAATATCACTACTACTGACGGAACAATAAACGGACTGGACGGAATAAAACTTAATATTAAAGCTAATGCCAAAGGACAAACCGGCGAAGCTGCTCTGAATGAAAATCAGTCTATCCAGATTATTGGACTTAAACTGAAACTTCAAGATGGTATTACTATGGATTTGAACTAAACATTAAAGATACAAGAATACAATGAAAAAGTGGACTAAATATATGGCAGCTGCCATGATGATGGGGGCAGCGACAGGAGTTTCGGCACAGGCTCTTAACTCTGGTTATTTCATGGACGGATATCTGTTCAAACATCAGCTGAACCCGGCTTTGCAGAGCGACAAATCGTATTTCAGCATACCGGCATTGGGTAATATCAACATTGCTACAAAAGGTAATGTGGGACTGGCTAACTTCCTCTATCCTACTGCAGACAACAAACTGACAACTTTCATGAACAGCAGCGTGAGCGCTGATGATTTTCTAGGCGGATTGAAAGACATTAACAGAATGGAAATGAACCTGAACATGTCAATATTGTCAATGGGTTTCAGAGCATGGGGAGGATTCAATACACTGGATATAGGACTGAGATCGAATTCTTCGATTTATGTGCCTAAAGACTTCCTGGAATTCATGAAGGTGGGACAGAACGGACCAAACTCAGTTTATGACCTGGGTGACATGGGAATGGCTACTACAAACTATGTGGAAGTGGCTCTGGGACACTCAAGACAGATAACTGACAAACTGAGAGTGGGTGCTAAAGTGAAGGCGCTGCTGGGTGGTGCGTATGCAAACCTGAACCTGAGCAATACAAAAATCACTCTGAGCGAGGATAAATGGGAAATGATAGCAAACGGTGAAATGAACGTGGCTGTGGCAGGACTTAACATTCCAACCAGAGCTGAATCGGGAGCTGATTATGCTGAGAATGAGGGTACAATAGTAGACTTCGACAATATCGAAATGGATAGTCCTGGATTGGGAGGATTCGGTCTGGCTTTCGACTTGGGAGCAACATACGAAGTAATTGACCATCTGACTGTATCGGCAGCTATCAAAGACTTGGGATTCATGAGTTGGAGCAATAACACATATGCTTCGACTAATAACGAACCGTGGGTGTTTGAAGGATTCAAAGAATTGTCGTTTGATGAGGACAGCGAGAACTCACTGGAAAACCAGCTGGAAAGCCTGACCGACGACTTTGAAGATTATGCCAACCTGCATAGAAGAAGTACAGGCGAAACTTTAAGCAAAGCACTTGCAGCTACTCTGAACATTGGTGTGGAATATGCATTGCCAATGTATGACAAGTTGTCGTTCGGTTTCCTTTCATCAACTAGAATAAACGGTGCTTACTCTTGGAGCGAAGGACGTTTCTCGGCTAACGTATCTCCATTGAGCTGGTTTGAAGCAGGCATCAACTATGGTATCTCTACTTACGGCAGCACTATGGGATGGATTGTGAACTTCCACCCTAAAGTGTTGAGCTTGTTTGTAGGTATGGATTATATAGTTAATAAGGTGGGAAAACAGTATATTCCACTGAACAACATGAACATGAACCTGAGCATGGGATTGAGCTTTACATTCTAAAAACGAATCTTGTTTTTTATTAGATAAAATTGTCTTGGCAGTATAAGTCTTTGTGATAAAGATTTGTACTGCCTTGTTTTTTTGTTTCTGTACTTTTGATAAAATAAATTATTGTCTATCTTTGTAAATAATAGGTAACTTGTAAACTTTGCTATATGGGAAATTATATTAGATTCGACTGGGCAATGAAGCGACTGCTGAGGGATAAAGCCAATTTCAAGGTACTGGAAGGACTGCTTACGACTCTGCTGAACGAGGAAATAAAAATTGTTAACCTGCTGGAAAGCGAAAGCAACCAGGAGGAGGAATTCGATAAATACAATCGAGTGGACATGCTGGCAGAGAATTCCAAAAAGGAACTGGTGCTGATTGAGGTGCAGAACAATAATGAATATGCATACTTCCAGAGAATGCTGTTCGGTACTTCGAAACTGGTGACTGAATATATAAACCGTGGTGAGGGCTACGACAAAGTGCGAAAAGTATATAGCATAAACATAGTGTATTTCTCACTTGGACATGGAAAGGATATAGTATATCACGGTAAGACAGAATTCAGAGGAATACACAATAACGATATACTGGAACTGACACCTTTCCAGAAACAGACATTTAAAGTGGATGCTGTGAGCCAACTTTATCCGGAATATTATATTCTGAAAGTGAATGACTTCAACAGTGTGGCAAAAACGCCGCTGGAAGAGTGGATTGAATATCTTAACACCGGACAAATAGCTGAAAGCGCAAAGGCTCCGGGACTGGATGTGGCAAGAGAAAAACTGAAAATAGACAATATGACTAAGGACGAGAAGAATGCTTATTACAGGCATTTGGATAATATTGTAATCCTGAGAGATAATATCAATACCGAAAGAGCTGAAGGAAGAGCTGAAGGAAGAGCTGAGGGAAAAGCAGAAGGTCTTGCTGAAGGTAGAGCTGAAGGTCTAGCAGAAGGAATAAGTTCTGTAGCAAAGAATATGAAAGAAATGGGTGTTCCTATAGAATTGATAGTAAAAGCTACAGGTATGAGTGAAAAAGATATAGAGGGGTTATAAGAATAACCCCTTTTTTATACTAGACTACTCTACGTATAATACCAATCCTTTGAGGTATTCGCCTTCCGGATGATAGATATTTACAGGATGATCGGCCGGCTGTGTGAGCTGATGCATGATGCGCACGCTGCGTCCGCTCTGTGCTGCTGCGGTGAATACTGCATTGCGGAAATCCTGCTTGCTGACTACCTGAGAGCATGAGAATGTGAAGAGTATACCGCCCGGACGGATCTTTTCGAATGCCTTGGCATTGAGTTTGGTATAACCACGAAGTGCATTGCGCAAGGCTCCGCGATGTTTGGCAAAGGCAGGAGGGTCAAGGATAATAAGGTCGTACTCCCCTCCCATCCTGTCGAGATACTTGAATGCATCTTCGGCAAAGGCTTCATGGCGTGTGTCGCCGGGGAAATTGAGTTCTACGTTGGCACGGGTGAGATCGATGGCCTTGGCAGAGCTGTCGACCGAGTGTACCAGATTAGCTCCTCCACGCATGGCATAAAACGAAAATCCTCCTGTGTAGCAGAACATATTGAGGACATTGCGTCCGAGGGAGTAATGTTCAAGAAGGGCACGATTGTCGCGCTGGTCGACAAAGAATCCTGTCTTCTGGCCTTTAAGCCAGTCCACATGGAAGAGAAGACCATTCTCCATTGCTACATTTTCTGTGCTGCCTCCCAGAAGGAAACCGTTTTCGGTAGATTCCAGATCGGCCTTGAACGGAAGGGTGGTTTCGCTCTTATAGTATATATTGCGGACTGTATCGCCCATAACTTCCTTGAGGGCGGATGCTATTTCGTGACGGTAGACGTGCATACCGGCTGAATGTGCCTGCATGACGGCGGTATGGTCGTAAAGGTCGATAATGAGTCCGGGGAGATTGTCGCCCTCGCCATGAACCAGACGGCAGGCATTGTTAGTTTCGGTTCCTATAAGGCGGAGAGCCTGACGGAGATTGCGGGCTACGGTGAGACGGCGTACCCAGAAATCGTGGTTTATCTCTTCTTTACGGAATGTGAGAACACGGACTGCTATACTGCCTATCTGATAATGGCCTGCTGCAATGTACTGCTTGTCGGATGTATAGACTTCGACTACTTCACCTTCTTCGGGATTGCCTTCTACGCGTGCGATGGCTCCAGAAAATACCCACGGGTGAAAACGGAGAAGTGATTCTTCTTTTTTCGGTTTAAGATATATTTTGTTCATGTTATTCAATTAAAAATTAAGAATTAAGAACTGAACCAACGGTCAGCGAAGCTAAAGTCAACGAAGTTAATTAATTGTTCATTCATTTTCTTTTAGTTCAAGATAGATACGCAGTGTAGCCCAGGCATCGGTGGCCGCGTATAGTTGTTGGGCTTCGGTAAGTACGTCTGCCTCCCAGTTGGAAAGACGCTGGCTTTTTGATATCTTCTGTCCAAAAAGGATGGCATATACTTTCTGAAGACTTTTGTCGGTTATACCGAAACGGGATACGTAGTCCTGAAGTTCAATCCAGTTGCCAACTCTGGGGTCCTTATTGTTGGCACGACGAAGCATATTGAAATCGTCGCGCAGGGAAAGACCTATCTTGAGAACATCGTTCTGAAGAAACTCCTCCAGGAAATCGGGGATGCCGATACGGTTTAAACGAAACAGAAAGCATGTGTCGAGAGTGGAAATCTGAAGCAATGCCACATCGTTGACCTTACCCTTGCGGAATGATGGACGTGTTTCGGTATCTACTCCCACAACACTGCATGTATTGAGATAGGATATTGCCTTGCGGGCATCTTCGACGGTGTATATTATTATTATACGGCCGGGAAAAGTGACCTTGGGCAACTCTGATATAAGTTTCTTATCAATGCTTGGTTGATATTCTGTCATGTCTGTATACGAATGTGTTGTTTCTTTTATTTAAACTCATGACTCCTCGCCATGATATCGGACATTGTGAAGGGCACGCATGACATTGACCAGTGTACGGCCCCAATAGGAAGCAAACTGTTCGCGGCAACGCCAAAGTGCATCGTTCATCGTACGGTCCAGCCCAAGGCTGTAGACACAGACAAAGTCTTTAAGAGGCTGGTAAATATCGGCCAGGCCTTCGGATATGTTCTGCTTGATTGGGGTGTCGCTGAATGCCATTTCATCAAGGAATACCTCAAGATAGTCGTCGTCCGGACCAAGCTGTGCGGCTATCAGGCTGCGAAGATGTTCGTAATCGGTCTCGGTGACAAATGTCTCAGGCTCGATGTCGTCCAGAGGTTCGCAATCGGGAAGCAGAGAAGCTTTCAGATAAAGCAGCGGAAGGAGCTTGAGACTGCGGTCGACAAACTCGAAGGGCTGCATTTCGGGAGTACGTTCCAGAAAACCGCAGAACTCGGCGGCTACTGTAACAAACTCAACTGTGTTTGCATCGAAAATTGGTTGGTTTGATGATTTCATTTGATAAAAATTGTCTGATATTCTTAATTATATATGTGCAAAGGTAGGAATTTTTTCTGTTTTATCGGGTTTTAATGACATATTTAGTGATGTTTGTATTATCTTTGCATGAAGAATTTTTGTAGTGGAACACAAATTTACAAACAATATGAGCGCAAAAAAGGACAGTAAAAACAAAAAATCAGATATAAAGAAACATGACGAAAAAGCACATAAGATAAAATCGGCTCTGAATGGGGAAACCGGTCACTTTATAGGGGGACTGATGTGCCTTATGTTCGGAGTGTATATGTTTCTGGCATTCACTTCTTTCCTGTCGGCAGGTGGTGCTGACCAGAGTGTGACGGGAGTGAGTGCTACCGGAGAGACTGAAGTGGTGCAGAACCATACCGGACCGGCCGGAGCAAGACTGGCTGAATTCATGATAAACGGTTGCTTCGGAATTCCGGCGTATTTCATTGTAATAGTGCTACTTATAGCCGGCACAAAATTGATGAGGGCATATAACTTCACTGTGTGGAAATGGTTCCTGGGATGTATGAGCATTATGTACTGGATGTCAGTGACCCTGGGATTTATTTTCGGAAATTCCGACTCGTTTATCTATGCAGGAGGTCTGCACGGGTATAACGTATCGCAATGGATAGAATCGTACATCGGAGTGCCGGGACTGATACTGCTGCTGTTATTCTGCGGTATTATAATAGGTATTGCCATAAGACGACAGACAATGGAGGTGGTGAGGACAGTATTGCATCCAAACCTGAGAAAGAAAGACGAGGAGACGGAAAAAGTGGCTGCAGAAGAAGCAAAACCGGATACTGTGACTGTTGAACCTGATGAAGAAGTGCAGGCCGATGAAGAGGATAAGGCTGAGGAACAGGCTGAGGAAGTGAAGGAAGAGAAAAAGAAATGGAGCGAGAAACTGATGCCCGGGGGACTGCTGGGAAAAATATTCGGCAGAAAAGATGACAGCGATAAAGATGAGGAAAAGACTGAGGCAGACGATGATGTGCATGAGGAGAACTATGAAGCTGATGCAGACATTAAGGCTGAAGAAACAGCAGAAACCGAAGATAAGAAATATGCTGACCATATGAGGGATGATGAGACTGAGACTTATGCCGAAGAGGTGTATAGCGACGATGTGAATTATACGGACAACAGCATAGAACTGGATCTGGATGATGTTCCTGTAAACGCAAAAAGAATTATAGAGCAGGAGGCAAAAACATCTGAAAAGGCTGATGAAGAACCGGCTTTCGAAATAGAGGAAACGAAGGAGGAAGAGACTGTGAGGGGTGACTTAAATGTGCCATACAACCCTAGACTGGATCTGGAACTCTATAAATTCCCTACCCTGGACCTGCTGAAGGCATATCCTGACGACGGACCAAGCATCGACATGGAGGAACAGAATGCCAACAAGAACAGGATTATTCAGGTGCTGAGAAGTTTCGGCATAGAGATTTCTTCAATAAAAGCCAATGTGGGCCCTACAGTGACTCTATATGAAATTACTCCGGCTGAGGGAGTGAGAATATCGAAAATAAGAAATCTGGAAGATGATATAGCATTGAGCCTTTCGGCATTGGGTATACGTATTATAGCTCCGATACCGGGAAAAGGTACTATAGGTATAGAGGTGCCTAACGCCAGTCCTAAAATAGTACCTATGAGCTCTGTTCTGGCCAGCAAGAAATTTCAGGAAAGTACGTTCGAACTGCCTATTGCACTGGGTAAGACTATTACGAACGAGGTGTTTATGGTGGACCTGGCCAAGGCTCCGCATATGCTTGTGGCCGGTGCTACTGGTCAGGGTAAATCTGTGGGACTGAATGCTATAGTAACTTCGCTGCTGTATAAGAAACATCCCAGCGAACTGAAATTCGTGATTATCGACCCTAAGAAGGTGGAATTTGCCATTTATGCTCCGATAGAGAGACACTTCCTGGCCAAACTGCCGGATGCTGAAGATGCCATAATTACCGACGTGACAAAGGTGGTGCAGACTCTGAATTCGCTGTGTGTGGAAATGGATACCAGATATGACTTGCTGAAGAAGGCCGGATGCAGAAATATCAAGGAGTATAACGCTAAGTTTATAAACAGGCAGCTTAATCCGGCCAACGGACATAAGTTCATGCCATATATAGTGATTATAATAGATGAGTTCGGCGACCTGATAATGACTGCCGGCAAAGAGGTGGAACTCCCTATCTGCCGTATAGCGCAGCTGGCACGTGCGGTGGGTATTCATGCTATCATTGCTACACAGAGACCTACCACCAACATCATTACGGGTACTATCAAAGCCAACTTCCCGGCCCGTGTGGCTTTCAGAGTGGCTTCGATGATGGACTCAAGAACTATTCTGGACAGACCGGGGGCACAGCAGCTTATAGGTAAGGGTGATATGCTCTATCTGCAGGGTAATGACCCGGTACGTGTGCAATGTGCATTCGTAGATACACCGGAAGTGGAAAAGATTTCGGAATATATAAGCAAGCAGCAGGGCTACCCTACTGCATTCGAACTGCCTGAATATGTGGACGAGAATGCAGAACCTAGCGGAGCTGCCGATGTGGACATGAACAGACTGGACCCTATGTTTGAGGAAGCGGCAAGACTGATTATATATCATCAGCAGGGTTCGACTTCGCTCATTCAGAGAAAGATGTCGCTTGGATATAACAGAGCCGGACGTATAATGGACCAGCTGGAAAGAGCAGGTATAGTGGGACCGGCTAACGGAAGCAAGGCCAGAGACGTTCTATGTATAGACGAGAATGACCTGCAGATGAGACTTAGCCAGTTAAGAAATAACAATTAAGAATGAGACATATTATATCATCAATATTATTACTAGTTACACTTCAATGTTTTGCACAGAAGGATGCCAAAGCGAAGGAAGTGCTGGATGCTGTGGCCGAGAACTACAGTAAAGCAAAGGGCACGGAAATTGTGTTTGGAGGGACTGTGGAAGGTGTAATTACACTGAAAGGCGAGAAATTTGTGCTTGACTGCGGAGGCATCAAGAGCTGGTTCGACGGAAAGACACTGTGGAGCTATGTGAAAGACAATGCCGAGGTGAATGTATCTACACCTACTCAGGAGGAGCTGCAGGCTATAAATCCGTATGCTATGATGGGTATGTATAAAAACGGATTCGACTATGCATATGCCGGAAAGAAGAGCAGAAACGGAGTGTCATGTCAGGAAGTGGTGATGACGCCTGAGACAGAACAGGACTTGAGAAAAATAGTGATTGACGTGAACGCAAGAATGGAACCTGTGTATATAGCTATAGAAACCGGAAACAACGGTACGCAGGAAATAGTAATAAAGAAGATTACATCGAAACAGACGGATGACAGCATGTTCAGATTTGATGACAAGAAGTATCCGGATGTGGAGATAATAGATTTGAGATAAGAGAGATTTATAATTAATAAACAACAAAACAGTTTTATATGGCAACAGAACATGTGAAATGCCTGATCATAGGATCAGGACCGGCAGGATATACTGCCGCTATATATACAGGAAGAGCAAACCTCAGTCCTGTACTATACGAAGGATTGCAACCGGGAGGACAGTTGACAACAACTACCGAAGTGGAAAATTTCCCCGGATATCCGGAGGGTGTGACAGGACCAGTGCTGATGGATGACCTGAGAAAACAGGCTGAAAAGTTTGGTGCCGACATAAGAAACGGTATCGTGACAAAAGCAGACTTGAGCAAGGCTCCTTATACATTCGAAGTGGACGGAGAGAAAGAAATTACAGCAGATGCAGTGATTATCTCGACCGGTGCAACAGCCAAATATCTGGGACTGGAAGATGAAAAGAAATATGCCGGAATGGGTGTAAGCGCATGTGCCACTTGCGACGGTTTCTTCTACAGAAAGAAGAAAGTGGCTGTAGTGGGCGGCGGTGATACTGCATGCGAAGAGGCCATCTATCTGGCAAGTCTGGCAAGCGAAGTGTATCTGATAGTGAGAAAACCATATCTGAGAGCTTCGCAGATAATGCAGGAAAGAGTGATGAACAATCCGAAAATAAAAGTGCTGTTTGAACACAATGCAGTGGGACTGTATGGCGAAAACGGTGTAGAAGGTATGCACGTAGTAAAAAGAATGGGCGAAGCTGATGAAGTGAGATATGATGTGGCTATTGACGGATTCTTCCTGGCTATAGGACACAAACCTAACTCTGACATTTTCAAGCCTTGGGTGAAGACTGACGAAGTGGGATATATCATTACTGAAGGAAATACCCCAAGAACAGGAGTTCCGGGAGTCTTTGCAGCAGGTGATGTGGCTGACCCTCACTACAGACAGGCTATAACTGCTGCCGGAAGTGGATGTAAGGCTGCTATTGAAGCGGAGAGATTCTTGAATAAATAAAGAATTAATAATTAAAAACGAATGCATGTCATCAATTTTAATTTTTAATTTACCTCCGGTTCTAATTTATTAATTATTAATTATTAATTGTTAATTGTTAATTGTTAATTATTAATTACATATCATGAATTTCTTGAAAAAATCGGCCGCTATGATAATTTTCATAGGCGGTATGACATCGGGCTTTGCACAGCAGATGCCTCCTATTCCTACAGACCCAAATGTGCGTGTAGGAAAACTGGAAAACGGACTTACTTATTACATCAGGCATAACGAGATGCCGGAAAATCAGGCTGATTTCTATATAGCACAGAAGGTGGGTTCTATTCTGGAAGAGGACAATCAGAGAGGATTGGCTCACTTCCTGGAACATATGTGCTTCAACGGTACAACAAACTATCCCGGAAATCTGCTGAGAGAGTATCTGGAAACTATCGGCGTGAAATTCGGAGTAAACCTGAATGCGTATACTTCGATAGACGAGACAGTGTACAACATATCAAATGTTCCGGTGGCAAGAGAGGGTGTTGTGGACTCATGTCTGCTTATTCTGCACGACTGGGCTAACGACCTGACTCTGGACCACGAAGAGATAGACAAGGAACGTAAGGTAATACACGAAGAATGGAGAACCAGAACGGGAGCTATGATGCGTATGTACGAAAAGGTGTTCCCTGTAATGTATAAGGACAGTAAGTATGCATATCGTCTGCCTATCGGTACAATGGAGGTGGTAGACAATTTCCCTTATCAGGCTCTGAAAGACTATTACGAAAAGTGGTACAGACCGGACCAGCAGGGTATCATCGTTGTGGGTGATATAGACGTGAACAAGGTGGAAGAGAAAATCAAAAAGATGTTCTCCCCTATCGAAATGCCGGAAAATGCCGCTGAAAGAATCTATTATCCGGTGCCAGACAATGACGAACCGCTGATAGCTGTGGCTAAGGATAAAGAACAGCAGGTGCCTGTGATTTATGTATTCCACAAGCATGATGCAGTGCCTAACGAAATGAAGAACAATATGGGTTATCTGGCGATGAACTATATGACTTCTATGGTGGGAAATATGCTGAATGCCAGACTTGCTGAATTGACACAGAAGCCTGAACCTCCGTTTATCGAAGCTTATGCAGAAGACGGAAATTATCTTCTGGCTAAAACAAAGGGAGCATTCCTGGGACTGGCTGTTGCAAAGGAAAACGGTATCCTGAGTGCTACAGAGGCTTTGATGACTGAAATAGAAAGAGTAAGACAGTTCGGCTTTACTGCCAGCGAATATGCCAGAGCAAAGGCTGACTACCTGAGAGCATTGGAATCGGCTTACAACGAAAAGGACAAGATGAGAAACGCACAGTATGTGAACGAATATGTGAGACACTTCATCGACAACGAGCCTATGCCGGGTATAGAAAACGAATATGCAATAATGAACCAGATTGTTCCTAATATCCCTGTAGAAGCTATCAACCAGATGGTGAAAGAGATTATAGGCGAAAAGAACATCGTGGTAAGTGTGTTCTGTCCTGAAAAAGATGGTATGAAATATCCTACTGAGGCTGAACTGAAAGCTGTGATAGACAACGTGAAGAGTGCAAAACTTAAAGCGTATGTGGATAAGGTATCGGATGAACCGCTTATGAAGGAACTCCCTGCAGGAGGAAAAGTGGTGAAGACAGAGAACGGACCATTCGGAAGCAAGATACTGACACTGAGCAACGGAGTCAAGGTGGTGATAAAGAAAACTGATTTCAAGGCTGACGAAGTGAAGGTGCAGGCATTCAGTACAGGTGGTACTTCGATGTTTGACGATAAGGATGCTGTACAGTTCAAACTGATAAACCAGATAGCAAGTCTTGGCGGATTGGGCAACTTCAGCAATGTTGACCTGGACAAGGTGCTTGCAGGTAAGATGGCTTCGGCTTCGGCATATGTAAACAGTCTGACTGAAGGCATAAGCGGTTCTTGCTCGCCTAAGGATATGGAGACTATGCTGCAGCTTACTTATCTGAGATTTACCGCTCCAAGAATGGATCAGGATGCTTTCGACTCATTCATAAACAGAAACAAGGCTGCGCTGGCCAATGCAGAAGCTGACCCTAACACTGCATTCAGCGACTCTATAAGTGTGGCACTGTATAACAGACACCCAAGAGTGGTAAACGTTAAACCGGAAACACTTGAAAAGATAGACTACAGCAAAGTGATGGAACTGTATAAAGACAGATTTGCAGATGCCAGCGACTTTACATTCGTTATGGTGGGAAATATAGATGAAGCTACTGCTACACCACTGATAGAGAAATATCTGGGAAGTCTGCCTTCGGTGAAACGTAAAGAACAGTTCCGCGACGTAAATCCTGACATCAGAAAGGGACTGTACGAAAACAACTTCACAAGAGAGATGGAAACAGCTAAATCGTCTGTTCTGATGGTGGCAAGCGGAAAATGCAAATACACACAGAAGAATGTAGTTATGATGAGCATGCTGGGACAATTGCTGAACATTCTTTACACTCAGACTGTGAGAGAAGAAGCAGGTGGTACATACGGTGTGTCATGCAATGGCTCGCTTAACAAATATCCTGAAGAAGAAGGTGTGTTCCAGATTTATTTCGACACTGACCCTGAACGCAGACCTCAGATGGTAGAGCTTATAAACAAGGGTATACAGGACTTCATCGCCCAAGGACCAAAAGCTGAAGACCTGAACAAGGTGAAGGAATATATGCTTAAGACATACCAGCAGAACCAGAAAGAAAACTCTTACTGGATGGGTGTATTGAGCGAAAAACTTTGGGAAGGTCTGGATATGAATACCGGTTACGAAGCTACTGTAAACGGAGTTGCAATAAACGACCTGAAGAAGTTTGCCAAAGATTTCTTTGGACAGAAGAACATGATTGAAGTGAGCATGAACTCGCCGGTAGAAAAATAAGCAGTAATCATATCTGCATAACAACGGGAGACGGAAAGCCATTAATGTGGTTATACCGTCTCCCGTTTGTTTTTAAAGTAACAGCACATTCTCGGAATATTGTTAAATAGTAACTAAATTGTGCAAACAGAACTGCGAGGTATGAAACTTATAGCTACTTTTGTGATATAACGATTGTAAATATAGAAATGAGTACGGGAAAAATATACAAATACATTAAAATAATGGTGGTATGCGGGATAATCATGACGATGACATCCTGCGGAACACACAGAATGAGCTATGATTTCAGAGACCTGGCTGCAGCGGCTATAAGGCTGGATATGGATATCGACTTGAAAGATAACCACAAGCTGTACGTGGAAGCATCGGAATGGATTGGCACTCCTTACAGATACGGAGGTACATCGAAAAAGGGAGTGGACTGTTCCGGATTTACATCAGCAATATACAGAACGGTATACGGGAAAAGACTCAGCAGGGGCGCAGAAGAACAAAGGGATGAAGATTGCTATAAGGTGGCAAAAAGAAATCTTAAAGAAGGCGATCTGGTGTTCTTCCATAATGGAAAGAAAAAAAGGAGAGCTTCGCACGTAGGCATATATCTTAAGGACGGAAGATTTGTTCATGCTTCGACAAGTGTAGGCGTAGTGGTGAGCAGCCTGAAAGAAAGATATTACGACAAGCACTGGATGCAAGGCGGAAGGGTAAAATGAAATGTGTAAGGAGATGAACAAGGACTCTATATATAAAACAGCCTATCTGGCGGTTACCATTATGACTTCAACGCCAATAGTGGCACAGCAGCTGAACACGGATTTCAAGAATGACTTCAAGAATATAGGAGAAGAAAGCGAACTGAAACTTAATGAAGAAGCCATAAAACTGATTAAATTCGATTTTATGCCGGAAATGGAGAGCGAACTGAACAAGCCTATGGAAGCCCCGCTGGAAAAGTCGTGGATGAAGTTTAAAAGCGACCTGGCTGTACCGAAAAGTCTGACAGACACTACAAAGGTGAGGAAACCGACGGGATACATAAGGATGCTACCCTACTCTATATGGACAAAATTTGGAGAGGACCCGGTGTACGACGTAATGGTGTTCGGCAAAAAGAAGGAATACAAGATTTCATGGACCATCAATCCGTTTGGAGAATTCGGTGAAAACTATGGCAAGACCATTGCTCCATCTGCAGGAATAATAAGCGACGGAATGCGTATAAGAGGAGCCGGAGCGGTAATAGGCGGACTGGACATAATGGGATTCGTATACTACAACCTCACTGCACGGGGAAGAATGCTGAAACATAACAGCAAGCATGCCAATGCATGGAAAATATATCAGAAATATCAGCCTACACTGGCCGACAGCCTGAAATTCCCTACTTTCTACGACGGAATGACAGTACCGGTATTTGATTATTCGAAAGCCAAGGATACGGCAATAGTGTACGACATTCCGGTAATGACGGATTCCATGAAGGCAGAAATAGAAATGGTCATATCCACAAAAAGAGATACTCTGAGAAAAGTGTATCTGGAAAAGGCCAATAAGGAGGCCGACAAGGAAAGAGAACCTGACAAGGTGAAAAGAAACTTCAGATGGGAGGTCAGGAAAGCGAAGGCTGCAAAAGCCAGAAAAGACAAGGAAGACGAGATGAAAGCCAATGAAAAAAAAATGCTGGAAGAACTGCCGGTAAGCATGGACAGCATTTATATATACATGAGGGAGAAAGAGAAAAGAGAAGCAGAAAAACGAGCGGAACAGGAAAGAATAAGAAAGATGAGATACTCAGTGGAATAGCACAGCCGTGGGCTGACACACATATCACACGCAAAAAAAACTCCTTGTAGTTCTACACAAAAAAACTACAAGGAGTTTTACATGAAACGACAAAGCGTTTTCCTACTTATTTCTTGAATATGAAATACACTGCCAATATAAGGCAACAGAATGCTGCTAGGTGGTTCCATTTGAGTTCCATCTTAAAGGCAATGACAGAAAAAACGGTAAACACTACGAGTGTGATGACCTCCTGAATGACCTTGAGCTGCATGATATCGAATGGTCCCCCACTCTCGCGAAACCCAAGACGGTTGGCCGGAACCTGAAGACAATACTCGAAAAATGCTATTGCCCAACTGAATGCTATCACTCCTATGAGGGGTAATGATTCAAACCAGCTGTATTCGCGCATCTTGAGATGACCATACCATGCAAATGTCATGAAAATGTTTGACAAAATCAGCAATAATACTGAGAAAATTCCTTGTGATAACATGTCTTTTAGTTGTTAGTTATTTGTTGTTAGTTGTTTGTTAGTTATTTGTTCCACCGTCTGTCTCCGGTTCACTATGTATTCGTGAAGAAGTAACGATGGGTAGCATATCAGTCTGTATATTATTCATACTGCTCCATAAGCTGTATCTGGCCTCGGGATTCATTTCTTCAAGACGTCTAAGGACTTCCTTCATGTCCGAACGGTGTGAGTCTTTCTCGTACGGACAGTTCTTTATCTGCTTCCTGTAGCTACGAATACGTGCCATCTCTATCAAATCGGACTCATGCAGCAGACACATCGGTCGGATGATAGTCATATCAAACTTACGCATTACCAGACTTGGGGGCATTGTACTGATAGCACCCTGGAAGGTCATGTTCATAAGCAAAGTCTCCAGAATGTCGTCCATGTGATGGCCCAGTGCTATCTTGTTGCAGCCTTGTTCCTTGGCTACGATGAACAAAGCCTTACGACGGTTCCACGAACATAAGAAGCATGGCGACTTGCGGGTGTCTGTAGTAGGATCGAAAGATGTAGTGTATGTAATGAAAGGAACACCTAATGAGCGCGAAAAGCTCTCAAGGTAAGAGATGTCCGACTTATACTCTATATTGCTCATCTCCACATGAACAGCAACCACAGAAAAACGAGGCTTGTAAATACGCGAACGAAGAGCAAGAAGTTCAAGCAATGCCATAGAATCCTTACCTCCGGAAAGTCCTACAAGAATCTTATCGCCATCCGTTATAAGACCGTAATCAACTATACCCTTGAGAAAGCGCTTGTTGATACGATACAATATTTTATCATCTTCTGTCTGTTTAGCCATATATCACTATAAAAATGCGGCTGCAAAAGTACAAGAAAACTGCGATTTAAAGAAGAAAATTAAAAATTGAATATATAAAAAACGATAATTCTGAAGTTTTTTGTATTTTTGATAACTAAAAGCTGTATGTAACGATATAAAACTTCAATAGATTATGACTAAATTAAAGATAAAGATGGCAGCCATAGTGCTGTCGATGATAGCAACAGGCATTAATGCACAAACTCTGAGCCAAGCACAGAGATGGTTTACGCAAGGAGAATTTGAAAAAGCAAAACCTGTATTCAAAAAGCTGGTGAAACAATCGCCATCGAATGCCAGCTATAACTTCTGGTACGGAGCATGCTGCTATGAGACAGGCGAAATGATGGAAGGATTGCCTTATCTGGAAAAAAGTGCTGCACGAAAGGTGATAAACGCATATCTGTATGTAAGTAAGGCTTATTATGACTTGTACAGGTATGAAGATGCGATAGAAAACCTGGAACAACACATCTACTGGCTTGAGAAAAAGAACAGAAGCACAAAAGAGGCAGAAGAGCTGATGACCAAGTACCGTAAAGGCGAAAGACTGATAAGAAGCGTGGAGAATATTACGGTGATAGACAGTTTCGTGGTAGACAAACAAAACTTACTTGACGTATACAAACTGGGAAGCCAGGCAGGCAGCATAGAAATAACAGAAGCCGAAGGAGATGACATAGCTACTGAATTCGTAAACGAAATGGGAGACAAAAAAATAGTGTCGGCAAAAGACGAAAACGGTAATAAAAAGCTATATGCCAGTGTAAAACTCATCGACAAATGGAGCAAGCCACAAAAACTGAGAGGCATAAATGAAGAAGTGACAGAACTAAACTTCCCGTTCCTGGAATCAGACGGTACTACTCTATACTTTGCCGCAAAAAGTGATGACAACCTTGGTGGGTATGACATATATATAACCAGAGCCGACTCTGACGAAAATTCCTATTTCAAGCCGGATGATCTGGGATATCCTTTCAATTCGGTATACAATGATTATATGCTTGCCATCGACGAATATAATCAGCTGGGATGGTTTGCTTCTGACAGATTCCAGCCTGAAGGGAAAGTATGTGTGTATGTGTTCATCCCGAATGAAACAAAACGTACATACAACTATGATGAAATGGACAAGGCAAAAATGATTTCGCTGGCCAAACTTGATAACATTTCATTGACACAGAATGACAAAAATGAAATAATATACGCCAAACAAAGACTTGCAAAAGTCTCGTATGGCAGCGGAAAAAAACGGAAGAAAGAGAATGACTTCATCTTCATAGTCAATGACAACAGAATATATACGTCGATGAAGCATTTCAGCAAAGCAGAATCGAAAAAAATGTTCCAGGAAATGACCAATATGCAGAATGACCTGGAAACTCTGGAAAAAGAGCTGGAAATACTCAGAAAAAAATATATAAAAGCCAACAGCAGTGCAAAGGAAGCGATAAAACCCGGAATTCTGGATAAGGAAAGAAGAGTGGAAAACTTGAGAACGGAAATAGAAAACACTGCAAACAAAATAAGAAACACCGAACTGAAACAATAATATCATGAAAGAGTATTTTGCACCATCGGAACTGATTATCAACGATGACGGTTCTATATTCCATCTACATGTGAAACCCGGACAGCTGGCAGATAAAGTAATTCTGGTGGGCGACCCGGGACGTGTGGCTCTTGTGGCTTCGCATTTCGACAATAAAGAATGTGAGATAGAAAGCAGGGAGTTTAAAACCATAACAGGAAGCTACAAAGGCAAACGAATATCTGTAGTGTCTACCGGAATAGGATGCGACAATATAGATATAGTGATGAACGAACTGGATGCCCTGGCAAACATCGACTTCATGACAAGGACTGAGAAACAGGAACTCAAATCGTTGGAGATTGTAAGAATAGGCACTTGCGGAGGGCTTCAGGAATATACTCCTTTAGGCAGTTTCATATGCTCGGAAGTATCTGTAGGGTTCGACGGATTGCTGAACTTCTACGAAGGAAGAAATACCGTTTGCGACCTGCCTATGGAAAGGGCACTGCTTAATCATCTGGGATGGACGGGAAATATGTGTGCACCTGCACCGTATGCCATACATGCCAACGAAGAGATGGTGGAACGTATAGCGGGTGATGATATTGTAAGAGGTATCACAGTGGCCTGTGGAGGATTTTTCGGACCACAAGGAAGGAAACTCCGTATACCGTTGGCAGACCCACATCAGAATGAAAAAATAGAATCATTTCAATATGAAGGTAGAAAAATAACCAATTTTGAGATGGAAAGTTCTGCACTAGCAGGATTGGCCAGATTATTGGGACATAAAGCCACAACAGTGTGCATGGTTATAGCCAACAGAAGAGTAAAGGAGGCAAATACCGGATATAAAAACAAAATTGATGATTTGATAAAACTGGTTTTAGAAAGAATATAATGGAAAAAAGCTTCAAACAAGAGAAAAATATTGGCAAGGAGGAGAAATACATACATTTCATAGAGCAGTTCTCATATCTCATAGAAGGAGAAAAGAATATCATAAGTGTTCTGGCCAATACAACAGCCGCATTAAAAGAGGCATTCGATTTTTTCTGGATTGGCTTTTATCTTATCGACAATGGAGAACTGGTGTTAGGACCATTTCAGGGAAGTGTGGCTTGCTACAGAATAAAAAAAGGAAGAGGCGTATGCGGAACAGCATGGAGCGAAGAAAGAACCCAAATAGTAGCCGACGTGGATAAATTTCCAGGCCACATAGCGTGTAGTTCATTGTCGCGCTCGGAAATAGTAGTACCGATGATGCATAATGCAAATGTAGTAGGTGTGCTTGACATAGATAGTGATAAACTAGACACATTTGACGAGACCGACCGTATATATCTGGAAAAAATAGTAAATCTGATAGTAAAAAATTTATACTGATTCAATACATATGAATATTCTGTATACAGACGATACAATATGTGCCATAGCAACTGCACAAGGAGGAGCCATAGGAACTATAAGAGTGTCCGGCAAAGAAGCCATAAGCATCACCGACAAAATATTTAAGCCTATCAGTGGAGCTGCATTTTCGGACAGGAAACCATATACACTGACTTTCGGGAACATATATGGAGAAAACGGTGAAATAATAGACGAGGTACTGGTAAGCCTGTTCAAGGCACCACATTCATATACCGGCGAGGATTCTACAGAAATATCATGCCACGGTTCATCGTATATACTTCAGCAAGTGATGCAACTTTTAATCAAGAACGGATGTCGTGCAGCCGGTCCCGGAGAATTTACGCAACGTGCGTTTCTGAACGGTAAGATGGATTTGAGCCAGGCCGAAGCAGTGGCAGACCTTATATCTTCCACATCGGCAGCCACACACCGTATGGCAATGAGTCAGATGCGTGGAGGTTTCAGCAAAGAACTCTCGGCATTAAGAGAAAAGCTCCTGCACCTTACGTCGCTGATGGAGTTGGAACTAGACTTCAGCGATCATGAAGAACTGGAATTTGCCGACAGAAGCGAACTTGTACAAATAGCAGGACAAGTGGAAACAGTGATAAAAAGACTTGTGGAATCATTCACAGTGGGTAATGCTATAAAGAATGGAATACCTGTAGCCATAATAGGAGAAACCAATGCGGGTAAATCAACATTGCTCAATGCACTGCTAAATGAAGACAGGGCTATAGTGAGCGATATTCATGGCACTACCAGAGATGTGATAGAAGACACCATGAACATCAACGGAATACTGTTCAGATTTATCGATACGGCAGGTATAAGGGAAACAACAGACATGATTGAAAGCATAGGTATAGAACGAAGTTTTCAGAAACTGGATCAGGCATCAATTGTGCTATGGGTGGTAGACAGCACAGAGGCAGAAGCACAAATTGAAACTCTGAAAGAAAAAGTCTTGCCACGCTGTAATGACAAGAAACTTATACTCGTAATGAATAAATGCGATATGGCAGAAAACGTGCATTCTACCCTACCTGGCATATTGCCGGAAAATACTGAAGCAATATTTATTTCTGCAAAGCAAAAGCAGGGAATATCCGAATTGCAAAATGTATTGGTAAATATGGCAGCACTTCCTGAAGTGACACAAAGTGATGTAGTGGTAAGCAATATCCGTCATTACGAAGCCCTATCCCATGCCCTAGAATCCATCCACCGTGTACAGGAAGGTATGTCAATAGGCCTATCTGGTGATCTGGTAAGTCAGGATTTACGCGAATGCCTGTTCCACCTGGCAGAAATTGTAGGTGGAGAAATTACAAACGATGAGGTATTGGAGAATATATTCAGGAATTTCTGCATCGGCAAGTAACTATCTGATTATCAATGAGTTAAATTGATTATAATCGATTGATATGGCGCTCTTTACGGGGCGCCTTTTTTGTTGCTCTACTGTCAATATTAGTCATTTATAAGCTTTGCACATCATCTTTTTGTACCGTTTTTGTACCACGAAGCAAAATTCTGGCATTTTACGCTGGACAGATTGTGGAGTGAGTTTACGCCATTTTACAGAATTTTACGGGATTATACAGATTATTGGGTGAAATAAAGCGAAATAAAATGAAAAGTAGAATTGAAATTAAAAGAATTTGTGCCTGGTGCGGTAAAGAATTTATTGCCTACAAAACGACGACAAATTGTTGTTCCCATAAGTGTGGAAACGCATTATATAAGAAACGTAAGCGTGATGCAGCAATAATTGCCAATAATAATTTAACTGAAAAAATTGTTACAGAAAAACCTATTGAGAAGATTAAAGACAAACCTTTTCTGACTATTACAGAAACTGCAATTTATCTTGGAGTAACAAGACCAACAATATATGGTTACCTTAAACGAGGCGATCTAAAAGCAACACGTATAGGAACTAAATTTCTTTTAAGCAAAGATGACATAAACAATATGTTTAATCATCCTGCAGATTTTAAGTTGCCACCTAAGGAAAAACAAGCAATCACAGAATTTTATACTACAGCTGAAATTATAGAAAAATTCAATGTTAGCGAATCATGGATATTTGTGATGGCTAAGAAAAATAAAATTCCCAAAACGTTCAATCGGGGTAAGACTTACTGGAGTAAAAAGCATGTTGATGCTTATTTTTCCTCGAAGGCTCCAGATGCAGACATTCCAGAATGGTATAGTGTGCAAGAAGTACAGGACAAATTTCAAATGAGTCTTAATGCTATATACTCTTTTGTTTATAAAAATGTCATTCCGAAAAAGAAGGTTGGTATTACTGTATACTATTCAAAAAAGCACTTCGATATAGCAAAGGGAATACGTCAGGCTGAAGAACCCAAATACTATACAGTTCGAGAAGCTATGGAAAAATTCAAAATAACAAGAGACCAGCTATACCATTATACCAAGTATCATCAAATTCCCAAGATTAAAAAGGGAAAATATACTCTTATATCCAAACCTGAGCTCGATAATTTGTTTGAAGATCCTATCATTGAATAATCCCGGTATAAGTTATTTCCCGGTGTGAGTATTCACCAAGAAAACACCAGTTTAATTTGTACCGATAATAATAATTTATCAACCAAAAACATTAATCTTATGGCACTTACATGTACTAACGTAACATTGAGACAAAGAGTTATCAGTAACGGCAGAATTTCTCTCTACCTGGACTATTATCCGGCTATTCGCAATCCGTACACAATGAAAATGAGCCGCAGGGAATATCTTGGCATTTATATCTATGCCCGTCCTAAAAATGAGATTGAACGTGATTTCAACAACGAGATGCTGAGTAAGGCTGAAGCCATTCGTTGTATCAGAGTACAGGCAATCGTTAATGAGGAGTTTGGATTTCTTGACAAACACAAAATGAAAGCTGACTTCCTTGCCTATTTTCGTGAGAAAGCAAAACTGAAGTATCACAAATGGGACTGCGTTTACCAGCATTTTGAAAAGTTTGTAAACGGCTATTGTACTTTCGGCGATGTAACGGTAGAGCTTTGCCAGAAGTTTAGGCAGTATTTACTGAACTGTAAACAAATCCGTCATCCTAATATCAGCGTTTCGAGGAATTCGGCAGCTGGTTATTTTTCAACTTTCCGTGCATTACTGAAAATAGCTTATCAAGAGAAGATGCTACGTGAAAATCTAAATGACTTCATAGACAAGATTGAATGGAAAGAAGTCAAAAAGCAGTATCTCACATTAGCAGAAGTTAAGAAACTGGCCGCTACACCATGCAAGATTCCTGTACTGAAACAAGCTTCATTATTCTCCTGTATGACCGGTCTTCGTATCAGCGATATTTTACAGCTTACATGGGATAATATTGAAGTCGGTCCTGACAATGGCTATTACATCAGAATTTGTACAGAAAAGACAGAGACGGAAGCCACTCTCCCCATCAGTAACGAAGCATTGGAACTATGTGGTATTCCTGGTTCAGGCCGAGTATTTAAAGGACTGACCAGAGCTATGACGAATCAACCTCTCAAGCAATGGATTTCGGAAGCCGGAATCAAAAAACACATAACCTTCCACTGCTTCCGTCATTCGTACGCCGTCATACAAATCTCTTTAGGCACAGACATTTACACAGTATCAAAAATGCTTACTCACAAAAATGTTTCGACCACACAGATTTATGCTGATTTGGTCAATTCGAAAAAACGAGAGACAGCGAATAAGATTTCGTTGAAATAATATAACTCTTATCTTATCTATAACAGGTTATATCTGATAAATCTATCGGATATGACCTGTTTTTATGTTTGCTTTATCTGACAGAATCGCTATCTTTGAAGAAAATTGAGTCTTTAAATGAATAACTACAGCTATGATAAAAATATATGGAATGGAAACTTGTCCGGATTGTACGTATGTAGAAGAACAAGTAAAAGGTAATAACCAATATGAGGTCATCGATATTGGTCAACACGTAAGAGATTTGAAAGCATTCTTGAGATTACGGGATCATCATCCAGCCTTTAATGAAGCCAAAAGTGTTGGAGCCGTTGGAATTCCTTGCTTTGTATTGGAAGACGGTACAGTTACTTTGAATCCAGAAGATGCCGGATTACGTTCACGTCCTATTAATGAAGGAGCAACATGTAATATTGACGGAAGCGGTTGTTGATTATGGTACAGAAAATTCTTTTCCTTCACGGTTTCTTTGCATCAGGTACATGTATCCCAGCGCTTGCCTTGAAAGAATATTTCAGCGGTAAGGCAACAGTCTTGAGTCCAGACTTACCCCTGCATCCACAGGAAGCTCTCGACTTTATCCAAAGATTGTGCAACCAAGAACAACCTGATATATTGGTAGGAAACAGTAATGGCTCGTTTTTGGCACAGATAGTAGCATCTAAAAACAATATCCCTGCTTTACTCGGAAATCCTCATTTCGAAATGACACGCTTCTTGATGGAACGTATTGGTTCGCATGAATACAAATCACCACGAGCTAACGGAAATCAGCAGCTTGTCATTAACCAAACATTGATTGATGAATTCGCAGAACTTCAACAGCATCAATGGGACAATTGTCAGGTAGCTAACCAAGAAAATATATGGGGAATATTTGGTGAGAATGACCATCTGGCACACTTTGAGCCTTTATTTTTAATGCATTATAAATATTCATACCACTTTCCTGGCGGTCATACCCCAACAGCTGAAGAAGTACAAAAGTATTATGCGCCATTAGCGGAACGATTATTAGAATTATAGCATAACTTATCATATAATATAGAAAGAATACCACTTTTGTTTATTATATGATAAGTTATAAATTCATGTCTTATATTCAATCCCATAAATTAATCCGCCCCTATCTCATCTGAACACTTCTTACTTTCCAATAATAATCAAACTATTTATGACAATTAGTGACGTTTGATGAAGTCTGATGTCACTCTTGTCATTTTCTGATAATACATAATCAGTAAACATTACCTTTGCTTACGAACAGTTAAACATATGGCTTATGTATTTGAAGAAATTTGAATATTTTATTTTAGATTCTAGTGTAGCTGGAACATTACTTCTTATGGCACTTGCTATACGCATTGAAGCAATCAATGCAGGCTTTGATCAGTTCAGCTCAAATATTATTTTTATATCGGTCTTTATAATATCTACAGGATTATATATATCAATGCAAATTGCATTATATGAGATAATTATATATTTATGTCATCATAGCAAATCTTTGTCTATCCATGAACATCTTAATGATTCTGTGATTGCGCAAGAACAAACATTTATGGAATATGAAAAACTCCGTTCGAATACTATTACAGAACAGAAACGTACGAACGATAAAAAGCTAGAGTTAGTACATATATACATCCATCAAACGATGGCTGCTTATACAAGCCAAGAAAATCTGCAGCGCCTCTGTGCTTATATTTCAGATTTCTTTCAGGAAAAAACTGCTATCGAAATTATTCCTATAAAAGTAGATTCAAAATTGAAAGCTATAGATGTTATGCATTTGGGTTGGAACATAGGTAAAGCATTAGGTAAACGACGTTCATATACAGCAGAATTCATTAAAAAAGTATTTGCTGATACCATGAAAGAAAATGAAATCAACACGATAATCAAAAAGATGTCTCACTCAGAAACAGAATGCCTGATTAAATTAAATCCAGATATAATTCAATAAATCAGACTTTATATTCTAAATACTGCATCAACAAATATTAATCCTCAAAAGCAAAAACAGATAGTATGACAAAAGAACCTATCACATTCGACAAACTTCCGCAGGCTGTAAGCTATTTAACAGAACAAGTAGAGAAAATTTATCAATTAGTTGAAACCTTACAAGCACAGAAACCGGATAATCAGCATCAACTAATTGACATAGATAAGGCTAGCATACTTATCCAAAAATCAAAACCGACAATCTATAGACTTGCTCGTACAGGTCTCATCCCAACCTATAAACGTGGTAAAAAATTATATTTCTATGAGGATGAGCTCCTTAAATGGATAGAGGCTGGCAAAAAACAAAGTCAACCTCTATCCTATCAGGAACAATCCGCACAAATACTTCGTGGGATGAAACGTAAACCTAGAAATGGAGTTAATATATAGAAGGGAAAAATTTAATATTCTCTTTTTGCAATAACTAATTTAATAATTTATTTATATCTAACACTTTGAAATTAAGTCAGATATAAATAATTAATCAAATTTATTCTAATATTCATAGAATGCATTATAAATCGTGATTATTGTTAAATATTCCATATTATTGGTTATCAATAAAAATTCTTGTAACAAATATGTTGATACAAAAAACGTACCATAAAACTACCACTATTGATT
>NZ_JADYTJ010000022.1 GCF_021531075.1 Bacteroides caecigallinarum | reverse complement strand
ATATTGTTATATAGCAGTAATATTGTTCTTTTCACCTAAAAAATAATGTTTTTTTGAATGAAATTTCGAATTAATAAAAAAGTTTTCATACATTTGCTTACAAAATGATATAACTAAACATACTATTATGGAAAAGATTGATAAATTAGACAAACAAATTCTGGAAATTATCTCTCAGAATGCGCGTATTCCTTTCAAAGATGTTGCTGCTGAATGCGGAGTTTCACGTGCTGCAATTCATCAACGTGTACAGCGACTGATTGACTTGGGCGTAATTATCGGTTCCGGATACAATGTCAACCCCAAAAGCTTAGGTTACATGACTTGTACTTACGTGGGTATCAAACTTGAAAAAGGTTCCATGTATAAAAGTGTAGTAGCAGAACTCAACAAAATTCCTGAAATAGTGGAATGCCACTTTACTACCGGACCTTACACCATGCTAACAAAACTGTACTCTACAGACAACGAACATCTTATGGATTTATTGAACTCACGCATTCAGGAAATCCCGGGTGTAACCGCTACTGAAACCCTGATTTCTTTGGAACAGAGCATCAAGAAAGAAATTCCTATTCATCTGGATTAATGATGGAATTAATAACCGGACTAAACACAGGAGGCATAATCATTGGTTTATGCACTTTTCTCATAATAGGTTTTTTCCATCCCATTGTGGTAAAAGCTGAATATTATTGGGGGACCAAATGCTGGTGGATTTTTCTCCTATTAGGCATCATAGGTATAGCAGGCTCGGTAATGACAGACAATATATTAATTTCCACTCTTTTAGGAGTATTTTCCTTCTCATCGTTCTGGACCATAAAAGAACTTTTCGAACAGAGAGAAAGAGTTCTAAAAGGTTGGTTTCCCATGAATCCGAAAAGAAAAGAGGAATACAAGACAGACCCGGAAAAATAGAAGCTTAAGATATCATATAAAGAGTTCATGAAATTCAAACGAGGAATATCATGAACTCTTTTTTTATACATCATAAAAATACTTACATGTATGCGAAACATTAAAAACAATCTGACAGAACTCATCGGAAACACTCCGATGATGAGACTTAACAATATGGAGAAGGCCTACAAGTCCGAGGCCTCAGTAGTAGCAAAACTCGAAATGTTCAATCCGGGAGGAAGCGCAAAGGACAGAATAGCACTCAGCATGATAAACGATGCCGAGGAAAAAGGTATACTAAAACCTGGAGCAACCATCATCGAGCCCACAAGTGGAAACACCGGAGTGGGACTGGCATGGATAGCAGGACTGAAAGGCTACAAGTTGATATTAACAATGCCTGAAACAATGAGCCGCGAACGCCAACTCCTCCTGAAGGCATACGGAGCAGAGCTGGTACTGACAGCCGGCAACAAAGGCATGGGAGGTGCAATAGAAAAAGCAAAAGAACTGAATTCAGAGATAGAAGGCTCAATTATTCTGCAACAATTCTGTAACCCGGCAAACCCTGAGGCACATTACAAAACAACAGCCGAAGAAATATGGAAAGACACTGAAGGCAAAGTAGACGTTTTCGTGGCAGGAGTAGGCACAGGAGGAACCATAAGCGGAACAGGCCGCAAACTGAAAGAAAAGAATCCCCAAATAGAACTTATAGCCGTTGAGCCTGATTCATCGGCAGTAATCTCAGGCGACAAACCAGGACCACACAAGATACAAGGCATAGGTGCAGGTTTCATCCCGGATACACTCGACACAAATATTATCGACAGAATATTCCGTGTAGCAAACGAAGATGCCATGTCAACAGCACGCGAGCTTGCAAACAAAGAAGGAATACTCTGCGGAATATCATCCGGCGCAGCCGCCTATGCAGCCATGAAACTCTCGCAGGAAAGCCGATATAAAGGAAAAAACATCGTAGTATTACTGCCCGACACAGGCGAAAGGTACTTATCAACAGAACTGTTTGACAGATAATGAAAAAGCCCCGCTAATGCGAGGCTTTATTTTTTCGGTGGGCGTTGACGGATTCGAACCGCCGACCCTCTGCTTGTAAGGCAGATGCTCTGAACCAGCTGAGCTAAACGCCCGAAAGAGAAAATATTTGATCAAATTTTTCTTTAAAGTGGGCGTTGACGGATTCGAACCGCCGACCCTCTGCTTGTAAGGCAGATGCTCTGAACCAGCTGAGCTAAACGCCCGAAAGGGGGAAATTTGATCAATTATTTTTTAGGAGTGGGCGTTGACGGATTCGAACCGCCGACCCTCTGCTTGTAAGGCAGATGCTCTGAACCAGCTGAGCTAAACGCCCCTAAAACGAATTGAAAAAGAGATTTTATCGGAGTGGGCGTTGACGGATTCGAACCGCCGACCCTCTGCTTGTAAGGCAGATGCTCTGAACCAGCTGAGCTAAACGCCCGAAAAGGTCTCTTTGTCAATTGCGATGCAAAGGTATTACTTTTTTTTTAACCGACAATACATTTTCTGTTTTTTTTCTTGAAAAAGATGTTTTTCTTCAATTTTCCTCTTTTATCTTCCATATCTCCATTTCATTCCCAATCCAGCAATATCTATAAAATACCATTACCTTTTTAGTGTGACACGTACGTGCCACACGCGTCACACATACGTGTTACACGCGTTACACGAACGTGAAACGCTAGTGACACGAACGTGTAACGATAAACTTTTAAGCATCTTCAGGTTATATCTTTAGTTTTTCCTACAAAACCTGTATACACACAAACAAAATACACTTCAAAACTTATCACCCTCAATAGTAAGAATACTAAACACTCATATTAGTTTCACTTCTTCTGAGCTGGATACTGGCAATAACACAGAATGTGTTCTTCGTTCAGGAGTTTGTACGCCGTCCGCGTCCGGAAGAATTGAAACAGGAGCTGTTCAGCAGCAAGATATACGATTTTTTCCGCAAGTCGCTAATATTCATAATAAGGAAGAAATACACCGTGACAGCATGTATGTTAGTCCTACTCATCGTTTCGGCATGGGCTTTCTGATTTATACCACAAAAGTTCATGCCACTGCTGAACAGGCAATATTTCACCATAGGAATGTGGATACCTGAAGAAGGAAACATCTCAATCGTAGAGGTTATAAACGCAGAGATCTATCATCTTGAAGCAAAAGTGAATTTTATTCAGTCGAAACTGAATGCACAGATAGTCAGAAGCGGACTTGAAAGGGCAAGAGGAGAAAGGTTCTGAGTTTTTATTGGCAACTAATAACTAAAAACTTATTCACTACCTTTATACCGTTTACAAAACATGGAACAATGAAACGTTACTTATCGGATATTATACTTTACCTTGGATTGGGATGTTTTTCATACTTCGTACTGATAAACTATGCTGACATACCATCCCGTTTTCATGACGAACTGATTACGTTCAAAGCCTTCTCCGCTGTGGTCTTCATCCGCTGTGGGATAGGTCTAAGCATACGGTTTGTGTATGAAAAGATGATGTCATTCTATCAATACTTTCTGAAAGATAAAAGAGCATTATCCATGGCAATGATAATATGTGCCATTATCCTTCTGGCTGTAAACTATCTGATGCTTGTCACATCCAAATACATGGTAGGAGTCACAAATCCGTTTAACCTGCAACAAAACGGTATAACAATTATTCTTGGGGTATGGTTCATTGAGATAATAATAGTGGGACAGTTCATGCAGAACAAGTTTTATGCAGACCTAGTAAGGCTTTACAGACATGCGGAAGAACTTGAAAAGGCAAATGCACAGGCCAAATACCAGGCATTACAGAGCCAGCTGAACCCTCATTTCCTGTTCAACAATCTGAATACACTTATATCCGAAATAGAATACTCGCCTGCCAATGCGGTAGAATTTACAAGAAACCTTGCCGATACATACAGATATATTCTCATAAGCCAGAACAAAAATACTGTAAAACTGAGTGAGGAACTTGAATTTATCGACAAATACATACAACTGCACAAAGTCAGGCTTGGCGACTGTATAGAAATAACCAATAACCTTGATGAATCAATCAGAGAAACGTCTGTACCTCCGCTGACCATGCAACTGCTTATAGAGAATGTGATAAAGCATAATGTAATAAGCATTAGCAAACCTATGAATATCAGTATCTATAGCGAAAGGAACGGTAAGTCCTCTTTTATATGTATATCAAATCCTGTCAGAAAAAAACAGAATGCAGCCTCATCCGGAAAAGGTTTTGCAAACCTTTTGCAACGCTACCGGATGCTTTGCGGAAAGGATATCATTATAGAAGATGAAAACAACATATTTACAGTAAAACTACCTTTAATATATGAGTAAGGTTAGAGCCGTTATTATAGAAGACGAAATACCTGCCGCACGTCTGCTGAACAAGATGGTGGGCGAACTGCGTCCGGAATGGGAAATCACTGTATTGCCCGGAATGATTGAAGATGCAGTGGAATGGTTTGCCGTAAATCCGCATCCGGACATTATTTTCCTTGACATACAGCTTAACGACGGCATTTCATTCCTGTTCATAGAGCAGGCCAAGCCCAAAAGCATGATTATTTTCACAACAGCATACGACGAATATGCTGTACGGGCATTCAGTGTGAACAGCATTGACTATCTGTTGAAACCTATACACAAGGAAAGACTGAACGATGCCATAGAAAAGTTCGAGCGTTTTTATATGGCTGACAATGGGGCAAAATACCACTACGAATGCATAGAACAACTTCTGAAAATATTCACCAGTAAACAGGAGAAACAGTACCGCACAAGATTTCTCATATCATCGTCCAAACGTTTCTACACCATAATGGTGACTGATATAGCTTATTTCTATTCGGAGGATAAAACAACGTTCGCAATAACCAACGACAGGAAAAGGCATCTCATAGACTATCCGCTCACGAAACTGGAAGAGCAGCTTGACCCTAAACAGTTCATGCGCGTAAACAGGCAGTTCATCCTGTCTGCCGGATGCATAAGGAACATACAGAACTATTTCAACGGTAAGATGACAGTAAGCGTATCTCCCGAATTTGAAGGCTCAATACAGATAAGCCGCGAGAAAGTTCCTGCAATAAAAATGTGGTTGGCTGAGGAAATATAATATTAAACTATATCTTTGCAACCGGGAAAAACAATAAACTAAAAGTTATGATTTGGAATATATTTATATTGGTTGCAGGTCTGGCATTGATATTGGTTGGAGCCAATGCACTGACAGACGGAGCCGCATCGGTGGCTAAACGGTTTAAAATATCCGACCTCGTAATCGGTCTTACTATCGTGGCATTCGGTACATCTGCCCCTGAGCTGGTAATAAGCCTCCTGTCTTCAATACAGGGAAGCGCGGAAATGGCGATAGGTAATGTGGTGGGTAGTAATATCTTCAACATACTTATGATTATAGGCTGTACGGCTATGGTACTCCCTATACAGGTGGGACAAGGCACAATGAGCAAAGAGATACCTCTGGTTATTCTTTCTTCGTTTGTACTTGCCTTCATGGCTAATGATATCTGGCTTGACGGTGGAAGCAGCAATGTGATAGGTCGTGCAGACGGACTTGTACTGTTGGCTTTCTTCCTTATATTCATGCGCTACACTTTCTCCATAGCCCGCAATCAGGAGGGAGAATCAGAAGAACAGAAAATAGCTGAAATGCCGGTATGGCGTTCTTCAGTCTATATCCTTGGCGGATTGGCGGGATTGATTTTCGGAGGACAATGGTTTGTGGAAGGCGCAAGCGGCATAGCCTCATCGCTTGGAGTAAGCGACTCTATTATAGGTCTGACACTCGTAGCCGGAGGTACATCACTGCCTGAACTTGCCACTTCGGTTACAGCTGCCCTGAAGAAAAATCCGGGAATAGCCATAGGAAACGTGATAGGAAGTAACCTGTTCAATCTGTTCTTCGTATTAGGATGCAGTGCTTCGGTATCACCACTGCCTATGGGAAATATCAACAATATCGATATTCTGGTACTTGTATTGTCGTCCGTACTGTTCTGGCTGGTAGGCTGGTTCTTCAAGAAACGTACCATTACAAGGATAGAAGGTGCTCTGCTGGTGATTTGCTATATAGCTTACACCACATATCTGATTATGCAGCAACAGGCATAACAGACATATATAAAGAAAAACGTCCGGAGCGATAAACCCAATTATCATCCGGACGTTTTTCAGTTATATACTAAAGAATTATTCTGCAAAGCGTTTAGCCTGTTCAGCTATAAGTTCTACATCATCAAAATAATTGATTTTCATTGCCTTGCGAACTTCATCCATTGTCTGTGCAGCTGTTTCGCGTGCTACTTCGCAACCTTTCTTCAACATTTCGTAAATAGCAGGGATATCTTTCTCGAACTCGCTGCGGCGTTCACGGATAGGTCCGAGTTCTTCCTGCATGATGGCTGCAAGGAACTTCTTCACCTTCATGTCACCAAGACCGCCACGTGTGTAGTGAGCTTTCAATTCGTCAAGATTCGGATAGTCAGGCAAGTAACGTCCGAAGTGTTCAGGACGGCAGAATGCGTCAAGATATGTAAACACACAGTTGCCTTCCAGTTTTCCCGGGTCGCTCACCTTGATGTGTGTAGGGTCGGTGTACATGCTCTTTACCTTCTTTTCCACTTCATCGGCAGAATCTGACAGATAGATACAGTTTCCAAGCGATTTACTCATCTTAGCCTTTCCGTCTGTTCCCGGGAGACGAAGACATGCTGCATTGTCAGGAAGAAGGATTTCAGGTTCCACCAGAGTCTCACCGTAAATATGGTTGAAACGGCGGACGATTTCGCGTGTCTGTTCTATCATAGGTTCCTGGTCTTCGCCCACAGGGACTGTAGTAGCCTTGAAAGCAGTAATATCGGCAGCCTGGCTGATAGGATAAGTAAAGAAACCTACCGGAATGCTTGTCTCGAAGTTACGCATCTGGATTTCAGTCTTCACTGTAGGGTTACGCTGAAGGCGCGACACAGTTACGAGGTCCATAAAATAAAAGCTCAGTTCGCAAAGTTCAGGTATCTGCGACTGAATAAAAATTGTAGATTTGTTTGGGTCAAGACCTACGGCAAGGTAGTCAAGAGCCACCTCGATAACATTTTGACGAACTTTTTCAGGATTGTCTATATTGTCAGTCAAAGCCTGTCCATCGGCTTCAAAAACGAATATCTTATCAAATTTTCCAGAGTTCTGGAGTTCCACACGACGACGCAGAGAGCCCACATAATGACCTATATGGAGTTTACCTGTAGGGCGGTCGCCGGTCAGTATAATTTTTTCTTTTGCCATATATTAATTTATTTATAATTCCGATTTGGCGCAAAAATACAAAATAAAGAAGTATTTTCACTAAACATTTAAACTTTAATTACTTGGATGTATTATTCTTACCGAATAACGAAAAACTCTCACCGAAAGTTTTTGAATAGAATATCAACAAAGCTATAGTGCCACAACTTATTGCCGCATCTGCAAGATTAAACACAGGTGCAAAGAAAATAAAGTGATTTCCACCTACAACAGGCATCCACGAAGGCCAGTCAAATTCGAATAACGGGAAATAAAACATATCCACTACCCTGCCGTAAAGCCAATCAGCATAACCTTCTCCTACAGGAACAAAAGTCGCCACACTGGTATATGTACTTTCGCTGAAAATAGCTCCGTAGAATATACTGTCGATGACATTTCCTATTGCTCCGGCAAAAATCAGGGAGATACAGGTTATATAACCGTTCTTGTATTTCGCTTTAACAAGTTTCGTTATATACCATAATATAAATCCTGAAAAAACCAGTCGCATAATTGTCTGTACAGCCTTAGGCATAACCTGCATACCGAATGCCATACCATTATTCTCTATGAATGTTAGATAAAACCAGTCTGTTATACGAACACTTTCACCATAATGGAAGTTAGTTTTAATTATTATCTTAATGAGTTGGTCAAGAATGATGGTAACAAGAATTATGGCTACTGCCAATATGGATTTTGATTTATTGTTCATACACAAAGATCTGATTATTAAATTCTCCGTTATTTATTCTTCATTGAAGTGTGAATTACAGTAAGTCCGTAACTGTTTGCAAAGATAATTATTCGAATGAAAAAATCTATTATATTTATCATTATTCATGATACAATATTTACCTCATGGGTATCATAAATAAAATATGATGACATGCGATTTTATAGTGCCTTAAATGAAGTGCCATTTATAACAGATGTGACCTAAACAGCTTACTTTTTTCTTAATAACCGCATATTTCTGTAACTTTTTTTATTTTTATTTTCTTGTTTATTCGATAATAACACATACCTTTGTTTTACAGAAACAAAATAGACAAAAAGATGAAAGTAGGATTATTTATTCCCTGTTATATCAATGCTGTTTATCCCGAAGTTGGAGTTGCTTCGTATAAGCTTCTTAAAAGCTTGGGGGTAGATGTTGACTATCCGTTAGACCAGACCTGCTGCGGACAGCCTATGGCGAATGCAGGGTTCGAAAACGAATCGAAGGAATTAGCCAAGAGATTCGATAGATTATTTGAAAGCTATGATTATATAGTCGGCCCTTCTGCCAGTTGTGTAGTATTTGTGCGCGATCATTATGGTAATCTGCTGGAAGGAGAGAAACATCGTTGTGCCAGCGAAGGCAAGATATATGATATCTGCGAGTTTATTCACGATGTAGTGAAACCGTCTTCCCTTCAGGCTTCATTCCCTCATAAAGTAAGCATTCAGAACAGTTGTCATGGGGTACGTCTGATGAAACTTTCTTCTCCAAGCGAACTGAACATACCTTATTATAATAAGCTGCGCGATTTGCTGTCGTTGGTAAAGGATATCACAATTGTAGAACCAGAACGTCCGGACGAGTGTTGTGGCTTTGGCGGTATGTTTGCCGTAGAAGAGCACGATGTATCAGGGCAAATGGGGCGTGATAAAGTAAAACGTCACATGGCTACGGGAGCCGAATATATCGTAGGAGCCGACGGTTCTTGTCTGATGCATCAGAACGGTATTATCTCGCGTGAAAAACTTCCTATAAAGACCATTCATATTGTTCAAGTATTAGCTGCAGGATTATGAGTACAAAACATTCAAAAGCTGCCGGAAAGTTTCTGGAGAATAAAGGACTGGCAGCATGGCACGATGAAACATTGTGGATGGTTCGTGCCAAACGTGATAAAGTAAGCAAAGAGGTTCCTGAATGGGAACATCTGCGTGATATGGCATCTGCTATAAAGATGTATAGCAACAGTCATCTGGAGCAGTTGCTGATGGAGTTTGAAAAAAATGCCTTAGCCAACGGAGCTCATGTCTATTGGGCAAAAGATGCCGATGAGTACTGTTCCATTGTCTATAATATATTGAACGGACATCAGGTGAAGCATTTTATCAAAAGCAAATCAATGCTGGCTGAGGAATGTGGACTGAATGAATTTCTTGAGAATAAAGGTATAGAGGTCGTAGAAAGCGATTTGGGAGAACGTATTCTCCAGCTGATGCATAAACGTCCGAGTCATATCGTACTTCCTGCTATCCATGTTAAGAAAGAAGAAATCGGAGAGTTGTTCGTCCGTGAGATGGGAACAGAACCCGGCAATAATGATCAGACTTATCTTACCCATGCTGCACGTAAAAACCTGCGCCGTAAGTTTATCGAAGCCGAAGCAGCTATGACTGGTGCAAATTTTGCTGTTGCTTCAACCGGAGAATGTGTCGTTTGTACAAACGAAGGTAATGCCGATATGGGAACATCACAGCCAAAACTTCAGATAACAGCGTTCGGTATGGAGAAAATCGTACCGGACCGTGATGCACTGGGAGTATTTACCCGTCTGCTTGCCCGTTCAGGTACCGGACAGCCTATTACGACCTATACATCTCATTATCGTAAACCTCGCAAGGGAGGAGAGTTGCATATCATCATTGTAGATAATGGCCGAAGCCGTATTTTGGCAGACCAGGAACATGTCAAAACCTTGAACTGTCTTCGCTGTGGAGCATGTATGAACACATGCCCTGTATATCGTCGTTCGGGAGGTTACTCATATACTTACTTTATCCCCGGTCCTATAGGTATCAATCTGGGTATGCTGAAAGCACCTCTTCATTACTATGATAACGTATCGGCATGTTCTTTGTGCTATTCATGTCAGAACGTGTGTCCTGCAAAGGTAGATCTGGCAGATCAGATTTATCACTGGAGACAGCAACTGCATACACTAGGGGTAGCCAGCTCTTCCAAGAAACTGATGTCAGGTGGTATGAAATTCCTTATGTTGCGTCCCGCATTATTCAATTTCGCTTTAAAAAATGCTCCGATTGTAAACTCATTGCCTCGAGGCATGATATACAACGACTTGAATGATTGGGGTAAAGAACGTGAAATACCAGAATTTGCCAAAGAGAGTTTCAACGAAATGTGGAAAAAGAATAAAGTGAAATAAGTATGAGTAGCAGAGAAGACATATTGCAAAGCATACGCCGCAATACCAGAGTGCGTTATGAAAAGCCAGACTTATCCGGTTTGGAGCATGAGGCTCTTACGTACGAAGATAAACTTTCGAAGTTTTGTGAGATTCTAAAACAGGTAGGCGGACAGGCTGTAATACTGAAAGATAAGGAAAATGTCAATAACGTGATAAAGGCTGCATATCCTGATGCCAAACGCATTGCTTCAACAATAAAGGAAATAAAGACAGGAAATACAATACAGCCTATTACTTGCAGCACTTTTCATCCGGACGATGTAGAGAAATCGGGAGACCTGGATGGTACTGATGTGGCAATTGTAGAAGGACATATAGGAGTCTGTGAGAATGGAGCTGTATGGTTGACACAAGATGTGGAACAACGTGCCGTATATTTTATATCCGAAGCGCTTGTAATTATACTTGACAGGAACAATCTGGTAAATAACATGCACGAGGCTTATAAGCAAATCGATACAGGCGAATATGGCTATGGCGTATTCATTTCCGGCCCTTCCAAGACAGCCGACATCGAACAAGCACTTGTTATGGGAGCACACGGAGCCCGCAGCGTTACGGTTATTCTGATTTGACAACTCTTTTTTATGCGAATAAAAGCTTGCCCTATTCACACAGAGCAAGCTTTTTTTATTGGCATGCCCGGTATAGGTATTGGCCGGTCAACCCTTTTAAAGCCCGTTTCTGCAAAATATTATTTATCAAACTGATGAATGAATTATTTAAAGGCAGACAAATACTTTGTTTTCTTCAAAATAATTATTTTCTTTGCATATATTGCAAAAGATGAGACGACTATACATAAACAACCTTAAATAAAAACAAACATTTTATGAAGCAGAAATTCAAAAAAGTGCTTGTCCTTGGCTCGGGAGCTTTGAAGATTGGCCAGGCAGGTGAGTTTGATTACTCAGGTTCACAAGCTCTTAAAGCCCTGCGCGAGGAAGGAATCAAGTCTGTTCTAATCAATCCAAACATCGCTACTATCCAGACTTCGGAAGGTATAGCAGACCAAGTATATTTCTTGCCTGTTAATACATACTTCGTTACAGAAATCATCAAGAAAGAAAGACCGGATGGTATTCTTCTTGCTTTCGGTGGTCAGACAGCACTTAACTGCGGTACTGAACTTTATCAGAAAGGTATTCTCAAGGAATATGGAGTAAGTGTCTTAGGTACATCTGTAGAAGCTATCATGTACACTGAGGATCGTGACCTCTTCGTGAAGAAACTTGACGAGATAGAGATGAAGACTCCTGTAAGCCAGGCAGTGGAAAACATGAAAGATGCTCTGGAAGCTGCACGCAAGATAGGTTATCCGGTAATGATACGTTCTGCATACGCACTTGGTGGCCTCGGTAGCGGAATCTGTCCTAACGAAGAGAAATTCATCGAACTGGCTGAAAGCGCATTCACCTTCTCTCCGCAAATTCTGGTAGAAGAATCTCTAAAAGGATGGAAGGAAATAGAATTTGAGGTTATCCGCGATGCAAACGATCACTGCTTCACTGTTGCCAGCATGGAAAACTTCGACCCTCTGGGTATCCATACAGGTGAATCTATCGTTGTGGCTCCGACTTGTTCTCTTACTGAAGAACAGGTTACAATGCTTCAGGATTTGTCGAAGAAATGTATCCGTCACCTTGGTATCGTTGGTGAATGTAACATCCAATATGCTTTCAATGCCGAGACAAACGACTATCGTGTAATCGAAGTTAATGCACGTCTGAGCCGTTCATCTGCTCTTGCATCAAAAGCTACAGGTTATCCTCTTGCTTTCGTTGCAGCCAAAATCGGTTTGGGATATACTCTTGACGAAATAGGAGAAATGGGTACTCCTAACTCCGCTTACAAGGCTCCTGAACTTGACTATCTTATCTGTAAAATTCCTCGTTGGGACCTGACTAAGTTTGCAGGTGTTTCAAGACGTATCGGTTCAAGTATGAAGTCAGTAGGTGAAATCATGTCTATAGGCCGTACTTTCGAGGAAATCATCCAGAAAGGTCTTCGTATGATCGGTCAGGGTATGCACGGCTTTGTAGGTAACGACCATACTAAATTCGAAAACCTAGACGACGAACTTGCTAACCCAACAGACTTGCGTATCTTCGCCATCGCACAGGCTTTGGAAGAAGGTTACAGCATTGAACGTATATTCGACCTAACTAAGATTGACCCTTGGTTTATCGGCAAACTGAAAAATATTGTTGACTACAAGGCTAAACTTCAGACATATAACTCATTGGAAGAAGTTCCGGCTGATGTCCTACGTGAAGCTAAGGTTCTTGGTTTCTCAGACTTCCAGATTGCACGTTTCGTACTTAAACCTACAGGCGGAAATATGGAAAAAGAGAATCTGGCTGTACGTGAATATCGTAAGAAACTTGGCATCCTTCCGGCTGTGAAACGTATCAATACAGTAGCATCAGAACATCCTGAACTGACTAACTATCTGTATATGACATACGCTGTAGAAGGTTACGACGTAAACTATTACAAAAACGAAAAATCTGTTGTGGTACTCGGTTCGGGTGCATACAGAATCGGTTCGTCTGTAGAGTTTGACTGGTGTTCTGTAAATGCCATCCAGACAGCACGCAAGTTAGGCTACAAGTCTATAATGATCAACTACAACCCTGAAACCGTGTCTACAGACTACGACATGTGCGACCGTCTGTACTTCGACGAACTTTCATTTGAACGTGTTCTTGACGTAATCGACCTTGAACAGCCTCGCGGTGTTATCGTTTCTGTGGGTGGGCAGATTCCTAACAACCTGGCAATGAAACTTCATCGCCAGTCGGTACCTATCCTTGGAACATCTCCTGTATCAATAGACCGTGCAGAAAACAGAAACAAATTCTCTGCAATGCTCGACCAACTTGGCATAGACCAGCCGGCTTGGCAGGAACTTACAAGTCTGGATGATGTGAAGTCGTTCGTGCAGAAAGTAGGCTATCCTGTTCTTGTACGTCCTTCATACGTATTAAGTGGTGCAGCCATGAACGTATGCTATGATGAAGAAGAATTGACAAGATTCCTGCAAATGGCAAGTGAAGTATCTAAAGAATATCCGGTAGTAGTATCTCAGTTCATGCAGGATACGAAAGAAATCGAGTTCGATGCTGTAGCTCAGAACGGTGAGGTTGTGGAATATGCTATTTCTGAACACGTGGAATATGCTGGTGTACACTCAGGTGACGCTACACTGGTATTCCCTGCTCAGCAGATTTATTTCTCTACAGCACGTCTTATAAAGAAAATCAGCCGCCGTATAGCTAAAGAACTTAACATTTCAGGTCCGTTCAATATCCAGTTCCTTGCACGCAAGAATGAGGTTAAAGTTATCGAATGTAACCTTCGTGCTTCAAGAAGTTTCCCATTCGTTTCTAAAGTTCTTAAGAGAAACTTCATCGAAACAGCCACACGTATAATGCTGGATGCTCCTTATACACAACCTGACAAATCAGCTTTCGATATTGACCGTATCGGTGTCAAGGCATCCCAGTTCTCATTTGCACGTCTGCAGAATGCCGACCCTGTCTTGGGCGTAGATATGTCATCTACCGGTGAAGTAGGATGCTTGGGTGATGATTTCAACGAAGCATTACTTAATGCTATGATAGCAACAGGATATAAGATTCCGAAGAAGGGTATTTTAGTTTCGTCAGGTGCTACCAAATCTAAGGTTGACTTGCTTGATGCAAGCCATGCCCTCAGCAAGAAAGGTTATGCTCTATACGCAACAGCAGGTACTGCAACATTCCTTAACTCACACGGCATTCCTACCACCCCGGTATTCTGGCCGGATGAACGTCCTGATGCTGAAAACAATGTTATTAAGATGATAGCGGAACACAAGTTCGACTTGATTGTGAATATTCCTAAGAACCACACTAAGCGCGAACTTACCAACGGTTACCGTATCCGCCGCGGTGCGATAGACCACAATATTCCACTTATCACAAATGCTCGTCTTGCAAAGGCATTTATCGAAGCATTCTGCTCAATGGATGAAAAGGATATCCAGATAAAGAGCTGGCAGGAATATGTATAATGAATCATTTCCAGAACTATAATTTAAATCCCGGATGCCGAATGGTATTCGGGATTTATTTGTTAAATGTAGCATGAGGAACCGCACATTTTAACATCCAGAGATTGTTCATAAACCCTTCAATAGCTGTTCAGTCTATGTTCAGATACCGTTCTCTGAACTGCTACTAAACAGAAAATAAACATTCATTGAACAGTATCTAAACAAAAGAGTAGAATACAGTATTACCTGCATCCTACTCTCTTATAAATATGTAAAAAATCTATTTTATTTTACTTCAACATCGCTGATAACCTTTGCTTCGTATTTGAACTTGGCAAAACCTTCTTTCAATTTCTGAATGTTGGTTTTATCAGAATCATAAGTAATAGTAACTGTACGTTTCTTGAGGTCAGTTTCCATCTTCTTTACACCTTTCTCGAAAGGTATATTCTTCTTTACTTTATTTTCGCAGTTAACGCATTCCATCTGGTCAACCTTGAATACGATTTTACGAAGTTCTTTAGCAGATACCTGTGCTGCACACATAAAAGCAGCCATGAATGTAAACAATAATACTCGTTTCATGTTAATCAATTTAGAATTAAAAATTAATAATTAAAAACCTTATTCAGTTTAATAATTAACAATCAAAAATTAATAATGGCATTAAACTAATTATTAACTCTTAATTATTAATTATTCTTTCATCGTCAGTTTCTTGGTAAATTATATCTCACTCCTATATATCCTTTAGCTCCATGCATAGGTCCCCAAATCATTGAAGCATCAAAGTTGTTACCCCACGGATCGTCTGCACCGATAATGGCATTTTTCTGTTTGAAATTTGTAAGGTTTTCGCCACCTATATAAACAGACCAGTTTCTGAAGAAACGTGTTACCTGGAAGCTCAACTGTTCAAAGCCTTTGTATCTCTCGTTCCATGACAGTGTACCGTCGGCTAACGTTTCAGGTGTCGGCATACGTCCACCACCGTTCAACTGCAGTGTACCATCGAACTGCCATTTACCGAGAGGAGTCTTGTAAGAAGCTGTAATCAGCCCTTTATACTTTCCTGTCAGTGCCTTTTCGTAAAGAGTTCCATTTATAGTCTGTTTAACGTCAGTCATACGCCATGCGGCAGTAAGATTGAAACCTTCGAAGAACGGATATGTAGCCTCAATCTGGAATACCTGTGAATATGAACGTCCGTCAAGATTTCCAAATGAAATTTCATGAGCGTTCGATTCCATGTCTATTACCAACTGGTTCTGGAAATCTGTGTAATAATATTCTGCATTCAGATTAAGAGTCTTGCCGAAGAGAGGAATGTATGTAGCAATACTCAATCCATAATTCCATGCCTCTTCCTGATCTATATTGTCTGCTATGACAACTTTACGACTGCTGGCAAGCATATAACAGTTTTCTGCAAATATATGGTTAGTACGATAACCCTTTCCGGCAGAAGCACGGAAGTTGATATATTCGTTAGGTGCGTATTTAATATTCGCACGTGGAGTTACAAAGAAACCATACAAATCGCTATAATCGGCTCTCAAGCCAGCCATTACTGTAAGCTTATCACTCGGCATATATGTATACTGTGCATATGCACCGGCTACCGCCTCTTTATCAAGACCTGGAGCTGCACCATTATAATCTTCATCCAGATATATCTGGTCGTAACGATCATAATTCAAACTTAATCCTGTAGACAAAGAATGTTGCTTATTGAATTCAGTCTCAAACAAAAGAGATGCATACGCATTCTGCTGGTCTACATTATATACCTTACGTCCGTAAAGCGCATCCATATTATGGATTGTACCCGAAGTGATAAGTGCAAGGTTTGTGTTATGCTCCTTATTGAAGATATAAGCCTGCTTGATGAAAGCTTCATATCTGTCGGTATTCATATCTATACGGTAAGGGTCGGCATAGGTATGTCCACCATGAGAGACCTGTCCACTTGCACGCTCTTCATTTATAAATTTAATACCAGCCTGGAATACATACTTATCACCCATGTATGCCCATCTATTGAAAAGATTGTATTGTTCCACCTGCGGTATATCGGCAAATCCGTCACCATCACTGTCGTGCGCCTTTGTTTCATTCTCATAATGGGCAAAAAGCATTGTACTCCACTTGTCCGACAGTTTCACTGATGCATCGGCATTTGCCTCATAACGGTTAGTAGTACTTGCAAAAAGATTTGCTGAAAACCAGTCAGCCTCAGCAGCCTGAGGTTTCTTGAATTCGATATTAATCTGACCGGTCAGAGCCTCATAGCCATTCTTTACAGATGATGTTCCTTTACTCACCTGAATACTGCTCATCCACGGTCCTGGAACATATCCCAAACCGTATGGTGCAGAAGCGCCTCTGAAGTTAGGAATATTCTCTGTAAGCATCTGAACATATGTTCCTGACAATCCCAGCAGTTTTATCTGCTTAGCTCCAGTTGCAGCATCAGAATAGTTTACGTCAACCGAAGGATTGGTTACGAAACTTTCTCCCAGATTACAACAAGCTGCACGACACAACTCATCTGAATTTATCAGTTCTGCATTTGTCACACTGCTACGCAGCTTCTGAAATCCCATTTTTCTGCCTGTAACATTTACTTCGTCAAGTTGTACACCTTCGTTTAAAACTATATCGATATACTCCTGATAGGATGCAATGCTTATGGTGTCTGTATTATATCCGATAAAACTTACAACAAGTTTGTCTGCATCAGCAGGACGTTCGAGGGTGAATTCTCCATTCATATCGGTACTTCCACCATGTGAGGAATTCAGCCATACAAGATTTGCTCCGGGTATAGGTTCGTTGTTACCATCTTTCACCGTACCCGTAAGCGTGTTGGCCGCCATTAGAGGTAAAGCGGTCAATGACAATAAAATAGATAAGTATTTCATTAAAAAAAATATTTAGTTAAACACATTTTCATGGTGCAAATGTAGCTATTCCCCTATGCAACCATATTGCAAAGAAGGTACGCCACATCCGGAATAACAAAACCAAATGTGTAAAACTAAATAATCAAGACTGAATGATAAGCCAATAACGCCCGTCCACTATTAATAACAGGAGGAGCGTTAGGAGCCTGCGAGAATAATAATCCGGCGGAAACCGGAGGTATTATATAAGATATGTGTTCTGGTAAATCAAGAGGCATTTGGATGAATGAAACAGCATCATCCTCATGAGAAACCTTAAAGAAATAATCTATATTGTAATGAACATTTATACAGGAGCATTCTTCTGATACGGAAGTTTCAGAAGAATCATTATTTGAATGATGGCAACAGCCTTTCGTATCATTACATGAATGATGAATTGAAGAGGAACATGCCTGAGTCTTGCAATAAGCTGAACAGATATGTACCATTCCCGCCCCTGCTCCAAGATTAAAAACTATAAGAGCAAGAACAAGTATCAATATGTTGTATAAATTCTTCATCCGCTGCAAAGATAGTGCAAACCGAGTGAAATACAAAGTGAAAACAAAGTTTTCGACTTTTAATTCCGAAATGCATCCTATCTTATCTAAAGATACGAAAGACTGTCAAATCACATCTATATATATTAAGGACAAACTATTTCGGATTATAAACCTGAAGAGACAGTTCGCCACGCAATGCGCCCAATGCATTCATTGCCAAAGCCCCCATTTCATCTTCGCCTGGTATAACTTCAATATGAGCAAGCCCTTTAATCCATGAAGAAATTTCAGACACTATATAATCACCGTGGGCCATTCCTCCTGTCAGTATAATAGCATCTGTCTTTTGCCTCAAAACGATATGCATGCTTCCTATAGTCTTTGCAATGTTATATGCCATAGCATGCAATACATTATATGCATGAGTGTTTCCGGCCTTAATTTCTGCTACTACATTTCTGACATCTGTAGTTCCCAAATGGGCAAACAGTCCACCATGACCATTTATCTTCTTTACCATCTCGTCATGCGTATATTTACCGCTAAAGCATAAATCTACAAGTTGTCTTGTCGGTATGGAACCAGCTCTTTCAGGACTAAAAGGTCCGTCACCGTCAAGTGCATTATTTACATCTATCACTCTTCCATCAGAATGTGCACTGATAGATATACCTCCTCCCAGATGTGCTACAATCAGATTAAGATCCTCATATCTGCGTCCAATGCTTGCCGCATATCTACGCGATACAGCACGACTGTTTAATGCATGGAAAACTGATATTCGTGAAATTTCAGGCATTCCTGTTACACGAGCCAAATCGTTCATCTCGTCAGTAACCACAGGATCGGCAATATATGCAGGGCAGTTACATTCCTTTGCTATCTCATCTGCTATAAGACCTGCAAGATTGGACGCATGCTCCATAACAGAGTTTCTCAAATCATACTTTATCTTCTCATCAACCAGATATACGCCTCCCTGAGTAGGTTTAAGCAATCCTCCACGTCCTATTACAGCATCAAATTCCAGACTGAAACCTGCTTCTTTCAATGATTTGACTATCAGTTCCATTCTGAAATCATGCTGCTCGTTTACATGTGTGAAGCGCGACAATTCATCTGCCGGATGATACACATTTTCACTCCATAACTGATTTTCATTATCATAAACTGCAACCTTTGTTGAGGTTGACCCTGGATTAATCACAAGTATTCTCATAAATGTCAGATTTATTTTCCTGCAAGACATGCCAATACCAGACTATAATACTTCGAATTACCCGAATCGCTTCGCGAAGGAACAACCACCGGTGCAATAGTGCCGGTAAGCATTCCCGCCATATTAGCATCGCCAAACAGTGAAAGTGTTTTATAAAAGGTATTTCCTGATTCAATATTAGGGAATATCATTATATCCGCATTTCCTATCACAGGCGATGACATTCCTTTTATTTCTCCACTATGGGCATCACATGCAGTCTTGGCATCCATAGGTCCGTCTATATACACCTTACCCATCTTGCCCTCTGATGCTTCTTTGTTCAATTCTGTATAGAAAATAGTATGAGGGAACTTGGCATTTACCTTTTCAGAACAATGTATCAATGCTACACGCGGTTCCTCCATTCCAAGACGATTGCATATAGCTATATCGTTCATTATCATTGCTCTGAACTGATCGAGGGTAGGTTTTGGAATAACTGCTGCATCCGAAAAAAACAACAGTTTGTGATAAAGAGGTATTTGTGCTACTGCCACATGACTAAGTACCCCACCCGGTGGAAGCAACCCTTTTTCCTTATGCAAAACGGCTCTAAGAAGATTGTCGGTATTAATCAATCCTTTCATAAGGACATCAGCCTCACCGGAACGAACAAGTTCTACAGCCAGAGCAGCAGCGTCATCCGGCGTAGGAGCAGTATATACACGCACGAAATCAGGAGATGCTGCATACAGACTGTTTGACACATCAACATGTTCTTCATCCGTTACCAAAAGATATTCTGCTATTTCTTCTCTGAGACTTCTTATTATGACATATTCGGTATGAGGGTCATTAGGACAAACGACAGCAACTCTGCGTCTTTTGTTAGTTAAACGCAGCCTGCTTACCATTTGGGAAAGTGTTCTTACAGGTTCCATAGAGTGTTATTTTAAACAAATATCCGAAATAAATCCGATTTTTCCGTATATTTGTCAGAGTTATAATAAAGATTAACGTATGAAAACGTATAATACATTCGATATACAGGCCGATTATGACAGTTTGCATAGCAAATTGCCATCAGACAGACAACGTCCAATAATCGGAATTACTGCAAATATCAGCGATGGAAACGTATCACTGTTTCCAGGATATTTCAAATCAATATATGAGGCTGGTGGTATTCCTTTAGTAATCCCGCCATCCGAAGATTTAAGCATTCTGCCTAATCTGCTTGATTCACTTGACGGTATACTCCTGAGCGGAGGAGCAGATATCAATCCGCTGTTCTTAGGAGAAGACCCTGTAAGAGAACTTCATAATATCAATCCTTACCGCGACCGCCAGGAAATGATGATTGTAAAGATGGCTGCCGACAGACAGATTCCTATCCTTGGCATATGCAGAGGTATACAGATTATGACAGCCGCATTAGGAGGAACACTATATCAGGACATTTATTCACAGGCCGAAGGAAAACTGATAAAACACAGTCAGGACCTTGACCGTTCATATGCATCGCACACTGTAAACATTGAAGAAGGAAGTCTCCTTGCCGAGGTGATGGGTAGAACCGTGTTACCAGTAAACTCATTCCACCATCAAGCAGTAAAAGAGCCTGCCCCGGGATTTAAGGTATGTGCCCGTTCCAATGACGGAATAATAGAAGCTGTGGAAAGTACGGAATACAAATCTATGCTCGGAGTACAGTGGCATCCGGAATGTTTCATCCTTAACGGCGATACGCTTATGATGCCGCTCTTTGAATGGCTGATAAAGGAATCATCATCATTCAAAGAGGCCAAAAGACTTCACCATAGGATATTGACACTCGATACTCATTGCGACACCCCTATGTTCTTCGGCCAGGGTATCAACTTTGCCACCAGAGACACTAAAATAAAAGTAGACCTTCATAAAATGACAGAAGGAAGACAGGATGCAACAATAATGGTGGCATATCTTCCACAGAAAGAACGTACAGACGAAGCACTTCTTGCTGCAACCGCAAAAGCAGACAGGCTACTTAATGAAATGGAAAAGATGGTGGCAGAAAATTGCACAGCTGTAGATATAGCCTATACTCCTTCCGACCTTTACCGTCTGAAGATGGAAGGTAAAAAAGCAATCATGCTAGGTATAGAAAACGGCTATGCCATTGGTAAGGATATCACAAATGTGGAACGTTTCAGAAAAAGAGGTGTGGTATACATGACTCTGTGCCACAACGGAAACAACGACATATGCGGTTCGGCTAGGTATAACGACGAAAATCTTGGTGTAAGCCAGTTCGGCGAGGCAGTCATACGTGAAATGAACCGTACAGGAATGATGATAGACCTGTCGCACAGCGGAGAGAGAAGTTTCTACGACACTCTGGAGATAAGCCGGATGCCGGTGGTATGCTCACACTCGTCATGCCGTTCTCTGTGTGACCATCCACGCAATCTTACTGACGAACAGATTAAAGCCATTACACGTAAAGGTGGAGTGATACAGATATGCCTTTACAGCGGCTTCCTCCGCTCCGACCGTGAAGCAAATATCCTTGACGCGATAGAGCATCTCAACCACATAGTAAACCTCGCAGGAGTAGAGCATGTGGGAATAGGAACAGATTTCGACGGCGATGGCGGCATCATAGGTTGCAACGACTCTTCAGAACTCATCAATTTCACTCGCCGGCTTATGAAAGAAAGATATAGTGAAGAAGATATAAGACGAATATGGGGAGGAAACTTCCTCCGGGTTATGGAAGAAGTGCAGAAACATTCTTCATTATAAATTTTAAAAAGCCTTTTGAAAACTTTTTGCAAACAGTTTTCAAAAGGCTTTTCAGTATATTGTCATTTCTATTTATTTCCATTCCTCGGCACCCTGAAGTTTTAGTTTCTGTGTATAAGCTTCAGCTTTCCTTGCAGCTTCTGCCTCATCCTCAGGAGTGGCGAAAGCATGTCTGTATCCTTTCACTTTATTCCAGTCGCCACGAGTAAAATCCGGGAATTCCACAGGAGCACAATTATTGTCCATAGACAATTCGCCAAGCTCAGCCAAACAGCACCATTCTGCAAGGTCATACACATCCATATCAAGCGGCAAACCGTTCTGAAGACAGTAAACCAGACGTGCATCCATAATGAAGTCCATTCCACCGTGTCCACCCACTTCCTTGGCCATTTCACCGTATTTCTTCAATATAGGATGTCTGTATTTCTCTATCAAAGCATTCATTTCCTTTTCAGGCAGGAAGCTGTGCGCATTCAGATTGTCAACTTCCGGTTGAACGCCTGATGCTTCAAGCTGCTCACCTCCTACCGCATATCCCTCGATAGGATATTTGTTGGCAAAACCTTTTGTTCCTGTAAGCTGATAAAGTCTGTTATATGGTTGTGGTGTCATTACGTTATGCTGTATTTCGATAACCTTACCATTTTCTGTACGAATCAGCGTAGTAGTATGGTCAGCGTTTCTGAAATTCTCGCATACAGAATCGGCAGATGCTTCCACCCATGCCTTACCGTTCACGGATTTAGTATCCATAGCCACAAGAGTCTTCATTCTGTCGCCACGATGTATATCAAGTGCTTGAGCCACCGGGCCAAGTCCGTGAGTGGCATACACATCACCACGATGACGCATATTATAATCCAGACGCCATCCCAACTTATCCGACTCACCGTTCTTCCAATAATGTTTCCAGAACGGACTTAAATCGTGGATATAGGCACCCTGAGCGCGTATCACCTCACCAAATACTCCTTGCTGTGCCATATTAAGAGTATTCATCTCGAACCAGTCGTAGCAGCAGTTTTCAAGAATCATGCAGTGTTTCTGATACTTCTCACTCAAGTTTACAAGTGTCCAACATTCATTCAGATTCATAGCCGAAGGGACTTCTATAGCCACATGCTTACCATTTTCAAGAGCACACTTGGCTACAGGGAAATGATGCAGCCAGTCTGTAGCTATATAAACCAAATCTATATCATCTCTTTTACATAGTTCTTCATAACCTTTTTCGCCTGAATAAATCTGTGCCTTAGGCAGAGAGGCATTCTTCAGATATTTCTGGCAAGCCTCAGCACGCGAAGCCTCATAATCGCACAATGCTACTATATAAGTGCCTGGGATATGAGTAAAACGCTCAACGGCACCTGGGCCACGCATACCCAAACCAACAAAACCTACTCTGACAACTTCCATCTTAGGGACCGTAAGTCCCAACACACTTTTCTGTCCGGCTTCACGTTCAGGACTGTTTACCACAATAGTACCGCCGTTCCATTTCCACTCGGTTCCATGTTCATTGACATTCATTTTAACAGAGTCAGTAGTACAGGCATAAAGAGCCACGCACAAAATAAAGAATAAAATTTTTTTCATCGTATTATAATTTAACCTTCACATCAATAAGATACTTTTACGCAAGATTGCGCAGATTATCACCTATTGCAGCATAATCATGCGTAAAGATAGAAATAATTATTAAATACTATATGTCTTTTGATGTTTAAAAGCAAGAAGAATCTTAATATTAAAGAAACATAGTCATTAAAATATACTATTTCATTACATCATGATAAAAAAAACAAGGGAGTAAGGTTACACCGTATTAAAAAAATCTGTATATTTGGAAAGAGCTAAAAGTTTACTCTTATTAGACTAGATGCGAAAACTGTATTTCTTAACCTAAATAATTAAAGATATGGATGTACAAAGTATAGGAAAAAGTGCAGGTGTAGTATGGCAATTACTGAATTGCGAACACCGCAAATGGTCTTACAGTGAAATCAAGAAAACTTCCGGATTGTCAGACCGCGAATTAAATGCAGCCATTGGATGGTTGGCAAGAGAAGGAAAACTCAATATTGAGGAAACTCAGGTAGGTAAAAGAAACATACTATACGTAGAACTTAACTTATTTATTGGATAATATGGATAAACACGTCATCGGAGAAAATGCCGGAATAGTATGGAGACTCCTGAACAACGGCGAAAGATGGGAGTATGAAAAACTTAAGGATGCTTCCGGACTATCTGACAGAGATTTGAATCTGGCTATCGGATGGTTGGCAAGGGAAAACAAGATTTTCTTTGAAAGAAATAAAGAACAGGACAAAGAATATATGTATTTGTCTATAGATTTATACTTTTAAAAATAAAATCTGCCTTATTATATAGGAAACGCACGAATAACATTTTGATTAATGAAATTCGTGCGTTTATATTTTATATAACATAGAAAAAACTCCTGCCGAGCAAAACCCGACAGGAGCATTATATCAATATTTTATGTGATTAAAGGGGAAGATTACATCATGCCACCCATGCCGCCCATGCCAGGAGCACCCATTGGCATTTCAGGCTTGTCTTCTTTCTTTTCTACAATAACACATTCAGTAGTCAAGAACATACCTGCTATAGAAGCTGCATTTTCAAGAGCAACACGAGTTACTTTTGCTGGGTCAACAACACCGGCAGCATGTAAGTGTTCGTAAACGTCTGTACGTGCATTGTAACCGAAGTCACCTTTACCTTCACGTACTTTCTGTACCACTACAGCACCTTCCTTACCTGCATTAGCAACAATCTGACGAAGAGGTTCTTCGATAGCACGTTTGATGATTTCGATACCAGTTGTTTCATCAGCGTTATCGCCCTTCATACCTTCCAAAGCATCGATTGCACGGATGTAAGTTACACCACCTCCAGGTACGATACCTTCTTCGATAGCAGCACGAGTTGCACACAAAGCATCGTCAACACGGTCTTTCTTTTCTTTCATTTCCACTTCGCTGGCAGCACCTACATAAAGAACTGCTACACCGCCTGACAACTTGGCAAGACGTTCCTGAAGTTTTTCTTTGTCATAGTCAGAAGTAGAATTCTTCATCTCAGCTTTGATCTGGTTGATACGTTCCTGGATAAGTTCTTTCTGACCTGCACCGTTTACGATAGTAGTATTTTCCTTAGAAACTGTAATCTTATCGCAAGTACCAAGCATTTCGAGAGTAGCCTGTTCAAGTTTCAAACCTTTTTCTTCGCTGATAACTACACCGCCAGTCAATACTGCGATATCTTCAAGCATAGCCTTACGACGGTCGCCGAAGCCCGGAGCCTTAACAGCACATATCTTCAACTGACCACGCAGACGGTTTACTACAAGTGTAGTCAATGCTTCGCTGTCAACATCTTCTGCTATAACCAACAAAGGACGTCCGCTCTGTACAGCAGGTTCAAGGATAGGCAAGAAATCTTTCAGGTTAGAAATCTTCTTGTCATAGATAAGAATGTATGGGTGTTCCATTACACATTCCATCTTTTCTGTATCTGTTACGAAGTAAGCTGACAAGTAACCACGGTCGAACTGCATACCTTCTACAACACCGATTGTAGTGTCAGTACCTTTAGCTTCCTCGATAGTGATAACACCGTCTTTTGAAACCTTGCGCATAGCATCTGCAATAAGCTTACCGATAACAGGGTCATTGTTTGCAGAAATTGTAGCAACCTGTTCAATCTTATCATAGTTGTCACCTACAGTTTCAGCCTGTGACTTGATAGATTCTACAACTTTAGCAACCGCCTTGTCGATACCACGTTTTAAGTCCATTGGGTTGGCACCTGCTGTAACATTCTTCAAACCTACACCTACGATTGCTTGAGCCAATACAGTTGCAGTAGTAGTACCGTCACCTGCATCATCACCAGTCTTTGAAGCTACAGATTTCACAAGCTGTGCACCTGTATTCTGGAATGCGTCAGCCAATTCTATTTCTTTAGCTACTGTCACACCATCTTTAGTGATGTGAGGAGCACCGAATTTCTTTTCAATGATTACATTACGTCCTTTAGGACCAAGTGTTACTTTCACTGCATTAGCAAGTTCGTCCACACCTTTTTTCAACTGATCGCGAGCATCAATGTTGAAGAGAATATCTTTTGCCATAATTTTATTAGTTTATGAGTTTATAATATTATTCCACTACAGCGAGTACGTCACTCTGACGCATCATCAGGTATTTTACACCTTCGTGTTCAATTTCAGTACCGGAATATTTTCCATATAAAACAGTATCATTAACTTTCAATACCATTTCTTCGTCTTTAGTACCGTTGCCTACCGCAATTACTTTACCTTGCAATGGTTTTTCTTTTGCTGTATCAGGAATGATGATACCGCCGATAGTTTTTTCTTCTGCCGGAGCAGGAAGAATCAGAACTCTGTCTGCTAATGGTTTAATAGTCATAATTGTATATTTTTTATTGTTATTGTCTTTAATATATATTGTCTTTCGACGTTAGTCACAACTACCAAAACCGTGCCAAAAAACAAAACATGACATAATGTCACAAAGACTGACATACAGAACTATTTTGGAACAAACAGTAAACAGTCAATACATTAATCTGTCCTGCATTTAAAGCATCAAATATCTCATATTCAACATTACCTATAATTAAAATTCTGAAGTCCGTTATACAAAAAAGGGGGCAAAAGCCCCCTTACTAAAAAATCCGCGGCCATCCGCGTCTGAAATCTATTCTAATTATTGTCCGATGCGCAGCTCCCTCGGCAGGCTGGAAGCCGAGCGCGAGGTACCGCCGATGTTAAGACCTATCACGTCGATGCGACAGCGGAAGGGGGCGAGTTTATTCGTGTCGAGCACGAAAAGGTTGCCCGCTCCGTTAGAGCCGTTTTCGCTGTTCAGCCGGTAACTTGCTGCATCGCAGGCCTTTGTAGCGAAGGTGCCAGTGAAAGCGAACATGCTGCCGGCTGCCACCGACTGGGCCTCGTTAGTGACCGTCACATTCGTGCCGCGCACACTGATGGTCTGTCCCTGCAAGCTTTCGCTGCCGAACGATGTGCCCGGCAGGGCGATGATGTAGGGCACGCCGGCCTTAATCTGATGGTCGGCTGCCGTGGCAGTACTGCCACTGGCAAAAATCAGTGTGTTGGGAGTCTCGAAGTCAGTCAGGCTGCGCAGCCAGTAGTCTCCTGCTAAATCGGTGAGGACGGGCTGCTTGGCATCGCCGTCCGCATAGAGCGTGCCGCTGAAGGGCAGGCAGATGGTTTCCCAGCCGCTGCCGTCGTTTGCGGCCCAGACTTTCGGGCTGCGGGTGTAGGTGGCGTTCGTGGCTGTAAACGCCACGGGCGTATAGAAGTCCGCACCGTCGGTGAGGACAAGCTCGGCGCAGGTGTAGCTGTCGCCGTCTTTTACGACGATGTTAGTGCCTGTCTTGAATGGACTGTCGGCATCAACAAGGGCGATGGCGTTGCCGGTCAGTGTGGGGAATGTGCCGTTGCTGTTCAGGTAGCGGGCATCGGCTGCGTCAGAACCCTGATAAAGCGTGACGGCATAAACTCGTTTCGTGCCGTCGGCATCCAGTACAGGGTAGTCGTCTGGGCCGATGGTCTGTCCCCAACCCTCGCCCAGGAGGCTGGCCACTTCGCCGCTCTTGAACTCGTCGGCGGTTTTTGCTGTGGCTTCTCCGCTGCCCGAACCTATGCCGCTATTTGCCGTGCCGGTCAGGTAGTAGCAGTTGGTCACGGTGCCCCTGTTCAGCCCGCACACGCCGCCGATATGGTTACTGCCTGTTACGCTGCCGGTGTTGTAACAGTTGGCCATGATGCCAGTGATCTGTCCGCATACGCCGCCGATATAGTTACTGCCTGTTACGCTGCCGGTGTTGTAGCAGTTGGTGACGGTGCCAGAGTCGTTCTGTCCGCATACGCCGCCGACATAGTTCTCTGTGCCTGTTACGCTGCCGGTGTTGTAGCAGTTGGTGACGGTGCCAGAGTAGTTCTCTCCGCACACGCCACCGACATACTTGGTGCCTGCCACGTTGCCGGTGTTGTAGCAGTTGGTCACGGTGCCGCTGTTCTGTCCGCACAGGCCGCCGACTCTGTTGCCACCTTTGATATAGCTTGCCTTTACACCCAGGTTTTGTATCGTTCCACCCACACCGAGGTAGCCCACTAAGCCTTGCCTGTCTTCTTCGCTGTTGTTGATATAAATGCCACTTATGCTGTGACCGTCGCCATCCAAGGTGCCGGTGAATTGGTGTATGTTGCTGCCTATCGGCGTCCAGCTGTTTGTCGGAGCGGTGGTTTCCCAGCTTTCCCAGTCTTTGATGTCGTTCAGCACGATGTCGGCGGTCAGCTTGGCGCTGATGCTCGTCTGCCCACCGTTCACCATCGAGGCGAAGAGGCGCAGCTCGTCGGCGGTGGAGATCAGGTAGTAGTCACCCTCCATCACCATATTGCTATACGTGCCGTTGTTGTTATATACTTTCGGTTCGCCCAGCACGGGATAGAGGTCCGTGCCGATGAGCTGTCCCCAAACCTGCTCGACTTGTCCGTCTTGCAGCAGGAAGGCGACTTCGCCGCTCTTGAACTCGTCGGCGGTTTTTGCTGTGGCTTCTCCGCTGCCCGAACCTATGCCGCTATTTGCCGTGCCGGTCAGGTAGTAGCAGTTGGTCACGGTGCCCCTGTTCAGCCCGCACACGCCGCCGATATGGTTACTGCCTGTTACGCTGCCGGTGTTGTAACAGTTGGCCATGATGCCAGTGATCTGTCCGCATACGCCGCCGATATAGTTACTGCCTGTTACGCTACCGGTGTTGTAGCAGTTGGTGACGGTGCCAGAGTCGTTCTGTCCGCATACGCCGCCGACATAGTTCTCTGTGCCTGTTACGCTGCCGGTGTTGTAGCAGTTGGTGACGGTGCCAAAGTAGTTCTCTCCGCACACGCCACCGACATACTTGGTGCCTGCCACGTTGCCGGTGTTGTAGCAGTTGGTCACGGTGCCGCTGTTCTGTCCGCACAGGCCGCCGACTCTGTTGCCACCTTTGATATAGCTTGCCTTTACACCCAGGTTTTGTATCGTTCCACCCACACCGAGGTAGCCCACTAAGCCTTGCCTGTCTTCTTAGCTGTTGTTGATATAAATGCCACTTATGCTGTGACCGTCGCCATCCAAGGTGCCGGTGAATTGGTGTATGTTGCTGCCTATCGGCGTCCAGCTGTTTGTCGGAGCGGTGGTTTCCCAGCTTTCCCAGCCGGTGGTGTTGTTCAGCACAATGTCGGCAGTCAGCTTGCCGCAGGCGGCTGTATTTTGCTGTGTACCGTCGAGTGTACCGTTCACAATAGCCGCGAAACGTGCCAGTTGCGCTCCGTTGGCAATCTGGTAGGGGTCTTCCGCCGTACCGCTACCTCCTGCAAAGGCTGTGGCTACGGAGCCGTTCCATACTTCTCCTACCTCATCAGTTCTAGTCGTTGTCTGCCCGTCGAGCCCCAGCTCGGAGAGCAGGCTGTCTTCGCTGCACGAGCCAAAAGTCAGCGTCAGCACAGCCAGAAGCAGCGTTCTGAAAATGTTACCAGTAGTTTTCATACAATATAACTATTCGTTTTTTTAATGTTGTTTACCCGGTTACCAGTCGTAACTGTCCAAAGATTTTCCGTAGCCTGGATTAGGAAGACCGTCACTCAGGCAAAGAACTCCTTCGTTCTCCAACTCAATGATTTCACACTTAGGAACCTCGTAGGCTTCCTTTACTTCTCGCAGGTTCTCAATCTTTTTGTCGTTTAGCTCTTTCATTGAATATTAATTTATAATTATAATTTTGTACTACTATTGTTGTTTACAAAAATAGCTAAAATAATTAACACTCATACAATATCATACTAATTTTTCCAAAAATCCTAAGTTAAATACATTATTTAATTTTAGGCAGACCGCCTTGTACTTAGAAAAAGTCCAAACTCTTTAAATAAAGAAACGTAATTCTCAACACATTCCCTTACTTCCGACCTCGTTTATTCCCTTAGACAACCATCCGTACAAAACTAAAATACATAAACTCTATGCACAAAAAAGATGAAAATCACAGGCCGTCATCAAACAACTGATGAAATATTCATGTATGCCGGTGTCCACTTCACGCCCAAAAGAATCGAGGCTCATGTTTGTATATGCTTCGTTGCTTTGAAAGTACACAAGGAACATGAAAGACTATTAAAATAGACACCAATGACTGGTTGGAGTTATGATTAGTGTGACGCAATGATAATGCCAGGAAAAACGGCAGGATATTTTTCCTAACTCACGATTTTGACAATCTATACCCTTCTTCTGTCTTTATCAACACTCCTTCCTCCACCATGACCGACAGCGTACGCGACAGTGACGGGCGTGCCACTCCCATGATAAAAGCAACATCCTGAATATTGGATATTACATCATTCCGCTGCAGATAGCTTATAATCCTTGTACTTAGATTCTGCAAGGCAAACTCATTCAGTTTACGGCTCAAGAAAACACTCCTATCTGATATCTGGCGGAGAAAATTTCTCAGAAGTACATCATCGGACTCCATCATCTTAAGAAAATCGTCTTTCGACAGAGACCATATTATGACTTCATCCTCGGCCTGCAGTGTCACCGGAAATCTGTTTTTAGTACCGTAAATAAATGCCGGTGCCAGCATTTCAGGAGCCGAAAGATGTTCAATAACTATTTCCTTTCCATCGGCATTCGTCATTTTGGCAAGCAGTGTACCCTGACACAACAGCGACAATGATTTACACAAACTGTCCTGAAGAACGACAATATCGCCTTTCTTGTACGAAGAAATCTTATTGGAAGCATTCTTCAGAAATTCCGCTATCCCATCTTTGTTTACTCCTTCAAAAAGAGTGAAATCCGATATGTCATAAAATCGTCCCATATACCTATCCTATATATATTAATCATTTTTATCAGTCATGGTAACATCTGTTACGGAATAAAGAGTAACTACGGAATACCTTTGCACAAAAATAATAAACAATAGCATTAGCCACAAATTCAAATTAAATTTATTATGACTGAAAATTCTATTGCAGCAAATGAAATGTTCTGTTTCCAATGTCAGGAAACAGCCAAAGGAATAGCTTGTACCATCAAGGGTGTATGCGGCAAGAGCAGCTCAACATCGGCAGCCATGGACTTGCTGTTGTTCGTAGTTCGAGGAGTATGCTCCATAGCGGACATCTTGAGAGAAAACGGAATCGAAACAAACCAAGAGATAAACACTTTTGTGACTGACGCACTGTTCTCCACTATCACAAATGCCAATTTCGACGACGAAAGCATACTGAAGAGAGTTGACCGCGGACTGGAGCTGAAAGCTGAACTGAAGAATATTGCAGAGAAAGAGAATATCAAGCTTCCTGCCGTAGATGAAATTATCTGGAAGACAGAAAACAGAAAATTCTACGATGAGAAATCAAGAAGCGTTGGTATTCTGAGAGAAAAGAATGAGGACATCCGCTCGCTGAAAGAACTTATTATATATGGCCTGAAAGGTATGGCTGCCTATCATGAACATGCCATGCGCCTGGGATATAATGACGAAAGTATACATGCCTTCATGCAGTCTACGATAAGAAAAATCACAGTCGAAAATTTATCCGCAGAAGAACTGACAGCATTAACCCTTGCCGTGGGTGAAACTGGAGTGAAAGTAATGGCTCTATTGGACAAGGCTAACACGGAAACTTACGGAAATCCGGAAATCACAAAGGTTAATATAGGTGTTGGAACAAATCCGGGAATACTGATAAGCGGACATGACCTGCACGATATAGAAGAATTGCTCAAACAGACTGAAGGCACCGGAGTGGATGTATATACACACAGTGAGATGCTGCCGGCACACTACTATCCGGCATTCAAGAAATACAAACATTTCATCGGCAATTATGGTAATGCATGGTGGAAACAGCGTGAGGAATTCTCTTCATTCAACGGTCCGGTGATATTCACTACTAACTGTATCGTACCTCCTACTTCGAATGCTGTATATAAGGACAGAATCTTCACAACCAACTCTACCGGTTATCCTGGCTGGAAACATATCACTGCAGACGAGAACGGGGTGAAAGACTTCTCAGAAGTGATTGAACTTGCCAAGAAATGTAAAGCACCTACACAGATTGAAGAAGGTGAAATTATAGGTGGATTCGCACATAATCAGATTCTGAGTCTGGCAGACAAGGTAGTGGATGCCATCAAGACCGGCGCAATAAGAAAATTCATAGTAATGGCAGGGTGCGACGGCAGAATGAAGAGCAGAGACTACTACACTGAGTTTGCAAAGGCACTGCCGCAAGATTGTGTAATCCTTACAGCCGGATGTGCTAAATATAAATATAATAAACTCCCATTGGGCGATATTAACGGCATCCCTCGTATTCTCGACGCGGGGCAATGCAACGACAGTTACTCACTGGCTGTTGTAGCCTTGAAACTTAAGGAAGTTTTCGGCCTCGATGACGTAAACGAACTGCCTATAGCATACAACATCGCATGGTATGAGCAGAAAGCGGTTATCGTCCTTCTTGCACTGTTGTCGCTCGGTGTGAAGAACATACACCTCGGTCCTACTCTTCCGGCATTCCTCTCGCCAAATGTGGCAAAAGTGCTTGTTGACAACTTCGGTATAGCAGGTATAGGAACTGTAGACGAAGATATGAAGGCACTGGGTATCAGTGTGGAATAAATGTTATATAAAACGGTTTAATTTCCGGTTTCAGCCTGTCTGATTCCGGAAATTACTGTTTTATAAGAACTTAAATACGCAAAATACTATTCCAAAATCTATCAAGAGTCATAATATTCAAGGCATTAAGCTTATTTAACTACAGCTTCTAGTTGACTAACTATATTTTTTAGTTACTTTGCTACAAACGAAAATTAAAGACAAAGCCTTATGAAAAAACTGACATCAAAGGAAGAGGAAATCATGGAACTGTTTTGGGAGAAAGGTCCATTGTTCGTAAAAGAACTTCTTTCATTTTATGACAAACCCAAACCACATATTAACACACTCTCAACAATTGTCCGCGGCTTGGAAGAAAAAGGCTATATAGGACACAAGGCATATGGAAATACATTCCAGTATTATGCCACAGTGAGCCGGAATGACTTCAGTACACGCACACTGAAAAGTGTAATAAGCAAGTATTTCAACAATTCCTACCTTAATGTAGTGTCTTCTTTGGTTAGGGAAGAAGACATATCAATTGAAGAACTTAAAGAACTTATAAAGAAGGTTGAAGAAGAGAACGGGAAATAACAACAGAAAAGAATCCCATAATATTAGAATATCTCTATCTGAAAAACTTTATAACTCTTAAACTAAAAACACCGACATGGGAACACTACTCATATATATACTGAAATCAGCTGTCTGTCTGGCTATATTCTATCTGTTCTACAAACTGCTGATGAGCCGCGAGACATTTCATCGCTTCAACCGCTTTTCCCTGCTTGGCCTGATGATTATATGCTCCATAATACCTTTCGCCAAGATAAGTCTGGAAAATTCTACTGAAACAGTTCAGACTGTAATATCTATGGATGAACCACTGATGATACCGGTATTGGTAGATGCTGATATAGCAACTGAAGTAAACGACGCCTCTACAATGGAATATGTCATCCTGTTTGCAACAGCCATATACATCATCGGAATACTGTTCTTTGCAGTAAAAGAATTTATACAGTTCAAAAAAGTGCTAAGCATAACTCGTAAAGGTAAGGAAAAGGATATCAACCTATATGTAAAAGATAATACATGTAACATAAGACTAATAGTAACAAACGAAAAAGTATCACCTTTCAGCTGGATGAACCGCATAGTAATATCGCGTACGGACCTGGAAGAAAACGGAAAAGAAATACTATGCCATGAAATGGCACATATCTCGAACCGTCATTCCATTGACCTTATTCTGGCAGATATATGCATACTTCTGCAATGGTTCAACCCGGCATCATGGCTCATCAAATCCGAACTTCAGAACGTCCATGAGTTTGAAGCCGACGAAACAGTGATAAGAAAAGAGATTGACGCAAAGAATTATCAACTATTATTAATAAAAAAAGCTGTCGGCTCAAGGCTCTACTCAATCGCCAACAGCTTTAATCACAGTAAACTTAAAAAACGTATCACTATGATGATGAAAAAGAAATCCAGCCCGTGGGCACGTGCGAAGTATCTCTACGTACTTCCACTGGCAGCTGTAGCAGTTGCCGCCTTTGCCCATCCTGCAATCTCAAAATTAAGTGACGAGATTTCAAGTGTCAAAGTTAATGATTTTTCGGCAATTACGGAAAATCATGAGGTAGAAAACACTTATTCCAAACCTAATGGACTTATACTGGTAGAAGGTACAGTAGTTGACGATGCCACCGGAAAAGCGATAAAGGGAGCCAGTATATTGGAAAGAGGAAGCACGAACGGTACTATTTCTGATGAAAACGGGAAATTCAACTTAAGAGTGTCAGAGAATTCCGTAATAGTAGTTTCGTATATCGGGAAGCAGACATGCTCTTTCGTCGCTTCGGCTATTGAGGTTAAAAATATGAAAGACCAACCTATAAGAATGAAAGATGAGGTACAGGTCACAGATGAAGTGGTAGTAGTAGGCTATGAACAGGAAGAAGCTCCTAAAGAAAAAACGCCACAAGCCTCAACATCACAAAATGGAGAAGTTTTTATGGTAGTGGAACAGATGCCTGAATATCCCGGAGGAATGTCTGAACTGATGAAATACATTGCACGCAACATCAAATACCCGGCTGATGCAGTGAGAGAAAAAAAGCAGGGAAGGGTAATTGTTCAGTTTACCGTTGGAGCTGACGGATACACTTCAGACTTCAGTATTATGCACAGCGTATCTCCATCGCTTGATGCAGAGGCTATAAGGGTACTGGCCAATATGCCTAAATGGTCTCCCGGAATGCAAAGAGGAGAGACTGTTCCTGTAAAATTTACAGTACCTGTGACTTTCAAACTCGACAAACAGGATAAAGCTGAGACAAAAACCAATACTGGGTCTATCACTATGCCCGGAAACGTAAGCTTCAATAAGTCATTAGAGAATGTCCTGATTGTTATAGACGATAAAGTAGCATCTCAGAAAGAATTCAGCGCCTTAAACCCTCAAAACATAAAAAGCATAGAAGTTATAAAAGAAAAGAATAAGGCACAGGAGATATTCCATAAATACGGTATATTCGACAAGAAAGAAGGAGTAATAATGATTAAAACGAAAATATGGAGCGAGAATTCGGTATTATCTCTCAGTGTCGACAAAATGACTGATGACAAAATAGTAGATGCTATTAAAGACAAACTTCGTGGAGACGTACAAAAAGTCAACATGAGAAAATAAGATTAGTACATCTTCATTAATAAAAAGATTGTTCCCAAATTATAATATAATATCCGGGAACAATTTTTTTGCATATTCATAATCAGAACGTATATCCCACTCCCAAACCAAGTACCGACTTGAACTGTACACGTTCGGCCACCGTAGTCGTACCATCGTCATGTACCTTGTCGATAAGCAAGCCGTTGTAATATTTCAGACTTGTCGACAAAGTGACATTCAGCAGTTTCAGCAGCTGGTATGATATTACCACATCCCAGTCAACATCAAAATTTCCGAAACGGCGGTTATTGTCCATATACTTGAAATATGAATCAGGATTGTTTATCGGTCTTTTATCCCAAGCATAAGGAGTGAAGAGTCCGAGTGTAGTCATCAATGTCAGATCCTTGTACTTATAATTAACCGCTCCCTTGAACGTAAAACCGAACTCGGCACGGGCATTCTTATAAACCTTAGTTTCGCCATCATCAGCATAGACATAGGTGCCGTATTTCTCCTGCAAAACCTGGCGCAAATCATAGTCCACCCATTCTGCATTCGGGTCAAGTTTTTTCATATCCTCATTATACTGTTCTCTGAATCTATCATTAAACCTGTCAGAAACTGACACTGAAGTAACCCTACCGGCTATAGGTGATGCATAAACCGAGAAAATCTTGTTAGGTTTCCAGTCAATACCGATTGAGAAATCCGTGTAAGAAGGAGCCAGCCATTTGGATATCGGAGGGTTATATCCTGTAACATACTCATATCCCATTGCATATTGAGACTGGAATGCACCCAAAACAGTAAGATACCACGACTTACGGAACTCCCACCCCATTTTGGTAGAGAAGTTTATCTTATCATTTGATTTCTGCAGAGGGTCTTCATCCTGGTCAATCCATGAAAGACCATACTCTGTATCAAGACTTGTATCCCACGCAAAATGGTCTTTTTTCCATAATAGCCTTAATCTGGCAAAAGCTATGCCGTTAACATTATTCTTACCTCCGGCAGCCCAGTTCACCATACCCGTAGCAGCGGCATTGGTTCCTACTACTCCTGAAAAAGTCCAAATCTTATCGCCAGTATCAACTTTCTTAAGTTCCTCGGCAGCCTTTTTAGCATCTTCGGCTTTTTGAGAGACAAGCGATTTATCAACATTTTGCGCAAATGAAGAAAAGACAGTGGCAAAACACACTACTGCTAACAAAATCAACCTATTCATAACCCAATAAACGTATAAAAGATTTTCAATAAACTAACTGTTCTAATATAACAAATTCACATAATGCTTTGTTTAAATCAAAGGTGAAAATATATTAAAACTATATTCACGCTATTGCATATCCAAGAAAAAGAAATACATTTGCAGTGTACTAATCAACTAATACACTAAAATAAATAATTATGGACACAACAATGATTAAAGCCGAACATCTCACCTTCGGATACGGGAAAAACAAACAAGTGTTCAATGATTTCAATCTTGAAATAGAAAAAGGAAAAATAGTAGGCCTGCTAGGAAAGAACGGAACAGGAAAATCCACTCTGCTGTATGTCATATGCGGATTGCTAAAACCTTCTAACGGAAATGTAACTATAAAAGGAATAGACATCAGAAGACGTCTTCCACAAACACTGTCGGACATTTATCTGATTCCCGAGGAATTCGACTTGCCTAACCTTTCGATGAAACAGTTCGTAAAATTGAACAGTAGTTTCTATCCTAATTTCAGCAACGAGACACTGAATACTTGCCTCAATGATTTCGACCTTGGAATGGATATCAACCTTAGTGAACTCTCAATGGGACAAAAGAAGAAAGCATATATGTGCTTCGCTCTTGCCACTAACACCTCCCTCCTACTCATGGACGAACCTACAAACGGACTCGACATACCATCGAAGAGCCAGTTCAGAAAAGTCATAGCATCGGGGATGACAGACGAGAAGACTATAATAATCTCTACCCATCAGGTAAGGGATATAGACAGGTTGCTGGACCACATAACAATAATAGACGGTACTGAAGTATTGCTGAACAAATCAGTAAAGGAAATAACAGACAAGCTATACTTTTGCGAGCAAAGTATAAATGAACCGACCGATGGAGCATTGTTCATACAACCATCTGTACAAGGCAACAGCATCATAATGGAAAACAGATTCGACGAAGAAAGTCCTATGAATCTGGAAGTCCTTTTCAATGCTATATTGGCCGACAGAAACAATATACAGAAAGTTTTCAACAAATAAGTAAGGAGGAACATTTATGAATACAAATATGAATTTCAGTTTTACAAGACTCATGGCGGTAATGAAACGCGACATGATGGAGAATTGGAAAACTAACATCTACAGGCTTATAGGATGCTATTCCGGTACGGCTATGGCTTTCCTGTTCGGAATGAACGGCATTTTGTCCGGCAATAGAGGAGAAACAGGAGAAATGCAATATGCAGGTTTCTGCAACACATTCCATTCTATACTGATATTCGTCACATTCTTCTATCTGATTGTATGTGCCTCAAGAATAATGGAAGTGATGAATACAAAAAACAAACGTATCTCGTATATGATGCTTCCGGCTACAATCGGAGAAAAATTCATCAGCAGAGTAATATACGTATGTATTATTTCTATGGTTATATTTTTTGTAGGACTATTCCTTGCTGAACTGACGAGACTTGCCTTGCTGCCGTTATTTGATGCGCCGGCAGAGTTTTCACGTTTCTGCCTGTTTGATATAATGTCTGTTTCTTTTTATGACACAATACATATCAATCCTGAAGTATACGAAACATCATCGACATTCATACCTTACCTGTTTTTAATTTCTAACGGTTTATGGGGGCACTCCATTTATATATTGGGTGGTACATATTTCAGAAAGCATCCTTTCATAAAAACATGGGGAATATGTATGGCAGCATTTTTCCTTATATTATATACTCTGGTTAATATATCTGACGAAGGAACACTTATATATATACTAAAATGGATGGGAAATCTAGCAAATATAAGTTCATGGATAAATGAGGAAGTTATATTTTCTACCATAAGCATTATCTTCCTTATATTTACAGTTATTAACTGGACTCTGAGTTATCATATGTTTAGAAATTCACAAATAACCGATAGAAAACCGTTCAGAAGATGAAATTTAAGGAATCGAAATCAATATATTTGCAGATAGCAGACAGAATTATGGACGAAATTCTTCATGACACATACAAGGAGGAAGAACGAATACCGTCCGTAAGGGAGTATGCCGCAATGGTGGAAGTGAACGCAAATACTATGATGCGTACTTACGATCATCTGCAGGGGATGGAAATTATTTACAATAAAAGAGGTATAGGATATTTCGTAAATAAAGAAGCAAAGGATAAAATTCTTTCGTTCAGAAAAGAAACATTCCTGAACGAGGAATTGCCGGAAATGTTCCGCACAATGAAGATTCTTGGCATATCCGGACAGGAAATATCAGCTCTATACAAACAATTCCTGAAAGAGAACAAATAAAGGGATACAAACTAATATACAAAGAAAATCATGAAACTTAAAAACAAACTCACAATCAGTCTAATCAGCGCCATAGCTTCCTTTATAGCTACATCATGCATGATTAATACAGCCACAAGCAAAAACGAAGCCACATCCATATACGATGTGAGCACTTCATATAAATCATTAAGCGTGAGAAGCGCAATAAAAGCGAAGTACAGACACGATATTGACAAACTTCAGATTCTTGCAGACTCTTCTATCCTTAATAAAATAAAGGTAGTCCACGATGAAGACGGCATTGAGATTTACGCTTCAAGTTTTAAAAGTCCTTTCAAGATTACCGCATTGATTCCGGCAAGCAAGGAACTGGAAAGTATCGAAATATCAGGTGCTTCATCATTCAGTTCAGACGGGGAGATTGAAACAAAAGAACTTGAAATAGAAGTGTCGGGAGCTTCTAAATTTGATACCAATATCAACTGTCAGTCATTGAAAGCCAGTGTAAACGGGGCTTCTTTTGCCAGTATAGGAGGTAAAGCCGTAAATGCTGAGATCAGAGTGAACGGAGCATCGAAATTATCATCGGAATGCCTGAACACTGATTATGCAAATGTAGACATAAGCGGTGCCAGCAAAGCTGATATAATATGCAACAAGAATATTACAGGAGAAGTGTCGGGAGCTTCGAAAATATCATTCGAGGGTGCAGCCAAATCAGATGTATCAACAAGTGGAGCTTCGAAAGTATCAAGAAAATAGAATCAAAAACAGAACACAATAAATGACAGTTTATATAATAATAGGAACAATAGTAGGATGCATATTAGGTATCATCATAGGACATCTTATCTCGGCAAGGAAATCTGGTGTACTGCAATCGCAACTGGAAATGCAACAGGAACATTCTGCCGAGCTGCTGAGAAATGAGCAGACCAAAGCGGCACAACAGTCAGACAGTCTGAGACAGAACATACAGAAGCTACAGGACAAGCTGGACGAAAATGCCCGTCTGCTGAACGAGGCATATACTGTTTCGGCATCACTGAAGGCTGAAAACCGTAATATGGCAGAGAAACTGGAAACTCAGAAGCAAGAGATTGCCGATATGCACAAGCAATTCAACTTAGAGTTTGAGAACATTGCCAACAAGATTTTCCAGCAGAAGACAGAGACATTCAACAAACTTAGTACCGAAAGCCTCAGCAGTCTGCTGAAACCTTTTGGCGACAATCTGAACGAGTTCAAGCATCAGGTGGCAGAGGTATATGAGAAGGAATCGAAACAACGTTTCTCACTAGAAGACAGAATAAAGGAACTCGTCCTGCTGAACAAACAGATAAGTGATGATGCCAACAACCTGACAAAGGCTCTGAAAGGTGACTCGAAAATGCAGGGAAACTGGGGCGAAATGATACTGGAAACGATACTTGAGAACTCCGGACTGCATGAAGGAGAGGAGTATTTCCGTCAGGAATTTCTGAAAGATGAGAACGGCGAATATCTGAAAAACGAACAGGGACAGCGACTTCAGCCGGACGTTATGGTGGTCTATCCTGACAACCGTCATGTAATAATCGACTCCAAAGTGTCGCTAACGGCCTATGCCGGATATATAGGAACTGACGACAAGGCCGAAAAAGAACAGTATCTGAAAGAACATCTTCGCTCTGTAAAGGCTCATATAGACGAACTGAGCAAGAAAGACTATTCCAAATACAACGTGTCGGCGCTTGATTTCGTGATGATGTTCATCCCTAACGAACCGGCTTACGTGCTTGCACTCCAGACAGACAACAATCTGTGGAATTATGCTTATCAGAAAAAGGTGGTGCTTATGAGTCCTACTAACCTGATTGCAGCTCTCAGACTGGCTCTTGACCTTTGGAAACGGGAGTATCAGGAAAAGAACATACAGGAGATAGTGAAACGCGGAACTGCACTTTATGAGAAGATGGCGGGATTTGCGGAAACATTCGAGAAGATCGGGGATGCGATAAACACTGCAAATACGGCATACGGCAATGCACGCTCGCAGCTGTCGGAAGGTAAGGGAAATCTCATCCGCCAGGCGGAAATGCTTAAGGAACTCGGTATTACTCCGAAGAAGAATATTCCTTCCAGACTATTGGATGAGAAGTAATATCCAAGAAGCAAGTCTGAATTGACCATACATTTTTTGGTGCTGACGATGGTCGGCAATGCTGCCGACTATAGTGGGCAGAGCTGCCGACCATAGTGGGCAATGCTGCTGACTATAGTCGGCACCAAAAAACATAGGCTTATTTTTCTTTTAATGTGGGAATCTGACAAAAGAGACTTATGGTTACTGAGCCGAGTTGTCTGCAAGAACTTTCATCTGACATTGCTTGCAGTCAAACTCCAGGCGGAAGCGTCTGCCATCGGAACTTACAAGATAATATGGCTCGCGGAACGGCGAACGTACCTTATGATGCACCGGACACCAGCCCATGCTGTAGCGTATGCAATGCTTGCAGAACATCAGAACAGCGTCCCTAGGCTGTTCTTTCTCGAATGCTGGCATTACTTTCAGCACTCCGTGGTTCTTATAAAACTCAGCTGCAGAGCTGTTCATCACATTGCCGAGATATGTCAAGGTGCTTACAGGGAACTTGCTCTTCGTTTCCTTCATGCGGAATACTTCCCTGCGATAGTTTATCCTCCGCACTTCAAGCAGTTTCTCCACTGCATTGCGTCTGAGTTCTGACAGTTCGGATGAAGGTATAAACCAGTTATCAGACAAATCTATCTTTATATCCTTTGCCTCAAACGGAGTATTGCCCAACTTACCCAACTGATTTCTCAGATTGTCTGCCTGCGGTGTACGTGCAGGCTCTTTTGCACGTTGCAATGTAAGAGATATGTTATTCTCATCCTCGTCCATAAGGCTCAATGTAAATCCGAAATTATTTTCAGCCAGACAGATATCGACGGCTATCTTTCTTTCTGCCGATTTCCTCTGCATCAGTTTCTCGAATTCCTGATCGAAGTTACGATAGAGTCGTGTCTTTGGTTTCAGTCGTGGCATATCCTGCGGGAACAGCTTGTTGTTCTCCACACGATTCACCCTAAATCCATGCAGACGTCCGTTATCGTCGATATAGCAAAGTCCGTCGCCATTACTGAACGATTTCACACCTGCCACAGTAAAGTAGTTTCCTCTGATTTCCTTAACCGTACCTACTTCCTCGCCTAACGACTTAGGGGTACTGAATGAAAAGATTCCCGGATTTCGTCCGCGGAGGAAATAATCGGTAAAACCACGGCTGAAACTCTTGTCAAGCTGCGGAGTGAATGTAGTCTTCACTGTGCCTGATGATGCTCTGATATACTCCTTGCGGTACTTGAATATTGAATCCAGTTTCTGACGGTAGTATGCAGTGACGTTCTTCACATACGATACATCCTTCAATCTGCCTTCTATCTTCAGCGATGTGGCTCCGGCATCAAGCAATGCCTCAAGATTGTCGCTCTGGTTCATATCCTTGAGCGAGAGGAGATGCTTGTTCTGCTCTATTGTCTTTCCGTTGGAATCAACCAGGTCGAAAGCCAGACGGCAGAACTGAGCACATTCGCCACGGTTGGCACTTCGTCCGTAGCAAGCCTGACTGACGTAGCACTGTCCGCTGTAGCTTACACACAGGGCACCGTGTATGAACACCTCCAGGAGTGTTTCGGGACATGTATCGTGTATCTTCCTAATCTCATCAAGTGAAAGTTCGCGTGCCAGAACCACCTGACGGAAACCTATATCCGAAAGAAACTTCACCTTCTCCGGTGTACGGTTGTCCATCTGAGTGCTGGCATGCAGTGCTATAGGCGGAAGGTTAAGACGAGTGATACCCATATCCTGTATAATCAGTGCATCGACACCTGCACGATATAGTTCCCAAATCATCTTTTCCGTTTCCGGCAGTTCCTCGTCGTGCAGAATGGTATTTACAGTGACGTATATGCGCACATTATAGATATGAGCATAGTCCACCAAAGCTTTTATATCTTCAATCGTATTTCCGGCTGCAGCACGCGCACCGAAACGTGGAGCACCGATATATACCGCATCGGCACCATGATTGATAGCCTCTATCCCGCATTCTAGGTTCTTGGCTGGAGCAAGAAGTTCTATAGGACGTTGTTTTATCATTATTTAATCTGGTTAATATCGTAAGGAGTTTCCTGATATACGTAGTAGTTGAGCCAGTTGGAGAACAGCAGGTTTGCAGTGCTGCGCCATCTCACTACAGGTCCCTTGTCTGGGTTGTTGTCGCGATAATAGTTCTTAGGCATGTCGATAGGCAGACCTTTTCCCAAGTCGCGTCGGTATTCTCCGTCGAGTGTAAGCGGTGAGTATTCCGAATGACCTGTCACGTAGAACTCACGTCCGCCACGTGCCATCACTATATGTACGCCTGAATCTTCGGATTCTGATATGATGTCCAGTTCCTGACATTTCTCTATGTCTTCACGGCGAACCTCTGTATGGCGGCTATGAGGCACAAAGAACTCATCATCGAATCCACGGAATATCGGCAACTGGCTGAATCCTTCGCAGATGTGATGTTCGAAGATACCGAACATCTTCTTGTCAAGGGCATATTTGGGCACACCATAATGATGGTACAGCCCTGCCTGTGCAGCCCAACAGATATAGAAAGTAGATGTTACGTGAGTACGTGTCCAGTTGAATATCTCCTGAATCTCGTCCCAATAGTTGACATCTTCGAAATCAAGATGCTCTACCGGTGCTCCGGTGATAATCATGCCGTCGAACTTCTCATCGCGCATATCATCAAAGTCACGATAGAAAGCTTTCATGTGCTCTATAGGGGTATTCTTCGAAGTATGGCTCTTTATCTTCATGAAGTTCACTTCTATCTGTAGAGGTGAATTGGACAGAAGACGTATCAGGTCTGTTTCTGTTGTTATCTTCAAGGGCATAAGATTTAGAATGACAATCTTAAGCGGACGGATGTCCTGCGATGTAGCCCTCGAACTGTCAATTACGAATATATTTTCTTCCTTCAGAATATCAATGGCAGGAAGTTTATCGGGTAAATTTAAAGGCATTTTATATAGTTGTTAGTTTTTAGTTATCAGATAATAACAAGAAAGCATCCAGAACAGTGATAACCATTAAGGATGCTTTCTTATTCGTTTTCGGTTATATCCCAATATTATCATTGGTCTACTTCCGGGTGTATAACCTTATCTATGTATAGTTCGAATATCAGTGTGGAATATCCCTTGATGGTACTACCACTTCCGGTCTCGCCATATCCCATCTGATAAGGAATATATAGAGTGGCAATATCATTCATTTCAGGTTTCATATTCATTAAAGCAGTAGTCCAACCTACAACAACCTGACTTACTCCAAAAGATGTGAAATTATCATTGACATCCTTGTCAAATGTTCCGTAATAATTTCCATCGAAACGGGTTCCGTTTATCAGAAAACCCTGGTAAGCGACAGACACTGTATCCGAGTAGTTGATTAGTGGTTCTGCACCTGCACTTAAATCAACTATATCATCTTCAGATGCGTATTTCACATATACATAATCATAGACCTTATATTCGTATGGCTTGATAGTGTTATTTATCTGATCATCGAATTTTATCTTATAATTAGCATATTTACGCCAAATCTCACCTGACGGCGGGTTACTTGCCACATCTGCTATTGAATCCAGAAATTGTTCGTTCTTCTCCTTCCAATTTGCATACGGATCTACTACCTCTGTATCTTTAGCACAAGAGGAAAATCCTATTGTAAATGCAGAAAGAATGATAACGAGCCAAATAATTCTATTATTCATAAGCATTAATTATTGTATAGCTTTAAGCAAGCTTGTGATACTTACCTTATCAGCAATGATATTGTTAAGTTCTGAAATAGCAACGCGTTCCTGTTGCATTGTATCACGATTACGCAATGTTACGCAATTGTCTTCCAATGTCTGATGGTCGATTGTGATACAGTATGGAGTACCGATTGCATCCTGACGACGGTAACGTTTTCCGATACTGTCTTTTTCGTCGTACTGGCAATTGAAGTGGAACTTGAGGTCGTTCATTATCTCGCGTGCTTTTTCTGGCAGACCGTCTTTCTTAACAAGTGGCATAACAGCCAGTTTCACTGGAGCCAATGCTGCAGGCAGCTTAAGAACTACACGAGTTTCGCCGTTTTCAAGTTTTTCTTCGCAGTAAGAAGCACTCATGATGCTAAGGAACATACGGTCAACACCGATTGATGTTTCGATAACGTACGGAGTATAGCTTTCGTTGATTTCAGGATCGAAATACTTGATGCTCTTGCCTGAATATTTTTCGTGCTGGCTCAAGTCGAAGTTAGTACGGCTGTGGATACCTTCAACTTCCTTGAAACCGAAAGGCATCAAGAATTCAATATCAGTAGCAGCGTTTGCATAGTGGGCCAGTTTTTCGTGGTCATGATAGCGGTAGTGGTCATCACCGAAGCCAAGAGCCTTATGCCATTTCAGACGTGTCTCTTTCCACTTGTTAAACCATTCAAGTTCTGTTCCAGGCTTAACGAAGAACTGCATTTCCATCTGTTCGAACTCACGCATACGGAAGATGAACTGACGTGCAACGATTTCGTTACGGAAAGCCTTACCAATCTGAGCAATACCGAAAGGAACTTTCATACGACCTGTTTTCTGTACATTCAGGTAGTTTACAAAGATACCCTGTGCTGTTTCAGGACGAAGATATACCTTCATGGCTCCATCGGCAGTAGAACCCATTTCAGTAGTAAACATCAAGTTGAACTGACGAACCTCAGTCCAGTTCTTTGTTCCGGAAATAGGACAAACGATTTCTTCGTCAAGGATAATCTGACGCAATTCATTCAAATCGCCAGCATTCATAGCCTTGGCATAACGTTCATGCAATGCATCAAGTTTAGCCTGATGTTCAAGAACTCGTCCGTTAGTGCTACGGAACTGAGCTTCGTCGAAAGCATCGCCGAATTTCTTGGCAGCCTTAGCAACTTCCTTATTTATCTTATCCTCATATTTTGCAATCTGTTCTTCAATCAGAACGTCTGCACGGTAACGTTTCTTTGAATCACGGTTATCAATCAATGGGTCATTGAAAGCATCAACGTGTCCTGAAGCTTTCCAAATAGTAGGATGCATAAAGATTGCAGAATCTATACCTACAATATTTTCGTGCAAAAGCACCATACTCTGCCACCAGTATTGTTTGATATTGTTTTTCAGTTCCACACCCATCTGGCCGTAATCATATACAGCTCCTAATCCATCGTATATATCACTTGAAGGGAATACAAAACCATACTCTTTACAGTGAGAAACCAATTTCTTGAAAACGTCTTCCTGTGCCATTTTTCTAACTTATTTAATATTTTTCTAATCGTTTTAATTACTATTGGGTACAAAGATACGCAAATATGAAGAATAATGAACTAATAGTATATTAATTTATCTTATGAATACTGACGAAAGAGCTCATTTATAGGACTAAAAAGGAAAAAAACATCTATTTTTGTATGTTGTTTAACAACATGAAGATTATCACTTACACATAAACAATAAGAACTACTTATGAAAAAAACGGCACAAGACAAACATATAATGATGACTACAGCCCCTATTCCAAAGCTAATCACTTCATTGGCAATACCAACCATTATCAGTATGCTGGTTACTTCATTCTATGTCATGGCCGATACATACTTCGTAGGACAAATTAATACACAATCCACAGCAGCAGTAGGTATTTCCTTCTCTATTATGGCCATCATTCAGGCTTTCGGTTTTTTCTTCGGACATGGTTCCGGAAACTATATCTCGAGGAAACTCGGAGCAAAGGACTATGAAAATGCCGAGAAAATGGCTTCAACAGGTTTCTTTTACGCTTTTAGCTTCGGTGTATTGATTGCTATAATAGGTAACATTTTTCTGACTCCAATATGCCTTATTCTTGGCTCTACGGATACAATATTGCCATATGCAGAGAATTATCTTGGAATAATATTACTTGGTGCACCGTTTATGGCATCATCGCTTGTTTTAAATAATCAGATGAGATTTCAGGGAAATGCTGTGTATGCAATGATTGGCATTATAATCGGGGCGGTTATCAACATTGGATTGGACCCTTTACTTATTTTTGTATTTGACATGGGGGTATCTGGAGCAGCGCTCTCTACCATAATCAGCCAGATATGCAGTTTCCTGGTTTTGCTGTATATGGACAGTAAAGGTACAAATATTAAAATCAAATTCAGGAACTTCACTCCTTCATTCTCTTTTCTAAAAGAAATAACATATGGTGGAATACCATCCCTGAGCCGTCAGGGACTAGTCAGTCTGTCAACAATAATGCTAAACGTAGCTGCCGGTAGATATGGTGATGCCGCAATAGCCGGTATGTCAATTGTTACAAGAATTTGTATGTTTATAAATTCATTTGTAATCGGATTCGGCCAAGGATTCCAGCCTGTATGCGGGTTTAATTACGGAGCTGGTTTATATAGCAGAGTACGTGAAGGATTTTATTTCTGTGTAAAAACGGGAGTAGTTTTCCTTACAATATGTGCTATAGGCGGATATATTTTTGCACCTGAAATTGTTTCTTGGTTTAGAAAAGATGACCCTGAGGTCATCCTCATAGGAACGAATGCATTGCGTTGGCAATTGATAACATTGCCAATAGGAACATGGGTAATACTATGCAATATGCTGTTGCAGACAATCAGAATTCCTGGTAGAGCACTTATATTGTCATCTGCAAGACAGGGCTTATTCTTTATACCACTGATAATAGTGCTCCCATATCTATACGGGCTTACTGGTGTGGAGATGTGTCAGGCTGTTTCTGACTTCTGTTCATTCTTATTGGCATTCCCACTTACAGTTCCTGTATTGAAAAAATTACGGAAAAATAAAGCATAAAAAAAGAGGGTGTGTCAAAATGCATGCCCTCTTTTTTTTATGACAAAGCCTCGACTTTCCCAAGCCGAGGCTTTGTTATGTCCTAAAGATTTTGTATCTTTAAGCATAATCAAAACTAATATGGCAAAGATACATTTTCGTTCTTACAATCCCAACCAAATCGTCCTTTTTCCTCAGC
>NZ_JADYTJ010000193.1 GCF_021531075.1 Bacteroides caecigallinarum | reverse complement strand
CTTCATCGCCTCCGAGAGCCAAGGCATCCGCCATGCGCCCTTGCTTACTTTCATTATCACGTACACACCCTGTTTTTTAAACAGAGCGGATGATATATACTTTTAGCTCTTTTGGTTTTGACCAAATTTTTATTTTTCAGCTTGTTACATCATGTCAAAGATCTTTTTTATGTGAAGGGTACGGAGTCGGACCGCTTTTC
>NZ_JADYTJ010000192.1 GCF_021531075.1 Bacteroides caecigallinarum | reverse complement strand
TTACTATAGCTTAGCATTGAATTTGGGCACGCGATGTGTAGGATAGGTCGGAGGCTTTGAAGCGGGCACGCCAGTGTTTGTGGAGCCGCTGTTGAAATACGACCCTTCGTTTGTTTGAGTTCTAACTTCAGGAAAGAAGGACATTGCTTGGTGGGTAGTTTGACTGGGGTGGTCGCCTCCAAAAGCGTAACGGAGGCTTCTAAAGG
>NZ_JADYTJ010000191.1 GCF_021531075.1 Bacteroides caecigallinarum | reverse complement strand
GCTGTTGCACTCACCTTTCATTCTCTTTGCAGAAGATAAGATGCGGTTCGGCAGTATCAAGTCTGGTAAAACTATGTTTTCCCGACTTGCTGTTGCACTCACCTTTCATTCTCTTTGCAGAAGATAAGATGCGGTTCGGCAGTATCAAGTCTGGTAAAACTATGTTTTCCCGACTTGCTGTTGCACTCACCTTTCATTCTCTTTGCAGAAGATAA
>NZ_JADYTJ010000190.1 GCF_021531075.1 Bacteroides caecigallinarum | reverse complement strand
GGTTATTTGCACCTCCCCGTGACTTATCGCAGCTTATCACGTCCTTCATCGCCTCCGAGAGCCAAGGCATCCGCCATGCGCCCTTGCTTACTTTCATTATCACGTACACACCCTGTTTTTAAACAGAGCGGATGATATATACTTTTAGCTCTTTTGGTTTTGACCAAATTTTTATTTTTCAGCTTGTTACATCATGTCAAAGATCTTTTTTATGTG
>NZ_JADYTJ010000021.1 GCF_021531075.1 Bacteroides caecigallinarum | reverse complement strand
ATATAATATCATGTAACTTCTTAAAAATGATTTCTTAAAAACTCTTCTTTTAATGTTTCTGAATAAGAGTTGTAAATACCTAAGACATTGTTGTGAGAAAAACTTTTAAATATATAATATATTTGTGACTTCTATAGTAGAAATGTTATGATATTGCCTTTCTTCTTACCTGTTTTTGATGGTTTTATGAATGGAAAAGTTCCTGTAGAACTTTGTTTGGTATCAAAATGAAAGTTATAGCAGCTTTCTACGATTAAATATATAGTACAAAAAACTCCTAGAATATTTTTTTGTTTTTGCTATTATTTTATAAAGTTTTATGTTGTGTATATATAAATTCAATTTTCTTTTATATTTTTGTCGGCCGAAATAAAATGGGAATTTATGAAGAGAGATTTTTTTTTAATTTTTGTCTATTTTTTTATAGGCATCGGATGGGTGTGCGCCCAAACTAGGGATGTTTCCGGAACTGTCTTTTCGGCGGAAGACGGAGAACCAATCATTGGAGCCTCTGTATTGATAGAAGGAACTACCAGTGGAACAGTTACCGATATTGATGGTAAGTTTTACCTCAAAACAGCTGAAGGCGCGAAGTTGCAAATCAGTTTTATAGGTATGAAGACCGTTACACTTCTTGCAAAACCCAATATGGTGGTAAAATTAGAATCGGATACAGAGGTGTTGGATGAAGTAATGGTCGTGGCATATGGAACGGCAAAGAAATCTGCTTTTACCGGTTCAGCCAAGGTTATGAAATCAGAAGACATAGGAAAATTGCAGGTTACAAATGCTGCAGAAGCTCTTACCGGTAAGGTAGCCGGAGTTCAGATGAATACATCCAGTGGCCAGCCGGGATCGTCTACTCCAACAATTCGTATTAGAGGTATTAGTTCAATTAATGCCGGAAATGACCCGTTGATTGTGCTCGATGGTGCTCCTTACGATGGCGATATCAACAATATAAATCCACAGGATATTGAGTCAATGACAGTATTGAAGGATGCCGCTTCAAATGCACTATATGGTGCTCGCGGTGCTAATGGTGTTATTATGATTACAACTAAAAAAGGAAAATCCGGAGATGCAATTGTCACTTTAGATGCTAAGTGGGGTTCTAACATGCGTGGTACAATGGATTATTCAATGGTGACTAATCCTGCACAGTATTACGAAATGTATTATTCTGCTTTGAAAAATTATTTTATGGATTCAAGCAAGATGTCTCCTGCAAACGCTCATATTGCAGCCAATAACAATATGTTTGGTTCTGGAGAATATAGTCTTGTATATAATGTATATACAGTTCCGGAAAATCAATTCCTAATTGGTACAAATGGAAAACTGAATCCTAATGCTACTTTGGGCAATGTCGTAACATTTGGAGATAATAAATATCTGCTTTATCCTGATAACTGGACTGATGCTGCTTATAAACATGGTTTGCGTCAGGAGTATAACCTGAGTGTGTCTGCAGGTTCTGACAAATCAACATTCTATTTTTCTTTAGGTTATCTTGGAAATGAAGGTATTACTGATCAGTCAAACTATGAACGTCTTACAGGACGTCTGAAAGCCGATTATCAGGCAAAGAGTTGGTTGAAACTTGGAGCGAATATAGCATACAATCATATGGATATTAACTCACTAGGTAGTGACGGTGAGTCTGGAGGTAGCCAAAATATATTCTCTTATGCTTTGGCTGTGGCTCCTATCTATCCATTATTTATCCGTAATGAGGATGGTACTATTATTAGAGATGAAAATAATTTTCCTCGATATGACTATGGTGATAAAAATAATGCAGGATTGGAGCGCCCGATTTTTGCCGGTTCAAATGCTTATTCAGACTTGCTGCTTAATGAGAATGGTTCTGAAAGTAATGCAATAAATGCAAATGCATTCTTTGAGATAAGATTCCTTGAAGATTTCAAGTTTACGTGGAATAGTGGCGTAAATGTAGACGAGACACGACAGACTATGACAATCAATCCATACTATGGAACAACCTCTTCTTTCAATGGAATGGTTCATAAATATCATATTCGTTCGTTTTCTTATAACCATCAGCAGTTGTTGAACTATCAGCATACATTTGCGAATGTACACAATGTTGGGGTAATGGTTGGACATGAGTCATATCGTAGCAAGTACTATATTCTTTCGGGAAGCAAATCAAATATGTTCAATCCTTCAAATGTTGAACTTGACGGAGCTATAACAGTACAAGGTACAGGCTCTAACACTTCCGATTATAATTCTGAAGGTTTTTTCAGTCGTTTACAGTATGATTACGATAGTAAATATTTTGGTTCAGTTTCATATCGTCGAGATGCTTCATCCAGATTCCATCCTGAACATCGTTGGGGTAACTTCTGGTCCTTGGGAGGTGCATGGCTTATTTCTAAAGAAGACTTCTTCGATGTTGACTGGGTTGATGAATTGAAATACAAGGCTTCTTACGGTTCGCAGGGTAATGACAATATCGGTGATTATCGATATACTAATACATATGTAATAAGCAACTCATCAGGATATCCTGCTGCAGTCCCAAATGTTATGGGTAATGAAACCATTACATGGGAAACCAACGGTAACTTCAATACAGGTTTTGATTTCAGTTTCTTTAAAGGCCGCTTGACTGGTGCTGTTGAAATGTTCTATAGAAAAACATCAGACATGTTGTTTGCCTTCCCATTGCCACCTACATTTGGATATACATCATATTATGACAATATCGGTGATATGCGTAATATCGGTATTGAAGCAGAGTTTAATATTGGTTTGATAAAGACTAAGGACTTGCTGTGGGATTTACGCTTTAATATGACGCACTATAAGAACAAGGTTCTGTATTTGCCTGAAGAAAATAAGACAAATACAGTTGACGGACATGCCGGATTCATCAGTGGCTTGTATTATTATGGCGAGAATATGCCTCTTTATACATTCTATATACCTAAATATGCAGGTGTAAGCGAAAATGGAGAGTCGCTATTCTATAAAGATGTCGTTAAGGATGGAGTAAAAACAGTAGAAACAACTACAACATACAGCGAAGCTACAAAATATCTGTGCGGTTCGTCATTGCCTAAATTGTATGGTGGTTTTGGAACCTCATTGAGCTATAAAGGTTTGGATTTCTCTATGGACTTTACTTATCAGTTAGGAGGTAAAACATACGATTCTACTTATGCTTCGCTTATGCAGTCGCCTCAGACATCAACACGAGGACGAAACTTCCATACAGACTTGCTTAATGCTTGGTCTCAGGACAATAAAGGGTCTAATATACCGCGATTTCAGTATGGTGATGTTAATACTGCACAAACGTCAGACCGTTTCTTGACTGATGCTTCATATTTAAGTATTCAGAATATCAATTTAGGATATACATTGCCTACCACAATGCTTAAAGCTTTGCAGAGGGTAAGAGTTTATCTTTCGGCTGATAATGTCTTTGTGTGGTCAAAACGTCAGGGTCTAGATCCACGTCAAAGTCTTATGGGACAGCCTAACGGTGAAACTTATGCACCTATCCGTACTATCTCGGGAGGATTGACAGTAACATTCTAATTTAAAGAAGAAAGTATTTATGAATAATATATCGAAAATAATAATAGGAGCGTGTAGTTGTTTCTCTTTGATGTTGTCAACGTCGGGATGTATCGAAGAAACCATACCTACATCACTCATTTTGGAAGAAGAATTGTCTTCATCACAGAAATCAAGCGAAGCATTACTTTGGGCTATGCCTGCATGTTTCAACAGAATAGGAGTTATTTCTTCAAACTACCATTGGGACTGGGGATATGGCTCAATAATGCATATCCGTGATATAATGACAGAGGATTTTGCTATTGCCACATCTTCTTATGACCATTATACAGCATGGCAACAAAATGTTAGTCAAGGTTCCAATTCTATTTATTCACAATTTTTCTGGTATTACTATTGGAAATCTTTGTTGGCAGTAAATAAGATGATTGCTGCTGTTGATACACAGACTGCATCTGATGCACAGCTTGGTTATCTTGGTGCAGGATATGCTTTCCGTGCATTCTTTTATCTTGATTTGGCAAGAATGTTCGAATACCTTCCAACAGATAAGACTAATCCTGTTACGGATGCAGGTAATGATGTGACTGGTTATACAGTTCCAATTGTGAAAGAAGGGATAACAGAGGAACAAGCCCGCAAGAATCCTAGGGTTACACGTGAAGAAATGGCTGCATTTATACTTAGCGATTTGAATGAAGCAGAAACATATATTTCAAAATTGCCATATAAAGAAAAAACATTGCCGCATCTTGATGTAGTATATGGTTTGAAAGCGCGTTATTATATGTGGCTTGGCGATTATAACAATGCGAAGACATATGCTCGTAAGGCTATAGAGGCGGCGGACGTTACTCCAATGACAGAGCAAGAATGTCTAAACACTACAACAGGTTTCAACGATATCAATATGTGGATGTGGGGAGCACAGTATGTTGCCGAAGACAGTGGAGTCATGACTGGAGGTCTTCTTACATGGACTTCATGGAGTTCTAACGAAACTTACTTCGGATATGCCGGAGCAGGTCCATATGTTATGATAGGTGCAAGTCTATATGAAAGACTTTCGGACACTGACTTCCGCAAGAAAATGTTTAAGGCTCCTAAAGGAAGTTCTTTGGAAGGTGCTACAGAGTTTGTTGATCCGTTGTATGGAAACAACCTACCTGATTATGCTTCTGTAAAGTTCCGCCCGGGAAACGGAAATATGTCAGATGTTACTGTAGGTGCTGTAGTGGGCTATCCTTTGATGCGTGTAGAAGAAATGTATTTCATAGAAGCAGAAGCAGCAGCCCATATTAATTCTTCTGAAGGACTTAACCTTCTTAAAGAATTTATGACAACATATAGAGATCCTAACTATGTAAGTGCAGCTACAGGAGATGATTTGATAGAAGAGATTGTATATCAGAAACGTATTGAGCTGTGGGGTGAGGGGCAGTCATTCTTTGATATTAAACGTCTTAATATGTCAGTAACACGAGGATACGAAGGTACAAACTTCGGAGATGCAACACGTTTCAATACAAACGGCCGTCCTGCATGGATGAATCTTACAATAGTTCGTCTGGAAGAAGATAATAATCCGGCCTTAAAAGGATGGAACAATCCGGACCCTAGCGAGGCTTATTCCAAATGGGTGGAACCGGGCAGTGAAGAAGAATAAACTTAATATCAATGATAATTTTTAAATTCCTTATATGAAAAATATACTTATCCGTTTACAATTATTGGCTAGTATGTTTCTCCTTTTATTGGCTTCATGCTCGGATGAAATGGAGTATGTGCAGGGAGAACTTCCGGAAGGAAGCGAGGTATTTTTTGCTAAAGATGTAAAACAGTCATATACACTTGAGAAAGGAGATGCAGCCTCATTTAAACTTTCTGTGTATCGTGTTAATACTGAAGAAAAAGAGGTTGTTACTATAAATCAAACAGAATTTTCTGAAGGAGCAGATGCTATTTTTGATATTCCAGAAAGTGTTGAGTTCCGTTCAGGAGCAAGTGAAGCAGAATTTAGAGTAAGATATTCAAAAATAGAGGAAGGAAAATCATACAGTGTAAAGTTGACTCTTGGCGAAGGAACTCCTTATGCAAATTCTTCTATTGTCTTGAAGCTGTCATATCCCAAGAAAACTGTGTATAACTGGCAAGTCGTGAGTGAAAATGCATGTCTTGTTGAGAATATGCTTGTTTTTCACGGATTTCAAAATCTTATGATTATAGATATGACTGTCGAGAAGGCAGAAGGACATAATATATATCGTTTCCGTTCTCCTTACGACAATGAATACTTTGCTGCTCTTTTGGGTCCTGGATATAAGAGCTTCTTCCCTGAAAACTATGATTATCCATACATCGTTCTTGATGGTGAAACTTACAAGGAGGATGGTTGGTTCATTCCTAGTGTTGAACTAGGGTTTAAGTTAGTTGCAAATTCCTCACCGGAAAGAGACGACAATTTTAAAACATTTGGTTCTGCAGCAGTTAACCTTTCAAATAATGGACAGCAAATACCTTCAGACAGCGATGAATTCCCTTTGGGTACATACAACAGACAGAAGAAGATGTTCGATTTTGGAGTTGTGTATGAGCAGATAGCCGGAACTGGTGGTGGATATCAGGTTTTTGGATCAGGAGCATTTGTCTTATATCTTGATCAGTCGCTTATGACACTGGACTATGACCGCGACTTTACATGGGAAGAACGTCCTGAACTTACAAGTCTATATAAAAGTACAATATTTCAAGGATCAACATCGCAGGAAATAGAATCTGCCAAGGAAGACCCTACACTGTTCCGTTTCCCTTCTTTATATACTCAGGGTGTCAATATAGTGTTCTATTGTGATACTGAAAAAGGCTATGTGTCAATACCTAAAGGACAGTTTACAGGCCTTACTACAAATTTCGGAAACAAAGTATTCCTAGAAGCGACTCCAGGTGTGTCGAAATATGATAAAGAAGAAGAAACATTGACTTTGGGATATACTTTCTATTTAGCCGATGCTCAGGGAAATAAAACTGCAGAACTTATCAGTTCTGTTGAGACAATACTTTGGGGACACGCCACTGAAATTGATCAGTTGGTTCCTGGTGCTAAAATAGAAGCTTATTTGGGTAAATGGAATGCATACGGTACAAATCTATCTACTAATTCAATGGATACTGCAACCGTTGAAATAACTAAACATCCGAGCAGGGATGTAGTTATACTATCTAATGCAAGTAAAATTGAAATAGAAGGTTATTCTGACGAATTTATCGCTAATTACGATAAACGAACAGGTTTTATATCTATCAATCCTCAGGATCTATCTTCTCTAGATGCAGGTGATGGAACTATGTATTATCCGACACTTACATTTATGAATAGTACTACAGGAACTTTCACAATGGATAAGAATGAGTCTCTTGTGGGAGGTTTTACTAAGTCTGGAAAACTAAAGTTTGTTAATTCAGCCTCAAATTCGGGGACTTACGATGGTTTTGCGTATGTGGCTCAAACGAGTGAAGGTTATCTTATTTTGGGAGATCAGACAAGTGCCCGTATCTGTGGATTGAATTGGGATAAGCACGAAGAGATTGCTACTTCGAATTATGTAGTTCCTTCTTTGGAAAAGGCATCAATATACGGTATTCCGTTTAATTTCAAGAAGGCTGTTCGTGAAAGACAGAATCCGTTCCTTAATATTGTTCCTAAGCCTATGTCAAGCAGCAATGTAAATAAAAACTGTACATTGAATTCTTGCGGACTGACAAGGAATTGTAAGTTAGAGGAAAGTAACTAAACTTGAACAAATAATATTAATAGAATATGAGATATAAATATCTATATATAATAAGTTGTGCAGCTCTTTCGTTAGTAGGCTGTAAAGACGAATTCAGTACATCCGACGATGCTTCTATAACAAATGGGGATGGTCCTGTTATGGTAAATTCGTTGGAAAATGCCATGCCCAATATGGTTTTGGTAAAGTTCCATGATGAATATGCAGAAACTATTGAAAATACGGTTAATAATGCTTCTACACGTGCCGCTTCACGTTCGGGGCTGTCAGACTTCGACCGTTTCCTTGAAGACGTACAGGTGGAATCTTTCGAGCGTCTGTTCCCTGTGAATAAGTTTGAAAAACGTACACGTGCCGAAGGATTACACCTTTGGTACAAGGTTCATTTCCGTTCAAATTTACCTATGGAGGAGGTAGCCCGCGAGTTGAGAACTATATCTTCGCTCGAACTGGTTCAGTTCAATGAGGCTGTTAAACCTGTTGAACCTACAAATATACAGCTTGTAGACCAACTGATGGTTAATGCACGTTCTATGTATGCAGAAAGTGGACTGGAACTACCGTCCGATCTTAATTTTAAAGATCAGTGGAATCTGTATTATGATTCGGAGACTCCATTATTCGACAAAATAGAAGACGTGGCACACATTAATTTTCCTAATGCATGGAATATACAGAAAAAAGCGAGTGATGTTATTGTCGCAGTAATAGACGAGGGAGTAAACTATGACCATCCTGACCTGATAAATAATATGTGGGTAAATGATGATGAAGAAATGCAGGGAGCTTCTACAGATGGTGATGGAAATGGATATAAAGGTGACCGTCACGGTTATGATTTTGCTGTCAATTCTGGTGAGATTACTAAAGGTACTCATGGAACTCACATAGCAGGTATCATTGCCGCTCAGAATAATAATAATGTAGGTGTTGCCGGTATAGCTGGAGGTTCTGGTGGTAGTACCGGTGCGCGCATTATGACATGTTCTATTTTTACAGCTACAAGCAGTGGTGGTACTGCGGCTGTAGCAGAGGCTGTGAAATATGCCTGTGACAATGGTGCTGTGATATGTCAGAACAGTTGGGGTTATCAAACTCCTAATATGCAATGGGAAGGCTCTTCTACATATCGTGCAGAGCGTCAGGCATATGATTATTTTATTAAATACGCAGGTTATAATGAAGATGGTGAAGTAACCGGACCAATGGCCGGAGGACTTGTGACATTCTCTGCCGGTAATACAGGACATTTGTATGGTGATGCTAAAATGTATCCTGGAGCATATCCGGAATTTATAGCTGTAGCATCGGTAGATGCTGCCGGAAAACCTGCTTATTATACAAATTATGGCGATTGGGTTGATATCTGTGCACCGGGTGGAGACCAGGTGTTTGCCTCAAACGAGTTGGAGGACAGTACAGATTTTGTAGTAGAGAAAGATATGCATGGAGGTGTTCTGAGTTGTTATTACGAAGGTTCGCCTAGAGAAAACAAATATACGTATGCTTATTTGCAGGGTACATCTCAGTCTTGTCCACAGGTTTCTGCTGTTGCTGCACTTGCTATACAGCATGCAAATGACAATGGTGTAAAATTAACTGCGTCAGAATTAAGAGAACTTATCCTGCAATCAGCGCGTCCTATAGATGAGAAATTCACAGGGGAGAAATCTGATGATGGAGGAATGACAGGTGCCAATTTTACAGTCCATATGGAAGACTATGTAGGCAAGATGGGTAGAGGATTCCTTGATGCAGGGCTTGTAATGAATAATGTGCTAGCTCGTGTTGGAGCTGGTAGTAGTCCGATAAAACCAGAAAATGTATCCAAGGAAAACTTGACTAATGTTGCTGCTCCCGGAAGTCTAACTCTTACATGGGCACCTGGCGATGGCATTAAATTATATAAGGTTTATATAAGTGATCAGGAAATAGCAATAGATGCTAACGGTTATGTTAAACCTTCTTCGTATGTAATAGGACCAAAAATCGTCAAGACCGACACTGAGAATAAGGCAACTGAGGTTTCTTGTGAACTTACAGGATTACGTGCAAATAAAAAATATTATATAGTTATAATTGCAGTAGATGAACACTTCATTCAGTCTGAACCATTGACAGTATCATATACAACAGCTGAACCTGTATCGGGACCTGCTGTTACAGATCTGGAAGTTCTGAAAACAGGTGCTACGACTACAGTTCTTGAATGGACAGAGGTGGGTGACTGTGTAAACGACCCATATGTTTCTTATGTTGTAACTTGTGCTACAGATCAAGAATTTAAACAAGACGTGGTAACAAAGACAGTCCTTGCAAAAGAAGTTGGTAAGACTATGAAGGTAACAGTAACAGGTTTAAAACCTTCAACCAAGTATTATGTGAAGGTTGAGGCTTGGGATCAGTATTATCTGCTATCTGAAGCAAGTAAAACAGAAGAAATAACTACTGGAGCAAATAATACCCCTGTATTATCACCGGCAACAGTTGATAAACAGGATGTTCAGTATTGGGAAAGAAGAGAGCTTGTATTTAATGTTAATGATGAAGATAATGATGAATGGACAGCAACGTTGAAAGATAAGGCCGGATGTTGGACTATGACTACAGATGCTGAAGCAAATACCGTAAAACTTACATTCAATGGTCCTGTAAGCTTTACAGGAGATGCAGTTGCTGAGTTGACTGTTGTCGATACGAACGGTGGAGAAGTGAAGACTAGTTTCAGTTATAGTGTAATTGCTAATGTAGCTCCGGAACCTTACAAGCGTTTTGGCGATATCTATCTCACTTCGTGGGATACAACACATCAGCTTACTTTAGGCGATTATTTTACTGATAAAAACGGAGAAACTTTAAATTATTCTTTCACACAGACAGGTAAGTCGGTAAGCGTAAGTATAAACGATGGAATTATGTCTATAAAGGGTGTTCAGAACGGTTCTACTACATTGGAAGTTACTGCTACAGATGCTTCTGGACGTAGCGCCCAATCTTCACCTTTCCAGATAATGGTACGTCAGTCATCTGCGGCAATGGATATCTATCCAAATCCGGTGAGTGATGTAATGAATATCCGTATGGGAGAAGATGTGAGCGGATATATAGATGTAAGAATACTCACAGCAATGGGTAGTGAAGTATATTCAGTGAAATCTTCTATCTCTCCGTTCAGCCCATCGCAGGTTGATGTTTCTTCGTTGAAATCGGGCAACTATATAGTAGAAGTAACTGTGCAGTCAACTGGCAAAATATACAAGAATAATATAGTTAAATTATAAAACAGTAATTAAATACGGTTTTTGAGTTTGCAATTGTAATTCAGCAAACTCAAAAACCAAAAAATAAGGAATTCCATTATGGTAAAGAATATAATATATATAGCATTGCTCCTTGGTGTACTTCCAAAGGCATATTCACAGGGGGCATTCTCATATGCAGAATTGAACAACAGTCCACAAGGGCTGGCTATGGGAGGACTTTCAACAGCTGTTGATGCCAATGCGTTTTCTGTTTTTGATAATGCAGCATCTGTTTCATTTTCCGACAAGACTTTCGAAGCCGGAGTATTATATTCTCCTTGGGCAAAGGAAGGAACTTCCGGTATGGATCGCGACAATATGCTGATAAATGCAGGTGGTTACTATCGCGCAAACGATAATAGCAGTTTGCTTTTCGGTTTTTCATATTACGCTCCTGGTGGTAATAAAATGTATATAACAGATGAAAACGGCAACATTACAGGCGATGAAATCCGCTCCAGATATTTGTCTGTAGATTTGGGATACGCTTATCGTATCAACGATTTATGGTCTGTTTCTGCTACAGGTCGTTATGTAAACTGGAGAATTGTTTCTTCTGATTTGGTGGAGGCTGTAAGTTTCGATGTTGCTTTGATGCGCAGATTTGGACTAGGCAACTTTGGTAATATCGATGCTTCATTGAAACTGTCTAACTGGGGTACTATGATTTCAGGCGAGAATCGCGACAGTTATGAACTCCCGGGAAGTGTTTCAGTAGGAGGCTTGTGGAATACATCTTTTGCCGAGAAACATGGAGTGAAAGTTGGAGTAGAAGCTGGTTATCGTCTTATGGACACTAAGGCTTTGCATGCTTCGGGAGGTGCTGAATATAGTTACGGCGATTTCGTTTTTGTTCGTGGTGGTTATAACTTCAGCGAATACGATACAAAGAACCTTAGTTATGCTTCTGCCGGCATAGGTGGTAAATACAAGATGGTGCGTGTTGATGCTTCATATCTGTTCGCAGATTCAAAGAGCCCATTGAACAATACATTTATGGTAGGATTAAGTTTTGGATTTTAATTTAAAAATAATAAGTTATGAAGAAAGTGCTTTTTATTCTGACATTATTCTTAGGAGTAACAAACGTCCTAATGTCTCAAATTCCGTCTGTAAAACTTGAGAACGGTAAAGGAGAAATTATCAATACTTCAAGCCTTGCAGATGGCAGTACACCGATGATTATATCATTTTGGTCTACTACATGCAAGCCATGTATCAGAGAACTGGACGCTATCAATGATTTGATGCCAGATTGGTTGGACGAAGCTGAATTCCGTGTTGTAGCAATTTCTACAGACGACAACCGCTTCGTGGCAAAGGCAAAATCTCTTGTTGAAGGACACGGATGGAGTGATTTCATCGTTCTGTATGATAAGAATCAGGAATTCATGCGTGCTATGAATGTAACTTTGACTCCACAGGTATATGTAGTCGATGCAAATGGCAAGATAATATATTCACACACAGGTTATACTCCGGGAAGTGAAGAAGAATTGTTTAAATATATCAAATCTGCTCAGAAATAATATGGATAACAGCAGTAAATTATTGTCGTTGGCTTTACTGTCAGCATGTGTGGCTTCAGGATTGAATGCTCAGGAAAACAGCCGTAAGGGATACCTTACAGGAAGTTTCGAAACAAACACCAACTATTATCAGAAGGATTCAAAGAATCCTGGGGTGAATGTTCCTGAAGACCAGTTTGGTTCTAACAACTATCTGAAGTTGGACTATTACCACGGTAAGTTCAGTGCCGGTGTACAGGTAGAGGCATATGCTCCTGTATTGCTTGGCTATCCATCGGAACTGCAAGGGGCGAAGTTTACTAACTATTATGTAGACTGGACAGATGAAGACTTCTCTGTAACGGCAGGAACATTCTACGACCAGTTCGGTAGCGGATTGCTTTTCCGTAGCTGGCAGGACCGTACATTAGGTTTGAACAATGCCATAATGGGAGCACGTGTCACTTATAATTATAAGAACATCGTACGCCTGAAAGGATTGTGGGGTATGCCACGTTTCGGAATGGAATTTACTGAAACACAGGTCAGAGGTTTCGATGCAAGCGTGTCTTTGTCGGACTTGTTTAAATGGCAGACCACATCATTAAGCATAGAAGGTTCTGCTCTTAACCGTTATGAGAGTTTTGACAATTATGGAGGAATAGACCTTAAGGAAGAAGGAGGTAAACCATATAGCAACGGATTCTCAGGACGTATAAACCTCGATTCTCACGGATTTATATTCAAAGGCGAATATGTGGATGCCGGAAATAAATGGTATGATTCTACAGACGGTGAAACATTGTATACACGCAAGCGTGGAAATGCCCAGTTGATTGAATTGGGATATAATGCCAACGGTCTTGGTATTAACGTTACAGGACGTCGTCTGGAATGGATGAAAACAGATATCCTGGGCGGTAATACATCTACTTCGAACATGTTGAACTATGTTCCTGCCATGTGTACACAGTATACATATCTTCTGACCAACCTTCATCCTTATACAGCCGAAACTGGTAAGATGGGTATCACTCCGGGTGAAATTGGTGGACAGATTGATGTATTCTACAATTTCCGCAGAGGTACAGCTTTGGGTGGAAAACGTGGCTTGAAGGTTCATGCAAACTTCTCTACATATTATGCTTTGGCAGAAGAAGGCACTGCTAAAAAAGGAAATCTTCTGTTCCGCGACTTCAGCTTTGATTTCGAAAAGCAGTTCAACAGACAGTTTAAACTGAATTTCCTCTATTCCGTACAGGAAAAGAACCCTACATACGGAGCTACAAAGGAAACACACCTTTCAAATATCTTCGTAGCCGACATGCAGTATAAGTTTACTCCTAAGTTCTCTACTAGATTGGAGTTGCAGTACCTGACTACACACGAGGATGAAAAGGACTGGATGGCTGCTCTTCTGGAAGTGAACTTTGCTCCAACATGGAGTATCTATGTAAGCGATATGTATAATCATGGAGATACTAAGGTGCATTATTACAATATCGGAGCCAGCTATGCCAAATCGCGTACACGTGTAGCATTGAGCTACGGACGTAACCGCGAAGGTTATGTATGTTCCGGAGGTGTGTGCCGAACTCTTCCTGCATATACAGGACTTAATCTTTCAGTAACTACATCATTCTAAAAAAACGCAACAATGAAGAAAAATCTTTTTACATACATCGTATCATTGATATTGTTAGCTCTTGTTCCTGCATGTTCCGGAACAGAATCAGGTGAAGAAGTTCCAGCCGGAGAACTTGTTCTTCAGGCAAGCAAAGATGTGATAGAGGCCGACGGTAAGGACGAGGTGGAATTTGCAGTTTATGCAAATGGTGTTGACGTGACAGCCAATGCATACGTTATGGATGTCCTTACAGGTCTTGACCTTGAAAAGAACTCAAAGGGTCGTTTTGTATACACAGCCATTGCAAACGGAGAATTTGAGTTTCAGGCTGATTATAAAGGAAAGTCTGTGACTACTAAAGTAACAGCTCAGAACAGAAAAAAATACGAAGAGTTCTACAGACGAGTAGCTGTGTTCAAAGTAACAGGTACTTGGTGCAGCAACTGCCCTTCAATGACTACGGCACTGGCAAATGTAGAGAAGAAAATGCCTGACCGTATGGTAAAAATGGCTTTCCATTATTCGTCTTCTTTGGGAACTGATCCATATGCAATTGATGCTACATCATCTTTCTTCTCTGCACCTTATAACGTATTGGGCGCTCCGACATCAATTTATAACCTTAATGTGGTAGAAGCTGATCGTTCAAAAATTTCGTCAATTATAAATCAGGAACTTCGTGATAATCCTGCTACTTGTGGAATAAAGGTAAAGGCATATACATCAGGTAATGATATTATGGTAGATGCAAGTCTTAAATCAAGTACAGGAGGTAAATATGACTTAGTTTATGTGGTTCTAGAAGACGGTCTGACAGGTGGCGGTAGCTATTATGAGGAAGTATATGACTATACAGCTGTGGCTGTTTCAGGTAATTTCATAAGGCATGGAAATACAGCTAAGGAAGAAGTGGCTAAGGGAGAAGAAGTACAGTTCGGTACATTTACAATATCTAATGCAGACAAATTGCCTGAAGGTTCTAAAACACGTGTAGCAGTTTATGCACTCGTAGTAAAAGATGGCAAGTATATTGTTGATAACATTGTATCTTGCGATGTAGACGGCGAAGAGGTAGACTATAAGTATAATGATTAAAATTAATAACCAATGAAACATTTTATTTATACACTTATTTTAGGAATATGTACAGTCCTTTTTTCTTCCTGTTCAGGAACATCGGATGATGTAATGGATGGAAAGATACATCTTAAGGCTGACAAGACTTCCATTATGGCTGATGGCGCTGATTGCGTTACATTTACTGTAAAACGTGATGGCGAGGATTTGAGTAATGCCAAAACTATGCAGCTTGAGGTAACTGCTGAAGATGGTTCTGTTTCTACTTTGGCTGGAGGTGCAAATACATTCAGCTCAACCAAAGCAGGTAAATATTCTATTCGTGCCAAATATTATGAAAGAGGTTATACATACAGTGAAGAAACAATAGAAGTTACTGTTAATTCTATCGGTGTATCAAAGTATAAGCATATTCTTTTAGGTATGGAGTTCACTTCAGAAGGATGTTCTGCATGTCCTAATTTTGCAAAAACACTTGAGGTTATTAAAGAGGAAAACAGTGATAAAATGGTTGTTGTGGCTTTCCATATGGATTTTCTGGGAGTTAATGATTTCCTGCATTTGGATGAAACTACGGCATATCTGCAGTCTTTAGAAGCACGTTCTGCTCTTCCACAGTTCTATTTTAATATCCGCAAAACAGATGAATCATTAATTACACGCGATAAACTTCTTAAGGCAATGGCAGAAGAATTGACTATTCCTAATACCTGTGGTGTGGCAATAGATACTAAATACGATGTAGTAAGCAGAAAACTGAATATTACTGCAAAAATAACTTCTGATGTTGATAAGGAATATCGCTATGTGGTTTATTTGGTAGAGGATAATATTCCTCAGAGACTTCAGGGTGTTGAGGGTTTTATTCATCAGAATGCAGTTCGTAAAGTCCTGACTTCAACTATTGGAAATAAATTCCCGAATCCTATTCCTGCAAATCAGGAAGTAGCTGTTGCATTGCCGGAAGTAGAAATACCTGAAGATTGGAATACAGATAATATGCGTGTAGTGGTTTCTATGGTGAGTTCATTGGATGGTGGAAAGAGCTATACAAGCAATAACACAGCACAATGTAAGTTGGGAGAGTCTGTTGACTATCAGTTAAATGAATGATAATAAAGTTGCTATGAGACTTATCAATAAATTAAAAGTATGGGGGGGCTATATAATGGCATCCCTCGTGATTGTATCCTGCTCAGGAACAGCAGCTGATGGCGAAGCTACATTGACTCTGAAAGCAAGTAAATCGTCTATAGATGCTAACGGTAGAGATAATGTTACATTTACTGTAACTTCTTCCGGACTTGATGTGACTAAAGAAGCAGAGGTACGATGTGTTACTACCGGTCAGGTAGTGACTGAAAAAGGTTTTACTACTTCAGAGCCTAAAACCTATATATTCGAGGCTTCTTATGGTGATTTGGTTTCGGAACAAGTAAGTGTATCTGCAAATGAAGTGAAGCAGTCTGAATTTGTCCGAAAGGTATGTTTAATGGAATTTACTTCTATAAGTTGTACTTTCTGTCCGGAAGGCTATCGCAGAATAGAACCTGTTTTGGAACAATATCCGGAACAATTGTATCTTCTTTCGATGCATCCTGAATATTACAGTGGTACAGCAGATCCTTTAGGTATTCCACAGACCACCGAATTGGAAAAGACATTTAAGATTGGAAGCTATCCTTATACACTTTTAGATATGCGTGAACCGGCTGATGCATATTCAAAGAATGTACGAGAGGCATTGCAACGTTCGTTCGATGAATATCCTGCACACTGTGGAGTGGCTGTATCATCTGTTTTTAATGAATCTGAACGTAAAGCCCAGGTTACGGTAAAACTTCATTCAGAGAAAGAAACTGATTATCGTATAGCTGTTTATGTAGTGGAAGATGATATTATTTCACGACAGCTCGATAAAGGTGATTGGCGTGATGATTATCCTCATCATAAAGTAGCCCGTAGTATAGTCGATGGTAATGTTAATGGTGAAAAGTTAGGTAAAGTTTTAGCAGGAGAAGAAGCGATGAAAACATGGGATATATCTCTTGATCAATCTTGGAATATTGATAATTTGTATATCTATGCTCTTGCTATAGATGAGGATGGAACAGTAAATAATATGAATGCCTGCCTTGTTAAGAATGGAGATAGCGGCTATGCTAAGGTAAATGATAATGACTGAGATTTTTAAATATTTTATTTGTCTAACTTAAGTTTTTATGATTATGAAAAAACTTTTTCTAAACTTTATGTTTGCAGCATCATTGCTGTTTTCTGCAGGAGTTTCTTTTGTCTCCTGTACAGATGACGAAGGTCCTGACAATGGAGATCAGGATACTCCTTTGTTGGAAGGTGAGGTTATTAAAGGTAATGACACACCTACTCCTATCAAATGTTATGAAGGGGATGAAACTGTACTCTCAGAGTATGGTGTACAGATTGTTAAGGGTGTAACGCTTGACAACGAGATTCGTTTCGAATGTATTCCCGGTGCTTCTGCCAAGTCTTACCGTTTGGATATTATTCCGTTGGCTAAGGCATATGACATGATTTACACTGCTAACTATGATGAAATCAACAACGGAAAGGTTATGACTGTTGAAGAGACTGCTCAGGCTTTAAAGGATTTGCTTTTTGCTGAGGGTGGCGCTGCCGGTTATACATTTGCTCCTTCTGATAAAATGACTGATTATGCTACAGGACACGAATTTAACTGGGTTGCTGATGGATATTCACAGTTTACTATCGTTCCTGATGCTGAATATTTGATTGTTGCAGTTGGTTGTTCAGACGAAAACGGTGCAAACGGACGCGATATGTCTATCTTATGTGTTGAAACCACTCCTAAAGATCTGATTGGAGATCCTATTGTTAAAGTGAAAGGAGAGGTTAAGAGAGGTTGGAGTGCTTTCGGCTTTGATATGGAGGCTAATGCAGATGCCAAGTATTATTATTTATTCCCGATAGGAACAAAGGATATGAACAATTACGTGGATAAATATGGTGAAAAGACATTTGTCGATATGATTCGTTTTTCACAGTATCCAAGTGATGCTACTAAAGGTAACTTGAGTGCGCAATATCCATTGTGGCTTGACCCTTCAGAAGAAATCACTATTATTACTATAGGTGCTGATGAGAACTATGTAGTAAATGATATGGAGAAAACTTCTTTCTATATGCCACAGAAGCCGGCTGACCGTGTTATGCCAAAGAAAGGTATGAGTAGGGTTACTTGGAATCAGGAGTTGACATCCGCAAGCGTAGTTAATTTCAATATAGAATTCGACAAGGAAATCTCATTAATCAGATATAAATTGATGAGTAAGAGTGAATGGGAAACTATGGCAAATGACCCTGAAGCACAGGCTAAACTTGCTGACGAACTTACTTATAATGGTGGATGGGTTGAAAAAAATCCTAACTATAAATTGAGTGTAATTGGTGAAGATGATTACGAAGTGGCTGGTGAGGCTGGTACTACAACTTCCAAACAGTATATAATTCCAGCTGGAAGCGAAAATTATTTGGTTTGGACTTGCCAGAATGGTTTTGAAGATTATAACAAAGAATTGGAAGCTTGCTATTTCAAAACTGATGAATGGTCTAGAGACCTTTGGGGTTGGGATGAAGATAATTTGTGGTGTACATTTGAATCAACTACTAGAGGAATAACACTTTTGGTTGAGCCTACTGATAACACAGCATTCTATTATCACAGAATGATTCCTGAAGATAGAAATTTTGAATTAGGTACTGATGAACAGATAAATGCTGCTTTTGATTTCATGTTTGAAGAAGACGGAGCATATTATAATTTTACAGACCCATGGGCATATGAGAAGGGAACTCCTGAATGGGAAGAACAGAATTCATTCCCTTATATGGGGCTTGAACCGGGGAAAAAATATGATATTATGGTTATTGGAGAAACTTGGGACGGAAAACTTCTTTTCCCACAGATTGTTTATGCTGAGACTGAGGCAAATGAAGGTGGATTAGACCCTCAAATGACAATAACTGATGCGAAATATGGTTTCGATCCTCTTTGGGGTTACAATACATTCTCTGTTACATATAAACCGATTAAGGATGTTAGAATGTACTATCACGGTATTTTTGATAGGAATAAGGCTGATATGAAGTCAACTTATGCAGATGAAGTAACTTACTGGAAAGATATTATTGTAAACGGTGAAGATGGTACTGGTAATCCTTTCCAGTCTGATAGAGAAAAGAACCAATTTGCTGCAATAAATGAATGGTCTACAAGTGATTATAAGCTGGCTATGTGTTTGCCATACGGTAAGAATGATGTCAAAGGTGAACTTTCTATGGTAGCATTCGATGTGAAAGAGCTGAGAGTTATTACTGACTTAAGCGAAATCTGGCCAGATTATGAACCAGCATCAGCAGCAACAGCTTCTGTTGCTACTAAACCTGTAAGTGCTAACTTGTTTACAGCAACAGAACGTATAAAGAAGAATCAGGAAGAAGCAGAAGCATTCTTGCAGTCTTTGCGTAAGATTAGAGGCTTTGATAAATATCAGTGGACTCCATCTATAAAGGCTCCAGCACCTATTAGTATTAACGGTGAACCTGTTGTGAAATAATCTTGATTATATACATAACAGAATTCTAATATAATTTTTATTCTTACCCAAGGCTTGCGGAAAACGTAGCCTTGGGTAAGTTTTTTTATTGGCATAAGGCAACAAATTGTATCTTTATAAATTTTTCCTTTGTTTAATTGCCGTTACACGTTCGTGTCACTATCGTTACACCTAGGTGTTACTATAGTCACACGTTCGTGTAACTGTTGTGGCACGAACGTGTAACACTAATTTATATCAGTCGTTACGCCCGAAATCAGTCATATTATTCAGAAATTTAATGTGTTAAGTGACACAAAATGTGTATATTTGCAACTCATTTTGCAATATGCATAAATTGATGAATAAATATAAATTAAAAATACAATAAAGCAAATGAAGAAAAGACTATCTTTATTATTTGGTGCATTGCTAATGTGCATCTTTACGTTTGCCCAAATGCAAACGCCTGTAAAATTCAAATCCGAGCTTAAAAAGCTGTCCGACAATCAGTTGGAGGTGGTGTTTACAGGAACCATTGACGAGGGATGGCATGTCTACTCAACAGGCTTGGGTGAGGACGGTCCTACATCGGCAACATTCAATCTTGACAAGATAGAAGGTGCCAAGGTTATGGGAGAACTGACATTCGAAGGTGAGGAAATAAAGAAGTTCGACCCTATATTCGAGATGAATGTAAGATACTTCGAAAAGACAGTGAAATTCATTCAAAAACTTGAGATAACATCATCTGAATATACCATTGCCGGATATCTGGAATTTGGAGCATGTAATGATGAAAGCTGTATGCCTCCTACGGCAGTGGATTTCACATATTCAGGAACATCGGCAGTAAAACCTTCGAATGAAGTGGCTGCTACTCCGGCAAAGGAAAGTGAAGAGGTGGCCGAGGTGAAGGAAACTGTAGTTGATACTGCAGACAAAAACGAGATGGAAGTTTCGTCGTATTGGGACCCTGTAATAGACGAAATGGGTGCTCAGGGCGAAGAACAGAGCAGTGCTGACAGATCATGGATATACATTCTGTTTACAGGTTTCGTGGGTGGTTTGCTGGCTCTGTTTACACCATGTGTTTGGCCTATCATCCCTATGACTGTGAGCTTCTTCCTGAAACGTACTAAGGACAAGAAAAAGGGTATACGCGATGCGTGGATGTACGGTATCTCAATCGTTGTGATATATGTGGCGTTGGGTCTGGCTGTTACACTAATCTTCGGTGCCAGTGCATTGAATGCGTTGTCTACTAACGCTGTGTTCAATATCCTGTTCTTCCTGATGCTGGTGATATTTGCGGCATCGTTCTTCGGGGCATTCGAGATTACTCTGCCATCGAAATGGAGTAATGCTGTAGACAGCAAGGCTGAACAGACAACAGGTTTGTTGAGTATATTCCTGATGGCATTTACTCTTTCGCTGGTGTCATTCTCATGTACAGGTCCAATTATCGGATTCCTTCTGGTAGAAGTGTCTACTACAGGTAGCGTGGTAGCTCCGGCAATAGGTATGCTGGGATTTGCAATAGCTTTGGCTTTGCCTTTCACACTGTTTGCAATGTTCCCTACATGGCTTAAGTCTATGCCTAAGTCGGGTGGATGGATGAATGTGATAAAGGTGTCGTTGGGATTCCTGGAACTGGCTTTTGCTTTGAAGTTCCTGTCGGTAGCCGACCTGAGCTATGGCTGGGGAATACTTGACAGAGAAACATTCCTTGCTCTTTGGATTGTGATATTTGCTCTTCTTGGTATGTATCTGCTGGGCAAGATTAAATTTGCACACGATGATGATGAAAACAAGATAGGTGTTACACGTTTCTTCCTGGCTATGATTTCACTGGCGTTTGCAGTGTATATGATTCCTGGATTGTGGGGCGCTCCACTGAAGGCTGTAAGTGCGTTTGCACCGCCAATGCAGACTCAGGATTTCAATCTGTATAAGAATGAGGTACATGCCAAGTTCTTTGATTATGATGAAGGTATGGAGTATGCCAAGCAAAACGGTAAACCTGTTATGGTTGACTTTACCGGTTACGGATGTGTGAACTGCCGTAAGATGGAGCTTGCTGTGTGGACAGACCCGAAAGTGAGCAGCATGCTTACAGAGGACTATGTGCTTATCACTCTGTTTGTGGACGATAAGACTAAACTGCCACAGCCGATGAAGATTGTTGAAAACGGTACTGAACGTACGTTGCGTACTGTAGGTGACAAATGGAGCTATCTGCAGCGTTCCAAATTCGGTGCCAATGCACAGCCGTTCTATGTCCTGCTTGACAACGAGGGTAAGCCTTTGAACGGTTCGTATTCGTATGACGAGGATATAGACAAGTATGTGGAATTCCTTGAAAAGGGATTAAGAAACTATTAATGACAGACGTTGCAGTGTCGACGATATAGATAATGGGTAGGAGGAAGATAGAAATATTTTCCTCCTATCTTTTTAATTTATAACTTTGCGCACGGATTAATATCTGGGATTATGAACGAGGAACAGATTAAATACAGGGTTCAGAAACGTATAGTCATTATTTCCGGCTTGATACTTATAGGTAAGTTTATAGCGTATTTTGTGACAAATTCTGTAGGTGTGCTTACGGATGCAATGGAGAGTATTGTCAACGTAGTGGCAGGAATGATTAGTCTGTATTGCCTGAGATGGGGAGCAAAACCTGGCGATAAGGAGCATCCTTATGGGCATGGAAAGATTGAACTTATCTCGGCCTCGGTAGAGGGTATCCTTATAAGCGTGGCGGGCGGAATGATTATTTATGAGGCTGTTAAGAGACTGGTAGTGCCTGCCGAGGTGGAAAAGCTTGATGTCGGTATAGTGATAGTGGCTGTTTCGGGAGTGATAAACTATCTGATGGGGTATTTCAGTATACGGACAGGCAGGAAATACGGCTCTATGGCTTTGGTGGCTGGTGGAAAACATCTTCAGTCGGACACTTATTCCACAATAGGACTTGTGGCTGGCTTGCTGGTGTTGTATTTTACAGGTATAAACTGGATTGACAGCGCTCTGGCTCTTGTCTTTGGCTCAATAATTATAATTACGGGTATTTCGATTCTGAGAAATACTATTTCGGGATTGCTCGATACTGCCGATGATAAGCTTTTGGAAGAACTTGCCGGGTTGTTGAACGAGAACAGACAACCTGAGTGGGTGGATATACACAATACGAAGGTTATAAAATCGGGCAATTGCATATATATGGACTGTGACCTTACGGTGCCTTGGTATTACACTGTATCGGAAGGTCATAAGGCCGGAGAGAAGCTTAAAAACGTTCTGAAAGCAAGGTATAACGACAAGATTCAGCTTACATTGCATCTTGACCCGTGCGACATATTCGAGAAACCTAAATGTGATACCTGTATATTTGATTCGTGTAAGTACAGAAAGGCGGCTGTGGTTTCTGCAAATAAAATCACGTTGTCGACCTTTACTCTGAATGAGAGCGAAATGGATAACTGATAAAGAGATGTAACTGGGATTATCCTGCCCAGTTCTCTCTGTCAAGGTTACGGTAGCTTATGGCTTCGGCTATGTGCGATGAACGGATGTCCGGGCATGCTTCCAGATCGGCAATGGTACGTGCTACCTTCAGAATACGGTCGTATGCGCGTGCCGAAAGGTTGAGTCTGGTCATGGCGTTCTTCAGTAGGGTGAGGCCTTGTGCATCCGGTTGTGCATGTTTGTGCAGCAATGATGATGTCATCTGTGCGTTACAGTGTACGCCTTTTTCTTTTTCAAATCTTTTTTCCTGAATCCGGCGGGCCATGATAACCCTTTCTCTTATGGCCGAACTGCTCTCGCTTTTTTCGCGTTCTGAGATTTTTTCGAATGGGACTGGTACAATCTCTACCTGTATGTCTATTCTGTCGAGCAGAGGGCCTGAAATCTTGTTTAAATAGCGTTGTACTTGTCCGGGTGAGCACACGCAGTTACGTGTGGGATGATTATAGTAGCCGCAAGGGCATGGGTTCATTGATGCTACAAGCATGAAACTGGCAGGATAGTCCAAAACGTATTTGGCACGGGATATGGTGATATGCCTGTCTTCCAATGGCTGACGAAGGACTTCGAGCACACTTCTGTTGAATTCCGGGAGCTCGTCGAGAAACAGGACCCCGTTATGGGCCAGACTTATTTCGCCCGGATGTGGATTGGTTCCTCCGCCTACCATTGCAACTTGCGATATCGTGTGATGCGGACTGCGGAACGGACGTGTGGCTATGAGGGAGATGTCTTTACCAAGCTTGCCTGCTACTGAATGGATTTTGGTGGTTTCAAGGCTCTCGGACAGTGTGAGTGGCGGGAGAATACCTGGCAGACGTTTGGCCATCATGGATTTACCGCTGCCTGGAGCGCCTATCATAATAATGTTATGTCCGCCGGCAGCTGCCACTTCGAGGGCTCTTTTAACGTTTTCCTGGCCTTTGACGTCTGCAAAATCAAAAGGGAAATCTGTCTGATTCTGATAGAATTCTTCGCGGGTGTTTACTATAGTCGGCTCCAGTTTACGGGTGCCGTTGAAGAACTCTACGACTTCCTTAATGTTTTCTACGCCATAAACGTCCAGATTGTTTACCACTGCTGCCTCGCGGGCGTTTTGTTTGGGCAATATAAAGCCTTCAAATCCTTGTGCCCTGGCTGCAATAGCTATCGGCAATGCTCCTTTTACAGGCTGTAAACTGCCGTCCAGGCTAAGTTCGCCTATTATCATGTACTTGTGCAGCTTCTCGGATGACACTATGCCGGTGGATGCCATAATACCTATGGCCAGAGGCAAATCGTATGATGAGCCTTCTTTTCGGATATCGGCTGGAGCCATGTTTACAACTATCTGGCAGGATGGAACCTTGTAGCCATTTACATTTAGTGCAGACATGATTCTTTCGTGACTCTCTTTTACAGCAGAGTCCGGCAGACCTACCAGAAAGAACTTGATTCCCCTGGAACTGTTTACTTCTATGGTAACAATAGTTGCGTCAATACCTTGAACTGCGGCTCCGTATAACTTTACTAGCATAGTGTTTTTATTTCTTCTTTTTGTTTTCTTGTATCAGATTCTCTATTTTTTCTTTTAGTTCGTCTCCGTAGATGCACGTGGTTATTATTTTCCTGTTTTTTGTTACCAGTATATTATAAGGAAGTGTGTTGATGTTTAATTGTTTTACAACAGAATTTTCCCATCCTTTGAAATCGCATGTCTCAATCCATTGTTCGTTATCTTTCTTGCATTCCTTTTCCCAGGCATTTTTGTCGAAATCAATAGATATGTTCAGAACTCTGAAGTCCTTTTCAGGTAATGTCTTTATAGTGTTATACAGTGAATCTCTGATTACAATACTCTTCTCATCCCATGATGCCCAGATGTTCACCAGCGTGTATTGTTCGTCCTTACTGCTCCATGACACGTATTTTCCTTTACGGTCCTTGCACGAAAAGTAATTTATGTAATCAGACTTGTCTTCCTTGTTTTCGGCTACCTTTTTTTGAATGATGTCAACAATTCTGCAGTCTTTTACGTGTCCGTCTATTTGTGCAATAAGTTCTTTTAATTCTTTTATATCAGGATTTTTGTCCTGGATAAAATATTCGTTGAGAATATATGCCGATGCATATGAAGTTCTGTTGTTTAAAATAAAGTCTTTTGCCAGTGAAGATTTATTGATGGTATCTTTCAGCACTTTGTCTCTGAATTGCTGTAACTCATCATTGGGACCGTCGCCTTTTATATGAGGGTTGGCAAAACTTCCCTTGAAATTTACATCCCAGCCTTTATCTGCAAAAACAGGTAGGGCTATACCTGAGTCGTTGGCCAGTCTGAATATGGTTATGGTGTCAGGAATGAAAGAGTATTCAAATTTTCCGTCTGTAAGTTTTATCGTGTCCACCTTACCTATAGGGTCGTCGTATATGGCTATTATGTATTTCTCTTTTTTATTACTCAATTCCCCGGTTAGTGTGAATGTGTTGTCTTCGCTGCACGATGTCAAGATGAGCAGGGAATAGAAAAATATAAATCTGATTACTAGTTTCATAAAGTATCTGTTTGTTTAGCGCGAAAATACATAAAAAAGGTGTAATGTGCGTGATTTGTCTGAGTTTATTTACAAAAAAAAGGCCGGAACCTGAGTTCCGACCTTTGTATCTATCAAGTAACTGGTAGTTTAATTATTTGATTTCGTTTGCATATTTAGCAAATTCACGGTCATTTGCAGCTTTAGCAGCAAGAGCAGCGTCTTTCTGTGCAACCTTAGCCATACTTGTCTTAACCAAATCAGCATTGTTAGTTCTTGCACCTACAAGTGCCATCAAATAGTCTGTGTAAGCATCTGGGTTCTTAACTGCAGACAAAGTGTTTTTAGCTTTGTTGTAGTCCTTAGCCAAGATCTGAGCCAAAGCAGCAGAGTTAGTCTTAGTATCACCGAATGCAGCTACAGCCTTGTCGTACTGACCTTGTTTGATATACAAGTTACCAAGAGCTTCGTTTGCTGTGTTAGAACCTGTAGCTTTAGCAAGATATGTTTCAGCGTTAGCTACATTACCCTTAGACAATTCAATCAAACCAAGGTTAGTGTTTACTTCAGGAGCGTTAGCGTTCTTGCTTGCAGCCTGTTTGAAGTATTTTTCAGCAGTTGCTTTGTCTGAAACATATGCCATTTCACCAAGGTTGTTGTAAGCACGGTAGTCGTTAGGATACAATTCGATAGCTTTCTTGTAGATAGCTTCTTTGCGAGCATTGTCGTTAGTCAAAGTAGCAGCATAAAGAAGTTCTTCTACGCTCAATGAAGAAGCGTCAGTATCGAATGCAGCGTTGATTTCTTCGTCGCTACGGCCGATAACGTCATAGTTAGCAGTCAAGCGTGCACGACGCAACTGAGGAAGAATTTCGTCAGCCAAAGTCTTGTAAACTGAAGAAATGTTCTTGATCTCAGTTTCACGCTGTTCCGGATCCTGATACATAGAAAGAACACGCAAGATAAGGTCTTTGTCCTGGATATTTGACTTAGAAACCAATTCCTGGAAACCTTCCCAGTCCTGAGCTGTGTATTCAGTATCTACAGTTGTTTCAATCTTTCCTTTCTTCAACTGCTGTTTCATGTATTTTTCAGTGTTGTTCTGACGATTTTCAGCCAATCCTGTGTTCAGTTTAACACCACCATCTGGTGAAGCATAAGCAGAGATTTCAATGTTGTTAAGTTTGTAGTTCTTAGTGTCGCCAGCAACGATAGCTACCTGTTTGTGGAAATCTTTGATACCTTCAGATTTCAATTCGCTTGAGCGAAGGTTGGCCTGCTGGATCAAGAACATGATCTGAGCTTCTTTAGCTTCTTTGATGATACGCTGGAATGCATCTGTAGATGTTGCTGCATTTGCAGAAGTAACTGTAGGAAGTTCTGAAGTAGCGATTACACCATCAGCAATTTTTACAGAAGGGATAGTATATTCTTTGCTACCTTTCTTGATTTTGAAATCAAGGTAAAGTTCAGATTTAGCCATTTCTGGAACATAGTCGAAAGAAGCTTTCATAGTGTAAGTACCACCTGCCTTGTAAGAGATAGTCTGGTCATTACCTTGAACTTTTTCACCCTGGAACATAGCTGGCTGTCCTTTAGCCTCGCCACCTTCCCATCTTAGAACCGGAGTAACTTCTACGGTTGCGCTTTTCTTGAAATACTTTTCAGGGAACTTACCTGTGATAGTTACAGGAACTTTACCTCCAACAGCTTCGAGAACTTCAGGATTTGTTGTGAAGTAGTCAGAAGACAATTCTCCCATCTTGCTACATGAAGAGAAAGCAAGAACTAATAATGCCACGATAGGCAAATACAACTTCTTAATCATGATTTTAAAAAATTAGGTTTGTATAATTATATAATTTGTTTTATATTAAGTTCAGTCGGGACAAAGATACGAAAAAAGATATAGCTTAATCTATTTTTTGTTCTTTTTTTATGCAATAACAAATGAAAAATGTTTAAAAGTTATAGTTTTTACGGTGTTTATGGTAATTTTTTGTTATTTCGAGGGTGGTGCCTGATTATTTCTTCTTTAAGTTTACTGCTGTCTATGTGAGTGTAAATTTCAGTTGTACCGATACTCTCGTGTCCTAACATACTTTGGATTGCCCTTAGGTTTGCTCCTCCTTCCAGTAAGTGTGTTGCAAAGGAATGTCTGAATGTGTGCGGACTGATGTTTTTTTTAAGCCCTATCTTATCGGACAACTCTTTGATGATATGGAATACCATTATTCTTGAAATGTTTCTTCCGAATCTGCTGATGAACAGAAAGTCTTCATATCCCGGCTTTATCAGTCCCTCGCCTCTGGTTTCGAAGTAAAAACCTATTTCTTTGATAGCTTTTGGGGATATGGGTACCAGTCTTTGTTTGCTGCCTTTACCTTCGACTTTTATAAATCCTTCATTGAGATATAAATCCGAGATTTTCAGATTGCAAAGTTCCGAAACACGCAACCCGCAGCTGTAAAGTGTCTCTAATATTGCACAATTCCTTTGTCCTTCTCTAGTACTTCTGTCAATGGCTCCAATCAGGCTGTCTATTTCTTCCACACTGAGAATGTCCGGGAGATGTTTCCCTATCTTGGGCGACTCCAGTAATTCCGATGGGTCTTGCTCTATGTAGTCCTCAATGACAAGAAAATGAAAGAATGACCGAATGCCAGATAAAATCCTTGCTTGTGATCGTGCATGGATGCCTATGTCTCTTAATCCGGCAATGAAATTTTCAAGATTATCAATAGTTACGTCCAGTATGTCTATGCCGTCTGTGGCTAAAAAAGATAATAGTTTTTCTAAATCTCCTATATAAGCCATGATTGTGTTGCCTGATAGAGACTTCTCTAATCTCAGATATTGCTTATACTTTATTATAATTTGTCCGTTTACTTCCTTTTTATTCATACTTTTTTATTATCTTTGCACCATATTATTACAAAGATACAAAAAGTTTATATTGCAATAAACAATGCGAATACAAATAATCAATGGTCCCAATATTAATTTATTAGGGAAACGTGAACCTTCTATTTACGGAGCTGTTTCTTTTGAAGAGTATTACAATAAGCTTGTTCTTCAATATCCGGAGATAGAGTTCGATTATTATCAGTCTAACATAGAAGGTGAAATGATTAACAAAATCCATGAAGTTGGATTCTCATACGATGGCATTATCCTGAATGCCGGTGCCTATACGCATACTTCTATAGCATTGCAAGATGCTTTACGTGCAGTTACTACTCCTGCCATAGAAGTCCATATATCGAATGTTCATACCAGGGAAGAGTTCAGACATAAATCTATGATTTCGTGTGCATGCCGTGGAGTGATATGTGGATTTGGTCTTGATTCTTACCGGTTGGCAGTAGAGGCTTTTATTAATTCGAAATAGTGTAAAACAGGTATAATAGTTTTTTATTATGATGCTTAAACAAACAAAAATCGTTGCGTCCATTTCAGATTTGCGCTGTGAAGTGGATTTTATCAGAGATCTTTTTAATGCAGGTATGAACGTTGTTCGTATGAACACAGCACATGCCAGCCGTGAAGGTTTTGAAAAGTTGATATCCAATGTGCGCGAAGTATCTAACCGTATTGCAATCCTTATGGACACTAAGGGCCCTGAGGTTCGTACAACAGCTAGTGCTGAAGGTCCTATCGATTTTAAAATTGGTGATAAAGTGCAGATTGTAGGTAATCCGGATCAGGAAACTACACGTGAATGCATCGCGGTAACATATAAGAATTTCGTTCATGACTTGTCTATAGGAGCTTCTGTTCTTATCGATGATGGTGATTTGGCTTTGACTGTTGTCGACAAGAATGAAACAACTTTATTCTGCGAAGTGCAGAACGATGCTACGCTTGGAAACCGTAAGAGTGTGAACGTTCCTGGAGTTAGAATCAATCTTCCTTCACTGACTGAAAAGGACCGTAACAATATCCTTTATGCAATTGAAAAAGATATTGACTTTATCGCTCACTCTTTCGTTCGTAACCGTCAGGACGTTATGGATATACGTGAAATACTTGATGCACATAACAGTGACATTAAGATTATCGCGAAGATTGAAAATCAGGAAGGTGTAGATAATATAGATGAAATACTTGAAGTTGCAGACGGCGTGATGGTTGCCCGTGGTGACTTGGGTATAGAAGTTGCTCAGGAACGTATCCCTGGTATACAGCGTCAGTTAATCAAGAAATGTATTCTTGCACGTAAGCCGGTTATCGTTGCTACTCAGATGCTTCACACAATGATAAACAATCCACGTCCTACACGTGCCGAAGTAACTGATATTGCAAATGCAATTTATTATCGTACAGACGCGTTGATGCTTAGTGGTGAAACTGCATACGGAAAATACCCTGTAGAGGCTGTTAAGACTATGACTAAGATTGCAGCCCAGGCTGAAAAAGATAAAATGGAAGAGAACGATATTCAGATACGTCTTACTGCGGAAAATGCCGATGTCACAGGATTCCTTGCAAAATCAGCAGTACGTGCCACTAATCTAATGCCTATACATGCTATTATCACCGACAGCTTCAGCGGTTTGACAGCTCGTAGCCTTGCAGCTTATCGTGGAAAACATCCTGTATTGGCTATCTGTTATAAGGAAAAAACTATGCGTCATCTTGCTCTTTCATACGGTGTTGAGGCTATCTATATGCCGGAAAAAGCAAACGGTCAGGAATACTACTTCACTGCTCTCCGCAAGCTTATCACCGACGGCGTTCTTTCAGGCAACGACATGGTGGCATATTTGAGTAGTGGTAAGGCAGGAACAAAGACTTCATTCCTTGAAATCAATCAGGTGAACGATGTCCTTGAACATGCAGATGACTATGTTCTTCCAAACAAAAACCGTTACTTATAATCAATAATGAAAGAAACGGACGCACTGGACGATTATATACTTCGTCATATTGATGAAGAAGGAGAATATCTGAAAGCATTATATCGGGCGACGCATGTGAAACTACTGCGTCCCCGTATGGCTTCCGGACATCTTCAGGGGCGAATGTTGAAAATGTTTGTACAGATGATTCGTCCGAAACAAGTGCTTGAGATAGGTACATACAGCGGATATTCCGCCCTTTGTCTGGCAGAAGGACTTGAAGATGGAGCTATGCTCCACACATTCGAAATTAATGACGAGCAGGAAGATTTTACACGTCCGTGGCTTGAAAATTCGCCATACGCTGACAAAATAAAGTTTTATATAGGTGATGCTCTGGAGATAGTACCTACTATGGATATTACGTTTGATCTGGTGTTTATGGATGGCAACAAACGTTACTATGTAGAGTATTACGAGATGATTCTCAAACAACTTCGCAACGGTGGATATATTCTGGCCGACAATACCCTTTGGGATGGTCATGTACTTGAGGAAAATCCGCATCACACAGACCTTCAGACAATAGGAATAAAGAAATTCAATGACTTGGTAGCAACCGACGAGAGAGTGGAAAAAGTAATACTGCCCATGCGCGACGGGCTTACCATAATAAGAAAAAAATAAGAGATAATATGGAAACTACCAGACAAAACAAAATAGCCAGACTCATTCAGAAAGAATTGAGTGAGATGTTTCTGGTTCAGACAAAATCAATGCCGGGTGTGCTTGTTTCTGTCAGCATAGTAAGAATCAGTCCTGATATGAGCTATGCGCGTGCATACTTGAGCGTTTTCCCTTCTGAAAGAGGAGAGGAGATAGTAAAGAATATCAATGATAATATGAAGTCTATCCGTTACGAACTTGGCAACCGTGTTCGCCATCAGTTACGTATAATACCGGAACTGAAGTTCTTCATCGACGATTCACTGGATTACGTTGAAAAGATTGACAAACTTCTGAAAGACTAATCTGTCTTTCTATATTAAAAACAGATTCATCGTGAATTTCCCTTTTTTTATTGCTAAAAGGTATCTGTTCTCAAAGAAATCGCATAATGCCATAAATGTAATTTCTGCTATATCTGTGTGCGGAGTCGCTTTGGCCACACTGGCCTTGGTCTGCACACTTTCTGTTTTTAACGGCTTTCAGGATATGGTAGCTACATTTTTTACAGCATTTGATCCGCAGATAAAGATTACATCCGTCAGAGGTAAGGTTTTTGACGGAAGCGAACAGTTATTTGCCGAAATCAGGACGATGCCGGAGATTGCTGTGTATTCAGAATCGGTAGAAGACAATGCTATGGTGCAATACAAAGGCCGTCAGGTAATGGCTGTAATAAAGGGAGTGGAAGATAATTTTGACACGTTGACTCCTATAGACAGTATACTGTTTGGCAGGGGAGACCTTTTACTTCACGATGAGGTTGCTGACTATGCTATTCCCGGTCTTCAGTTATTGTCAACATTAGGTACCGGAATTCGTTTTCTCGATCCGCTTGAAATTTATGCTCCCAAACGTGGAAGCCGTATAAATATGTCCAATCCTATGAGCAGTTTCGTAAGCGACCAGCTCTTCTCTTCCGGACTGACATTTACAGTAAATCAGGAGAAATACGATGCTTCGTATATTATAACTTCGATTGGCTTCGCACGTCGTCTTTTTCAGTATACCAACGAAGTTTCAGCAGTCAACCTCCGACTTACTCCCGGGGCAGATGAAAATGCCGTAATAAAAAAACTTAAAGAGAAATTAGGTGATGATTTCCGTGTTCAGAACCGTTACGAACAGCAGGCCGATACTTTCAGAATAATGGAAATAGAGAAACTCATTTCTTATATTTTTCTTGTATTCATACTTATGATAGCATGTTTCAATGTTATCGGTTCGCTTTCAATGCTTATTATTGATAAGAAAAACGACGTACAGACATTGCGCAATCTTGGTGCTTCCGACAGTCAGATAGTGCGTATATTCCTTTTCGAAGGTAGAATGATTTCCTTCATAGGCGCAGTATCAGGAGTTGTCATAGGGCTTGCTTTATGCCTTATTCAGCAGGAATATGGTATAATATCCTTAGGTAGTGCCGGTAGCTTTATTGTCGACGCCTATCCTGTAAGTGTGCATGCATGGGATGTGGTGCTCGTATTTGTCACTGTGCTGATTGTAGGATTTATCTCTGTATGGTATCCGGTCAGATATCTAAGTCGTCGTTTGCTATAAGGGTTATTCAAGAGTTATACTCCTTACTTCCACATCTTCATGCAGGAATATCGATGCCGATTCCTTGAATTTTTCTACTGATTCCGTAGTAAGAAACTCGCATTTACTGTTTCTGGTGCATCTTGTGGCTATCTCATCATGTCTGCTGAGATAATCCTTCAGACTGGCAGCTACATATTCTCCCTGCGTTATTATGTTTATGCCTTCGGGAGTGAACCTCCTGATTTTGTCCAGCAGCAGAGGATAATGTGTACATCCCAGCACTATTGTATCAATGTCTTTATCCCTGCTTAACAGTTCGTTGATATATTTTTTTACGAAGAAGTCTGCACCCTCTGAATCGTATTCCTTGTTTTCCACCAGAGGAACCCACATCGGGCAAGCTACACCGGTGACTGTTATGTCCGGAAACAGTTTCTTTATTTCCATAGGGTATGATTCGGAACGGATAGTGCCAGATGTAGCCAGAATGCCCACATGACGGCTTTTTGTGACTTCTCCTATACTTTCTGCCGTAGGTCTGATAACTCCAAGCACACGCCTTGAATTGTCCAGATAAGGCAGGTCATTCTGCTGTATGCTTCTCAAGGCTTTAGCAGATGCAGTGTTACATGCCAGTATCACCAGTGGACATCCCATTTCGAACAGTCTGACCACCGCTTCAAGAGTAAACTCGTACACTACTTCGAACGAGCGTGTTCCGTATGGTGTACGCGCATTGTCGCCCAAATACAGATAATCATATTCGGGTAATGCTTTTCTTATTTCTTTCAGTATAGTCAGTCCGCCGTAGCCGGAATCAAATACTCCTATAGGTCCTTTAATCAAGTTTCTCAGAAATGGCATGTCGTTCAAATTAAAAAGTGAAGAACCTGAAGGCACCGTATGTGTGCTGACAGATTCTTCACTTATTATATATGTTTAATTTAATATTAGTTCCCTGCTGGAAGTGTAGCAGGCACCTGTGGTACGTAAGGTGCAGCTGTCAAGCTGATTCCGAGATTTGTTTTGATATCATCAGTAATATCTTTAGCCTGAGTCTCGTCTACGTAAGGTATGTCTGTACGGTTCAAATCGAATACGAATACATATCCGCCTGCTTTAGCTACAGTCTGAACTGATTTTTCCATCTTTTCATATATAGGAGCCATCATGTCAGCATAAGCTTTCTGCAATTGCTGCTGAGCATCCTGCTGGAACTGCATTCCCTTTTCAGAAAGTTCCTGAAGTTCTTTCTGGCGGCGTTCAAGGATGTTCTGAGGGAGGTTCTTCTGTTCCTGCTGGAATTCAGCAAATTTTTTGTTGAATTCGTCAGATGCACGTTTGATTTCATCTTCATATTGTTTCTGCAATGCCTGAATGTCAGTCTGTGCTTTAGCGTATTCCGGCATAACCAAGATGATTGATTCTGATTTGAAGTATCCGAACTTCTGTGCAAATATGCTCATTGGTGCAACGAGCATAAGCAATAATGCTAATTTTTTCAACATAATATTTGTCTTCTATTTATTATTAATTTTTTCTGTTATTGAATGTGTTTTCCTTTCGGATGCAAATGTATAAAATTATTTTGAATATCCTAATTTCAAAAGAACATCATTACTGATATCAATGCGTGGTGATGCAAAAATCATACTTTGAGCTGAGGCTCTGTCAATTACTGCATCATATCCCTTTTCTGTAGCAATAGCCTTTACTGCATTGTATATGGCATCCTGTATAGGTGCTATCAGTTCTTGTCTTTTTTTCATAGCCTCTCCTTGTGGACCGAAATATGTCTGTCTCAGTTCGGCAGCCTCCCTTTCCTTTGCTATAATTTCCTCTTCTTTGGCTGTTCTTTGCTCAGCACTCATTGTTGAAGCTGTCTTCTGGTATGACTCATACAGAGCTTTTGCTTCGTTCGATTTTGATTCTATCTCAGTCTGCCATTGCTTTGACAGATCTTCCATCTGTTTGTTGGCCTGTTCGTACGAAGGAATTTGCTTTAATATAAATTCCATGTCTATAAGGGCAAATTTTTGAGCTTGCGCTGCCATTATGGTTGCCACGATAAACAGCAACGAAAAAAACACCTTCTTCATAATATTTGAGTTTTTGAGTTTATTAGTTTTTGAGTTTTTTAGATACTAGTTGACGAGTAACTAGTTGACTAGGTTTCCTAGTCTCTAGTTCCTAGTCTCTAAAGCCTTGTCACCTTGTAGTTAGAACTCCTGACCTATGATAAAGTGGAACTGGCTTCCGCTATACTGCATTGATCCGTTTATCTTGTCGAAACCATATGCCCAGTCGATACCCATCATACCAATCATAGGGAGGAAGATACGAACACCGACACCTGCCGAACGTTTCAACTGGAATGGATTGAAGTCTGCCACGTCAGTCCATGCGTTACCAGCTTCTACGAATCCCAAAGCATAGATACTTGTTGAGTTCTCAAGCATGAGCGGGTATCTCAATTCAGCTCCAAGTCTGATGTAAGCATAACCTTCGCTACCGTATGGAGTTAACGAACCGTTTTCATAACCGCGGAGCGCGATAGTTTCAGAAGCATAGTTGTAGCTATATCCTGTCATACCGTCACCACCCACATAGAATGTTTCGAACGGAGAACGTTTGTACTTGTTGTAATGTCCCAGGATACCGAATTCAGTACGTGTCATCAGCACAGGACATTTCTTTATAGGCAACAGTGCTGTATATGTTTTTGCTTTGAATTTCCACTTGTGGTATTCTATCCACTTATACATGCTTGCAGCCTCTTCGTAGTTATCCTTGCCGTATGTAGAATAATCCTTGTTGCTGAACAGAGAGTATGGCGGAGTGAACGAAACCGATGCTGTAAACTCAGAACCGTATCTTGGGAAGATAGGGTTATCAGTAGAGTTTCTTGAAAGAGTAAGGTTCAGGTTTACATTGTTACAGTTACCTGTGTTCATATACTGCCCGTTGTTCAGCTTGATGTACAGATAGCTCCAGTCCTTAAGCATGAATCTCTGGTAAGAAAGCTCGGCCGAGATAGTAAAGTAGTCGTCAGGCCATCTCAAACGCTTACCCCAACCGATTGACGCACCGAACATCTTGATCGACTTGTCTGGGTCGTAGTAAGATTCATAGTTATTATAGTAGTTGCCATAATAGTTGTTGTAGTAGCTACCATAACCGTAAAGCATATTATAGTAGTTGTTCATGTATGCCGAGTTATAGTAGTTGCTGCTTACGTCGGTCTGAACAGAGTAGAATGCCGATACAGAGAACGAAGTAGGACGTTTGCCTCCGAACCAAGGATCGAAGAACGAAACACTATACGACTGATAGTATCTACCGTTAGTCTGACCGCTGATGGTAAGAGTCTGACCGTCTCCCTGAGGGAGGATACCACGATAGTTGTCATTTTTTCTGAAGAGGTTGGCAAACGAGAAGTTTGTAAACTTCAGACTCAGCTTACCTATTACACCTGTCTGTCCCCATCCAGCCGAGAATTCCACCTGGTCGTTGGCTTTTGATTCCAGTCCCCAGTTGATGTCTACAGTACCGTCCTGAACATTTGGCTGTACGTCAGGCTGTATGTTCTCAGGGTTAAAGTGTCCCATCTGTGCAATTTCACGATATGAACGTTCAAGTGCTTCCTTGCTGAAGAGGTCGCCCGGACGGGTTCTCAACTCACGACGAACGATGTTTTCATACAGACGGTCGTTACCGTTGATGCGTACGTGGCTGATAGTAGCCTGCGGACCTTCTGTGATACGCATTTCCAGGTCGATAGAGTCGCCGTCAATGTTTATTTCCACAGGGTCAAGGTTATAGAACACATAACCTCTGTTGTAGTAATTGTTACCGATGGCATCTTCATCACCACTGATACGTTCGTTCAGCAGTTTCTGGTTATACACATCACCTTTTTTCATTCTCAACTGTTCGCTCAGCAGGTCCGAAGGATATACAGTGTTACCTACCCATGTGATGTCTCTCAGGTAGTATTTGTCACCTTCGTATATTTTCATGTATACGTTTACCGTCTTGTCGTCATACTGGCTCACGCTGTCCATTTCAATAAGCGCATCACGGTAACCAAGTTCGTTATACTTGTCTATGATAAGCTGTTTGTCGGCTTCGTAATTGCTTTCTATGAACTTTTTGGTACGGAAAAGGTTAATAAGCTTGCCTTTTTCGTTGGTTTTCTTCATTACTCTCTTTAACTTCTTGTCTGTCAAGACAGTATTCCCGTCAATAATAATCTGGTGAACCTTGATTTTTTCCTTTTTGTCTATGTTTACATCCACATATACCTGTTCAGCATTTGCGGTGTCTTCTCTTTCTATGATGTTTACTTCGGCATTTTTGAATCCTTTTTCGTCGAAGTGTTTTTTGATAAGTATTTTAGCACGGTCAATAAGGTTTGGTGTAATCTGGCTACCTTTCACAAGTCCCAGTTTGGCTTGCAGGTCTTCACGTTCACTCTTCTTTACGCCGTAGAAACGTATGTCAGTGATACGTGGACGTTGCTTAAGTTCGATGTGCAGATATATCTTGTTGCCTTCAATCTTGTCGGCAGATATTTTCACGTCCGAAAACAGTCCGTGTCTCCAGTATTTCTTTACAGCTCCGGTGATGTCATCGCCCGGCACTGTTATAGTCTGTCCCACGGCAAGTCCGGATATTCCCACGAGCACATAATCCTCGTAGTTCTTCACGCCTGTCACCTTAATGTCGGCAATTTCGTATTTCTTAGGCGAGCCGTTATATAATATTACAGGTTTGTCGCTTTCGGTATTATTATCCTGGGCACAGACTTTTGTGTTCATGAAAGTCAGTCCCACGGTCATCATAGTTATGAGTAAAAGACGGTATCTCATTGCTTAATATTATAATTGTTCACTAGTTTTTCCAAATCGGCGTTCTCTGCTCTGGTAGTCGCAAATAGCCTTACACAGTTCCTCTTCCTTGAAGTCCGGCCAGTAAGTGTCACAGAAATACAGTTCAGAGTAAGCACACTGCCATAGCAGGTAATTGCTTAGTCTTATCTCTCCACCAGTTCTGATGAGCAGTTCCGGGTCGGGCATATAGCTTGTTGCCAAATGTTGGTCAATGGTCTTGTCGGTAATGTCGTCTGCAGACAGTTCCCCCTTTTCAACCTGTTTTGCAATTTTTCTCATTGCATCCGTTATCTCCCATCTTGACGAATAGCTCAAAGCCAGTGTCAGACACATTCCCGTGTTACGCGATGTGTTTTCAATACACTTGTTCAGACGGTCAAGCACTTCCTTTGGCAGTCTGGAAGTGTCACCTATTATTCTGAAACTGATATTGTTCTTCATGAAAGTTTCCTCCTCTATAGAGTCCATAAGCAGACTCATCAGAGCTGCCACCTCATCAACCGGTCTGTTCCAGTTTTCGGTGGAAAAGGTATATAAAGTCAGAAATTTAACACCCAATCTGGCCGATTCTTCCGCTATTATGTGTACAGTTTCCGCTCCTGCCTGATGTCCGAATGTCCTGGCATGTCCTTTTTCTTTTGCCCAGCGCCCGTTGCCGTCCATTATTATGGCTATGTGTGCGGGTATTCTGGTTTTATCTATTTTCTCTCTGTATGTCATGTCGGTAATTTTCTGTTTAAACAATTATTCCTTAGGCATGAGTCTGTTAAGATGTCCTCTTGTCATCGTTCCATCCTGCCATATAAACCACATGAATGATCCTTTACTTCCATTATCCTCTACTACAGTGGAATAAGTACCATCCTGACGATAAGAAGAAAGTGGCTTTATACCGTTTTTCTCTTCGGTTGGGAATACCATATATCCGGTCTCTTCGTTCCAGTTTAATCCATTGTCGACAGAAGAACGGAATGTGTCGAACAGTCCTCCAAAGGCAAACAGTTTACCGTCATACTTAATCATTGAAATGTTTTTCTGGTTAGGACATGTGGTAGGGTAGTTAGGCTGGTATTTTACCCAGGTATCATCACTGCTTGTATAGCTGTATATGCATGCAGTGGTGTCTGTCTCTGCCCCGTTTTTCATTACAGTGGTTCTCCACAACGACGGGTTATGCGATGCCGTTTGCGATACGGCATACAGCCTTCCGCTCATATCTTCTCCATCAATAAAATCTATGTCCTTTTCCTTTGAACCATCGGCTTTTATGCTGCACACCTTGCTGTCAGAGGTATATGCCAGCATTACATCACCTGTGGCTGATATAAGATTAACCAGGTTGTTCAATGCTCCTATTGGGGAGTTTGACGATAAATTATACAGCTGTCCGTTTGCTACATAATATATATCATTTTCAAAAGCCAGCGCAGAATATATGTTTATACCCTGTATGGCAGGAGTGATGTCTTCCCATCCTGAGATGTTACCTCTGTCGACACCGGTTCGGAATACTTTAGTTTCCTCGGCAGATGTCTTTCCGAATACGTATATGTTGTTGTTCTGGTACACGGCTTTCTGTTCAGTCAGCTTTATTCCCTCTCCGAAGGTGCTGCTGTCAAAATGTTTCCATACCAGTGAGTCCGGATTCAGCTTGTGTACATTGATACTTACTCTATATCCCTGTCCATATACGAAGTTATTCTGTATTTCGCTGAAAGCCATTACTTTGAAAATGATGTCATTGGTAAAGTCCAGAGAGTCGGTAGAAGTCCATACAGTGTCTTTTCCGTTCTTTTCATAATATATTGCAGCTATATCAGCTTCTATACTTGTAACCACTCTGGTGATATCCACATCTTTTGGCAGAGAATCCTTGTTGTATATCCTTCTGTTTATTTGGTCTATGGTGAATGCACAGTCGGCATAACTTATGGTATCAACATATATGCTGTCTTCGCCCTTGGAACTTTTTCCATAGAATGTCTGGTGTAAAGTCCCTATCGAGAAGCTTGTGATGCTCGATGTGGCAGGATATTCAATCTCGCTTGTGTCATTGCCGAGACATGAAGACAATAAAAATGTGGCCGACATGAATCCGGCAACCAATACAGGTAATATTCTTAATTTCATTTGCAAATGATTTCTATGTTACAAGTTGCAAAAGTAGAAAGTTTTTTTGTCTAAACAGAACATTTCCTACAGTTTTATATAAAATTATGGATAAACTGTCCGATTTTATCGTCAAGTTATTGAAAGTACAACATTTTAAACTGTATTTAAACGATGTTACTCTTCCTTGGTCCCAAAACTTCCCGGTGTGGGCATATAAAGCGGATGGTTCTCGAAACCTACGTTGACCAGTTTCCCGCTTTCGGTCAGGCGCTTTATTTGCTGCATGGCCATATATCTTGTGGTTGAACAGATGTCTTGCAGCTTAGGGCGTGTGATAGCTTTATTTGTGCTGAAATAATTTGTCAGTATTCTGTCCACTTTCTCGTCTGTTAAAGAGTCTGAATGTCTTGCCATTACCTTTTCCGTTCCGTACTTTTTTACCAAATCCTTTACCCTTTCCGTAAATTCCTTTTCCGGATTGATATTGACCGATTTCAGTTCAATTGCCTTCCCGTTCTCCTTACCGGTACACGTCCCGTTGGCAGATTTAAGACTGATATTGAAGCTGCACAGACCTTCCAGTTTCACAATGTTTCCTTGTGCCAGCTGATTGGCTATCTCTTCCTGAAAAGCGAAGATTACAGCATTAATGTCCGCCGGTGTAAGAGTACTGGCATTGTGTATCAATTCTATGATCCTCTTTGTACTGATGGTTTGCTGTCCGCATACTCTGATGTGGTATTCCGATTTCAGTTTGCCTTCTTTGTTGTCCGGATTTTTGTAAAAATCGAATTTTATATTTCCCATAATCTAGGTTTTGATTTAATTATTTCAATTTATGTTCTGATGCTGACCATCGTCGGCAGTGCTGCCGACAATGGTAGGCTCCTCGGCTGACGATGGTGAGCATTGCTGCCGACGATGGTCGGCACCAAATGATGTCATGCTTCTTCTCTCTTTGTTTTTGTAAACAAAAGTACGTAATTGTTTTTTTATAATGTCCGCCTTTGTCAGTCTATTTTGATATTCCTTCATCGTTTTAGTGAAAACTCAGATTGTTTTATTACCTTTGCACAGTCCCGCGCCGCCGGACGCTTTATCATGGAGCGTAGGAAGGGAGGGACAAGACATATTGAAAGGCGTTTACTACGCTTTGGTTTTGACGTTCTGAAATCCTGGAAAAATTTCAAATTGTAAGTCAAAAACAAAGCAACGTGAATGCCCCGTTGGTGTGCTATATACATACCTGAACTATGCCGTACAGCCAATGGTGTATCTATACGCCATTAGCTGAGTTGCGGTATATAGGTGCGTTATACATATCGGCGTGGGGCTTCGGCGTTGCTCGTTTCGACTTACAGGGCAATTTCCAGGAGCCTCAGAACGTGGAGCGAGCGACAATGCAGGGCTTCACGCTTTTTTTATGTCTTTACGCGAAGTGGTATTAATGAAAAACGTGGGTTGCCGGAGTCCTGAACCCTGAAACTTTGTATATAGATATGGAACAAACGAAACAGTTGGGACAGGACAAATTACAATCGCACGTTATCAGTTATCTTCGATTTTGGTTAATTATAGGTGTAGTATTGATTCATTCTGTACCTGATAAAGTTGTAATTGATGGAGCAGACATTATTGATGGGCATAATTTTGAAATATACAATACATTCAGGTATTTAATTTCTGAAGTGGTTGCAAGAATAGCAGTTCCAGCTTTCTTTTTTATTTCCGGCTTTTTATTTATAAAACTGAATCGTTTGATTGTAATACCTATTCCCAAAAACTAAAAAAGAGAAGCAGGACATTACTTATACCTTATTTGTTTTGGAATTTGGTAGTTGTCTTGTTGTATTATTTAACTCAAACTTTTTTATCAGGTTTGACTTCCGGTGAAAATCTGTTGATAAAAGAATACACATGGATTAACTGGTTGAAAGTTTTTTGGGATGGTAATAAAATAGGTGGTGATATGCCTATTAATTACCCGCTATGGTTCGTTCGTGATTTGATGGTGGTGATTGTAATATCGCCGATTGTGTATTTCTGTGTAAAACACCTGAAAATTATATTTGTTATAACATTGGGACTATTATGGATTTTAGGTATCTGGTTTACTTTACCCGGCTTTAGTATTACTGCATTATTTTTCTTTTCATATGGTGCCTATTATACTATTAACAAAAAGAATTTCATTAGGATTCATAATAGTTTTCCCCTTTATTCATTTGTGTTATATATAATTATAGCGATATGTGACTTGCTTACAAGGCAATATGATTGGCATAAATATGTCCATAGTATTGGTATTTTAGTTGGATTAAGTGCTATTGTGTCTTTTGTGGCATACGGTATAGCAAAACAAAAGTTACATCCTAATCATTTCCTCTCAAACAGTAGTTTTTTTATTTATGTTTACCATGGAATGCCTTTGGCTTTCTTGATTAAGTTTTCTGTAAAGGTTTTACAGCCCCAGACGGATGCAGGCCTTATTATGCTATATTTGGTTTGTCCTTTAATAACTATTTTGTTAGGTCTGTGTATTTATAGTGTTTTGATAAAATATCTCCCGAAATTTACAGCGATTATAACTGGTGGCAGATAATGTAAATAGAGATAGTCTCTTATTTTGAGGCTATCTCATCCAATTTGGATAAATTACAAAATTCTGTAGTTGACTACTTTGTTCATTAGTATATGGATACTTTTTTATGTAATAGCTATCACGAGTTATGTAATAGTGAATATTTATCAAGTAGTGAATTTAATTATTTGTAAAACTTATAAGTTTTTAGAAAAACTACTGTATTATCAATATTGAGTCTTAAAGTTTTAGTTTGAAATTCGAATGGACTTTTAAGAATATATTCTTTGTTGTCTTAAATATATCTTTTATAAAGATTGTCTATCTAAAATATATTCCCCAATAATACCTGAATTATTTTGTACTCAGCATGTTCATATTATTCTTTATGCTACCTGGTTATATAATGACTCACACAAACCCCGTCGCGCATTTCTGTTTGCATCACTGCTCCTTTCGGTATTATAGGCGATTTCACACCTTCTTCCAATACTTTTTCGGAATGTTCCACATATATATCATCCCACAGTTCTGTGTCAATAAAAGACTGTAGCAGGGTAGTTCCTCCCTCAACCAGCAGTGACTGTATCTTCCTTTCGTAAAGGACGGTAAGAATCTGTGGTAGTATGTCCTTTGAAAAATCCAATGTTATGTATTCCAGGTTTTCCTCTCCTGCTTTTTCTTTTTCGGTAAATACCAGTGTTGGCGTACTATGGTCGAAGAGTCTTAAGTCAGACGGCAGAGTTAGATTACGGTCTATCACTAATCTCAACGGATTTGCACCGTACCAGTTTCGTGTAGTGAGCGAAGGATTGTCCAGTAGAGCAGTTCTTCTGCCTACGAGTATAGCCTTATGTTCTGCTCTTTGCTTGTGTACGTACATTGAAGTGATGGGAGTAGACAATACGACAGGTGAACCGCTTTCACGGTTTATGTCAATATATCCGTTGGCCGATTCGGCCCATTTCAATGTGATGTAAGGACGTTTTTGTGTGTTGAATGTCACAAATCGTCTGATAAGGTTCTTGCATTCATCTTCCAATACTCCTACAGTGACATCTATACCTGCATTGCGCAACTTTTGTATTCCTCTGCCAGATACTTGTGAAAAAGGGTCTATACAGCCTACTACAACGCGTGGAATTCCTTTGCTGATGATAAGGTCGGCACATGGAGGTGTCTTACCGTAGTGAGAGCATGGCTCCAGACTTACGTAAATGGTTGATTCCTTTAGCAGACTTTCGTCTTTCACTGAACGTATGGCATTTACTTCGGCATGGCCTTCTCCGCATCTGGCATGATAGCCTTCGCCGATAATCTTGCCATTGTGTACTATCACTGCACCAACCATAGGGTTTGGAGCTGCATTGCACAATCCGTTTGATGCAAGTTCTATACATCTGCGGATATATTTTTCATCTGTAGTCATATTCTTGAGCTTTTTTCTTACTTTTGCACATTATGCATCCAATATATACTTATATACGACAAGAACTTTCCGGTTACTATCCGGATGCCGAGGCTGCCGCCTTGGCTAAGTATATTCTGACAGAGAAGTTTCAACTGTCAGCTCTTGACCTATATGCAGGCAAAGATATGAATTTTTCATCAGAAAATCTTTCGGAGGTAAATGATATTCTGATGCGTCTGAAATCGTACGAACCCTTGCAATACATAATGGGAGAAACGTGGTTTTGTGGCTTTCGTTTCAAAGTTACCCCTTCAGTTCTCATACCTAGACCGGAAACATCCGAATTGATAGACTGGATAGTTGACGACAATAAACGTGAGGAAATAAGTGTTCTGGACATTGGTACCGGAAGTGGATGCATTCCTATTTCGCTTTCATTGATGATGAACTCTCCTGTTGTGTCTGCATGGGATATCTCCGAACAGGCACTGTCTGTAGCTTCAGAGAATGCGCGTATGAATAATGTAGATATTGCATTCAGTCGTGTAGATGTGCTTAGTACAGACATTCCCGATATAAAGACTGATATTATAGTCAGTAATCCGCCATATATAACAGATAGTGAAAAAACTGATATGGAGAGAAATGTTCTTGAATGGGAGCCTGGTCTGGCACTCTTTGTTCCCGATGATGATCCTCTTCGTTTCTATAGACGAATAGCTGAAATAGGTATTGATATCTTGAATTGCGAAGGTTTGATTTATTTCGAAATAAACAGAGCTTATGGTAAAGAAACTGTGGAGATGCTTTCTTCTATGGGATATAGGAATATAGAACTGAGGAAAGATTTGTCCGGTAATGACAGAATGATAAAAGCTGTACGACCATGAAAGAATATTCAGAAAAAGAATTGCTGAACAAGGCTGAGGCTTATTGTTCTGCCGTAGAGAGATGTCCGTCGGATGTAGAGACAAAATTGAAAGGATGGGGCGCAAGTCCTGAAAGCATAGCTGCTGTTATGGCTCACCTCTTTAAAGAAAAGTATCTTGACACAATTCGTTTTTGCAGTGCATACGTGCGCGACAAATATCGTTTCAATCAGTGGGGCAGGATGAAGATAGCCCAGTCTCTCCGTATGAAAGGACTTACTTCAGAGGAAATAAATGCCGGAATGGAGGATATTGACGAAGATGAATACAATGGAATCCTGCAAAATCTGCTGAAACAGAAACTCAAAACAATCAAGGCTGAGAATGATTATGAACGAAATGCAAAACTGATAAGATTTGCAGCCGGAAGGGGATTTACCATGCAGGAAATAATGAAATTTGTAAAAGGTGATTTCGAATAGTAAATGAATTTTCTGAACGACATACGCGATTTCTTTTTCCCTCGTATATGTGTGTGCTGTGGAAAACTGCTTTCTTCACAAGAGGAAGGCCTGTGTGTGTCGTGTATGGCTTCTCTCCCTTTAACAGGGCTGCGTAATACCCCTGAAAATGAGATGGAACGACTTTTCTGGGGTATATACCCAATAGAAAAGGCTACGTCTTTATATTATTATGCACGTGGAGGTTCTGTCTCTAAAATACTGCATGGCATGAAATATTATGGAAGAAAACGGCTTTGCAAACAAATGGGACGTGTCATTGCTACAGAACTGTTGGATACCGGTTTTTTTGATGGGATAGATTATATATTACCGGTGCCATTACATAAAAGCAGGCTCAGAATTAGAGGATATAATCAATCGGAGTTGTTGGCAATGGGAATTTCAGAGTTGACATCTATTCCCGTAATAACCGATGCTTTGGAAAGGACTCATAATAATGCCACTCAAACCCACAAATCCGCTTCGGGAAGATGGGAAAATGCCGAAGGATTGTTTAAAATTACAGAAAAAACATTCTCATTACACGGCAGACATCTGCTTCTGGTAGATGATGTATTGACCACTGGAGCCACCATTTCATCCTGTATCGACGCACTTAAGACAGTGGATTCCGTTAAAATAAGTATTATAACACTAGCGTGGACAAAATCTTGATATATGATGCTTTATGTCAGATTTTAGCAAAATTAATACATATAAATTTTCAAATACCGATGTATTTCTCTACTTTTGCACAAATGTTTATCAGATATTAGTAAAATTATGAAAGCTTTGGAAAGATTATTCGCAGAAAAATTGCTGAAAGTTAAAGCTGTTAAAATTCAGCCGGCTAACCCATTTACTTGGGCTTCAGGTTGGCAATCTCCTATTTATTGCGACAACCGTAAGACTTTGTCTTATCCTGCACTTCGTAACTTTGTGAAGTTGGAAATCTGTCGTATTATCCTTGAAAAATTCGGTCAGGTTGATGCTATTGCCGGTGTGGCAACTGGAGCAATCGCTCAGGGTGCATTGGTTGCAGAAGAACTTAACCTGCCATTTGTATATGTTCGTTCAAGTCCAAAGGATCATGGATTGGAAAATCTTATCGAAGGTGAGTTGCGTCCGGGTATGAAAGTTGTAGTAGTAGAAGATTTGATTTCTACTGGTGGAAGCAGCTTGAAAGCAGTTGAGGCTATACGTCGCGACGGTTGTGAAGTTATCGGTATGGTAGCATCATTCACTTATGGATTTGACGTATCTGTTAAGGCATTCTTGAATGCAAATGTAGAACTTGTAACTCTTACTAACTACAATGCAGTTTTGGATGCTGCTCTTAAGACTGACTATATTGATGAAGATGATATTCCTGTACTTCAGGCTTGGAGAGAAGACCCTGCTCACTGGACAGGAAAATAATAAATATTAATCTATAATTGGAGACACGGATTCTACTGGTCTCACGGTTCTTGATTGTGAATCGTGTCATACGGTAAAATCCGTGTTTTCTTTTTGTTTTTGAAAGTATATGGCAACATTGCAATACGAGAGTACAGTGAAATATGTTCCTTACGCTCAGGAACGAGTTTATAACAAGCTGTCGGACTTGAATAATCTTGAGTCTGTACGTCAGCGTCTGGATGCCGTGAAAGACAAACTTGACGGTAAACTTGAGGATATGACTTTCGATCAGGATTCTATTACATTGAAAGTACAAGGAATAAGTCTTACACTCCGAATAATAGAGCGCGAGCCTATGAAGTGTATAAAATTTGAAGGCGAAAAGTCGCCTGTGCCTATGAATTTGTGGATTCAGATGCTACCGGTGTCCGACGAACAGTCTAAAATGAAGGTTACAATACGTGCAGAGGTAAATATGTTTATGAAGGCTATGGTATCAAAACCACTTCAGGAGGGAGTGGAGAAACTGGCTGATATGCTTTCTGCTATACCTTATTAATAATTAACTTTGATATAAAACAAGAATATGGCTCAGAAACTTTGGGAAAAAAATGTTCAGGTAAACGCTGAAATAGATCGTTTCACTGTAGGCCTGGACCGCGAAATGGACCTGTATCTAGCAAAGCATGACGTACTGGGTTCAATGGCTCATATCATTATGCTTGAAAGTATTGGTCTTTTGAAGTCTGACGAATTGAAAGTTTTGCTTGATGAACTGAAGAATATCTATGCTTCTGCCGAAAAAGGAGATTTCGTGATAGAAGACGGAATAGAGGATGTACATTCTCAAGTGGAACTAATGTTGACAAGAAAACTGGGTGATGTGGGAAAGAAAATCCACAGTGGACGTTCCAGAAATGATCAGGTGCTGGTAGACTTGAAACTGTTCACCCGTGCCCAGATTAAAGATATAGCTGAGGCTGTAGAGGATTTGTTTAAGGTGCTTATTGCGCAGAGCAACAAATATAAGGACGTATTGATGCCAGGATATACACATCTGCAGATAGCAATGCCATCGTCGTTCGGATTATGGTTTGGAGCATATGCAGAGAGCTTGGTAGATGATATGATGTTTCTACAGGCTGCGTATAAAATGTGTAATCGTAATCCTTTGGGTTCTGCTGCCGGTTACGGTTCTTCGTTTCCATTGAATCGTGAGATGACAACACGTCTTTTAGGGTTTGACTCGATGAATTACAATGTGGTATATGCTCAGATGGGCCGTGGAAAGATGGAACGTAATGTGGCCTTCGCTTTGGCTTCCATAGCCGGAACACTATCGAAGATGGCTTTCGATGCATGTATGTTCAGCAGTCAGAATTTTGGTTTTGTAAAACTTCCGGACGAATGTACTACAGGCTCAAGTATTATGCCTCACAAGAAAAATCCTGATGTGTTCGAGCTTACACGTGCAAAATGTAATAAGATACAGGCTCTTCCTCAGCAGATAATGATGATAATGAATAATCTGCCTTCCGGCTATTTCCGTGACTTGCAGATTATCAAGGAAGTGTTCCTGCCTGCATTTTCCGAACTGAAAGATTGCTTGCAGATGGCTACATACATCATGGATAAGATTTATGTGAACGAGCATATCCTTGATGACGATAAATATCTGTACATATTCAGTGTTGAGGAAGTGAACCGTCTGGCTACCGAAGGAATGCCTTTCCGCGATGCCTATAAGAAAGTTGGTCTTGACATAGAAGCCGGAAAGTTTACTCATAACAAGCAGGTACATCACACACACGAAGGCAGTATAGGTAATTTGTGCAACGACCGTATCGTAGAACTTATGGATAAGGTTGTTTCCGGTTTTGATTTCTCGGTTGTAGAGAATGCTGAAAAAGCCCTTTTGGGAAGATGATATTGAAACTTGCAAAAGCTTTGCAAAGACTTTTAAAATGTTTTGCAAATATATCATAAGCCATGTAAAAAGGCTTTTGGATATATGAAAACGGATATTTTTTAATAAAAACGGGCGAAATGTTTGGAAGTTATACAAAAACTCCATACATTTGCACCCGTTAACGCGGAAATAGCTCAGTTGGTAGAGCATAACCTTGCCAAGGTTAGGGTCGCGAGTTCGAGTCTCGTTTTCCGCTCTTCTCTTTGAATGGATGCTCGAATGGTGGAATCGGTAGACACGAGGGACTTAAAATCCCTTGGCTATTGCAGCTGTGCGGGTTCAAGTCCCGCTTCGAGTACTGGCTTAAGGCTCTGTAAATCAATGATTTACGGAGCTTTTTCTTTATGTGCACAACACAGTACTTTTATCCTGATTATACTCAGTTTATGTGTTTCTGGAGCTCAAAGTTAAACCAAAAGTTAAACCAAGAGTTAAACCAGAATTTATTATGAATGCTACAGTTAATGTGTTGTGTTACAAGTCAAAAACATTAAGTAATGGCGAGCATCCTTTGATGATTCGCGTGTGTAAAGATGGTAAAAAGAAATATGTTAGCCTTGGTGTCTCTGTAAAACCTCAATATTGGGACTTTGATAAGAATAGACCTAAAAGAAATTGTCCTAATAAAGAACAGATAAATACCCTGATTAAAGAACAGGAACAGAAATATTCAGAGCAGATTCTTGATTTTTCTTCCAGAAATAAGGATTATACTTTAACCACATTGGTTGAAACAGTTGATTCACCTGTAAAAGCGAAAACAGTTAATTACTTGTTTGTTCAATATATAGAGCAACTGAAAAAGGAGAATAGGATTGGTTATGCGCTTTCTGTTCGCCAGGTTTATTTTTCATTGTTAAAATTCAATGGGCATTTGGATATTTATTTTCAAGAAATAGATGTGAACTGGTTGAAAAACTATGAGTTATGGTTACGTAGTCAGAAACTTGCAGAAAATACGATTGGCATACGTTTAAGAACATTGAGAGTAGTCTATAATTTGGCAGTTACAGAGGGATTGGTAAAAGAAGATAATTATCCTTTCAGAAAATATAAAGTTTCAAAGTTACACAGTATTACAGCTAAACGTGCGATTACTAAAGAGCAGGTAAAGCAAATAATGTCCTATAATACAGATTCATCTTGTTTTTATAAGAAACTTGCTGTTGATATGTTTGCTTTTTCTTATCTAATGGGAGGAATAAATTTCACAGATATGTCTTTGCTGACTAATGATAATATTGATAACGATAGGTTAATATATGTGCGTCAGAAAACGAAAAAGAAAATTATTCTACCATTGTCAGAACAAGCAAAGGAGATAATAGATAAATACTGTGATTCCAGACGAAAATTCTTGTTCCCTATACTTGATAATAAGAACCGTACTCCAACCCAGAAAAAGGACCGTATTTATGATGTCCTTGCTAATATAAATCATCATTTGAATGAGATTGGTAAATCTTTAGGCATAGAATTGAAAATAACTACTTACGTTGCACGTCACTCTTATGCAACAGTTCTAAAGCGTGCTGGAGTTTCTACTGCTATTATCAGTGAATCTTTGGGACATAGTTCAGAAAGGGTGACACAAATTTATTTAGATTGTTTTGACAATGAACAGGTAGATGATGCTATGAAAAATCTACTATAAAATGATTATCCCACTTGTAGTATTTGTGAGTGGGATTTTCTTTTTTACTTTTGCATATAAACCAATAGATTTAAAATATGCAACCAATAGATAAATTTCAATGGAACAATATAAATAAAGAGAAAGAGTTATTAGAATATATTTCTATATTAGAAAATATATTTATCCCAGACTTTGACTTTGCAAATGAAGACCCTTTTTGCTATTATAATATATCCATTGTAACAGAAGAAGAAAAATCTCCAGAAGAATGGAAAGAAATAGGCAATCAGCCATTAATACCTGCTATATCAGAAACTTTACAGATATTTTCTGATAGATATAACAACAATCTAATATCCGAGTATTTTAATTATGATGACTATTTAGAAAG
>NZ_JADYTJ010000189.1 GCF_021531075.1 Bacteroides caecigallinarum | reverse complement strand
GTATGGTAAGATTGCATGATAATACCATTAAAGATTCATCGGTAAACGATGGGGATGCGTTCCATTAGGTAGTAGGCGGGGTAACGGCCCACCTAGCCGACGATGGATAGGGGTTCTGAGAGGAAGGTCCCCCACATTGGAACTGAGACACGGTCCAAACTCCTACGGGAGGCAGCAGTGAGGAATATTGGTCAATGGGCGAGAGCCTGAACCAGCCAAGTAGCGT
>NZ_JADYTJ010000188.1 GCF_021531075.1 Bacteroides caecigallinarum | reverse complement strand
TCAACGCTTATTGGTGCGGACCTCCATCTGGTGTTACCCAGACTTCATCCTGGCCAAGGGTAGATCACTTGGTTTCGCGTCTACCGCATCCGACTCGACGCCCTCTTCAGACTCGCTTTCGCTTCGGATCCGGGTCTCATGACCCTTAACCTCGCCGGACACGGTAACTCGTAGGTTCATTATGCAAAAGGCACGCTGTCACTCCTTACGGAGCTCCAACCGCTTGTAGGCG
>NZ_JADYTJ010000187.1 GCF_021531075.1 Bacteroides caecigallinarum | reverse complement strand
TGCTTGGTGGGTAGTTTGACTGGGGTGGTCGCCTCCAAAAGCGTAACGGAGGCTTCTAAAGGTACCCTCAGGCCGATCGGTAACCGGCCCAAGAGTGTAATGGCAGAAGGGTGCTTGACTGGGAGACAGACAAGTCGATCAGGTAGGAAACTAGAGCATAGTGATCCGGTGTTTCCGTATGGAAGGGACATCGCTCAAAGGATAAAAGGTACTCCGGGGATAACAGGCTGATC
>NZ_JADYTJ010000186.1 GCF_021531075.1 Bacteroides caecigallinarum | reverse complement strand
GATCAGCCTGTTATCCCCGGAGTACCTTTTATCCTTTGAGCGATGTCCCTTCCATACGGAAACACCGGATCACTATGCTCTAGTTTCCTACCTGATCGACTTGTCTGTCTCCCAGTCAAGCACCCTTTTGCCATTACACTCTTGGGCCGGTTACCGATCGGCCTGAGGGTACCTTTAGAAGCCTCCGTTACGCTTTTGGAGGCGACCACCCCAGTCAAACTACCCACCAAGCA
>NZ_JADYTJ010000185.1 GCF_021531075.1 Bacteroides caecigallinarum | reverse complement strand
GATCAGCCTGTTATCCCCGGAGTACCTTTTATCCTTTGAGCGATGTCCCTTCCATACGGAAACACCGGATCACTATGCTCTAGTTTCCTACCTGATCGACTTGTCAGTCTCCCAGTCAAGCACCCTTCTGCCATTACACTCTTGGGCCGGTTACCGATCGGCCTGAGGGTACCTTTAGAAGCCTCCGTTACGCTTTTGGAGGCGACCACCCCAGTCAAACTACCCACCAAGCA
>NZ_JADYTJ010000184.1 GCF_021531075.1 Bacteroides caecigallinarum | reverse complement strand
GGGCAGCATGAACTTAGCTTGCTAAGTTTGATGGCGACCGGCGCACGGGTGAGTAACGCGTATCCAACCTTCCGTTTACTCAGGGATAGCCTTTCGAAAGAAAGATTAATACCTGATGGTATGGTAAGATTGCATGATAATACCATTAAAGATTCATCGGTAAACGATGGGGATGCGTTCCATTAGGTAGTAGGCGGGGTAACGGCCCACCTAGCCGACGATGGATAGGGGTTCTGAGAGGAAGG
>NZ_JADYTJ010000183.1 GCF_021531075.1 Bacteroides caecigallinarum | reverse complement strand
TGCCATTACACTCTTGGGCCGGTTACCGATCGGCCTGAGGGTACCTTTAGAAGCCTCCGTTACGCTTTTGGAGGCGACCACCCCAGTCAAACTACCCACCAAGCAATGTCCTCAATCAATGAGTTAGAACTCAAACAAACGAAGGGTCGTATTTCAACAGCGGCTCCACAAACACTGGCGTGCCCGCTTCAAAGCCTCCGACCTATCCTACACATCGCGTGCCCAAATTCAATGCTAAGCTATAGTAA
>NZ_JADYTJ010000182.1 GCF_021531075.1 Bacteroides caecigallinarum | reverse complement strand
GAATCATTGTTATTTTCTTTTCCTGCAGGTACTAAGATGTTTCAGTTCCCTGCGTTAGCCCCTTACAAACGTAAGGTGATATCCCTTCAGGATATCGGGTTGTCCCATTCGGAAATTCACGGATCAAAGGTTATTTGCACCTCCCCGTGACTTATCGCAGCTTATCACGTCCTTCATCGCCTCCGAGAGCCAAGGCATCCGCCATGCGCCCTTGCTTACTTTCATTATCACGTACACACCCTGTTTTT
>NZ_JADYTJ010000181.1 GCF_021531075.1 Bacteroides caecigallinarum | reverse complement strand
GCTTTTGGAGGCGACCACCCCAGTCAAACTACCCACCAAGCAATGTCCTCAATCCATGAGTTAGAACTCAAACAAACGAAGGGTCGTATTTCAACAGCGGCTCCACAAACACTGGCGTGCCTGCTTCTAAGCCTCCGACCTATCCTACACATCGCGTGCCCAAATTCAATGCTAAGCTATAGTAAAGGTTCACGGGGTCTTTTCGTCCCATCGCGGGTAATCGGCATCTTCACCGATACTACAATTTCA
>NZ_JADYTJ010000180.1 GCF_021531075.1 Bacteroides caecigallinarum | reverse complement strand
AGCAGAACCACCACCTAAGGAGGTAATAAGCTCATAAGAGGGGCTTGTCTGATATGAAAATAACTCCCAACTTATCTATTTCAGCAAGTTGGGAGGGAATTCACGTCTTTAGCGGACAGTAATAATATTATAATGAGGAGAAAGACTATTATGTTTGTCCAATGGGGCAACATATGGAACGGACAGGTGTACGGCATTATAGAACGGAAAGTGGGTATATTGCAGAAAGCGTAGCCTACAGGGCTGCAAGA
>NZ_JADYTJ010000020.1 GCF_021531075.1 Bacteroides caecigallinarum | reverse complement strand
ACAGAGGTAAGTATATTCATACACAATATTTTTACAAAGGTTTTTTTGTTGGCTCTACAGATTATGATCATTCAACAGGAAACTGGGGAAAAATTACGATAGAAGATATCAAGGAAGCTGCTAAAATTACCGATTTACTTATAAAAAATGACTATCAGTGTGATGGTCAATATTTTACTTTTGAGTCTCAAAAAGAGAATAAGTTTTTAAAAAAAATATCTCATAATGGTGATTTTTTTTCTGTTGAACCACATTGGTATAATGAAATTGCATATTTTTTCATTTACGATTTCCATACAGCTTGTTTTGGACCATCATTATGGAGAGGTGAAGTATTTGAATCAGATTATACACTCTGTTGTGTAATGAAAGATGATGAAGAAAAGAAAGCAGAAAAAGAAAGAAAAGAAAAAGAATACTCTGATCTTATTGCAAAAAAAACAGCTGAATTTGAACAAACAGAATATGGGAAGTTTGTAAATTATCTCAAACCATATGTGGAAAAATCAGATAGTTTGTTTAATCAAGCAAAACTGAATTATATAGATAATATATTGAGTAAGTACTGTTTAGCTACAGCTCCAGTCCAAGTTTCTGGTAACAATGCTTTGTCACTAAATTTTAAGTACTCAGAAGGAGATAAAGATGCTTTTCAATGTAAATACGTTTTTCAAGAATACCAAATAAATGTACCTGATGGATTAAATAATTTTTCTGTACTCGTTTTTCCTACGTCTTTGGTATTGGACAAAGGAGAATGGTGTGTTTCTGATGCTATTATAGTTTATTATAATGGAACGAACAGAGGAACTTCGGCTTTATTAAGTTTTAATTCGCATAGTGGAGTTGATTTACACCAAACAGACTTATATCTGCAGTATTATTATAATGAATTTAGATTAGGACAGAAGGGTTATATAGCTAAAGGTTCAAAAGTGTCAATTACTGGTGATTATGTCTTTAATGCATATTCACAAAATTGTATAATGCAACCTGTTACGCCAGAAACAAAATATAAAAAGACGCAAATCTATTATGATAGATGGCATAATTCCAAATTATCAACGGATGATTTTATCCAATCTATAACAAAAGAAGAAGTTTTAAAATCTATAACAGAACGTTTTAATATAACAAAAGAATAATGATTATGGCTATTGTTGAACGTAACAGAACTTTGAGACCAACTACAAGATTAGCTTCCTCTATATCGTATAAAATCGATACTGAAAAAGTTTCGGAACAAGATAAACTAATAGTGTGTATATATTCCGAGCAACAAAAATTAGTAGGGGAATTCCATTTTGACGGTCACGATATAGTGGGTAAGAAATCAATTCATTTTCAATATATAGATGAGCAGATTTCGTGGGGAAAATATGAAAAACTTATATTAAATATTTGATAGAGTATTAAATTTTTGTTCCCAAACGTTGTATTTAAACTGATTAATAATAAAGATTTTATTAATTTAAAAATATAAAGATATGACCATAAAGCAATTATCAGTATTCCTGGAAAATAAGACAGGAAGAATAAACGATGTAGTCCGTACGTTGGGACAGAACGGGATAAACATGCATGCCTTCAGTATGGCAGAGACAACAGATTTCGGAATCCTCCGTCTTATCGTATCTGATATGGATAAGGCTGTGGAAGTTTTGCGTGCGCAGAACTTTGCCGTAATGTCTACAGAAGTTATCTGCTTGAGTTGTGACAATACTCCCGGCTCTCTTGCCGTGATCCTGGAGTATCTGGCAGAAGAAAAAATCTTTATAGAATATATGTATGCTTTTGCTCAGAATGACAAGGCTCATGTGGTGATAAAACCTAACGACCTTAAGGCATGTCTGGCTGTACTTGATGCTAAAGGCTGTACTGTATTGAAGAAAGGGGATTTGTAATCTGTATTTATAATTCTGTTCAAATAAAAATGTCAGGTGAAGTGAAAAAGTACCTGACATTTTATTTGAACTGCAATTTGAAAACCGTATTTTTTTCATTACTGCACACCAGTGATATACTTCCGTTATGTAGTCGCATTATCTGGCGGGAAAGACTTAGTCCCACTCCTGTTCCTTCCTGTTTCGTGGTATAGAACGGGACGAAGATGTCTTCATAATTCTCTTTGTTTATAGGGCGACCGTTGTTTGATATGTTCACTACTACGGATTCGGTAAGATCTATTTCTGCAGTAATTTCTATTATTGTGGCTTTAGCTTGAACAGCATTTCTTATCAGATTGACCAGTACCTGCGAAATCTGGTCTTCGTCTGCATAAAGAAGAATATCATCAGATTTCTCTATGTAGCTTAATGTGGTCCCTGACGCATTGATCTGTTCTCGTGTCAGCTGTGTAACTCTATCAATTAACTCTTTCAGATAGAATGCCTTTTTTATTGGTGCTGACACACGTGTCAGCGAGCGGTAGGTGTCAACAAATTTTATCAGTCCTCGTGCCGATTCGGATATTGTGTCCAGCCCCAACTTTAGTTCTTCTCTGTTTACGGGCTTGCTTTCGGATGAAGCTATATCCATCGACAGAGTGTGACTAAGCGAGGCAATGGGAGTAACAGTGTTCATTATTTCATGCGTAAGCACACGTATAAGTTTGTTCCACGACATTTCTTCGTTGCGCGACATTTCGTTGCTTATGTCGTTTATTACTATAATTTTTACATTCTTTCCCTGTAGCGATGTTTCGGATGATGATACAGAAAGAGTCGTCTGTCCCTTTTCGTTATAGAAAGATACGCGAGCCTCGTTGTTTGTCTCTGATATATTTTCGAAACATGATTGCAACTCCTGGCTGATATTCCCTAGCTGTCTTATATTGCTCAGTGTTGCCACTCCTAGTATATTCAGTGCTGCCGAATTGCAGTAAGAAATTTTCCCGCTGAATTTCTCGTTCAGTTCAACCACTACAATTCCTGTCTTTACCCTGTCAAGCATCTGTCCGTAATAACGTTCCTGTTCGTTTATTTCCTGCTTTTCCTTTTCGAATATCAGACGTATTCTGTTCAGTGTTTTATGGAATTTGCGATACAGGAATTTCTTCTCGTCAAAACGGAAGTTTGTTTCCTTGTCTTCAAGTGCGTCAAGGATGTACGAAACCTTGCGGTGTGTCCTTCGTGCATAATACATGCCGGAAATTATTGCGGAGACTAATGCAGTGGCAATAATGATTAATATGACATTTTCATACGAAATCATATATTATATTTTTTCAGTTTCGTATATAGGGTAGGGCGGCTTATGTTTAACGATTTTGCTACATGAGTAAGATTGCCGTTATATCTTTCCATAGCGGCACGTATGGTCCTTTCCTCTACTTCTTCCAGTGTCTCTTCTCCTGAGGTGGCAGGTTGTGACGGTACATCATAAGTACATTCCCTGTTAGGCAGACAGAAGTCAGAAAGCTGAAGCTCCGTACTGTCTGTCAGGATTACAGCCTTTTCTATCGTGTTTTGCAGTTCGCGGATATTTCCGTTCCACCTGCATGAAACCAATGCCTTTTCAGCCTCACATGAAATACCGGATACCTCACGATGATATTTCTCGGCATATCTCTTTATGAATATCTCTGCCAGAGGGATAATTTCGTCAGTCCTTTCCCTCAGCGGAGGAAGTTGCAGATGCATGGTGTTTATACGATAGTAGAGGTCTTCGCGGAACTCACCGTTACGTATCATTTCTTCTAGATTGCGGTTGGTGGCACAGATGAGACGGATATCCACTGGAGTAGATTGCGAACTCCCTACTTTGCTTACCGTTCTGTTTTGGAGAACTCTTAGTAACTTGGCCTGCAGATTCAGAGGAATATTTCCTATTTCGTCAAGAAACAGAGTGCTGCCGTTTGCCTGTTCTATTTTTCCCACACGGTCTGTATGAGCGTCTGTAAATGCTCCTTTTACGTGTCCGAACAGTTCGCTTTCAAAAAGTGTTTCTGTTATAGCTCCTGCATCCACACAAACCATAGGCTTCATTCCTCTGTCCGACAGACGGTGGATTTCTGCTGCAAGCACATCTTTTCCCGTACCGTTTTCTCCCGTAATAAGGATGCTTGCATCTGTTGAGGCTATTTTGTTTACGGTGCGGAATATATTTTTCATTGCAGGACTGCTACCCCAGTGCATTGTTGCAGTCTGGTTTACTGTAGACTTTATACTTTTCTTTTTTGTTCCTGCATCCTTGTGCTTGTATGCAGCATCAAGCACAGAAATCAGTTTTTCGTTTTCCCAAGGTTTTACAATGAAGTCGAATGCTCCGCGCTTCATTCCCTCTACCGCCAGTGATATGTCGGCATACGCGGTGAAGAGTACAACTTCAGTCGTAGGGCTTGTCTTTTTGATTTCCGAAAGCCAGTACAGTCCCTCATTTCCGGTATTGGCAGACGACTGGAAGTTCATATCCAGCAAAATCACGTCAGGCATAAATTCTCTTAACTGTGAATTTATGACGTTGGGTGATGCTACAGCCTTTACTTCCTTGAAGTATTTAGGCAATAGCAGTTGGAGTGCTGCCCTTATTCCGCTATTATCATCTACTACTAATATTTTGGCTTTGTTCATATTCTCTTTTATACTTTATTGCAAAAATATATGTTTTGGAATTTATTTTGGTCAGTTGACTGAAAAATTATCCGCAGACAAATCCATTCATCACGAACAGTTGTAGCCTGCGGATTGATTAGAGAGAGATTTTTTTATTTATTCGGTCTCCAATGATATGTTTGGAGATTCAAGTGCCAGCGAATTATATCTCACGACTACAAGTACTGCCGTAAGCGCCTGTATGAACAGGAACACCAGCAGGAATATCCACCATGATACATTTACTTTCATTACAAATCCCTGGAGATATTCGTTTATTGCTATCACCGCTACGGGTATCGAGATGATGAAACCTGCCAGAACAATAAAGAAATACGGCTTGTTTCCCAGCCAGAGTACATCAGTGTATTCTGCCCCGAACACTTTGCGCAAGGCTATTTCCTTTCTCTTATGCTGAATGTCGAATATCACCATAGAGAAAACTCCGACAAGCGACAATACTACGGCTATTATTGAAAAACACAGCATCGTGTTGGCGAAAGAATTCTCACGCTGATATTGTGCGGCAGCCACATTGTCGTAGAACAATACTTCGGTAGGATATTCGGGTTCCACTTTGCTGATTATCTCCTTTATGTGGGATACCGCCTCAGTTCTGTCGTATCCGGAAGCGAGTCTCACAAACATATCCGATAGATACCCGCTTTCAGCCGGTAGGGAAATGAAGCATACAGCGCTCTGGCTTTTGCGCATGGATGTGAAGTTTACATTGTCGCATATACCTATTGCCTCCGCTTCCATGGAAGGTATATTCCCGAGTTCCACACCGTAATTGTCCTTCATATACCGGTTTACTATAATTTCTCCTTTGCTCGTTTTCGGGAATGTTTTCCCTTCTGTCATCTTTATTCCCATCACATCAGGAAAATCAGGAGTGACATATATCAGGAAGCTTGGAATGTCTGTTCCGTTATATTCTATTCCCTCAGTGCAATAAGTGTCCTGTGCCCCGAATCTTTCGGATGTGAATGCCACATTCTCTATTTCAGGATATTTCTGAAGTTCCTCTTTTATCCACGAGCCTTTGCTCTTCACTATATCACTTGTCAGCCCTACAATGGCTATGCGGTCCTTGTCGAACTTCGGGTCGAATCGGAGCATCATCCTGTTCTGCAGATAGATTGCCGCTATGAACAGAATCAATGAGCACGAAATGGCATACTGCACGCATAGTAGAGTTTTCTTGATTTTCATTCCCGAAGAACTTAGGTTGAAGTTGCCTCTCATTGCAAGTTCTCCGGTATATGATGTGGCGAAGAATGCAGGATAAATTCCTGAAAGTATTCCTCCGGACAGAGCCAGAAGCAATGTTATGATCACGATGGAAGAATTCTTTCCGAAACTGAACACTGTGTTTACGATTCCCATTTCCGTGACGGCTGGAGAGAGAAGAATAACTACAATCAAAGCTCCGGCAAATGCTATGAGCGACAGCAGGACAGTTTCCTGAATTATCTCCATACGTATCGTACGGGTATCCTCGCCAAGTATAATCCTGGTGTTGATGGTTTTCAGCCTTGACGGAATGAGCGAGGTATAGAAATTTGTGAAGTTCAGCAGACCGACAATGATTATGAGGAATGAGATAATGGTCAGTACATTGTATTGCGTGATGCTTCCACTTCGGAACACACGTCCGTCCGACTTCTCTTCCTGAAAATACACGTCAACCAGCGGTGTGAGATAAATAGGGGTTAGGCCACGGTATTTCTTAAATTCAAACTTGCTGTTGAATTCATTCTCTACCAGAGAAACATTCTCGCTGTCGTCCAGACGGAGATAGCATACAAAGTTGCTTGCTCCGAAGTTCTGAAGGAAGAAGTCCGGAATCTTCATGTATATCTCGTTTCGTATCTGCGAGTTCGCTGGCAAGTCCTCGTAAACTGCACCTACAGTCCATTTGTCTGAACGCAGAAATCCAGTACCGGACTTAATCTTCACCTGTTTCCCTATAGGAGATTCGTTGCCGAAAATCTTGCGTGCCGTACTTTGCGGAATGGCAAGCTGTTCGTTCTTCGACAGTGTTGCGGGATCACCTTCTACAATCTTTATTCCAAATACCTTGAAAAAGTCTTCACTCACCACATTGGCGGTTTCTATGAATCCGCTGGATACTCCGTCTTTCATAGTGGTGATATATACCTCGCCTAAGAACGGACATACCACAGTTCCAGCCACGATATGACTTGAAGAACGTATCACCTCGTCCGAAAATCCCGGAGGAAGTATAGAACGGAAAATGGTATTGTTGTCCGAAAGATCCACCCTGTAGATGTTATCGGCGTCAGGATGGAATCTGTCGAACCCCTTTTCAAAGTCCAGCTGCACGGATATGAGCATAAAGGCACTGAATGCCAAAATCAGACCGATAATGCTCATAAGCATTGGTACGAAGTATTTTCTTAAAGTATATTTAATGTTTCTAAGTGCTTGCATATCGTTTTTTTGAGTTTTTAAGTTTTTGAGTTCTTGAGTTTTTGAGTTGGATGATGATAACAAACTTAAAAACTGACAAACTCAGAAACTAAGATTATTGTTTATTCGTTTTTCAGTGTCTCAGCCGGATTTTCCGATGCAGCCTTGTAACTGCACAGAGTGACTACTCCTACCGTTACTATTGCTACCATGACGAATGCCAACAGGAATACCCACCAGTGCAACGGAGAACGGTATGCGAATGTGCTATAGTAATAATCCATTACAATATATCCTACAGGTGCGGCTATCAGGAAGCTTATAAGCAGTATGTAGAAGAACTTGCGGTTGAACATCTCCAGTATCTCTCGTATGCTTGCCCCGTGAACTCTTCGCAGACCGATTTCCTTTCTGCGGAACTTGGTTTCGAACATAAGCAGACCGATTATTCCCATCAGTGATATGACTACTGCAAGTATGGTGAACAGCGTTATAAGGCTGATGAGTTTTTCTTCCTTTTCATACTGTCTTCCCAACTCTTCATCGAAAAACTTAAGGTCTATTTCATCTGTATTGAAGTCCGGAACAATTTTTGCGGTTACTTTTCTTACTGCTTCCTGCACTTCATTGTATGTAGCTCCATGGTTGCTTCTTATATAAAGATGGGCTGGTACTCTCCATGGATTCTTTCCAAAAACGTAAAAAGCAAAAGGTTCTACCTTATAATGTAAAGGCATAAACTTGAAATTTTCGCAAAAGCCTGCAATGTCTGTTTCTCCTGCATGCCCTTGAATTTTACTTTCGAGGGTTAGTCCGAAATCTTCTTTTGCTTTTTTGTTGAATATGAAAATACCTTTATCGCTTCTTTCGTCGGATTCAGTAAAGTCACGTCCTTCAGAAATGCTTATACCCATAAATCTCAGGAAGTTATAAGATACAGGATAGCAGGTGAAATAAATTTCTTTACCGTTAAAGTCGCGTCCCCATCCCATTCTGAAAGCGCTGACTAAAGGAGAATCTCCCCATGCCACTTCTTTTATGGCTATGTTATTCTGAAGTTCAGACGTGAATAAATCATGATTACTCCAGTTTGCCGGTACCTTTACCGTATAAAGATATTCCTTATCGAACCCCATATCATAATTCATCATATAGTCGTACTGTATCTTTATGAAAGCAGCACACATTATGAAGATAATGGATATAGTAAACTGGAAACCTACAAGAATGTATCTGAAAGATTTTCCCTTGCGTGCAGTCCCCATTGTACTTTTTATAGCCAATGCCGGAGAAAATGAGGTTATATACATTGCCGGATACAGACTTGCCGAAATTGTCATTATCAAGGCCACGCATAATGTTAAAACAGCAATGTTTACATTCTCCTCTATATTCAACGGGCAACTTATAAGTTCTGCATATGTAGAATTTCCTATGACCTTTATAATAATATATGCCAGAAGCAATGATACTATTACCAGTATTGCCGATTCAATTATAAATCCTGCGACTAAAGATAATCTGGTACTTCCTAAGATTTTCTTGGTATTTACAGACCTCAATTTTACCGGTATCTGTGCCATGAAAAAATTAAGATAGTTGATTAGGGTTATAACCAGAATAAGGATTGAAACAACGAATAGAGTTACAGTTGTTGTTTTATTACATTGATATGATGTAAGATTGTCTGATACTATATTGTTGAACTGTAATCCGTCAAGCGGGAACAGTCTTACTGCATATTTGTCTGTATATTCTTCTTCAGTTGGTTGTTCTGCAGTATTTTCATCTATTATTTTTTGAAATACGCTTTTAGCAATTTTGTTTATATTGTCATTAGAGTCTTCTATGCTTTCGGAACTATTGAGTTTTACATAATACTTATATGACCATTCACTGTAATTTTCAATGTTTTCAGTTTCCAGCATGTCACAATAAATCAAATCTATATTGCCGAACAATGAATTGATTTGCATCCCTTTATATATGGCAGTAACAGTCCTTTGCTCGTTCAGTTTAGTATAAGTATCAATCCAGATAATATCACCAGGTTTTAAATTGAATTTTTTAGCGGTCTTCTCGCTTATGGCCACAGTCTTTTCTTTGTTCATACCATCGAATGTACCGGCTATAGCTTCAAAACCAAAAAGATTGAAAGCTTTGCTTGTCACTTCTGTGATGTTCATTTCTACTTCTCTCTTTTCATCTCCTTTCTTTATTTTCACAGAAGAATTTCCGTGTGGTTGAATTACTGTATAGGACTCTACTATTGGAGACTGTTTTAATATGGATTCTGCAATCGGACGACTGAGATTTACGCTATATTTGCCTTCTTCGTACCAGTCTGTATTTGCCATGATGAATATACGGTCCAAGTCCTTGATTTTACTGTTGTAGTTCCAGTCGTAATTCACCTGAACCATTATAATGTATATTGCCGCAAAGGCAACCGTCATACCTAATAGGTTAAGTATTCCTGCACCTTTGAATAGTCTGATAATGCTTCTCATTTTGAGTTTTTAAGTTTTTAAGTTACGAGTTGACAAGTTGACGAGTTGACAAGGTTGCCATCCGGATGGAACCAAAGGTCGGTGAAACCAAACCCTGTCAACTTGTGACTGAAACCTCGTCACCTGAAATTACAATTCATTTCTTACATCACCCACAATACGTCCGTCGAACAGGTTGATGATTCTTTGTGCTACTGAAGCGTCTTTCTGTGAGTGAGTCACCATTACTATAGTTGTGCCTTCAGAGTTCAGTTCTGTAAGCAGGTCCATAACCTCCTTACCGTTTTTAGAGTCAAGGTTACCGGTAGGCTCATCGGCAAGTACCAGCTTTGGGTTTGACACTACGGCACGGGCTATTGCCACACGCTGCTGCTGACCGCCGGACAACTGCTGCGGGAAGTGGTGTGAACGGTGGCTGATGTTCATTCTTTTCAGAATCTCCGTCACACGCTGTTTGCGTTCTGCCGCACCGATGTTGAGGTATTTCAGAGGCAGTTCCACGTTTTCAAACACATTCAGCTCGTCTATAAGGTTGAAGCTCTGGAACACAAAACCAAGGTTACCCTTGCGGAATTTGGTACGTTCGCGTTCTTTCAGGTTTGCCACTTCTTGTCCCAACAGTTCGTAGCTGCCTCCTGTGGGATTGTCCAGCAGACCGAGGATGTTCAACAGTGTTGACTTGCCACATCCTGACGGACCCATGATGGCTACAAATTCACCTTCGTTTATTTCGAAAGACACTTCGTTCAATGCTGTAGTTTCAATTTCTTCTGTACGGAAAACTTTGCTGAGGTTAGTTACTTTAATCATGATCTTTAGAGTTTTTAGTTGTTATTATTTCTATGTTTTTTACTTATAAAATAGGGGTTGATACGTTTTATTAAAACTTGCCCACATTTAGATTAAAACTTGCCCACGTTTTAGTTCAAATTTGCCCACGTTTTTTTTAAACGTTTTTTATTCGTTCTTCAATGATTTTACGGGGTTTGTATTCATCAGTTTTATCATCTGCCAGCTTATGGACAGCAGTGCTATGATAATCATTATCACTGCGTCTATAATGTAAACATATACCGGATTGTCTATCCTGTAACTGTATCCTTCAAGCCACTTGCTGACGGCTATCCATGTTACCGGCAATGCAATTATGATGGAGATTCCTACTGACTTTATGAACCCTGATGAAGTCTCGATAAAAAGCTGTAGTCTGCTGCTTCCCATAACTTTTTTCAGAGCGGCTTCTTTTGAGTGCTGGCGTGCATAATATGTACTCATGGCAAACATGGCCAGTATCGTCAGCAGAAGGGTAAGCATGGTGAATACTGCTATGAGTTTCAGGTCTTGTTTTTCTGAAGAATACAGATCGGAAATCATTTTATTATAAGTTTTTACTACTATTTCATCTTCCGAAAAACCTTTACTTTTGTAGAAAGCCTTTATATCGTTCTCGGCCTTGTTCTCGTCGCCGGAAACTTTCACTACAAGTGTCCGCAGGATTCTGAAATCTTCTTCTTTCTCCATTTCCTTAATCCAAGCTATGTCCAGAAATCCTCCTCTTGTTTGTGTATTTGCAGTACCTTTATGATAGTCCTCTAAAATACCGCAAACAGGAAACATTCCACCAGAATCCAGATTGACTTGCGTACAGTCATAATCAAGTCCTAAGGCTCTCATTGTCGATTCAGGAAGCCAGGCACACTGATTGAGTGGTTCTCCATTTTTGCGTAACACCTTGAAACCGAGAATCTCGAAAGCGGACTGGTCGCCATAATACATATCAAATTTCTGGTCTATGCCGTTAATCTTGAACGAAGTTCCTGATGTTCCTAAAGTCATAGGCTCAAACTGCAGCCAACCGACCTTTTCTACACATGCCAGTGATTTCAGTTCTTCAATGTGATAATCCGAAGGTTTGCTTGCGTTCTGTATGCTTATTCTGTTTTCTTTTTCATATCCCATTGGCTTTTCAGTCATGTGTTTCAGTTGTATGAACATGACTGCCGCAAGACCTAACGTAATGAATGCCACTCCGCTCTGGAAACCTATCAGGATTTTACCTAAAGTCATTTTGCTGGTTCGTGCAAAATTGCCGCGTACCACGTCGATTGGCTTGTACTTTGAAACAAGAAGCGCAGGTATAATGCCTGACAATACCGATAGAACTACGAGCAGCAGTATAATAAACAGTATTTCCATCCATCCCATATCTTTGAGAGGAGAAATTTCTTTTCCAATAAGTTCACTCAGATGAGGGGATATCAGTTTTACAAAGATTAGCGCAAAGGCAAAAGATATAACTGTAAGAATGAACGATTCAGATATATATCTGGCGATTATTCCTGATTGTTGTGTACCGAGAAGCCTTCTTGAAGCCATTTCCTTTGCTCTGAATCCTGTTTGTGCAACAGTGAGCGAAATATAATTCAGTACGGCGAACAGTAGGAGAAATATTCCGGCTGCTGTAAACAGTTTTATGAAGCTTGCATCTATAAGACCTTCGAACGGAGCTGTAGCTTCTACTGCACTGTAGCTTATTCTGTCGAAAGGAGTAAGAAGGAAGTCTTTATACAGCCCGTATACATACAGAAAGTCTTCTTTACGGACAATTTCTTCCATCTTGTCTTCAAGAGACTGAATGTCTGTTCCTCCTGCCGTCATTATAAACAGGACAGTCGAACCGTTGCCGTTTCCTGTAAGCGAACTGTCAAGATCCCTGACCAGATCTATACGGTAAATTATTTCAGGCGAATAGAATATCGTATTTTTGAAATCGCTGAAAATTCCGGTGATGTTCAGATTGGCCGTATTTCCGTTGACATTGATTTTGATGGATTTGCCTATCGGGTCTTCTTTCCCGAATACCTTATTGGCAAATGTACGTGAAATGACTACCGAGTTCTTTTCTTTCAGAACAGATTCCGGCGTTCCCGCTTCCAGTGGAAACGCAAAAAATCTGAAGAAATTCTCATCTACGATCGATGCCTTCTGGCGGTCGGTATAATCGCCAGCCTGAAAAGTCATTTTAAGTCCTCCGAAGATGTGCGTATTCATCATTCTGCACATATCCTCCACTTCAGGAAATTTTCCTTCAAGCTGCTCTTTTATTGTGGCACATCCGAAAAACAGTCTTTCGGAATGTCCGATATATATATTCCCCTGTTTTTTAATTTCCGAATCGGTATTATATTCCCGTATTACAAACGAGCCTATGAACACCACAAACGCAATGGCTATTGCCATACCGGAAACTTCGATTGTGGTATATAGCTTGTTTCTTGACAAAAATCTGAAATAACTCTTCATACAATACTTTTTATTAATTCAACACCAGACAGTCGTTGTCGCCGAAATTGTCATATCCAGATGTGATGACCTTTTCGCCCGGCTGCAGACCTTCAAGCACTTCGTAATACTGCGGGTTCTGGCGGCCTATGCGTATTTCTCTTTTATAAGCTTTCGAACCGTCTTCGGTAATCACGTAAATCCATCGTCCGCCTGTCTTCTGATAGAATGTTCCGCGAGGAATCATAATGGCTTCTTCCGGTTGTCCCAATTGCAGGTTCAGATAGTATGTCTGACCTGTACGGATATTCTCAGGCTGTGCTCCGCTGAATTTGAAGTCGGCCTTGAACTTTCCGTCGCGTACTTCAGGATAGACCTTGCGTATGACGGCATGGAACGATTCGTCCTGTCTTTCAAATTCCGCCTCCAGACCGGAACTTACACGGTCGATATAGTGTTCGTCTATCTGTGCCTCAATCTTGTAGCTGTCAAGAGTGTTTATCTGTCCTATCTTGCTGCCCGACGGCACAGACTGACCGAGAACCACATCAAGCAATCCCAGTTCGCCGTCGATAGGGGCGGTAATCACAAGGTTATCTTTCCTTTTGCGTATCATCTGCATGTTGATTCGCATGTTGCCCAGACTTTCCTGCATCTGTTCCACCTGAACGCTGCGGTAAAGGCTGTCCTGCACGGAACGTTCCCTCACGAGCTCCAGCTTGTCCTTTGCCAACTGATAGTCTTCTTCGGCTTTCAGGTAGTCCTCTTTGGCGATGAGGTCTTCGGCATAGAGCGATTTTTGCGATTCGTATGTCCTGCGATAGCGTCTTACTTCCATTTCCAGTTGCAGCATTTCCTGGTTTACGCTCAGACGTTGCTGTTCCATGGAGATCATAGTATTGCGGAGGATATTTTCCTTTTCCGCAAGGTCGGCCTCGGAGTTCAATATCTGCATGTCCAGGTTTTCGTTCGTGAGGCGCAGGATTTTGTCGCCGGCTTTCACGTGCGAACCCTCTTCCATGAATATCTCTTTCACCACTCCCGTTTCCAGGGGACTAAGCTGTATGGTTGTCATCGGCTGTACCTGACCTGAGATGCGGATGTAGTCATTGAATTCGCCTTCCATTACCTTATTTATTGATAGGGTTTCCGCATTCACTCTCAGTGTGCTTACATTGTCTCTTATCAGGATATATCCTATAAGACACAACAGCAGTCCGCCACCCCAGTATGGCAATGCTTTTTTGCTGAACACCAGCGCCATTCCTTTTTTCTTTTCTATTGTTCGGTCCATTATGTGTAGTTTTTAGTTTTTAGTTTTTAGTTTTTAGTTTTTAGTTTGTTTATGCTGTATCTAATAACTAAAAACTAACAACTGATTACTTATAAACTTATTGATTAATATAACTTATTCCTTTATAATATTTCACCACGCTGCGTTTCAGATAATATTGCAGCAATGCGTTCAGCTCTTCTGCCTGTGAGTTCAGGAAAGAATTTGTGATAGTCTGATAGTCGATAGGGGATACCATACCCTGACGCATCTTCTTATCGTGCAGCAGATAGGTGGCTTCCTGAGCTTTGGAGCGTTTCATGGCAAGTACAAGCGACTTGCGGGCACTTGTCTTGTCCTGTATGGCGCGCCGCACTTCCGATTTTATGTCGTGAACCGTCTGGCGGTATTGTGCCTCGGCGCGTCGGTACTCGTTTTTCTTTTTCGAAAGGTTCGAGAATCTGGAAAGTCTGTCATAGATAGGAAAGGACAGACTCAGCTGAATGTATTCGCCGGAGTTGTTTTTCCACTGCGAATTGAATGACGGTACAGCGTAAGAGTCGTTTCCCGGATAGCTGTAGTAACTGGTTGACCATCCACCACTAAGCGACAGGCTTGGCAGGAACTGCCATCGGGCCGTGTTCAGTGCGAATTTGGCTTTGTCCATCGTGCCTTTGGCTATGAGTGCTGATGGCTGTGAGCTGACCGCGTAATCCATTATTTCGTCCGCCCGGTCTTCTTCCACCAGTGCCGAATATTTTTCGTCTATCATCGTACGGTCTATCTCGAGCTCTTCCTCCACGGGCCACATCATTACGGATTTCAGTGTGAGCAGTGCATCCTGGCTGCTGTTGAATGACGTCTCCAGCTGATATTCCCTGTCGGCAAGGTCGGCTTCCATCTGTGCCACGTCAGGCCGGCTTTTCTGCCCTGCCTCATACTGCTTTTGCATCAATAGGAGACTTGCTTTCGAGTTTTCCACCTGTCGGCGCAGGACTTCGGTCATTTCCGTATGGTACAGTACATTGAAGTAGGCTTCCATAACAGCCAGACACAGCTCGTCGCGCAGCCTTTCTTCCTGCGAGATTCCCATCTTTACGGCTGTCTGCGAAATTCTGATATTGTTGATGGCGGAAAATCCGTTGAACAGCGTGATGCTTGCGCTCAGCGAGTAACCGTTATTGAACGATGTGGTATTGATATAGGTGTTTGTTTCAGGGTCCACGGCACGTCCGAAATTACTGTAGGCGTATGTTCCAGCCGAAACGGATGGGGTGAATGTTTTTAGAATCGCGTCACGTCTCTCTGTACGCGCATCGGCATTGTCGAGTCTTTGTATTTCATTTTTGGTGGAATATTCTATTGCATATTCCATACAGTCGTGCAATGTCATTGTTCGGGAAGTATCTGCAGCTGATATGCTGTCGCTCCCGGAAGCCATACATTGAGTCGCGGCCAGGATCAGGATTATTGGTGTAAATATCTTTTTCATTTTTCTGTTGTTTTTACACTAACTATAATGCCATAACCGTGCCAAAAATGTAATTGGCTGATATTCTGAATATTGTAAAAAATAGTCCTTCCGCTGACTGTAAGGTTTCTTTACAGTAGTGTAAAGATGGATTACACTGAGGTGTAAAATATAATGTATGAATGACAATATTTGGATTTTATTTTGATTAAATATGTAAAATGTATTTCAAAGTTATGAATGTTGATAATTTTAAAGTTTTTTGTATCAATGCAATATATTTAATTGGTATATTTGGGCGCCTTTTAAGCGGCATGGTTTTAAATGGTGTCGATAATACATTAAAATAAGATATATATGGAAAATATTGGAACAGGTCTGATGCTGATGCTCGTAGGAATGTGCACAGTATTCGTTATCCTTCTCATTATTATCTGGCTTAGTACCCTTCTGATAAAGGCGGTAAACAAGTTTGCTCCACCTGAAGAGGAGGTAAAACGCAAGCCTGCAGTGGCTACTGTATCATTGGAAGAGGATTCCGTGAAGGCTATTAACATTGCAGTGGAAAAACTTACAGGAGGTAAGGGCAAGGTAATGAAAATTGAGAAGTTGAACTGATTAAAGAAATGAAAACACATTAAGAAAAATGGAAAAAGAAGTGAAATTCAGTCTGGTGTTCCGCGATATGTGGCAGAGTGCCGGAAAATATGTACCACGTGTTGACCAATTGGTAAAGATAGCTCCTGTGATAGTGGAAATGGGATGCTTTGACAGAGTTGAGACTAACGGAGGTGGTTTCGAACAGGTAAATCTGCTGTTTGGTGAAAATCCTAATAAGGCTGTAAGGGAATGGACTAAGCCTTTTCACGAAGCAGGTATACAGACACATATGCTGGACCGCGCATTGAACGGACTGAGAATGAGTCCTGTTCCGGCAGACGTAAGAAAACTGTTCTATAAGGTAAAGAAGGCTCAGGGAACTGATATTACACGTACTTTCTGCGGACTGAACGATGTACGTAATATAATCCCGTCAATAGAATATGCACACGATGCGGGAATGATTTCACAGTGCTGCCTGTGTATTACTTATTCTCCTATACATACTGTTGAGTATTATCTTGATATGGCGAAGAAACTTATCGACGCAGGATGCGACGAAATATGTATCAAGGATATGGCAGGTATCGGACGTCCGGTGTTCCTTGGAAAACTTGTTGCCGGAATAAAGAAGATAAAGGATATAACCATACAGTATCACTCTCATGCAGGTCCGGGTTTCAATATGGCTTCTATTCTTGAGGTTTGCAAGGCCGGATGCGACTATGTGGACTGTGGTATGGATCCTTTGTCATGGGGAACAGGTCATGCCGACATTATCAGTGTGCAGGCGATGCTGAAGGATGCCGGTTTCAAGGTTAAGGAAATCAATATGAATGCCTATATGAAGGCAAGAACAATGATACAGGAATTCATGGACGACTTCCTTGGATTGTATATTAGTTCTAAGAACCGTATGATGAACTCATTGCTGGTAGGTCCGGGACTTCCCGGAGGTATGATGGGTAGTTTGATGGCTGACCTTGAAACTAATCTTGAATCTATAAATAAGTATAAGGCAAAGAATAATTTGCCGCTTATGACTCAAGATGAATTGCTCATTAAGCTGTTCGATGAGGTGTCATACGTATGGCCGCGTGTAGGATATCCTTGTCTGGTAACTCCTTTTAGCCAATATGTCAAGAATCTGGCAATGATGAATGTCATTCAGATGGAAAAAGGCAAGGAACGCTGGGCTATGATAGCGGATGATGTTTGGGATATGATACTCGGCAAGGCCGGAGCACTGGCTGGTCCGTTGGCAGACGAGATAGTAGAGAAAGCAAAGAGTGAGGGTAGGGAATTCTTTACAGGCAATCCTCAGGACAACTATCCTGACCAGCTTGACAAATACCGTCAGATGATGGCTGAGAAAGGATGGGAAACAGGTCAGGACGATGAGGAACTGTTCGAGTATGCTATGCATCCGGCTCAGTATGAGGCATACAAGAGCGGAAAGGCTAAGGCGGACTTCCTGGCAGACGTAGAAAAACGCCGTGCTGAGGCTGAAGGCGGTTCTATGCCTAAGGAAGGAACTCAGGTGCTTACTGTAGATGTGAACGGAAAGCCATATCGTGTGACTGTAGCTTTCGGTGATACTGCATTGCCGTCACAGTCTGCATCTTCTGATGGCAGTCAGCCGGTTGCTGCATCTGGTGAGGGCAAGGATGTGCTTTCTCCGCTTGAAGGAAAATTCTATCTTACAAAATCGGCTCAGGAAACACCTGTTAAAGTAGGCGATAATGTCAAAAAGGGAGATACGCTTTGCTATATAGAGGCTATGAAAACTTATATAGCAGTAAATGCGGATTTTGACGGCACCGTTACCGCCATCTGCATGAACTCTGGTGATTCAGTTTCTGAAGATGATGTATTAATGAAGATTAAATGATAGCAGTATGGAAGAGATTTTTGAACGACTATACGATATGACTGCGTTCAGCAATATAATTGCCGATCCGCGGTTTCTTATAATGTATGCCATAGCTTTCGTATTGCTTTACTTGGGTATAAAGAAACAGTATGAACCGTTGTTGCTTGTGCCAATAGCTTTCGGTGTATTGCTTGCCAATTTCCCAGGAGGAGAAATGGGAGTGATACAGGCTGACGAGAATGGTATGGTAATGGTGAATGGAGTGATGAAGAATATATGGGAAATGCCTCTGCATGAGATTGCCCATGACCTGGGTTTGATGAACTTCATATATTATATGCTCATAAAGACAGGATTTCTTCCACCGGTAATTTTTATGGGTGTCGGTGCGCTGACCGATTTCGGACCTATGCTGCGCAATCTCCGTCTTTCAATTTTCGGTGCTGCTGCACAGCTTGGTATTTTTGCTGTATTGCTTGTTGCCATAATGGTAGGCTTTACTCCTCAGGAAGCTGCTTCATTGGGTATAATAGGTGGTGCTGACGGTCCTACAGCGATATTTACTACAATCAAGTTGGCTCCTCATTTGCTTGGTCCTATAGCTATTGCTGCATATTCGTATATGGCTCTTGTTCCGGTAATAATTCCTTTGGTTGTCAGATTATGGTGCAGCAAGAAGGAATTAAGTATTAATATGAAGGAACAGGAAAAGAAATATCCGCCAACAATAGAAATAAAGAACATGCGTGTACTGAAAATAGTTTTCCCGATAGCGGTTACTACTATTGTGGCATTGTTTGTACCAAGTGCAGTTCCATTGGTTGGTATGCTGATGTTCGGTAATCTGGTGAAGGAAATAGGTTCTAATACGTCACGTCTGTTTGATGCCGCATCAAACAGCATAATGAATGCCGCAACTATTTTTCTGGGTATTTCAGTTGGTGCGACAATGACTACTGATGCTTTCCTTAACTGGACTACAATTGGTATCGTGATTGGCGGTTTCCTTGCTTTCGGTCTTTCAATATCAGGCGGTATTTTCTTTGTCAAGATATACAATCTTTTCACGAAAAAGAAAATCAATCCTCTTATCGGTGCAACAGGATTGAGCGCCGTGCCTATGGCAAGCCGTGTTGCAAACGAGATAGCCTTGAAGTATGACCCTAAGAATCATGTTCTGCAGTATTGTATGGCCAGCAACATTTCAGGTGTGATAGGTTCTGCGGTAGCTGCCGGAGTACTTATTTCTTTCCTCGGATAAATAAGTATATTTACACAGAAACAAAGTCATTAATTCCCATTTAAACAGTATTTAAACATTATTTAAAACGGAGATTTTATAAAATAGATTGATTATTATTGGGAAATTGATTGTTTTTTTGTAACTTTAAAATTATTTGAATGTATAGTGCTAACAGTTATAATATTTTTATAGATAGTGTAATGATAAGTTTATATGTTTAATTGTAAAAGTAGATTGTGATATGAAAAGTTTTTATTTCTCATTTTTGCTTTTATTGTCGGTAATTGTTTTATCGTCATGTAGTGATAAACAGGTTAATGATAGAAGTTCCTCTTTGGATATAAGTGTGGATGAAGTAGGACAATATCATAATGTTGCTCTTGATTATGCTTTAGAGGCCATAGATGGTAGTCCATTGATGAATTCGTTTACTCGTGGAAGTGTAAGTATAAATGATTATGCCCAGTGTTTAGCCCAAGCACAATCTGCAATTTTAAAGAATTCACAAGATTTTCATAAACTGTCTGTTTCTCAAGTTCCTTCCTATGTTCATGATGCTTTAAATGTGACATTGTCAGAACGTAGTATAACATCTATTAGGCTTTTATTGACAGATCCAAGTTATTCTCTTACACAAGATTTAAAACAAGAGTTTCCTAATGAAGTTTCTTCTGTTGTTGAAGCATATTTAAATGAGATGATAGATCTTTTTAAGACAAGTAATGATTATACATACATAGAAAATTATATAGATAGGATACATTTAAAGTGGTACCGTGAGGCAAATCAAGATGATCGAGAAATTATTTCGTCAACAACAAATGTCGCTATTAGTTCTTTAGATTATTGGAGAAATCATGCTTCACAGTGGGATGCAACTTTAAAAGGTAATGCTTTAAGAGGGTTTATCATTGGAGTCACTGTAGCAGACTTTTCATGTATAACAAGAATAGTATTAATAGGAAGACAATATTCTGTTATATTTTGGAAAGAGATTGCAGCTGCAGCGGCTGCTTATAGTGCAGGATCTGCTATTGAAGGACTTGTAGGGTCTTTAGTTGATTGGGTGTTAGGAAATCATGGATATCAGGTCGTTTATGGAACTGAACGAATGGATTTTAAGGATTTCTCTAACTTAGTTGAGCAGTATTGTATTCAGGAATTAACTAATAGTATTAAATAAACGAATTAATGCCTATATCATCGCGCTATTCTACATTAGTTTTGGTAGGCCTTTTTCCTTTGTTACCAGTTTCAGCCTGTTTGCTGTTGGGTTACGGAGGTTATCTTCAGGCGGTGTTATTAACTCAGCCTATCGTCTATTTGTGGTGGGGAGAACGTTTGGCAAGACAAGTGGAAAAATCTTATATGCGGACTTATATCCGTTTATCCTTGTTGCTTCAGGCAGTTGTACCTCCTTTCATTGCTTGGCTGATTATGCCTGTCGTGGTGAAACGACATGAAGTGTGGATTCCATTTTACTACTCTGTCCAGCAGATTTTTTATAATTGGCTGACAGTTAGGTTTGAAAGCAGAGGAAGAAATAAAGATGGAGAAACAAATTGAGAACGCGCTTCGGTGTGCCAAGTTGCACGCCGAAGCGTGTTTCCGTTTATTCAGCGTTCAAGGTATATTAAAGAAAAGTGAGCAAATGTGGCGTATATTGTAAATAAAGCAGTATATTTGCAGACGTAATAACAAATTTAAATATATGAGTTATAATTTGCTTAAAGGAAAGAGGGGTATTATTTTCGGTGCCCTGAACGAACAGTCAATTGCATGGAAAGTAGCTGAAAAAGCTGTTGAAGAAGGTGCGATAATCACATTGTCAAACACTCCTGTAGCAGTGCGTATGGGTGAGGTTTCTGCTTTGGCGGAAAAATTGAATTGTGAGGTTATACCTGCCGACGCAACAAGCGTTGAAGATTTGGAAAATGTCTTCAAGCGTTCTATGGAAGTATTGGGAGGAAAGGTAGACTTTGTTTTGCATTCTATTGGTATGTCTCCAAATGTTCGTAAGAAACGTACATACGATGACTTGGATTACGATATGTTGAACAAAACTCTTGATATCTCTGCAGTGTCTTTCCATAAGATGATTCAGGCTGCAAAGAAACTTGATGCGATAAACGAATACGGTTCAATCCTTGCATTGAGTTATGTTGCCGCACAGCGTACATTCTATGGATATAACGATATGGCTGATGCAAAAGCTCTGCTTGAATCTATAGCACGCAGCTTCGGTTATATTTACGGACGCGAACATCATGTGCGTATCAACACTATCTCTCAGTCGCCTACTATGACTACTGCCGGATCAGGTGTTAAGGGTATGGATAAGTTGTTCGACTTTGCAAACCGTATGTCACCTCTTGGCAACGCTTCTGCCGACGAGTGTGCTGACTATTGTATTGTAATGTTCTCTGACTTGACCAAGAAAGTCACAATGCAGAACCTTTTCCATGATGGTGGCTTCTCAAGTGTAGGTATGAGTCTTCGTGCAATGGCTACTTACGAAAAAGGACTGGATGAATACAAAGATGAAAATGGTAACATTATCTACGGATAATAAACATTGTTAATGCGAAACATTTTAATCATAATATTAAGTTTATTAGTGCTTTCTGCCTGTCGCGATGACAGGCAGGAAGACTTTTTTTTATCTGAAGGAAGAGTCAAGATACATAGATATGACAGACTGCAGTTTGAAGCTTCTGCACTGAACAGCTTTACTTCGCTGCAGAAAATGAATATGAATTTCCCTCATGCAACAAAACTTCTTATCGAGGATGTGCTGGCGCTTGGTTCGGTTGATGACGAGAAAATCAATGACCGTCTGTGTGCTTATTATTCCGATACTTCTCTTGTAAATCTTATGCTTGATGTAGAAGATAAGTATAAGGACCTCGGTAGTTTTGAAAAGGAATTGACAAAGGGATTTGTGTATCTGAAGAAAAGAATTCCTTCGCTGGTTATTCCTGCTGTTTATTCTCAAATATCGGCATTAAATCAGTCTGTAGTAGTTTCAGACAGTTTGATAGGTATAAGTCTTGACAAGTATATGGGTGAGGATTATCCTATGTACACGCGCTATTATTATAGTTATCAACGTGCTTCGATGAAGCCGGAAAGGATAGTGCCAGACTGTTTGTCGTTCTACTTGTTGAGTCTTTATCCTTTCCCGTGGGATAGAAACCACCGTACGCTGTTCGACCTTATGATGTATAGAGGAAAAATAGCCTGGATTACAGAAAAGGCTTTGGGTAGCGAGGATTTGGGAGCAAAAATTCTGGGATACGACGAACATCAGTTGGAATGGTGTAGAAAGAACAAAAAGCAATTTATAGAGTGGATTAATAAGGCTGGTCATTTGGAATGTACAGATCCGATGATAATTCGTGCCTACCTTCAGCCTATGCCTAATCCGGTTTTGAATGAGGATGTACCTCCAATGATTGGAATCTGGTTAGGTATGCAATATATTGATGAGTATATGAAAAAGAACTCTGGAGTTACATTGGAAGAGCTTCTTAAAAATACTGATTACGAGGGAATGTTGATGGATATTGACATTTAGTGTTTTGATGAATTATATGGAAACAGCATTATATCTATTGCCGGTAACACTGGGAGATACTCCGATAGAAAAGGTTCTTCCGGCATATAATAAGGAGATTATTACCAAAATAAAATATTTCATAGTAGAGGATGTGCGTTCTGCACGCAGATTTCTAAAGAAAGTGGATCGCTCTATAGTCATTGATGATTTGACATTTTTCACCCTTAACAAGCATACTTCGCCTGAGGAAATATCAGGTTTTCTAAAACCTTTGGCTGAAGGGAATTCTATGGGCGTTATTTCGGAGGCCGGTTGTCCTGCTGTGGCCGATCCGGGCGCTGATGTGGTGGCTATAGCGCAGCGAAAGAATTATAAGGTGGTTCCATTAGTTGGTCCGTCGTCAATAATACTTTCAGTTATGGCATCCGGTTTTAATGGTCAGAGTTTTGCATTTCACGGTTACCTTCCTATAGATGCGGGCGAAAGACTCAAGAGACTTAAGGAACTGGAGAACAGGGTTTACTCTGAGAACCAGACACAGCTGTTTATTGAGACTCCATATAGGAACAACAAGATGATGGAGGATATAATAAAGGCTTGCCGTCCGCAGACGAAATTGTGTATTGCAGCCAATATTACCTGCGAAGGAGAGTATATCAAGACTCGCACTTTGAAGGAATGGAACGGCAAACTACCAGATTTATCGAAAATTCCGTGTATTTTTCTAATCTATAAATAAAATTCTTTCCACAGGCTGGCAGCATCTTTAAGATGTTCCAGCTCTTTTTTTATGCATGGATTTAACAGATTCATGTTTTTTTCTATTTCTTCGAAACTGAAGAATTTGCCGTCTAGCTTTATATCACTTTCTGCTTTTAATGGTAATATGAAGAGGAGAACGTTATTGCATATACCGCATGAACACTCTTCGCTATATTGCATGATGAAGCGTGGTTGCATATTTGTTCCCATAGTTCTTTTGGCTGTTTTTATTGCGTATTTTTTACTGGCATCGAAGGTTCCTTCAAAATTTCTTTCTACAGGGATATCCCATTCATGATCTGAGCCGATATTCTTTTTTGAAAGCAGTAGTTTACCGTTACACAAAGGTGCTATGCGGATTATATTATGTCTGGATTCCTCTATTCGTGCTACTAGATGTATCCCCAATGTATTTATTGCAAGGCATATGATATATATGGATACAGGGACAATGTTTATCATGAAAAAGCGTCCTTCAGGACTCCAGTCATGATTCAGTGTCTTTATAATGTAAAGGAGTAGAAGATGAATGGACGAGAGTATTATGATTATTTTTGTTTCAAACTTGTATGAAAAGCATACTCTTACTCCAAGTTTGCTTACAATGTCCTTATACAACTCCGGAGCAGTATAGTATATAAATGCAAATGCCATGAGCGAAAACTCTACAGTGGGTGTTATGGTATTCAGAGGTACATATTTATATCCCCAAAACAGTCTGAGAAAAAAACATGTACCTATACCTAGTGTGCCAAGCAGCAGAAAGAAATTCAGGTCCTTCATTCTGAAAATGTTGTATGTAAGCATTATCAGGCTTAACAGTAGTCCCACGCCGAGCATTTCAGTGTTAGGAAAGAAATGTAGACCTATCAGTGTGATAATTATAGGTATAAGTCCTATGGATACAATTTTATTTTTCAGGTTCATGCTCATGTGTTTTGTTTGTCTTTTTTCATTATATATCAAATTCTCAACAAACAAAATACCATGATTGTTCACTTGTGGATTATATGTTTTTCTGCATGATATGACGAGCGTACCAAAGGTCCGCTTTCCACTGTTGCGAATCCTTTGCGTTCTCCTATGATTCTGTAATCCTCGAATTGCTCGGGTGTGACGTATTCTGCCACAGGATAGTGCTTGTGTGATGGCTGGAGGTATTGTCCGATTGTGAGAATCTTGCAACCGGCCTCAAGCAAATCATCCATTGTCTGCAGAACTTCTTCTTTACTCTCGCCAAGTCCTACCATAATTCCTGATTTGGCTGTTATTCCGCTTTCTGAAATCTGCTTTATAACGCTTAGGCTGATGTCATATTTTGCTACGTTCCTTACCATCGGACTTATTCTTCTTACAGTCTCCATATTGTGTGACAGTATATCCGGCTTTGTGGCTATTACCTGACTGATGAGTTCAGACCTGCCCTGAAAGTCTGGTATAAGTGCTTCAATGGTAGTATCCGGATTTGTCTCTTTTATTTTAAGCAAGGTTTTAGCCCAGTGTGAAGCTCCCAAATCTTCAAGATCATCTCTGTCTACTGATGTGATTACTGCATGGTTAAGCTTCATAAGCTTTATGGAATCTGCTACGTTTGCAGGTTCGTTTTCATCCAGTGGGAGAGGTTTTCCTGTGCAAGTATTGCAGAATTTGCATGAGCGCGTACATATGGCACCACAAATCATGAAAGTAGCTGTGCCTTTACCCCAGCATTCGCCCATATTAGGACAACGTCCGCTGCTGCAGATGGTGTGAAGCTTGTGTGTATCTACAATCTTTTTTGTTTCTGCATATCTGGCATTTGCTCCTATACTGATTTTAAGCCATTCCGGTTTTCTGATGTGTGTCATAGAATTATGTTTTTAGGTGACAGGTAAATAAGTTGACGAGTTGACAAGACTTGTTAATGGTCATGTCAACTCGTGAAGTACATTATAGATTTCTGATAAAAAATTCACTGACTCTTGTCATAAGGTGATGTCTTGTGTTACCTCCGAAAATACTGTGATTACGGTTTGTATAGATTTGCATGTCAAACTGTATACCGGCTTGCACAAGAGCTTCTGCATATTCAGCACAGTTCTGGTAGTGAACATTATCGTCGGCTGTACCATGAATGAGTAACAGGCTGCCTTTCAGGTTTGCTGCTCTGCTGATAGCTGAACCGGCTTCATATCCGTCACCGTTTTCTTTTGGTGTGCGCATAAATCTTTCTGTATAAACTGTGTCGTAATATTTCCAGCATGATGGTGCGGCTATCGCTACTCCGGCCTTGAAAGCTCCACTTCCGTCGCTCATTGACATCAGTGTGTTGTAACCTCCGAAACTCCATCCCCAGATACCGATTCGATTGCCGTCGATGTATGGCAGCGAACTAAGGTATTTTGCAGTTTCAACCTGGTCTTCCGATTCTTTTACGCCAAGATACAGATATGTACATTTTTCGAATTCAGCACCTCGTCCGCCCGTTCCGCGTCCGTCTACACATACCATGATATATCCTTTATCGCACATATAAGCTTCGAACATACCTCCGTCGCCGAAACTTCCGATACCCCATTTGTCGAGTACCTGCTGCGAACCGGGTCCGCTGTACTGATGCATGATTACCGGATATTTCTTGTCTGGATTGAAGTCTACAGGTTTCATTATCCAGCCGTTAAGTTCTGTTCCGTTACTTGTCTTGAAAGTGAAGAATTCTTTCTGAGGCAGGTTCAGTGATTTGGTCTGTTCCTTAAGTTCCTTATTGTCGAGCAATGTAACTATTTCTTTACCCTTATTGTTGTTAATGGTGATAAGGGTAGGAGTAGTCATATTGGAGAAGGTGTTGATGAAATACTCCATATTGCTGCTGAAGACAGCATTGTTTGTACCTTCTCTCTTTGAAAGTTTTGTTACTTCTCCTTTCTTATTAACTTTAAATATGGCAGTTCTCAGTGGGCTGTTGTCATATCCTCTGTAATAGAACTCATTTGTCTTTTCGTTCCATCCAAGGAAGTCTGTAACTTCGTATTTCCCTTTTGTGATTTGTCTTACAAGGTTACCGCCTATTGTGTAAAGATAAAGATGATTATATCCGTCTCTTTCACTCATCATAACTATATTGTCTGTGTAGAACTTGATATTGGCATATGCAGGTTCTTTGATATACTGTTCTGCCTCATCGCGTATAGCCAGTTTGCAGATACCGCTTCTAGGGTTTGCCATATACATGTCAAATCTGTTCTGATGACGGTTGAGTGTCATTATTGCCAGCTTTTCAGGATCAGAAGTGAACTTGATACGAGGTATATACCCGTCAGCATCAAGAGGCAGGTCCATCTTTCTTGTCACTTTACTTTTTATATCGAAGGTATGTACAGTGACTTTAGAGTTTACTTCTCCGGCTTTAGGATACTTATATTCATATGCTCCCGGATAGTATTCATATTCATTTTTTTCAGGTGCCATACCCTTATACCAAGGGAAAGAGAATTGTTTAACCTGACTCTCATCAAACTTAATATAAGCAATCATCTTGCTGTCTGCACTGAATTCAAATGCCCTGTTAAATCCGAATTCTTCTTCGTAAACCCAATCAGGAATACCATTCAGAATTTTATTGTATTCTCCATCTTCGGTGATTTGAGATTCACTGTTTCCGAACAGCAGTTTGACAAGGAATATATTATTGTTTCTGACAAAAGCTATCTGGAATCCATCAGGAGAGAACATCGGAACTTGCTGCGGACCATTATCTGACAGTGGTTCCATCTTGTTGTTTTTAACATTGTAGATGTAATATTCAGCAGTGAAAGAACGTCTGTATATTGGTTTTGTCTCTGTCTGAATAAGTATAAGCTTTTCGTCGGGCGACATTATATAGTCGTCGAACGATTTAAGATTGCATTCGCGTGCTGTTGTTACGTCGAAAATTGTGCCAACCTCTTTTCCTGTCTTGAACGAATATTTTACAATCCTTTTCCTGTCTGCACTGATTTGGGTATAATGTTCGCCGTCGAGCATAGGTCTTAATCCGTAAATGCTTTTTGCACGGTAAGTACCGTCGGCTACATCTTTCAGTGTAACTTTTTCTGCATGAATGCCGAATGTAAGTCCTGCAATCAATAGCAATAATGTGAATAATCTTTTCATGTGTAAATAAATTTAGTGTTAAATATTCTCTTCTTTATCCTTAATACCAAACAGCCATCTGAAGAATCTTACGAAAATATTTCTCTTTTTCACCTTTGTCTTATTTCCGTCTGATATTTGTTCTTTAATCAGTTGTTCTTTGATGAGAGTCGTATCCTGGGCTATGCTGTCGCCTTTTGATATGATACTGTCTGTCAGTATGCTGTCATTAATCAAAGAGTCGGACAACAACGTATCCGGCACTGCTATGATACTGTCATTAATCAATGTCGAATCGCCTTCTACTTTTACCGGTTTTAGAGGTATTGAATCAATTACTACCGGCTTAGGTACAGGAATCTTGAATGCTATGGGTACAGAGTATTTACATCTTACTTTCACACCATGATCAGATGCAGGTGTCCATCTTGGCATTCCTTTAATCAGGTTCATGGCTACGGAGTCGAGCGAAGACTCAAGTCGCCTTACTACCCTCGGACTGGTTATGTCGCCATTCTTCTCTACTACAAACTGCATGACCACTACACCTTCAATTTTATTTTTCTTCGCTTCTTCCGGGTATTTCAGGTTGCGGTCAATATATCTCTTGAAATATTTCATTCCGCCCGGATATTGAGGCATGGTTTCCACACTTGAGTATATCTTCTCACCACTTTTCTTTCGCATGACGACGTTGTATGCATCGTTCTGGTTCATCAGGAATGGAGTGACTGTCATTGACAGGTTTTCCATACCGTCAGCTCTTATTATTATATAGTGATTGAAGTCAGCTTCTATGGCAAACAGGCCAATTTCGTCCGTCATGGTATATTTGCCTGTTCCCTGAATGCTTACGGTAGCCCCTGTTATTGGTTCTCCATCTTCGGTAGTTACTATACCCTCTATATTGAAAATACTGTTTTCCTGTTTAAATCTCAATATATCCTCTTTAGAGTCTATGCAGAAATTCAGTTCGGTTTTCTCTTTGTCCAGTGTAAATGATTTCTCAGGATTTTTTGTATCCTCGTTTAAGTATATATTTGCTGTCCTTTTATAGTTTTTCGGGACTTCGTATTCAAAATTGATAATACCGCACGAGTCGGATTTGTAAACCTCGCTTCTTCCTGCTATTTTCAGGAACGCCTTCGTTTGCGGTTCACCTATTGAGTTTTTTATTTCTACTTTAAATTTTGTCTTTGCCTCATCATTAATGTTGTTTGCGATAGGGTATGAACTAACCTTGAATGCAGCAAACAGTAATATAGTTATGATGAGCAGGCCTATTCTTTTCGTTGATTTCATGTTAATAAAAAAGCTTTGCAAATGGTTTTAAAAACATTTGCAAAGCTAATAGTATTCTCTCTTATAAGTATAAGATGAATTGTTAATAATGATGAACTTACAGTTTGTTACTGTATAATATTTTCTTTTTTCGTCAGGCGGAAATATTTTCTAACCTTCTTGAGTTTTTCTTCCACATGTCTGTGGCTTATCTGTATTTGTCGGCGGTAGACTATGCAGGTGGTGATGAAGTATATACCTGTATGTATCCACAAAGCTCTGAATTCAGGAAGCACATCAGCCAGTGTAGCCCCCATACTGTTTATTCGTACAAATCCGTTTATGCCGAACGTAGACGGGAATATCCATGAAACTACTTTCCAGAAATCAGGTATTGCTGCTCCCGGCCATGATATTCCGGAGATGAACAGCAGAGGAACAGAAGTAAACACATAAATCATCATACACGACTCTCTGTGATGTATGAATATGGAGCAGGTCATGGCAAAGAAAATACAAGCCAGTATGTACGGAAGTGTAAACACCAGTAGAGTTACCGGATTCGCAATCTGTACCAGACTGAACATTTTGGGTATTGCACACAGAACATAGGCCGATATCATGGCATATATAAGGAAGTAAGCCAGTGATTTGCCTAGCACTATTCTTAAAGTACCATTATATTTTCTGCTTAAAGGAACCAGGTCCTGATATCTGTTTGTCTCTCTTGCAGTTCCGGCAGACAGTCCTATGCCGAGCAGTAGTGTCTGCTGGATTATCAGTATCAGCACAGCAGGTATAAGGAAACTTGCAAATCCGTCCTGCGGATTGAACAGCGACACTTCTTCATATTCAATTGGGGCAGTACCTATTTCATCCTGGCGTGCAGTGGTATTCCCCATTCGCCTGATTTTTATATCCTTGTTCATGTCCAGCGATACATTTGTTGTAGCCATTAGCAATGATTTGTAATACAGCAAACCACTCATGTCGCTGAAAATACTTACCGAAACCTGTTTCCCTTGCGAGATATTGCGAGCAAACTCCTCAGGAATATATATTATTCCGTACACTCTTCCTTCTTTGATCAGGTTCTGCGCTTCCTCCATGTCGGCGCAGTAGGACTGTATCCTGACGTCAGGAGTGGCATCTACCATACGTATAAACTCCCTGCTCATTGACGAACGGCTATTGTCTACCACAGCGGCAGGCACGTCTCTTACCACCTCTTCCGTGTATATAAAGGCATACACCAAAGGATACGCCAGAGGTACAAGAATGAAGAATATAAGTACCCCCTGATCCTTGAATACATTCTTCAGCTCTTTGGCGCATATATGGAACAGACTTGAAAATCCCTGACGGACAATATTTCTAAACGGTTGATGTTTCATAATTCAATATAGTATTAAGGGAGATATACATATGTCTCCATAATCTTCCTTAGTCTTTTCAGAACAAAGAAAGGCAATAGCAGGAACAGCATAAGCGCTACTACAGAATGCCATGCATAAATTATAGGATATCCGTTAAGTGCCTGATTTACGTATAGCAGGAAGTAATGCCTCAGCGGGAACAGGTTGCTCAGAGCCTGTAGGGTAGGGTGCATAGCCATTACCGGGAAGGTGAATCCTGATATTGAGAAGGATAAAACTCCCCATAGCGATGCAGCACTCAGGGCCAGACGCATGGAACCGAACAGTCCATAGAAGAAAATACCCACAGCCTGCGATGCCAATACCAGCAGCAATCCTGCCATTATCATAGAGAATATGCCTCCGTGACATGGGAAATGCAGAAATCCGTATAGATAGATATTATGGAACGTAGCCATGATGAAGAACACCAGTGTCTGAGGAAGAATCTTTCCTATCAGAGCCGTAACAATAGAATTGTCAGCAAGTGCCATCAGTTCTTTTCCTGTATTCTCCTTTATCTCCGTACCTAATGTATATGCTGTGGTCATGAATATCAGCAGCATAAGCACACCCGGGAAAAGAGTGTTATTCAGGTATACCGAGTAGTTAAGCCACGGATTGTTTATGGCATGCGATTCTATTACAATAGGCTGAAGAAATGCCATTGCCTGATCCTCGGTAGCTCCTTTGGCGTAGAGTGTGGCCCTTCCTACGGCTCCTCCTGCCAGTTCGGACATAGTTCTCATGTCTCTGTAAATCAGCGAGCCGGCAATAAGATACGAGTAGTTTGCATAGAATGAAACCTTGGGCTGCCTGCTTGCAAGTGTTTCCTCTGTAGTTCCCTCAGGAATGTAGTAAAAAGCATATATCTCGCCTTTCTGTACAGCTTTCCGTGCTTCGGCCACACTGTTGTATTGCGCCACAATCTTTGTCTGTTGGAATGCATCCAGATTTCTTATTATGTTTCTTGTGGTAGATGTATTGTCGAGGTCCACCACCCCGGCAGGCAAGTCTGTCGGCAGTCCGTTGCTCATCAGAGTGGCAAAGAACACGTAACAGAGCATAGGTGCTATGATCATACAAAACAGATACATCGGTTTTGTAGCTATACGAAGCATCTCGCGCCTCATTATTTTTATAAGTTTATAGGCGGTATTCGACATATTCCTTTGTTATTTTTCAATTATGGCAGACATTCCCGGACGCAGATTTTCTACAGTATCCACAGCTTTAGCTCTTACTTCAAAAGTCTTCAGGTCAAACTGTCCTGTAGTCTTTGTAGCTTTCCATGCAGCATAACTGCCCAGGTCTTTCATGTAGTAAACCTTCAGAACGGCATCCTTTTCAAGAGCAGGAATATACGCCTTTATTTCTCCACCTACAGTGAAGTCTTTAAGCAAGTCCTCTCTTACGTTGAATGTAACCCACATATCGTCCATTTGTGCCACATTCATTATCGGGGCTCCAGTGCCCACCAGTTCGCCCACTTTAGGGAAAATCTCTGTCACTTCGCCGTCGGCAGATGCTACCAGATACGTTTCGTTTATGTAGGACGAAACTTCAGCCACAGCCCCCTTTGCACGTTCCACCTGTGCAGCAGCCATCACCTTATCTTCAGCCTGAGCACCGTTTTTTGCCATTGTGTATTGTGCATTGGCTGCCTTTTCTGTAGCCTTCATTGCTTCGTACTGAGCTTTTGCTTCATCTCTTTTTTGTTCTGATATCACACCCTGTTCGTACAGGTTGTTTACTCTGGTATATGATTTTTCTGCTATTTCCAGTCCGGCCTTAGCCTTTTGCCACATTTCGAATGCTGCCTGAAGTTGCTCTGCACGAGTACCTTTGTTTGCTTTCTGGTTCATGGCAAGCGCAGCCTGTTCGGCAGCCTGAGCCTGCATCAGTTTTGCCATCACATCAGGTGCTTCGAGTATGGCAAGCGTATCTCCGGCCTTAACCTGATCGCCTTCGGTTACGAAATATTTCAGTATACGTCCCGGAACCTTGCTCGAAACCCTGTATTCAGTAGCCTCAGCCTGTCCCTGGATTATTTCAGGTCCTTTACCCAGAGTGAAGAATCCAATAATGCTAACGATGACAATAGCAGCCACCAATGTAAAAAAAGCCAGCAAAACGTTGCTGTGTTGTGATTTATCAGCCATATCTTTTTATTATTTTAATGTTCCCATTGATTTTTGTAAATACAGTTCGCTCATTTTCATGTCTATCTGAGCATCTATTTTGCCCGATTGTGCAGAAAGCCATGCAGTCTGTGCCTCGAGTACATTGCTTGTAGGTATCACGCCTTCCTTGAAACCAAGAGTGGCAAAACGGAGATTTTCTTCAGCCTTATCCATGTTCTGTTCTGCCATGTGAAGCTGTTTGGTTGCTTCGTTCACTTTGTATGAACTTTGTGTAACCTGAAGTTCCACTTTTTCCTTTACATCTTCCAGCTGGTATCTTGCTATGTTAGCCTCTGCTTTGGCGGCCCTTACCTTGTAGATACCTTCTCCCCAGTGGAATACCGGGATTTTAAGTACCACTCCGGCAGCCCAGAAACCTCTGAACTTGTTTTCAAATCCGTTCACAAGTGCCGGATTTGTTACCGCATAGTTTGCTGTAAGTGCCAGCGACGGAAGAAACTCCGAGCGTACCACATTTACTTTCTGTCTGTAAATTTGCGAAGCCAGTTCAAGACTCTTAAGTTCATGTCTGTTTTCCAGTGCAGTGTTAACATTACTTTCTGTGTATAAATTAGGTAATGCAAGGTTTTCCATATTCTCGTCTGCCAGCGATATATCAGTGTCTAGTGGCAGACCGCATATCTGGCACAGTACCATTTTCGACAGACTCAATCCGTTTTCCACCTTTAGCAATGTTACTTCAGCTTCGTTTTTTTTCACTTTCACGCTGAGGCCGTCTGCTTTTGTTGCCACACCTTCGGCCACCATCTTGTCTATGTCCGAGTCGAGAGTTTCCAGCAGTTTCAGATAACTTTCAGCCAGCTTTTTCTTGTTTACCAAAGAAACCACCTGCCAATAAGCCTTGTCCGTATTCAGGATAAGGTCTTCCATTCCTGTGGCATGCTGCATCTGTGCAAGCTGTTCGGCATATTTAGTTATCTTGTTGTAAGCGATTATTTTTCCACCCATGAATAATGGCTGGGTTAGGGTAGCGGCACCTGCAAACATGTTTCTCGTATCTGTACGGAAAGCATCTACAAGTCCTTGGCCCACTCCGTTAAGACCTTGTCCTATTCCTTGAATTATATCTGGGAATATACCTGCAATTTGTGCAAGTTTAGGATCATTCATAATGGCTTGTACTAATGCAGGATTGGATGCAGCAATTTGCTGAAATTGTTGTTGCAACTGTGCTCCTGTTGCTGTACCTATGTTACTGATTGAATTTTTCTGCTCGTCGCTGAGCAATGAAATTTCCTTTTGCGTACGCATGTAGGTTGCCATAATGTCGAATTTAGGCAAATAATTTGTAAATGCAGCTTTTCTGTTATAATGAGCAGCATTTATTTTCTCCTGTGCTATACGCAGTTCCTTGTTGTTTTGGATAGCAAGGTTTCTGCAACTGTCCAGTGACAGGATGCGTTGGCTGAAACCGTTGATCGTTATTCCGGCCAATAGGATTAAACTTAAAAGTCTTTTCATACCAAATGAAATGTTTTATTGTTTGGTTGTTTATGCAACATTGCAAATATATGTCTTAATAACAAAAAAACAAAGTATATTGTTGAAAAGATTTACAGTTTTTTATTCTATTATGGCCAATTTTGGTTTAAGGTTTATTGAATTATTAAGATGTTGTTTCCTGTCGATGCTTCTTGATTCAGGTTCAGTAGTTTCTGTAGTAGGGAAACTTCCTGTTTCTATGTGCTTTAGAATAGGAATCATAAGAGAATCCTGCTCTGTACCCAGTTCTCCCAGTTCTCCCTTAAAGTTTTCTGCAATTTCGAAATCAGGTTTCAGTCCGCCTGTATAATAGTCGCTGAAGTCTTCGGCGTTGCTTAGCAGACTGTTGGTCAGCCAGAATTCAAGCATAGGAGCCTGTACTTCATCGGTAAATAGTTGTTGTGCTACGTTTTTCCCAAACGTTGCAGTACCTACCTGTATCAGTCTTTCCGGCATATATGGTTTCAGGCAGTTTATCACGACTTCCGATGCCGAAGCAGTGTTGGCAGATGTTATTATGTAAAGGTTCTCATAGTTTATAGGTGTAACATTTGCCAGCATGGATTCCTCGAAGTTCAGAACGTCAGTCCTGTTGATGATATCATTATGTGTCATTTTCAGGAAAGTGTTTCCTATTGCTTCCTGTGGTGCAAGGTTTGTTGAAATCAGCTGTGCGGTAGTGACATATCCTCCCGGATTGTATCTCAAATCCAGAACTATATCGTTCACTCCCTCTTGCGAAAGTTGGTAGAACAGGTCGTTCAGTTTCTGTGTGTCATCGTTTCCGAATTCATTATACATCACGTATGCCACTTTCTTTCCGCCTACTTCCAAAATATCCTTTTTATACAGATTATTGTTTTCCACTATTCTTGGAGCAGGCATCTGCACCGTTTGCAGTGTGTCGAATCCCTTGTCGTTAAGTTTTCCCAATGTGAACAGGTAAGCCTCTTGTGGAGCCGTGATGTAGAACAGGTCTGAACTGTTTATTTTTTTATTGTTTGCTGCAATAATTATGGAGCCTCTTTCCAGTCCTGCTTCTTTGGCAGGCGAGTTTTCCTGCGTATACAATACCCTTATTCCATACGAACCGTTATTTGCTCTAACCATTGTTCCCTCGAAACCGAAGGTAGGAGTTTGCGATGTACTTCTGGTGTTTACATAAACAGAATCTATATGTGAAAAAGTGGAACCGGACTTTTTGTCTTTCGATGAAACCATTGACGATAGGAAATCACTTGGCTTTTTGAAAAAGTTCAATGATTTCTTGTCCGGTATGTCCTGATAGTACAGATATTCCTTCTGCATGGTTTCGTACATCCATGTCTGTGTGGTTATAAGCGCATAGTATTCTCCGGAGCGGTCTTCTCCACATGAAGAAACAAGGGCGGCTGTTGCTAGTCCGCCCATTATTCCATATAATAATTTTTTCATGTTGCTGTGCATGTGGTTATACTGTTTCTTTTATTTCAGTGTAAACGAATTTTGTCCTATCATATTGCCATCGGCAAAGACATAAACTCTATACGTTCCTGATGGCATGAATTCTTCCACATCCCAATATACAGTTACAGTCTGTTCTTCTCCCGTATATTCTATCATTTTCTTTATAGAATAAGAAATCTCCCTGTCTTCGTATGCAAATCTGTTTGATTCGCTTTTTGTAAGAACTTCATTATCCGGTTTTGCTATTCTTACGTACACGGTTTTGTTTCCAGTCTTGGCAGTTATGTTCTTTACTATTGTAAACGAAATAGCAAGTTTCTTCACGTCCTTTGCTCTTTTAGCTTCGCGGTTACGCTTGTTCAGCGGTTCTGTCACAATGTTTGTGGCGTCAAGTTGCGATGCCAGAGTGACTTGTTTGTTGAGTGATTCCTTTTCTTTCGAAAGATTTGAGATTTCTCTTGTTGCAGCAGTATACTTGCTTTTTACAGCTTTGTTTTCTTCCTGCAATGCTGCATTGATTTTATTCAGCGAGTCAATCTGTATCACATAACTTCTCAGCACTGCCCTTACGGTTTTCAGTTCCTTTTTCAGTCTCATGATTTCCGCTGCGTTGCTGGTCTTGACCTGACGCAGTTCTTCAAGCAGTCTTTGTGTCTTCAGCTTTTCGCTTTCAAGTTTTTCTCTTAGCGAGTCGTTGTTTATCTGAATCTGCAGTTCGTCATACTGTGTGGCAAATGTGCTGTACTCATTTTCCATTTCCATTTTTTCTATGGCAAACAGTTCGGACATTTCCTTGTTCTGCTGCATCTGATGGAAGGCAAAGAACGATACTCCTGCTATGATTATGGCCAGGACTACTATTATAATTATCAGAGATTTATTCTTATTCATTTTTGTACTTGTTTTTATTATGTCGCAAAAGTACAATAATTATGTCAAGATGTAAGATTTTTGTCTCTAAAAAAACATAATAAGTCTTTTATTCAAATATTACTTTTTGCGAATCGTCAGTTTTCCATCTTCTGAATGTGAATTGTGGATAATTATTCTTTCCTTCATTGTCTATCCAGTTATTCAGTTTGTCTGCTATGGTCTGATATTCTTCTGCTGTATATTCATAAAAATATATTCCCGTGGAAGGAGATGCGTTTGGATTGTTATTATCTTTAATATATTGTGATGAATAGTAGTTTGGGATAATGCAGTTGTAGAATTGACCTGTTCTTTTGTTTACATTACAAACTCCCCACAAAGATGATATATACTTCTCTACAAACACATTATATATATTGCCATTGTTTGTTATTGTAGTAACTGAACTGGTCGCTCCTTCGGGATGTCTATTTAAATCATTAGTAATTCTGCAGTTAATTATGTCTTTATCATTCTGATGTGTCAGGCACCCCAAAGTACCATAGGTATTTCCTATATTGAACCCTGATATGCTGCAGTTAACCAGATATCCGGCATTATAATATGTAAAACCTGCAAATCTAACATTTTTTGTGTTTGTTATACTTCCGCCTATTATATGGCAGTTTTCTATTATTCCTTTGTTTGAACCGGTCAAAAGTGCACAATATTCATAATTGTTGTCAATTATCCTGCAGTTTACTAAAGTAAGATTCTTTATGCAGGAATTTACAGTTGTTTTATCGAATAGTCCTATATATGTATCTCTGTTATTAAGCGGCAGCGTAAGATTATTGATCGAATGATTATTTCCATCAAAAACATCGTTAAATTCTTTTCCTCTATCTGCAATTCTCCTTATCAAAGCAGATTCTCCATCAGTGAAATTCAGATCCTTATAGAGGTTGAAAACCCTTACGCCATTTTCCAGGACATATAAATCCTCTAATTTTATTCCGTTGTATTCTGTTTCGCCGTTTATCAGGTGAGTAAATGCAATGAAATCCTCTTTCGTGTATATACCCTTACTGCTGCGTTTGCTTATGTTGCATACATATTCATATCCTGCATTGTATATTTTATTCCCGATTGTGCTTGTCTGGCTTATGTTAGGACATACTATTTCGAATGAGACAGTCATATTGTCCGATGCCGGAACAAAGAACTCGTATACACCTTTTTCATTTTTTTCAAAAGATATGTTTTCGTTTTGATTTTCGTAGAATGAATATTCGCCGGTGTACAGATCGAAATTCTCAATTTTCAGAGGGATATTTACATTTATTTTTTTTATGGTATCGTTCAATCCTTTTTCTATATTGAAAACTATTTTTGAGAAGATATGGCTGAATGTCAGGTTAATGCTTTTCCCGGGTTGAGCAGTAGTCTTGCAGTATACCAAGTCTTTCAACTCTCCGTTAGTGTCGTATAGATTGTCGTTGTTTATTACCGGGTAATAGGCCATTATATGTGCTTCACCTTCGTCCATATGCCACTTGTTATCTTTTAATCCTGTCCATACTCCTTCGTTGTATTTCAGTATATCTCCATCCGCCTTAATGCCTCCTGTGCTATAGAACAGTATTGATTCTTCTTCAGGAATATTGCTTATGGTGTAAGCTTTTGATTTATCATTATAAAAACCGTTCATGGAGTTGCCGGTTATAACTACATTTGTTGTATCCCCGGTTGTGTTTTCCGTTAAATTCTCTTTTGTACATGCAGCTACTGATAAAATGGTGCTGATGATAAGTAAAAATCTTGTTTTCATTCCAATATTATTTTATATTATATGTGTTTCCATTTGAAATGCGTTTACGTAGGTTTTATGACGTAAGATTTTTTTTATGTTCGTTTGCAAAAATAATTATTTTTTGTTTTTTATATAACATATTCTGAAAATTTCTTACCGGTTGCCTAAAATATTGATATAGATATAAAAAAACGCTGCCATACCTTCACAGGCGGGCAGCGCAAGCTACAATACAAAATACAAATACAACTAAACGAGATATCTTAAATCAAACGATTTAATTTTAAACTATTCCTTGTGCCATCATTGCATGAGCCACTTTCATGAACCCTGCAATATTTGCACCTTTCACATAATTTACGTATCCGTCCGCTTCAGTGCCGTACTTCACGCACTGTTCGTGAATGTTGTGCATTATCTGATGGAGTTTGTCGTCCACTTCTTCCGCACTCCAGCTCATATGCATTGCGTTCTGGCTCATCTCAAGACCTGATGTTGCTACACCGCCTGCATTAACAGCTTTTCCGGGTGCATACATTATCTTGTTTTCGATGAAAGCATCTATTGCTTCAGGAGTACATCCCATGTTCGAAATTTCTCCGACGCAAAGTACGGAATTTTTTATCAAATTTCCAGCATCTTCGCCATTTAATTCATTCTGTGTTGCACAAGGAAGTGCAATATCCACCTTAACTTCCCACGGACGACGTCCTGGAACGAATCTAGAGCCAGGGAATTTTTCGGCATATGGTTCCACTATATCGTTGCCCGAAGCACGCAGTTCAAGCATATAGTCAATCTTTTCGCCGCTTATTCCGTCCGGATCGTATATATAACCGTCAGGTCCTGATATTGTCACAACTTTGGCTCCCAGTTGGGTAGCTTTAGTTGCTGCTCCCCAGGCTACGTTTCCGAAACCGGAGATGGCAACTGTCTTTCCCTTTATGTCAATGCCTTTCTTGTCGAGCATATGTTTCACGAAGTACAGTCCTCCGAATCCGGTTGCTTCAGGACGGATTAGCGAACCTCCGAACTCCAGTCCCTTGCCTGTGAATGTACCTGTAAATTCGTGAGTCAGTTTCTTGTACATACCGAACATATAGCCCACTTCTCTTCCGCCTACACCTATGTCGCCTGCCGGTACATCCATGTCAGGGCCTACATGACGCCATAATTCAAGCATGAAAGCCTGGCAGAAACGCATTATTTCGGCGTCGCTCTTGCCACGTGGAGAAAAGTCGGAACCACCTTTGCCGCCACCCATTGGCAGTGTGGTAAGAGCATTCTTGAATGTCTGTTCAAATCCCAGGAACTTAAGGATTGAAAGGTTTACTGATGCGTGGAAACGTATACCGCCTTTGTAAGGGCCTATCGCATTGTTAAACTGTACTCTGTAACCTATATTTACCTGCACCTTACCCTTGTCGTCAACCCAAGGTACTCGGAATGTTATTATTCTGTCCGGTTCCACCAGACGTTCTATCAATGAAACTTTTTCGAATTCAGGATGCTGATTATATATATCTTCAATAGATAGCAATACTTCTTTTACAGCTTGCAGGTACTCCAATTCACCGGGATGCTTAGCTTCCAGTGAAGCCATGATTTGATTGATATTCATAATTCAAAATATTAAGGTCTGACAAAATGAAATGTTTTCTTATCTGCAAAGATATGAAATTCTATGTATATGCAAAATTTTTAGATGATATTTTGTGTATAAAAGTGATAAAAAGTAAGAAGGCGAATTTCGTGAGATAGTTGGTGAATTTTTTCTGCTTGAATGGTTTTGTGGATTTTTAAGACAAATTATCCGGCTTGTAAAATTGTAATATTGAAAAAATGAAGTATTTTTACCGTTACACGTTTGTGTCACTATCGTTACACCCGGGTGTTACTATAGTCACACGTTCGTGTAACTGTCGTCACACGAACGTGTAACGCTAATTTATATCAGTTATTTATGCCAGTTTTTATGTATAAACTTTAAAAATATTATTATGGCTATAAAATTTGATTTATATGAGAATCCTGAGAAAGAAGGAGCATCGGTTCCAAAACTTCATGCCAAGGTCATTACAAAAGATGTGATAACAACAAAGAATCTTCGTGAGTCAATTAACAAGAAATGTACAGTTGCACCTGCCGATGTAGCAGCTGTTCTTACCGCTTTAAGCCAGGAAATGTGTGAGGCTTTAAGCAATGGCTATTCGGTACACCTTGATGGACTGGGGCATTTCAGTCTCGGTTTGAAATGTTCTTCCGATGTAAATCCGAAACATGTTTCAGCGTCAGATATAAAGGTGAAGAATATTCGTTTCACTCCGGAAAAAGAATTTTCGGAGAAATTGAAGGTTGTAACTTTCGAACGTTTGGTGGAAAGTTCCAGACATTCTGACAAGTTGAGTTATGATGATGTTCTTGAAAGGGTGGAAGAGTATTTCCAGAAAAAAGATTTTATGCGTAGACCGGATTTTGAGAAGGTTACAGGATTTACAAAGTCCAAATCTTTGAGAACACTTAGACAACTGCAGGAAATGAAAGTGATATCGAACGTAGGTACTCCTAGACAGCCTATTTATGTGAAATATAGCTGATTGCATATTCTAAGAGAAAGAAAATTTCACATCGTGACTGATAATGTGGATGTGCAAAGATGTGGTATATATATCTTTTAAGCAAAAAAATGAAAAAATATAGTTCAACATATTGCTTAATTAAAAATAAACATCTATCTTTGCACCGCATTTGAGAAAAACGCCTTCGGGGTGTAGCGCAGTCCGGTTAGCGCACCTGCTTTGGGAGCAGGGGGTCCCAGGTTCGAATCCTGGTACCCCGACAAGGTAAAAGAAATTTTCAATGCAAGAACAAAACATCTTCGGGGTGTAGCGCAGTCCGGTTAGCGCACCTGCTTTGGGAGCAGGGGGTCCCAGGTTCGAATCCTGGTACCCCGACAAGATGAAAAAGATGTATCTTCACGATTTATAAAATTTCGGGGTGTAGCGCAGTCCGGTTAGCGCACCTGCTTTGGGAGCAGGGGGTCCCAGGTTCGAATCCTGGTACCCCGACAGAACTGAGAAGATATAATCTTATATTGATATATAAATTTCGGGGTGTAGCGCAGTCCGGTTAGCGCACCTGCTTTGGGAGCAGGGGGTCCCAGGTTCGAATCCTGGTACCCCGACGGAAGAGAGAGGCTTGAATGGCCTCTTTTTTAATTTATAACGTATGGAAGACTTCATCAGTTCGCAAATGCATGTTGAGACCGGTCGCGGTCATAGCCTGTTGAATCGTAAAATGATTTTCAGGATTCTTGGCATACTGCTCTATCTTGAGGGTATGATGTTTTTGGTGTGCACATTGGTTTCCCTTTTATATAATGAAAGCGACTATATATATTTTGTATATTCGTTGTTGATAAATTTCTGTGTAGGTAGTTTATTGATTTTTCTGGGAAAGAATGCCGATAAAAGTCTCTCGCGAAGAGACGGATATTGCATCGTTGCATTTACGTGGCTTTTCTTTACATTGTTCGGTATGCTGCCTTTTTATATAAGCGGTAGTATTCCCTCTGTTACGGATGCGTTCTTCGAAACCATGTCAGGATTTACCACAACAGGTGCATCTATACTGGACAATATAGAATCTCTCTCTAAAGGTATGTTATTCTGGAGAAGTTTCACACAATGGATTGGTGGATTGGGTATAGTGTTTTTTACAATAGCAATATTGCCTATTTTCGGTGTGGGAAATCAGGTTCTTTTCTCGGCAGAAGCAACTGGTGTGAACCATGACAAGATACATCCTAAAATAAGTAAGATGGCAAAAGGATTGTGGATGGTATATCTTGTTCTTACCATAGCCGAAGCTGTTTTGCTGTGGGTAGGGGGCATGAGTATTTTTGATGCAGTATGTCATTCATTTACATCTACGGCAACCGGTGGCTTTTCTACCAAGCAGAATAGTGTAGCTTATTGGGATTCGGCATTCATAGAATATGTAATAACTATTTTTACAATGCTTTCTGCTATAAACTATTCTCTATATTTCCTTATTTTCAAAGGTAAGCCAATGTTGTGGTTGAAAGATGTCGAAACAAGATGTTTCCTCCTTTCTGTGGGGATAGTTACAGGAATAATAACACTGGCATTATATTTCATCAAGGGATATGGACTTGAACTGGCTTTCCGTCGAGCATTTTTCCAGGTTGTAACGATACATACATCTTGCGGATATGCAACAGATGATTATTCTACATGGCCTCATTTTACTATTATCCTTATTGTATATATAATGTTTGCAGGAGGATGTACTGGTTCTACGGCCGGTGGAGTGAAATCTATGCGACTTCTGATAATCCTGCAGAATGTAAAGAATGAGTTTGACAGGCTTATGCATCCGCGTGCAGTATTGCCAGTGAAGGTAAACGGGCATTCGGTGTCTTCGTCTACTATATCTACTGTAACTACGTTTGCCATGCTTTATATAATATGTACTTTTGTAGGCTGGTTTGTATTTATGGTTTTAGGGCTTGATATGCCAGAAGCTATGGGAATAGCAATATCAAGTATCGGTAACGTAGGTCCTGGTTTCGGCAGTTTCGGACCGGCATACTCATGGAGTGCTCTTCCTGATGCTGCAAAGTGGGTGTCGTCATTCCTGATGCTTATAGGGCGTTTGGAATTGTTCGGTATATTGCTGATGTTTGCTCCAAGTTTTTGGGATAAGAGATGATATTAGTTTAAAAGAAAAGAAATAATTTTCATAATTACATTTCCGAATATAAAATTCTTGAATAATCAAGAGCTTGTATTCGGATTTTTTTAGTATATTTACATCGTACCAAATGTTTAAGCTTAAGAAATAATGAAAAAAATTACCGTAAAGAAAATTGCACGTACTGTATCTTCGGCTGAGTATGTGAGTAGGCTGATGGATGATGCTTCAGTGGAGTATAATAAAATAGATATAGTAAACTGGCCGGATTATCCGTATTGTCCTGATGTTAAGTTCAGAGTTGCACATACAGGTGATTTCATATTGGTTAACTATAGAGTAACAGAGGCCAGTGTAAGGGCTGTTGCTCCTGCAGATCAGGGTAGGGTATGGGAAGATTCATGTTGTGAGTTTTTTGTATGTGCTGAAGATGAAAACGATTATTATAATTTTGAATGTAACTGTGCCGGAACATTGCTTGTGAACTTCGGCATAAAGGGTGACAGACACCATGCTCCGGAAAGTGTGCTTACCAATGTCAAGCGATGGTCTTCATTGGGTAGAGAACCTTTTGATGAACGCATCGGTGAGTGTTCATGGGAACTTTCGCTGATTATTCCTGTCACTTCATTATTCAATCATGATATAAAAGACCTGTCCGGAATGACGTTGAGAGGTAATTTCTATAAGTGTGGCGATTTGCTGACAACTCCGCATTTTCTTTCCTGGAGTCCGATAGATTTGCCTCAACCCTGTTTCCACTGTCCGGAGTTTTTCGGTAAACTTGTTTTCGAGAAGTGACAGGCATTGACATTTAATGATAATTTGCAGCAAACAATAAAATAGAAAATAAAAGAGCCGTATCAAGTCCTCTTTTTAGATAAAGAGGTAGGTACGGCTTTTTTTAATAATTATGATATTATTGTAGCAACAATCTTTCTTGCTCCTCCCGAATATCTGAATTCGCAAAGGTATATTCCCTGCCAGGTTCCAAGGTTGAGGTGTCCGTTACTGATAGGTATAGTGAGCGAAACACCTGTAAGGCTTGATTTGGCATGGCTGGGCATGTCGTCTTCGCCTTCGTCTATGTGGCTGTAATATGGCTCGTTTGTCCTTACAAGGCGATTGTAAATCTGTTCCATATCGGCACGTACACTAGGGTCATAATTCTCGTTTATGCTAAGTGCGCAGCTGGTGTGCTTGACGAAAAGGTTTAGAATTCCCTGCTCCGGCAGAGTAGGTAGATTCTTCATAATTTCTTGCGTCACAAGATGGAACCCTTTTCTTTTTGGGGTTAATGAAAACTCAACTTGTTGTATCATAATGTTATTTCTTTAACCATTTGTCCAACCATGCAAAGAATGTTCTCTGCCACAAAACTCCGTTCTGTGGTTTCAGTACCCAGTGGTTTTCGTCAGGGAAAACAAGAAGCTGTGCAGGAACTCCTCTCAGCTTGGCTGCATTAAAGGCTGCCATTCCCTGTGATGCGAGGATGCGATAGTCTTTTTCGCCATGTATGCATAGGATAGGAGTATCCCATTTTTCGACAAACAGGTGGGGTGAGTTGGCATAGCTGCGTTTTACCGCAGGATTTTCAGTTTCCCAGTATGCGCCTCCGAGATCCCAGTTTGTGAACCAAAGTTCTTCTGTTTCGAGATACTGCTGTTCCATGTTGAAAAAACCGTCGTGAGCTATGAATGCCTTGAAACGTTTGTTATGGTGTCCTGCAAGCCAGTATACAGAATATCCGCCAAAACTTGCACCGACGCAACCCAGACGGTCTTTGTCTACGTATGGCTCTTTTGCTATATCGTCTATTGCACTCAGATAGTCATCCATACAGTGTCCTCCATAGTTCGTGCTTATATCTTCAAGCCATTCCATGCCGAAGCCCGGAAGACCACGGCGGTTAGGAGCTATGATAATATAGTCGTTTGCTGCCATAATCTGGAAGTTCCATCTGTAGCTCCAGAATTGGCTTACAGGACTTTGAGGACCTCCCTGGCAGAAAAGGAGTGTAGGGTATTTTTTATTTGGGTCGAAATCAGCAGGATATATAACCCATGAGAGCATCTGTTTGCCATCGACAGTCTTTGTCCACCTTGGCTCTACCTTGCCGGTTCTAAGCTGACTGAATATGTGGTCGTTTTCTTTAGTGATACGGCTTACTTTATTGTTATCATTAAGTGCTACAGTGTAAAGCTCGTCAGCCTCGCTTATAGAGTGACGTTTGGTCAATAGCTGCCCGTCATTGAGTAATGCTACTGAGACATAGTCGTACATGCCGTCGGTCAGCTTGTTCACTTCACCATTGAGGTTGGTGCTGTAAATCATGCTAGTACCGTGCCATACACCAGTGAAGTAGAGCGTCTTGCTGTCATTAGCCCAACAGTATGTATCAACACCCGATTCGAATGATTCTGTTACGTATGATTTTTTTCCGTTTGCAAGATTCATTACGCAAAGACGGTTGCGGTCACTTTCATATCCGTCGCGTTCCATGCTCTGCCATGCTATCATAGTTCCGTCAGGCGAGAACTGAGGATTTGTGTCATATCCCATGTTCTTGTCTGTTGCATCTTCTTTGCAGAGGTTTCTTGTTTCTTTGCTTTCTATATTGTAAAGATAGATGTCAGAATCAGTAGAAATTGAGTATTCAAGTCCGGTCTTCTTGCGGCATGTATATGCAATCTGTTTTGAATCGTTGCTCCATGCCAGCTGTTCTATTCCGCCAAAAGGTTTCATAGGGGATTCGAAAGGTTCGCTTACCATTATATCAGTGGCCGCACCTACTTTATTACCGTCAAAATCGGCAACGAAGGGATGCGGAATTGTCTGTACCCATTCGTCCCAGTGTTTGTACATCAAGTCGTCTATCACCATACCTGTAGCTTTGTCCAGGTCAGGATATTTGTCCACTGTACGTTCTCCATATTTCACCTGCGAAATGAATAGAACTTTGCTTCCGTCCGGAGAGAAACTGAATCCGTCTATTCCTCCTTCATAATCAGACAGTTGTTTGCGTCCTGTTCCGTCAGGATTCATCTCCCAGATCTGACCGTTTGACAGAAAAGCCAGTTTCTCACCATTCTTAATCCACGCCGGTTCGTATTCGCTTGCAGATGTTGTCGTCAGGAGTTTGTTTTCGCTGCCGTCAGCATTCATTATATAGATAACCGTGTGGCTTTTATTCTCTTTCACACTGTAATATGAAACTGTGTATGCTATTTTTTTACCATCTGGTGATACTGTAGAACTACCGATTCGTCCCATTGCCCAAAGAGCCTCGGGAGTAAGTCGTCCATTCTCAATGCTTATTTCCTGTTTGCCGATAATTGAGGCTTCATTTTCGGCTGACTTTTCAGTGCTTACGCATGCTGAAGTAGCTAACAATAATGTAGCGGCAGTCATTGTGATGAGGTTTTTATTCATGATTATATTTATATTATGATATTCTATAAAAAAATATTGCCATCCAGAGATTAAAAAAAGTTACCCCTGAATGACAATATTATATTGTTGAATAATGATTATTTCTTATTCATTCTTTCCTGACGCTCTTTTTGAAGGCGTTCCTGTTCTTTCTGAAGAGCTTCAAGTCTTGACAACAAGCTGCTCTGCTTCATTTGCGAAGGACTCTTCTTGTTTGCTTCAAGCTGTGCAAGGAGTTTCTTCTCGTCTGTAACCTTGTACATGATCCATGTAGTGAGGATACCTATCAAACTTGAGATGAAGTAATAGTAGCTCAATCCTGATGCATATTCGTTGAAAATGAAGAAGAACATCACAGGCATGATGTACATCATCCATTTCATTGCTGCCATCTGTGGGTTGTCGCCCATGTTCTGCTGTTTCATCATAATCAGCTGGTTGATGATAGTTGTAACACTGAACAGCAAACAGAACAGACTCAGGTGATTGCCGAGAAGAGGAATAGAAGTACTCCAGCTAATCAGGTCATCGTATGCAGAAAGGTCATCAGCCCAAAGGAAGCTTTGCTGACGCAATTCTATCGCATTTGGAACGAAGAAGAATAATGCCATGAAAACCGGTGTCTGAAGCAGCATAGGCAGACATCCTCCCATCGGGCTTACTCCATACTGGCTGTAAAGTGCCATTGTCTCCTGTTGCTTTTTCAGTGCATCTTCCTGCTTTGGATATTTCTGGTTGATTTTCTCAACGTATGGTTTCAGTGCCCTCATCTTGGCTGATGAAATGAATGATTTCCAAGTTGTAGGGAGAACCAGAATTTTAACAATGATAGTCATAAGCAGGATAACCATACCCATGCTCAATCCCCAACTTGACAGCCAGTCGAACAGGTTGATTGTGAACCAGCGGTTTATCCAACGGATAATAGGCCATCCCAGATAAACCAAATCTTCAAGTTCCTGATCTTTGTCAGCAAAACTCAAATCGTTGCTTGCAAGGAGTGTCTTGAAATGGTTAGGACCGAAATAGAACTGGAAATTGCTTGGCTGAGCACCGGTCGGGTCGAAAGCTGTCTGCATATCTGCATGATAGTTCTTCATGTAGCCGCTGCCTTTCTGTTCCATTTTCGATTCCAATGTAGCATTCTCAAAATTTTTCTCAGCCATGAACACGCATGAGAAGTATTGGTTTTTGAAAGCTACCCAGTCAAGAACTTCTTTGATGGATTCTTTTTCATCCTTAGCCTTGTCAAGATTGTCAAAGCTGTCATCTACAGGCTTGTATGTCAAAGAAGTGTACTGCTGTTCGAAAGTATAACCCTTCTCCATTTGGCGTGCTCTCTGCTTCCAGTCAATAGTCATGGTCTTGACAGAAGGCGAGAAGAAATTCTGCATTCCTGTAGCCTGTACCGTAAAGTTCACCATGTATGAGTTTGGAATAAGCTTGTAGCAGAAATCCAGATGACCACCGTTTGCGGCGTTCAGTCTCATTGTGACTGTGCTGTCTGTAACGTTTGTAGCTTCGAAATACATCTGGCTACTCATGATATTTTCATTTTTACCTTCAAATCCGATATTTAACGAAGCATCAGTATCGTCGAACAGTACAAGCGGTTCTTTCTTCTGGTCTTTATATTCCTTTAATACAGCTTTACTGACACGTCCTCCCTTATTTGATATTGTCAAATCAATAAGATCATTACTCAAAGTAATGAATTGTTCAGTTCCTTTTGTAGCATTAAAGAAGATAGAAGTGGAATCAACCATCATAGCCTTTTGCTCAGCGGCTGCTTCCTGCTTCTTCATCAATTCTTCTTTCTCTTCGATAACTTGCTGTATAGAATCCTGATAATGTTGTGCACGAGCTCTTTCTTCCTGATTAGGGGTGTTGTATATTCCGAAACCAATAATAACAGCTCCTATCAGGACGAAGCCTACTAACGTGTTTTTGTCCATTTTTTCTTAGTAGTTTATTAATTACTTTTCAATAGCTGCTTTAATGAATGACAAGAACAATGGATGTGGTTTCAGAACCGTACTGCTGTATTCTGGGTGGAACTGAACACCTACAAACCATTTCAAAGCAGGTATTTCAACGATTTCAACCAAATCAGATTCAGGGTTGATACCTGTACACTTCATTCCTGCCTTAATATATTCTTCCTTGTAGTCATTGTTGAACTCATAGCGGTGACGGTGACGTTCCTGAATGTGTTCGCTCTGGTAAGCTTCATATGCTTTTGAATCTTTGTCGAGTACACATTCATAAGCTCCAAGACGCATTGTTCCACCCATGTTAGTAACAGATTTCTGTTCTTCCATGATGTCAATAACATTGTGAGGAGTCTTTTCGTCCATTTCACGGCTGTTTGCATCTTCGTAGCCAAGTACGTTTCTTGCAAATTCGATAGCCATACACTGCATACCAAGGCAAATACCGAATGTAGGAACATTGTGTGTACGGCAATATTTGATAGCAACGAACTTACCTTCGATACCGCGCTGTCCGAATCCCGGGCAGATGATAACACCGTCCATGTCTTTCAAAGCTTCGGCAATATTGTCATCAGTAAGCTTTTCACTGTTCACGAAATGAATGTCTGCCTTGCGGTCGTTGTAAGTAGCAGCCTGTGACAATGCTTCAAGAATAGATTTGTAAGCATCCTGCAAATCGTATTTGCCGACCAATGCAATTCTTACCTTTTCTGTAGCGTTGTATCTGCGGTTCAGGAAGTCTTTCCAAGGACCAAGGTTAGGTGTTTCGCCTACAGGCAATCCCATCTTTTCAAGAATTGTAACATCAAGTTTCTGTTCCTGCATGCGGAGAGGAACTTCGTAGATTGTAGGCATATCCTTTGACTGGATTACAGCATTCTCGTCAACATTGCAGAACAATGCTACTTTCTTTCTCAATCCAAGGCTCAGTTCATGTTCTGTACGTAATACGAGAATATCAGGCTGGATACCTACAGACTGAAGCTCTTTTACAGAGTGCTGTGTCGGTTTGGTTTTCAATTCGCCGGCAGCAGCAAGATAAGGGACATAAGTTAGGTGAACACATAAAGCATTTCTGCCTAGTTCCCATTTCAGCTGGCGGATACTTTCAAGATATGGCAATGATTCGATATCGCCCACTGTACCACCTATTTCTGTAATTACGAAGTCAAACTGGTTTTTGTTTCCAAGTAATTTAACGTTACGCTTGATTTCGTCAGTGATATGAGGGATAATCTGTATAGTCTTACCCAAATAGTCACCGCGACGTTCTTTGTCGATTACACTTTTGTAAATACGTCCTGTAGTAATGTTGTTAGCCTTTGTTGTCTGGATGCCAAGGAAACGTTCGTAGTGTCCAAGGTCAAGGTCGGCTTCATGTCCGTCAACTGTCACGTAGCATTCTCCGTGCTCGTACGGATTCAGAGTACCCGGGTCAATGTTTATGTACGGGTCGAACTTTTGGATAGTTACGCTGTAGCCTCTTGCTTGCAGCAATTTACCTATTGAAGATGAAATGATACCTTTACCTAAAGAGGAGGCAACACCACCTGTTACGAAAATGTACTTTGTTTCTGCCACAATAATGTATGTTTAAAAAATTGATTCAATAAGAACTATTTCTACAAGTGTGCAAAATTATAAAAAAAAGCCGAAAGTCAAGATATAAAAAGTCAAAACATTGTAAATAGTGCAATAAGTTTGCTTTACTATTACATAATTCTATAGTATTTAATATTCTATAAATGAAATATATTGTATTTTTGCATATCGTTTGTAACACAAAAATATTAAAATGAAAACATTGACGGCTCTATTTTTATTGGCATCTTTATTTATTCATAATCTGTTTGCTGTTTTCCCGGCAAACAGGATGTCTGTGACGGATTTCTTGGTTCAGAAATCATACATGGAAAATCCTATTGATTCTATTATAGATATTGATTCATTATTGAATGACACAGCTATTTTTAAACTGGTTAACGATACGATTATAAAAGATTCTGTTTGTATTGATTCAGTGAAATCTGATTCAATATTTACAGATTCAATAAAATCCGATTCAATTCTTATAAAAAAGACTGATACGATATCCAAACC
>NZ_JADYTJ010000179.1 GCF_021531075.1 Bacteroides caecigallinarum | reverse complement strand
GTACTTTTGCTCATGGTTAAACTTTTAGTGTGGTGACTCAAAGATAACCAAAATAGGGCTGACTTCCAAAATCGGAGGACGGCCCTATCATTATAATGATGTATGAACTTTTAGCGGACAGTAATATTATAATATAGGTTTTCCTGTTTGAAAGGATTTGTTACATATTTGTCAGCTCTCTGCTCCTTATGAAAAAAATTGTACTTGACATACGCCTCTATTCCGTTTTCGTCCATAAAGCGATAGTTCTCT
>NZ_JADYTJ010000178.1 GCF_021531075.1 Bacteroides caecigallinarum | reverse complement strand
AAGAGTGAAATAGTACCTGAAACCGTGCGCCTACAAGCGGTCGGAGCTCTGCAAAGAGTGACGGCGTGCCTTTTGCATAATGAACCTACGAGTTACCGTGTCCGGCGAGGTTAAGGGTCATGAGACCTGCAGCCGAAGCGAAAGCGAGTCTGAAGAGGGCGTCGAGTCGGATGCGGTAGACGCGAAACCAAGTGATCTACCCTTGGCCAGGATGAAGTCTGGGTAACACCAGATGGAGGTCCGCACCAATAA
>NZ_JADYTJ010000177.1 GCF_021531075.1 Bacteroides caecigallinarum | reverse complement strand
GGATACAAAAGGTTCAGGCATTTTGGAAAAGACAAGGTCACAATGGACTTTGCCTTCTTTGCCATTGCTTTTAATATAAAGAAAATGTGTGCTAAAATCAAAAATCAGAAGATGACAGACAAAAATTTATTACTGTCCGCTAAAGACGTGAATTCCCTCCCAACTTGCTGAAATAGATAAGTTGGGAGTTATTTTCATATCAGACAAGCCCCTCTTATGAGCTTATTACCTCCTTAGGTGGTGGTTCTGCTG
>NZ_JADYTJ010000176.1 GCF_021531075.1 Bacteroides caecigallinarum | reverse complement strand
GTACTTTTGCTCATGGTTAAACTTTTAGTGTGGTGACTCAAAGATAACCAAAATAGGGCTGACTTCCAAAATCGGAGGACGGCCCTATCATTATAATGATGTATGAACTTTTAGCGGACAGTAATAACAAAAATTATCAAAATATAAGAGTGGCATAAGCCATCTACAGCCGATTATACTACTTGAAAGCATGGAGATAGGGATAATACGGAAATATAGAAATCATACTCTATGAAAAATGAGAAACCGATGA
>NZ_JADYTJ010000175.1 GCF_021531075.1 Bacteroides caecigallinarum | reverse complement strand
AATGATTTGGAGACAGATCAGCCGCAAGGCATGTATGAAGGTGCTGCATGGTTGTCGTCAGCTCGTGCCGTGAGGTGTCGGCTTAAGTGCCATAACGAGCGCAACCCTTTCTGCCAGTTACTAACAGATAGCGCTGAGGACTCTGGCGGTACTGCCATCGTAAGATGTGAGGAAGGTGGGGATGACGTCAAATCAGCACGGCCCTTACGTCCGGGGCTACACACGTGTTACAATGGGGGGTACAGAAGGCAGCTT
>NZ_JADYTJ010000174.1 GCF_021531075.1 Bacteroides caecigallinarum | reverse complement strand
CGGCAAGCTGCCTTCTGTACCCCCCATTGTAACACGTGTGTAGCCCCGGACGTAAGGGCCGTGCTGATTTGACGTCATCCCCACCTTCCTCACATCTTACGATGGCAGTACCGCCAGAGTCCTCAGCATTACCTGTTAGTAACTGACAGAAAGGGTTGCGCTCGTTATGGCACTTAAGCCGACACCTCACGGCACGAGCTGACGACAACCATGCAGCACCTTCATACATGCCTTGCGGCTGATCTGTCTCCAAATC
>NZ_JADYTJ010000173.1 GCF_021531075.1 Bacteroides caecigallinarum | reverse complement strand
CGGCAAGCTGCCTTCTGTACCCCCCATTGTAACACGTGTGTAGCCCCGGACGTAAGGGCCGTGCTGATTTGACGTCATCCCCACCTTCCTCACATCTTACGATGGCAGTACCGCCAGAGTCCTCAGCTCAACCTGTTAGTAACTGGCAGAAAGGGTTGCGCTCGTTATGGCACTTAAGCCGACACCTCACGGCACGAGCTGACGACAACCATGCAGCACCTTCATACATGCCTTGCGGCTGATCTGTCTCCAAATCA
>NZ_JADYTJ010000172.1 GCF_021531075.1 Bacteroides caecigallinarum | reverse complement strand
GAGCGCCCTAGGGTAACACTGGTAATTGGGGCTAAGTCGTAACAAGGTAGCCGTACCGGAAGGTGCGGCTGGAACACCTCCTTTCTGGAGAGATACCGTTAAGAAGGTTTGTCCTTCTTGTACTACAGACGCGTTTGTTTAGATAATAAATATAATATAAATACAGGAGGCAGGGGATGCCTGAGACAAAGGTTGGCCCCGGAAAAGCGGTCCGACTCCGTACCCTTCACATAAAAAAGATCTTTGACATGATGTAAC
>NZ_JADYTJ010000171.1 GCF_021531075.1 Bacteroides caecigallinarum | reverse complement strand
CCCCTACCCTCAGCTCATCCAGAAGCTTTTCAACGCTTATTGGTGCGGACCTCCATCTGGTGTTACCCAGACTTCATCCTGGCCAAGGGTAGATCACTTGGTTTCGCGTCTACCGCATCCGACTTGACGCCCTCTTCAGACTCGCTTTCGCTTCGGATCCGGGTCTCATGACCCTTAACCTCGCCGGACACGGTAACTCGTAGGTTCATTATGCAAAAGGCACGCCGTCACTCTTTGCAGAGCTCCGACCGCTTGTAGGCG
>NZ_JADYTJ010000170.1 GCF_021531075.1 Bacteroides caecigallinarum | reverse complement strand
CTTAGTCTTTCGGCGAGGGGGTTTCCCACCCCCTTTATCGTTACTTATACCTACATTTGCTTTTCCATACGCTCCAGAGTGGCTCGCGCCACGCCTTCGACGCCGAATGGAATGCTCCCCTACCAATCATAATTGATTCCATAGCTTCGGCAGACAACTTGATACCCGATTATTATCCACGCCAAATTCCTCGACTAGTGAGCTGTTACGCACTCTTTAAATGAATGGCTGCTTCCAAGCCAACATCCTAGCTGTCTTAGCA
>NZ_JADYTJ010000001.1 GCF_021531075.1 Bacteroides caecigallinarum | reverse complement strand
GGCAGCAGAACCACCACCTAAGGAGGTAATAAGCTCATAAGAGGGGCTTGTCTGATATGAAAATAACTCCCAACTTATCTATTTCAGCAAGTTGGGAGGGAATTCACGTCTTTAGCGGACAGTAATATTTTTTTATCCTCTGTTATTAAATAGAACAAAGGCTGCCGGATAATGTTCACACCCGACAGCCTTTATTTATACTTTAGAAAAGTCAGACAGCCACACTATATGCAACAGCCAATAGCACTCCCAAAACTAAAAGAGAGATGCATACTATTTTAAAAACTTTGTCAGCCTTTTGTTCTTGACGTTTCTCGTAATTTTGTCTTTTGATGTTATGTTTCTGGCTCATAGCAAATATTTTTATATTAACTTACCCCAAAATTACTATTTAATTAATAAAAACCAAAAACAGAACACAAAAAAATATCAGAAATCAAGCCTCACTATCCGAGAACTCCATCAGATAAGCCTTAATGAATCCGTCTATCTTACCGTCCATAACACCATTCACATCAGATGTCTGGAAGTTAGTACGATGGTCTTTCACACGACGGTCATCAAACACATAGCTTCGTATCTGAGAGCCCCATTCTATCTTCTTCTTTCCAGCCTCAACTTTAGCCTGCTCCTCCATACGATGCTGAAGTTCCTTATCATAAAGAATAGAACGCAACTGACGCATTGCATTTTCCTTATTCTTAGGCTGGTCACGCGTTTCTGTATTTTCAATAAGAATTTCTTCTTCTTCTCCTGTGTATGGGTCTTTATACTGGTAGCGCAAACGTACTCCAGATTCTACTTTATTAACGTTCTGACCTCCGGCTCCACCGCTTCGGAAAGTATCCCAAGATATACGTGCCGGTTCAATAGTAACTTCTATAGAATCGTCCACCAAAGGAGTAACGAAAACTGAAGCAAACGAAGTCATACGTTTTCCCTGTGCATTATACGGCGACACACGTACCAGACGGTGAACTCCGTTTTCTCCTTTCAAATATCCATAGGCATAAGGTCCTTCGATATTCATCGTAACAGTCTTGATTCCAGCTTCATCACCTTCCTGCAGATTGGCTACAGAAAGTTTATATCCGTTACTTTCAGCCCAACGCATATACATACGCATAAGCATCGACGACCAGTCCTGGCTTTCAGTACCACCTGCACCAGAGTTTATCTTCAGCACACAGTCCATCTGGTCAGCTTCCGAACGAAGCATATTCTTCAGTTCAAGCTCTTCAACTGCTACCAGGGCCTTACTGTATGCCTCATCCACTTCCTGTTCTGTCACAAGTTCATCCTTGAAGAAGTCGAACGACAATTCCAGTTCGTCTACCAAAGTCTTCACTTCTTTATATCCGTCAATCCATGCCTGAATTCCTTTCACCTTCTTCATCTGAGCTTCAGCCTTCTTAGCATCATCCCAAAATCCAGGTGCCTGAGTGCGGAGCTGTTCTTCCTCCACCTGTACCAACTTGTTTTCAATATCCAGATAGCGGTAAAGCGCTTCTGTGCGTTCCTTTAAATCCTTAAGTTGTTCTATTGTAATCATCTTATTCCATTTTTGCGGCTACAAAGTTAGTCAAAAATCACAAAATGACCAAGTTACTCTTCATACATCTTCTCTATCTGCTCTGCATAGTTTTTCATCAATACAGGTCTCTTTATTTTCAGAGTATTAGTTAGCTCACCTTTTTCCATACTGAAAGGTTCCGGAAGCAATGTAAACTTCTTAATCTGTTCATAATGTGCAAATTCCTGTTGCAATGTATCTATACGCATACGGAATAATTCCTGGATTTCCGGCTTGGCAAGCAAATCCTTCATGTCAGAATATTCTATACCCTTACTTTCTGCATAAGCTTTCACCTGCGAATACTCTGGCACAATAAGGGCAGACACATATTTCCTTTGGTCTGCTATTATTGAAATCTGATCAATATATTTATCTACTACCAGTTTTGTTTCTATAGCCTGCGGAGCTATATATTTACCGTTGGATGTCTTGAACAAATCCTTTATACGGTCAGTAAGGTACAGTCGTCCATCTTCTATATAACCTGCATCACCCGTGTGGAACCATCCGTCGGCAGTAAACGAATCTTTTGTTATAGCCTCCTTATTATAATACCCTTTTGTTACAGTTTCTCCTTTTACCAGGACCTCATTATTCTCGCCTATTTTAATTTCAACTCCTGGCAACACTCTTCCCACCGAACCTATTTTGTAATCGTCAATCCACTGACATGTTACAGTAGCTGTAGTTTCAGTAAGTCCGTATCCGGCTATCATATTTATACCTACCGATCTTACAAACTCCTCTACTTTTGGCGGTATGGCAGCACCGGCCGTTGGAAAGAAATTACCATTTTCTATACCTATAGTTTTCTTCAACAGGCTATAAATAGTTTTTTCATAGAATTTGTATTTCATTTTAAGTATGGCCGACGGTTCTTTGCCGTTCATAAGGCAATCTATATTATATTCCTTACCCACCTTTAACGCATCAAGCATAAGCTTCTTTTTTATTCCGGTAGTTTCGTTTATCTTTTCCATAACTCCGGAATACACCTTCTCCCAAAAACGTGGAACGCTACACATTGCCGTAGGACGTATTTCCTTTATGGTTTTCTGAATGTCGGTAGGCCTTAAGTTAACACACAAAGTACAGCCTCTGTCTATACACAGATATGACCATGCTCGCTCAAAGATATGTGTAAACGGTAAAAAGTTCATTATTACGTCTTTATCAGATAGAGTTTTCAGACGTCCGTAATGAGCCTTAATTCCGAATTCGAAACATGAATGATGGAGCATAACCCCTTTGGATTCGCCGGTAGTACCAGATGTATAAAGGATATTTGCCAAATCATCCCGACTGGAAGCTTCGGTACGTCTGTCCACTTCCTGCTGTAACGATTCATCTTCACCCAACTTCAGGAAATCATCAAAATAAATCGAGTTTGTATCACCAGGGAGTTTCTTTACATTATGGTCAAAAATAATAATCTGTTTCAGCGACTTGCATAATCCCTGTACACGTCTTGCCACTTCATACTGATATTGTTCTCCTACGAAAATATACCTTATAGATGCATCCTGAACTATATAGTGAACCTGTGCCTCAGAACTTGTGGCATATAGCGGAATTGTAACCACTCTGGTGGCATAAGCACCAAAATCCACATAAAAACACTCCGGCATATTTTGAGAGAAGACACCCACATTTTCCTGTTCCTTAACATCCAGTGCAACCATTGCGCGGGATACACGCTTTACTTTATCTGCAAATTTGTTCCACGAAACAGAAATCCATGACGAAACAGAATAGTCACGATACTTTATTGCTACTCTTTCACCGTATTTCTTAGCTTGACGGAAAACAAGGTCCGACAAAAATGATTTGCCCATTTTATATACTTATTTAGAATTCTTAATACGCAAAGTTAATTATATTTTTCTATTTTACCACAATTTTGTTACTATATACTAAAATAAAACATATCTTTGCCATAAAATATCAGAATAAATATGATGACAGATACAAGTTATTACACATCTGAGGCTGTAACACTGCTTCAGTCTCTGATAGGAATACCATCCATAAGCAGAGAGGAAGACGCAGCAGCCGATTTCCTCCAGACATATATAGAGGAATCCGGCATAATGACCGGACGAATGGGCAACAACGTGTGGTGCATAAGTCCCATGTTCGATACTTCAAAACCCACAATTCTTCTAAATTCTCATATAGATACTGTTAAACCTGTTAACGGTTGGCGCAAGCAACCATTCACTCCCAAAATAGACAATGGGAAGCTGTTCGGCTTAGGCAGCAACGACGCCGGTGCATCGTTAGTATCGTTATTCCAGGTCTACAAACACCTAAGTGCTACAGAGCAGAAATATAATCTGATATTCCTTGCTTCATGCGAAGAAGAAGTTTCAGGCAAAAACGGTATCGAAAGTGTGCTTCCACAGCTACCCCCCATTACACTGGGCATAGTGGGCGAACCTACAGAGATGAATCCGGCCATAGCTGAGAAAGGTTTAATGGTACTCGATGTCACGGCCTATGGACGTTCTGGACATGCAGCACGCGAAGAAGGCGACAATGCCATATACAAAATCCTTCCTGATATAGAATGGTTCCGCACACACAAGTTCGAAAAGGAATCACCTCTTTTAGGACCGGTTAAAATGACAGTTACACAAATCAATGCCGGTACACAACATAATGTAATTCCGGACACATGCAGCATAGTGGTAGACATACGCAGCAACGAATGCTATTCAAACGAAGCTCTTTTCGAAGAAATTAAGAAAAATATAGGAAGCGAGATAAAGGCAAGATCGTTCAGACTAAATTCTTCCAGTATATCTCCGGATCATCCTATCGTAAAACGTGCCGTGGCACTTGGAAAAACTCCATTCGGTTCGCCTACCCTTTCCGACCAGGCACTAATGCCATTCACCTCCGTGAAAATAGGTCCGGGCAAATCATCACGTTCGCATACGGCCGACGAATATATCATGATAAATGAAATAGAAGAGGCAATAAGCCTTTATATACAGTTATTGGATGGGTTGGAGCTGTAATGCCCCAACCTTTTTTTATTATATCAGTCAGATTCTATCTCCGTTAGTTCTCCTGTAACAGAATTCATAATGAATCCCCTCACCCTTATACCCTCTGCCGGCATCAGAGGATGGTGTCTTACAATATGAACACTTTTGCGTACGGCATCCTCTGTATCATCAAAGCCACTCAGCCACGAACGCAAATCCACATCACAATACTCCATCATCTCAATATGATCCTGCGACACCCCGCGTGAACGCATATGCGCAAGCATCACATCACTGTCCATATGCTGCACGCCACAGTCCGTATGTCCTATAATCATAATTTCCTCCACACCGAGTTCATAAATAGCAACCAGAAGGCTTCGCATGGCACTACCAAAAGGATGCGTAATTGTTCCTCCGGCATTCTTAACAATCTTCACATCACCATTCTTAAGCCCCAAGGCAGCAGGAAGCAACTCTATAAGGCGTGTATCCATACACGTCACAATAGCTATTTTCTTGTCAGGATATTTAGTTGTAAGAAATTTCTCATATCCCTTAGTTTCAACAAAAGATTTGTTGAATTCTATCAGTTCGTCTATCATAATCCTTATATATATAATTTAAGCACTGTAAAGGTAACACATAATTTCATACCATTCATACATATAAATTACAAAAAAATCAAAACCATATAGGAAAACAGCGGACAAAACCGTATTTTTGTAACAGAATTCATAAACAAGAAATAATTATGGCTAAAGAACTTGAACTGAAATACGGATGCAATCCTAACCAAAAGCCTGCACGTATTTTCATGAAAGAAGGGGAACTGCCTATCGAAGTCCTGAACGGACGCCCCGGCTACATCAACTTCCTTGATGCACTGAACGGATGGCAGTTAGTAAAAGAACTGAAAGAAGCTACAGGAATGCCTGCAGCAACATCTTTCAAACATGTCAGCCCTGCCGGTGCTGCCATCGGTCTTGAACTGGACGAAACTATGAAAAAGATTTATTTCGTCGATGGTCTTCCTCTTTCTCCACTTGCTAATGCGTATGTACGTGCCCGCGGTGCCGACCGTATGTCTTCTTACGGCGACTTTATTGCTCTGAGCGACATCTGCGACGAAGAGACTGCACGTTTCATCAACCGCGAAGTTTCAGACGGTGTTATTGCTCCGGGATATACAGATGCAGCACTTGAAATCCTGAAGGCAAAACGCAAAGGTACTTACAATGTAATCAAGATTGAGCCAGACTACGTTCCGGCTCCTATCGAAACTAAGGAAGTATTCGGTGTAACTTTCGAACAGGGAAGAAACGAAATCAAGCTGAACGGCGAAGATTTGTTCCAGAACATACCTACCCAGAACAAGAACTTTACAGATGCTGCAAAGCGTGACCTTATGATTGCGCTTATCACTCTGAAATATACTCAGTCAAACTCTGTATGCTACGTCAAGGATGGTCAGGCTATCGGTATCGGTGCCGGACAGCAGAGCCGTATCCACTGTACACGTCTTGCAGGAAATAAAGCAGACATCTGGTATTTGCGTCAGCATCCGAAAGTATTGAACTTGCCTTGGGTTGAAAAAATCCGCCGTGCAGACCGTGACAATACTATCGATATCTACATAAGCGAAGACCACGACGATGTATTGGCAGACGGAGTATGGCAGCAGTTCTTCACAGAAAAGCCTGAAGTTCTTACCCGCGAAGAAAAACGCGCATGGCTTGACACACTGAAAGGTGTAGTTCTTGGATCAGACGCATTCTTCCCTTTCGGTGACAATATCGAACGTGCCCACAAGAGTGGTGTAGAATTCATTGCACAGGCTGGTGGTTCCGTACGCGATGACCATGTTATCGAGACTTGCGACAAATACGGCATTGCAATGGCGTTTACAGGCATACGTCTGTTCCACCATTAATATTCTGCCTTATACAAATAACAGAAAAACTCCTGACAGTTACTTTTCAAAAGGTTCTGTCAGGAGTTTTTGTTATTCAGATTTCCCCATTTATAGACGCAACAATGAGACTGTATCATATTTCATTCTTCTATTGTCAGATACAGCACTTATTCTTGCAGTATTTTAGTCTTTCTCCTGACTAAAATATTCCTCTGCAGCTATCTTTAGATCCATACCGATAAGTTCCCACGCATATCCCCTATAACAGTCTATTCCTTCAGGACATTCCTTGACATCAAAGATTCTTTCAAATCCGGCTTTGATATCTTGTTTCGTAAAGCTCCATCCGTCACGCATCATCGCCCATTCTATCATTTCTTCCAGACTATAGGTGTTACTGAGTTCATAAATATCCCAAAAGTCTTTTTGCCGGGGTTCCTCCTGTGCGATTGCCTTTATTTTCATCGCTGCAATCTCTCTTATATCTGCAAGTCTTATTTCGTCTGTATATTTGAGAGGGAAGATAAAGTTTTCAGTATAAAAAAAGTCAGCCTTTATACAATCATTCTGAGACTCGCCAATGCGGACGGTATATCCCAAAGCCGGTTGGTCTAAACTGTCCAAATTTTCTGAATATGGGAAGTTTTCTTGCAAGAAAAGCTTCATGGCTGCCGTATTCATGCTTCCGTAGTCTATGTCCGTAAACAAATCTATATCTATAGAGCGCCTATGTCCTAATTGAAGGCTTAGGCACGTTCCACCAACCAAGTTAAAGTCTTTGAATACATCAGATTGTTGAATCGTTTTCAGGCAACGGACTAATTGGGGCGATACGGTTTCATAATGAAGTTTCATTATACAAATTCTTTAAAGTTTCTTTCTCTTGTTTCTTTTTTCCATTCGCTGTGTATGTTCCGCAATACAGTTTGTATCGTTTCTTTGCCATAAAACCGGATGATTTCCTCTATTTCCTGACGGTTTCCATATTCAAATACGCGCTGAATTACCCACTCCTTATTTTTTATCCAGTTAATTTTTTCCAGTCTTGTATCCCAAAACAATGCCATGCCGAATTTCGACAAGTCAGGGTGTCTTGTCAGTTCTTTTTCTGTCAGATAGGCATAAACTTCATAATTAGCCTGTATCTTATAGAAATAGCCCTCAATTCCTATTCCCAGTGCTTTTTCTATGGCTATGGACTGCTGGATAGTAAAATCCCTTGTACCTTTAATTAGTTCACTGATTCTTTGCGGATATACGCCTGTTTTGTTGGATAGTTGCTTTTGGGTTATTTTTGCCTTTCGCAAAATATGTTCCAGAACTTTTCCTGCCGGCGTCCTTTCTGATTTGATATATTCCTCATACATGTTGCTGTCTTTTATATGGTTCTTCTACAAAAATACATTTGTTTTTGCTAAAAACCAAATTTGGTTATTTGTTTTTACAGCCTTCCTTTAGTCAATTGTCTTACCTCAATCAATACGTCTGTCAGGAGTTTTGTTTATAATATCGACTTGGGAAACAATAATAAAAACAGTAAAATTCTTAACAGAAAAACATATGCAAAGCGGTTTTCTGTTCAGAATTTTACTGTTCTCTTTAATTATTATCTATCTTGCTCTCCAGAAACGAGTGCAGAGACACCGTTCCGTCATTCTCACTCCAAGACCATATTTAAAGAAGCGCGGAAATGTCTGAGTGAGTTGATACAGCCTGTTCAATAGCTCCGTGCAGTCCTTATATATATTCAGTTCCTCTGCCAACGACATATTTCTGATTTTTTCCCGCTTACGCGGGATTAGTTTTTTAATAGATAAATTTTTAAATTGATAAATAACTAAAAAGCGCAAACAAGGCGCAACCTGCGGTCGTCGCCCTTATTGAAGCTGCCCACGACACCGCTATCCAGGACCACGAAGTGCGCACCGCTGCTACTGTGCTCCGTACTGGACCAGTAGCCACTAGCGGAGAGCTGTGTCTTCTTTATCTTACCCAGTTGGCCATTCACTGTGGCATAAGCCGATACAAATACTTTCATTTCTGCCACAGAAGGTATATACCATCCGGATGTTTTATTATTCGTTTCTGACGCTTCCTGCCCTTTTAGAGTATTATAACTTTTTACAATTGCATAATCGGATTTATTAGATGTCAGATAAGTTGTATTTTCATAACCATTAAACTTTGTTTGATCTGTACTTACTCCTGAAGACTCACCATATGTACCCCATTGAGTAGAATAAATCTCATTAAGTCCGACAATCAATCCTAAACTCTTGCCTGCCACACCGGTATTGCCTACATAATATACCACACCCATACAGTTTGCCACTTCACCTGCCGGAACTTCATCAAGCAAGGCTCCACTTTTCATAAAATAGTCACCTATTTTCAGGACATGAGGAATTTCCTCTTCTGGACCTTTTAATATAGTAGATTCTATATTAAACTGCTTATATTTCCCTGAAGATACAGTTTTGCCTGATATGGTATAATTCTTAGTGTTATCATAACAAGTAAATGAACCACTTGCCGTAAATGTTTCGCCAGGCTTAACAAGGTACTTGAAAGCGAAATTATCAGTTTCACGACCGAGATATACGTTTTCCGGTAAATTATTTGCGGTAAATTCGGCTGGCATTTCAACATTATCTGCTGTCCATTTATAAGATTCATTACCTTTCATATAACTTAAGTTTCGCAAGTAAAGTGTAGCTCCTCAGGCGGCTGGTGTCAGCCTGTCGAAAGCCTGCTTCACAGCTTTGATTTGTTTATCGTTTGATATTACTTGTTCAGTCAGAACCATTGCATCACAGTTAAGTACCTCGGCAATGACGTTTATAACTTCTACAATCAGCAGCCAGATTTTTTCTGCTACTGAAAGTTCAACAGAGTTCTTTGAAATTTCAGCAAAGAGTCCTCCGATAGTTTCGTATGACTCATAGCGTTTGACATAACTGAGAATATTGTATTGCAGTACGCACAATGATATGCCTGCAATCTGTCCGGCGAAGTCTCTGCACTGGTTCTTTCCGAGTTTAAGATTTTGCTTCATCTCTTTGTGAGCCACTTCGATAACCCATCTTCTTGAGTAAAGTCTGAAGGCTTCTTTCGCATCAAGTTTCAAATCCGAGGTAAGCAGAGCATTCCAATTGCCGTTCTTGCCTCTTCTGTAGAAGAACAGGCAGACCTTAATGCTGGAGATTTTAGCAGAGACAATTGCTGTGTAGTAACCGATTGAGCGGCTATACTTTACGTTCTTGGATTTCTGGAGAGCCTTGATAAGTTCAGGCGCTGTCTTGTTTCCAAGATCTGTCTCATACTTTGTCTTGCCCATCTTTATCATTCCGATAAGGTGGCATCCAAAGTGCCTTGAGACCACGAACTTCAAAAGTTCAGAGCAGGTAAACCAGCTGTCAACAAGAAGATAATCGAAACGTACACCCTCTATGATTGAGCGCTTGAGCATGCTGATGGCCGTCTCAATCTTACTTGCAAAATACTCAGCGCTACGCCTGGCAATACGCTCATCCCCTGAGTGTTCCTTACAATAGCGAGCCTCCGTCTGTTTCTTGGATAACCACTGTGGCTTATCGCTTCGTTTTCCCTCCTCTCCATGGAGAGAAAAGTCAAGGAGAAACTGGGATACACCATCCGTAAAGCAGAGGAACATTGCCTTGAATCCAAGTATAGGCTTCATTTGGGTATGAGAGAATACCTTGCCAATCTTCTAGGTCTTGAATCCGGTCTTCGGAAGGTCTGTATCATCGATGATGACGCATCTGATGTCCGACTTCAATGTCGTTCTGCGTTTCACACGTGAATACAACTGCCTGAAAACCGAGTAGATTATACGTCGCCAATTGATGTTGCCGTCGTTCATGAAACGATAGAACATGTCTTTGTGGCAGACAAACATCTTACCCAGGGCAGAAGACGAATAGTTGGCAGCATTCTTAATTGAAAAGAACGGGAACAGAACAAGCAGTTGTAACACCTGAAGGCAGGTGAATTTGCAATTCGGATTCTTAACTGACCCGATAACTTTGCTTTGTATCCTTATGCTGTTCATAATGGTTGATATGCTGTTTATTGCCTTGCTGGAGTCATTGTTTGCAAAAAACTCTTGGAGTTCACCGATAATATGTCTATTTTTGTTCATGGCTAAAGGGTGCTATATGTTTGTTTGGCGACATTAATATAGTGATAATCATTGAATTATCAAACTCTTTAGCCTTTTTTTATTACATTATTTGAGTACTTGCGAAACTTGAGTAGATATAATATATTATTGATACTGATGCCTTGGAAGGACCTATGTAGTGACGTTTGGCCTGTTTCACCAGTGCTCCGCAGGCTCCGGCATAATATTTGCGATAGTCCAGCAGCATATATCCCACTCCCAATGATGCCTCCACTCCCCAGCGTCGGGCAAACGCCCACTGATAGCCCACACTGACTCCGCCTCCCACCAGCGAGCCTTCGTAACGGTAGCGCTCCAGGTCCTTTATGCCAAGAAACTTGCCTCCCCCAAGATTGTATTTGCCGTAATCGGCATACACACCGGCATACCACCTCTCGTAAGGACGGCAGAACCAGTATTTATATTCGGGAACTATTATCCAGTGAAAGAGTTTAGGGTTTGTGGACTGTGTCACGCCCGAAGGTGCAGGCAGACGGAAAGGATTGAAACCGGCATTGAAGCCTATGGAAGATTTCTTGAATATGCGCGTCTCCATGCCTATATTGGGGGTTGTGGTAAGTGCATAAAGAAAGTTGGACTTCAGACCCACTGTCTGAGCCAGACCATTGCATGAAAACGCAATAATAAACAATATTATAGTAATTGATTTACCCAATGTCATCATTTTTTGGCAAACGTAGTTCATATTATATACAAAACAGTATGCAAATTTACTGACATCAGGCATGACGGATTTTACACTAATCGGTCATTATTAGGTGATACTATCTGTTTGCGCCAGACAAAGAGTATTCGCGTCTCAGTTCGGAAGGCGATTTGCCGAAATGTTTCTTGCAGAAACGTACAAGATATGAGGATGAGGAAAATCCGTAGTGAAAGGCTATTTCGCCAAAGGTAAAGTCTGTATGACGGATTTCGGATATTATATCGGCTGCCTTCATACTTATGAGCCATGCCGAAACGGAAGTATTGAACACTTGCCTGAAACGACGGGTAAAGGTACTTACACTCATATTGGCCAAGGCTGCAAATTCCTTGATATCAGTCACATCTTTGTAATGTGCCATTACGAAGTCGCAGAACATCAGTTCGCTGACACTGATATGACTGAAGAACCCGGAAAGTTCTCTTTCCGGATAGCCGGACAGTATATACATGAGAACCTCGTCGCGCTTGGTTTGCTGGTACTGGGGATATGAAAGGATTTCACTGCCTGCCAGAAGAAGACTGTCAATGAAATGGCTTACTGTTTCGCAAAACGGCAAGGCACACATGCCGGCCGAAGGTGGCAGAGAACCAGAAGAGAGTATCTGCTGAAACGAAGACAGCAGACACGGATTTACATCATATGAAAATTTACATAAAAGGATACGCGAAGCGGTAACTGACACATATTCCGTATTGCTGTGGCTCGGCATAAAAAACATATTGCCACTACTTATAGGGGATATAGCACCTGAAGAAGCAACAGCCCCGACCTGCCCCTCGAGCACAAACACTATTGCACCACCGGCTGAAGCCAAAACCGGCAGAGAGCTGCCATGCGACAAACTGATAATGCACAGAACCGAAGATTCCGACACCCCGGAATCCACGCCCGACAATGAATCTAACCTACAGCTGTTTACCATAATAAAAAAAATCCATTTTAATTTTTACACTAAAACGGATTATGGTAACTCAATGCATACTCTCCTACTTAAGAACAGAAATTAACATTAAGTTATCAAAATCCACGTTCGGGGGAGCGTTTTTTAAATAATTAACACCCCCGCTTAACAATTGATAACTGTGTTAAAATAAGTTCATCAACTATTTTCCACCAAAAGGCAGAAAACCAAGAGAGAGGTTATATAAATGTATATATATTTATCAGAATTTATATCCCACTGTGAAATACATCGCAAAATTATATGGAGATGGTCCTGAAGCAATCTTGCAGAATCCGAAATCGGCATCAAGACCCACTGTCCACTCCTTAAAATCAAGGCCTACTCCGGCCTGTACACCGGCATCGAAGCGGTTATGACCTTCGTAAAAACTTTTTTGATAATATAAATCATCAAAAGTTGGCCACGACATGGTAAGCGCATCCACTTTTGTTTCTGATTCACCGGAAATTCCATATGCTATATATGGACCTACGGTAAACACCATATCAAACATTGAAGTCGCTCCTACATGAAATGCAGCCAATAATGGCATTTGAAAATAGTTTTGGTTAACCTGAACTCTACCTATAACAAAATCTTTATCTGTTCCACAGTTTGCTCCTTTCGAAGTCCAGTTTACACCTGTCTGAAAAGATACAAGCCAATTCAATGGAATGTCGAGTGTCACTCCTACTTTAGGATTGAACAATGGCTTACTGCCATCGGCATTCTTTCCCATCCATGCCGACATGCCGGCACCGACTTCCAATCCCCACTGTACTTTATTCTGTGCTACTGTCGGGAAAAAAGACAGCAGGCATAACATGGCAACCAACAGTTTCTTCATAATATTTCTTCAGTTTATATTAGTATGGACACAAATTTAAATAAATTAATGACATACTATACAAAATAACGGATAAAAAAATGCCCTGTCGTTTTAGTCAAAACGACAAAGCGTTTTGATTTAAATGACAAGGCATTTTTTTAAGTATATAAATGTCTGTTTTTAGAATGCGTATTCTATACCTATAGAGATATCTTCGCCCGATACTCCTACACCGAAGCCGCTATTGTCATTGCCTCTGTAGTCCTGGCGGAATCCGGCAAAACCTATCTTAGAAACAAAGCTGAAATGGTCATTCAGTTTAATGGCGATACCCGGTTTTACACCAAGTTCAAAACCTGCGTCTGCATCAGAATGTTTAACCTTGTTGACAGACAATCCAAGTCCCATGTCAAGAAACAGACGCACTATACCATTTTCATAATATGAATAACGTGCATATGGTGCAATTGCAAATGCTGTAGTTCCACGAGTTCCATCACCACCTGTCAGGTCAAGAATCAACTGACCACCTACAGACCATTTTTCATTCAGTCCGTAACCAAATTCAGGACTGATAGAGAAATTTGTAACTTCTGCATCGTGATTACTCCATAAACTAATACCACCTGCAACATACATTTCCTGTGCGTAAGCAGTAACCACTGCAAACATCACCATTAAAGTCATTAAAACTTTTTTCATAACTCTCATTTTTTAGTTGTTAAACTATTCAGTTTTTATTTTAAAATCAAATTTGAAAAAAATATATTATAAAAATTACTTTTCATTGAAAAATTTAATCAAAATCTTAAAAACAGAACAGTTTATCCGTTTTTATGACGATTTGCCCTGCGACGACGAATCTCTGCTTTCATCTTTGCTGCACCGGAATTATGAAGTCCGGTGATATAGGTTTTCTTTTTTGCCTTTGTCTTTACCTTTTCCTCTTTCTTGGCAGCCGGCGATTTGGCTCCTTTAAATACTATTCCTTCTGTTAAAATCTTTTCTATATCCATGTTGTGAGTTTTTTAAGTTTGTGAGTTGACAAAGTTCCATCCGGACGGCAAGCCTTGTCAACTTATAACTGAGACCTTGTCAACTAAAATAAACTATCTCTATATCCGTAGCTTCGGCAAATTCCTTCATCAGACCAACCATAAAATCTACGGCGTCTTCCAAACCTTCCTTGCCGCTATAAGCATTCATAATCGTCAGCAGGCGGGTGGTACCGGCAGTTATCTTCGTACGCTCATTATCGCTCGTAGGAGTTCCCACTCCTCCTACTGCATCGCGGTATACGGGCATACCCTCAATGTTCAGTTCGCCACGACCTATACCTTCATAGGGCTCGCCTGCCTTGCCTATGCCAAGAACCAGTTCATCGCCTTGTATCTTGTCCAAATCAAATCCCCCTATGGAGTGACCGCAATTGATGGAAGCCAGGTTGATGAGATCCACCAAAGTATCAATCTGATACAATGGAATGCCACGAAGTATGCGGCGGCATAATGCTTCGGACGACGGACGGTAACGGCTTGGGTCCTTGCCACACTTCTTATACGCCTGGCGTGTGGCCTGTATTGACGGCATATCCTTTATGGAATCTGTGGTGTATCTGGAACGGTAAAGTTCGGTAAATTCATCGATACGTTTCCACAGTTGTTCGTTATATGCAGAGTTTCTGACATTTGCAAAGACTGCTGCGCCCTGAAATCCAGGCCATGCCTGCTTCAATTCGTCGGAAACGACTATGTTTATTTTCCTATTCTCCATATTAACGCTTTATATATTGATTATGTTTAATATATTACAGATTATTCTTTTTTCAGCATTATCCCCGAAATAATTCTGCCGGATTTTATACCGGACCTTCGTGCGGAGAAAAAATCATCATTATTTATATATGTACATATGCCGCTCACTTCTATGCTTGATTCATTAACACCTGCCGAAACAAGTTGCAGTCTGTTTGCTTCCCAAAGGTCGATATGCCACTTTGAATATCGGCGAGATATCCGTTCCATCTGGAATCCGGCATCAAGGAATGCCTGATATACCTCGTCGCCAACCTCGAACGACTGTAATGAAATGCCCGGTCCGATTACAGCTGCTACGTCCTGCATGCGTGTTCCGTATGTTACATTCATCTCCTGCAATGTTTTCTCTACAATTCGTGCCACAGTACCTCGCCATCCTGCATGTATGGCAGCAATGGCCTTATTGCGTACATCATAACAGAGAACGGGTATACAGTCGGCAGTAGACACACACAGACATACTTCCGGCAAATTTGTTATTACGGCATCGACACCCTCAAGCAACTCTTTACGTTCCGCCTCGTCAGATTCAAGGAAATTGCAATCTATTTTACACACCTCGCTGGAGTGAACCTGATGGGGAATGACCAATGCCTGCGGACGGCACGGCATAATCTCCATAAGGAGTTTTCTGTTACGCACCACAGCTTCAGGACTGTCGCCACAATAGTGATTGCTGTTGAACGAGGAGTATTGCCCGGTGCTGTATCCTCCGTGACGGGTGGTAGAGAAACAAAAAATGTCAGCATACGATTCATTTAAACCGTACACTAACATTCTTTTATCTGTTGAAAATAAGTTATTCATTATTTTTCCGGTTCTTCATCCCAGTCTTCCTCTTCGTATTCATACTCGAAGTCGTCTTCATCTGCATCCTCGTATTCGTATTCAAAGTCTTCATCTTCGCCCATATCCTGAAGTTCCTGCTGGAGTTTTGAGACATCCTTGGAACGATGCACAATAGCTTCACGCCTTACAGCTTCAAGCTGATTGCTTTCTTTATTGAGTTCAGCCCATAAAATATCCTTAAGTTGCTGTATACCCATATTTGCTACAGAAGATATAAATATGTGAGGAACTCCTTCGGGCAATGTAGGTTCCAGCATACTGATAAGCTCATCGTCAAGCATATCGCATTTTGTTATTGCCAGAACGCGCTGCTTGTCGAGCATCTCAGGATTGAATGTAGCCAACTCATTCAGAAGAATTTCGTACTCCTTGCGTATATCATCCGTATCGCCCGGCACCATGAAGAGCAACAGTGAGTTTCGCTCTATGTGACGGAGGAAACGGAGCCCGAGTCCCTTACCCTCGCTTGCTCCTTCTATGATACCGGGAATATCTGCCATGACGAAAGATTTTCCATCACGATATGACACGATGCCCAAGTTTGGTTCAAGTGTAGTAAACGGATAGTTGGCTATCTTAGGACGTGCAGCCGAAACTGTAGAAAGCAGGGTAGACTTACCTGCGTTAGGGAAACCTACGAGACCTACATCGGCCAGCAGTTTAAGTTCGAGTATTACTGTCATTTCCTGCATAGGTTCGCCCGGCTGTGCAAATCGCGGTGCCTGACGCGTAGCTGTACGAAAGTGCCAGTTGCCCAAGCCTCCGCGTCCACCCTTAAGCAGGATTACTTCCTGACCGTGGTCTGTTATATCGCATACATATTCTCCGGTCTCAGCATTGTATACCACAGTACCGCACGGCACTTCTATCACTTTGTCGGCACCGTCCTTACCGAAGCTCTTGTTCTTGGAGCCGTTGCCTCCATGTTCGGCAAACACATGGCGTTCATACTTAAGGTGAAGCAACGTCCAGTAATTGCGGTTACCACGCAGAATTACATGACCTCCTCTACCACCGTCGCCCCCGTCCGGACCACCGTTGGGAATATATTTCTCACGGCGCATGTGTACCGAGCCACGACCTCCCTTACCGGAGCGGCAGTAGATTTTTACATAATCAACAAAATTCGATTCAGCCATATTTTTTATTAGAAGTTAAAGAAGTTAGATTGGGAAGTTAGTTGGGAAGTTAAAGAAGTTAGAGAAGTTAGATGGGGAAGCAAAATTCTTTAACTCCCTTACCTTCTTTAACTTCTTTAACTCCTTATAAATTAAAGTTTGTCTATTGCAGTACAGATGTCAGCAAAGATACCGTCCATAGTACCAAGACCGTTGATGTGCTGATATTTGCCATCGTTCTTGTACCAGTCGATAAGTGGAGCTGTCTGTGAGTGATAAACTACAAGACGTTTCTTGATTGTTTCTTCATTGTCATCAGCACGTCCTGATTCCTGACCGCGCTTGATAAGACGAGTCATAAGTTCATCTTCAGGAACTTCAAGGTCGAGCATGATAGAAACTTCCTGACCACGAACCTTAAGCATTTCCTTAAGAGCTTCTGCCTGAGCGATAGTGCGTGGGAAACCATCGAAGATTACACCTTTGCTGTCTTTGAAACTATCGAATACGCTTGCAAGGATATCAATCATCAATGCATCAGGAATAAGCTGACCATTGTCGATATAACCTTTTGCTGTTTTACCAAGTTCTGTACCATTCTTTATTTCAGCACGCAATACGTCGCCTGTTGAAATGTGGTTCAAACCATACTTTTCTACTATACGTGCACTCTGAGTTCCTTTACCTGAACCCGGTGCGCCAAAAATTACGATGTTCAACATTTTATTCTAGTTTTTGAGTTTATAAGTTCTTTAATTAGTTGACTAGTTTACAAGTTAACGAGTAGACAAGGTTACCATCCGGACGGGAACCTTCTATTAACTTGTATCTGAAACCTTGTCACCTATTCATTGACCACTGTATATATATCGCGATAGTTTCGTCCTTTTCCGTCGTAATCCAGACCATACCCCACAATAAAATCGTTAGGTATATTCATAGCCACATAATCAATATTGAGCTTAACCTGGAGCTTGTCCGGTTTTACCAGCAATGTAGCTATGCGTATCTCTTTAGGATTACGTGCACGCAGTGTCTCTACAAGACGTTCCATTGTGAAACCGGTATCGATAATGTCTTCTACTATAACAACGGTTCTGCCGGTAATATCTTCGTTCAGCCCGACAAGTTCCTTTACCTTGCCGGTAGAAGATGTTCCCTGATAGGAAGCAAGCTTTACGAAAGATATTTCGCATGGGATATTGATGCGCTTCATCAAATCGGCCGTAAACATAAACGAACCGTTCAATACGCTGAGGAACAGAGGTTCAGTTCCTGCCAGATCACGGTTTATTTCATCAGCCACACGCGATACTTCTTTCAATATTCTATCTTCTGTAATAAACGTAGTAAACGACTTGTCTTTTATCTGAATAATACTCATACGATTATGCAAGTTTAAAATTGCGGGCAAATTTACGCAAAATCTGACAAATGACAACACTACGTTTTAAGTATTTAAGTATATTTTGAAGATTAAATAGTGAATAGTTCGTATGTTTTTACTACTTTTACCAACAAAATACCATAAATGTAGCAATGAAAATTTTAAGTTGTACACAACAGAAAGAAGCCGATGCCTACACTATAGAGCACGATTCAATATTATCCATCAACCTGATGGAAAAAGCTGCCGGCATGATAACAGATGCCATATGCAGAAGATGGAACAAATCACACAGAATAGTAGTATTTGCCGGTCCGGGAAATAACGGAGGCGATGCAATAGCCGTAGCACGCATGCTGCATCTGAAAAACTATCAGGTTCAAGTTATATTATTCAATATAAAAGGTAATCTTTCGGAAGATTGCCTGACTAACGTAAAACGTCTGCAGGAATGCGGATTTACAAATTATACTGAAGTCTGTACCCAGTTCGACCCACCAAAACTTACAGCCGACGATATCGTGATAGACGGACTTTTCGGTACAGGACTTAACAACCCGTTGAGTGGCGGATTTGCAGCAGTAGTACAATACATAAATGCTTCTCCTGCAAAGGTTATAGCGATAGACATTCCTTCAGGAATGATGGGAGAAGACAACACACGAAATATACGCCAAAACATTATAAAAGCAGACCTGACACTTACAATACACCTTCCAAAACTATCATTCCTCTTTGCAGAGAATGAAGACCTAGTAGGAGAATTAGAGGTTTTGGATATTGGAATCAGCAAGGAATTTACAGAACAAACAGAAAGCAAAAACTTCATAACGGAGAAGAATGAGGTTTCTACCATAATCAAACCTAGAAAAAAGTTCGCACATAAAGGCAATTTCGGACATGCCCTTATCATTGCAGGTTCCTACGGTATGGGAGGAGCAGCAGTACTTGCAGGAAAAAGTTGTATGAAAAGCGGCGTAGGACTACTGACAATACATACACCTGTGTGCAACCACCTGTTATTGCAGACAAGCATACCTGAAGCAATGACTCAGGACGACATGGATGACAGATACTTTGCAGAAGTGACCGATCTGGACAATTATCAGGCATTGGGTATAGGACCGGGACTTGGACAGGAAGAGTTTACGGCACAGGCTATCATAAACCAATTGAAGGAATGCTACATTCCGGCTGTGATAGATGCAGATGCCATAAATGCATTGAGTTCCTACAGAAACCAAATAAACTGTGTGCCGAAAGGTTCAATACTGACACCACACATCAAAGAACTGGAAAGATTGGTGGGCAGATGCAGTAACAGTTACGAAAGAATACAAAAAGCAAAAGACCTGGCATCGTATATGCAGATTTACATTGTCCTGAAAGGAGCGTGGACGGTAATTATAACTCCAGAAGGTGAATGCCATTTCAACCCTACAGGAAATCCTGGAATGGCTACTGGTGGCAGCGGTGATGTACTGACTGGAATTTTAACTTCACTGATGGCGCAGGGATATACCCCAAAAGAGACTTGCCTTTTAGGTGTATATCTGCACGGACTTGCAGGAGATATAGCAGCAGAAAGATTAGGAGAAATCTGCATGAATGCTTCAGACATCATAAACTCGCTGCCTGAAGCATGGAAAAGACTAACCAACAAGTGACAACTAAATTATACTTTAAAGCTTATGGGCAAAAAAGGAATTATAGCAATGGCTGTGCTGGCTACAACATTATGGACAGCAAATGCACAGAATATAGATTATTACAAACCCGGAGAAGGCGAAGGCATAGCTTACTTTCTGCCTAAAACTGCCATAGAAATAAACCTGATAGCAACAAAAGTTAAGTATACACCGGGAGATTTCTGCCAATATGCAAACAGATATTTGAGAATAAACAATGTAACATCGGAACCTTCAACAGATTGGGAAATTAAAAAAATTGAAGTAAGAACTATCGGTGTACCAGACTCTACCAAAGCATACATAATCAAATTAAGCGACAAAAATGTAATGTCTGACATAGAGGTGACTGAGAATAATATAATAAGGGCAATAAATACATCTGCCACACAATCTGTAAAGAAAGATTACATTCTAGAAAAATCAGAAAAACCTGAAAACGGTAAAAGATATCTTACTGAGGAAATCCTTACAGCAGGTTCCACAGCAAAAATGGCTGAACTGACAGCTAAAGAAATCTATAACATACGCGAAAGCAAAAACCTGATATTAAGAGGACAGGCCGACAATATGCCTAAGGATGGAGAATCGCTCAAGCTGATAATGGACAACCTGAACAAACAGGAGAAAGCCTTAACGGAAATGTTTACAGGAACACGAGTGACAGAAGACAAACTGTTTACTGCAATAATTTTGCCGGAAAAAGAAGTCACTAACGCCATCATACTGAGATTCTCGAAAAAACTGGGGGTATTGGCAACCGATAATCTCGCAGGAGAGCCTATATATATATGTGTGGAAAGCCAACAACCAATAAAAACAACTACGGTAATAGAAGAAGACAGTAAGAAAAAGAAAAAAGGGCCGAAAGGAGTTCTGTACAACATACCTGGAAAAGCAAACGTTTCAATCAAATTCAAAGGGAGAAGTATTTTTGAAGACAACAATATGCTGTTTGCACAATTCGGAACAACAGAATTACTGGTAGAAGATTTATTCAAAAAGAAAGTAAACACAAGGGTAATTTTCGATGCAGTTACCGGAGGAATACAAAAAATAGACAAAGATTAATAAATTGCAGAGAAACAGATGATATTATTTGCATTTTAAAAAAAATAGTATAACTTTGCCTATGATAAGTTCTAACAAACAAACTTTTAGTAGATAATTATGAAAAAACTAAAAATTAAAGTAGCATGTGCTTTACTGGGTGGAAGCCTGCTATTCTCGTCATGTATCGGTTCATTTGCATTGTGGAATCAATTGAAGGACTGGAATCAAGGACTGGGAAACAAATTTGTGAATGAAGTTGTATTCTTGGCATTCAATATAATCCCTGTTTACGGAGTAGCTTATTTTGCTGATGCAGTAGTTCTAAACTCTATAGAATTCTGGACAGGATCTAATCCTTTGGCCGATGTGGGTACAACAAAAACAGTAAAAGGCGAAAATGGAGAATATCTGATTAGAACAAACGAAAACGGATATAGCATTGCAAAGGTTGGAGAAGAGACTTCTATAGATTTGGTTTACAACCAGGAAAACCGTACATGGAGTGCTTCATGCGATGGAGAATCTTATGAACTTATGACTATGAACGAAGATGGTACTGTTACAGTTAAATTGCAAGATGGAAACACAGTAACAGTTCTTCCTGACCAGCAAGGTTTAGCTTCTTTGCGCGCTATCAGCGGTTCAAAAACAGGTCTGTTTACAGCCGCTAGATAATATATAATCTGATTTATACACAAAAACTTACAGGCATCATAAAAAAAGTGTTTTTTATGATGCCTGTTTTTTTATGTTCACCACCCGTTCACTAAGTGTTCACAGAACGCTCACCAAACGCCCAATGAACATCCGGTGAACGCCCAATGAACGTCAAATAAACATGTAGGAACCGCAGTTTATCATTTTCTCTTACTTCTTTCCGATTTCATTTTATCAAATTTCGCCTTCTGCTCATCTGTCAGCAATGAAGAGATTTTTGAATTCAATTCATCCATCTTTGTCTTTCTCTCATCACGCGAAAGTTTCTGATTGAAGAAATCTTTATAAAGCTCCGTTATCTGCTTTTCCTGTTCATCAGTCAGATCTAGTTTCTTGTCAAGGTTCTCTACTACCTGTTCAGGAGTTCTCTTTTCTCCGCCTCTGCGCTGTGCATCTATAGTCTGAAAGTACATAACTGCCATGATGGACAAAAACAAAATCTTTTTCATGTTGTTTCCAATTTATGAGTTTATAAATCAAGTTTTATAGTATGTTTAAACACCGTTTAAAAGTATTTTAAACAGTGTTTAAAACGCTTTGCAAAACCATTAAGACCTATCGAATTGTATAAACAAAACTTACCATTGCGTAAGGCTTAAGCACATTACTGTTTATGTAGTCGTAATAGTTACTACCGGTACTATGCGTAAAAGCCTGATTCTGTTTAAGTATATCGAAAGCCTCAACCTTAATCTCAGCAGCATTGTTCTTCAGGAATTTCTTTCCAAGCGAAACATTCCAAAGGAAATAATCTTCGTTACCTGTATCCAGTCCTGTGTAACCAATATAATTGAATGTACTGCGGAATGTCAATCCCCAAAAGAAGGTCCAGCCCAACTTGGCTGCTGCATTATGGGTGATATAATCTCCGGTACCGCTTGCTGTATCCAACGAACTGAATATCTTGTTTATTCCTGCCGAATATGAATCTGTGAAATCAAGATTCTGGCTTATGTTACTACCTATAATTACTTTAGGTATGATATTCAGTTCGTTAGTCTTGCTCTTCTCACCGTTGAAGATAGTCGGTACATTAGAATAATTAGCCGATACACTGAAATTGATGTTACTGCGAATCAAGTCAAACGGAAAACCGTATGTAAGCATTGACTGCAAGCTGTAATAACCGTCCAAGTTTACAGGTTTGGTGAACTGAGAACCTTTATTCAGAGTAACATTATCGGAAATCTGTATATCTTCTTTAGCTATAAATGTACTGTCTGCCACATAACCCAATTTCGCTGTACCTCCAACCATAGCTATAAACGTATGTCCGGATTTGGTGGTACGGATATATCGCAAATTCGCCGTATGCGAAATCTGCTGGTCAAGGTCGGGATTACCTGTAGAAAGGAAAAGCGGATTAGAATTATCGACCACATTCTGAAGTTCAGTCACTGATGGAGAAGACGAACTGCTTCTGTATCTCAGCATGAACGAGTTCGTTCTGTCAAGCGAATATCTCATATTAAACGAAGGCAGGAATGAGAAATAGTTGTTGTTCATCTTGTCCGGATTGGGATAAACAAGGTCACCCGACAATTCAGACCATTGCACATCTGCACCAATCATTGCATTGAACTTTCCTGCATGATATCTTAATCCCACATTTCCGGCATGAGTGGAATATCCTGTCTGATAAACATTTGAAAGACTTTCATCCAACTGGTCGTAAAGATCTGTAACAGACGATTTCATATATGTTTTTCTGTCTGAATCCGAATCGGAATATGAAAATTTATATCCCAGCTGTAACTGCATATGGTCAGTCAGTTTTTCCGTATAACTGAGGTTTGAACGGAAACTATATTGTTTGTTCATCGTATTCTTATACTGGCTGTACTCTTCAGTCTGAGGTGTTTCTGATAACATATTCAGAGTATTCAGATAGTCTGTATAAGTTCCCCCATCCGTATTGCTCATCTTACCGTTCAGCATGAGTGACAATGTTCTGCCTTCTGTAGGGAATCTGTGACGCAGAATGATGTCTGCACCAAGGTTATATGCATCTGTGGCGCTATTCGAGCTTGTATGTGTTTCGGCATCAGTCTGTCCGTTAATCATATTCTGCCCGTCAAGCAATGATATATTGTCATTATTCTGAAAACTTACCGTAGGGCGGAACTGGAGCGATGTCCTGTCCGAAATCTTATAATCAAGTTTCATATTGAAACGATGGTTCCAGTTCTCCATCGTTTTCTCCTGATACTCATCATATGTCATACCCGGAAGCACGGATTCGAAGTATTCACGCTCTGTCTGCTGCTGTGTCAGGTTTTCAGACTGATTGAAGAAATAGCTTCCCGTGATATTGACCTTATCGCCCCATTTATCAACATAGTTCAGTCCGACACCATTTGTAGAAGTGATACCTCCCATACTGCCTACCATAAAATCAGAAGTGTTTCCACCTCCACCGGAACCGCCGCGACCACCTCCGCCACCGCCACGTCTTCCACGGCCACCACCTGAAGAAGAAGACATAACTCCGGCAAGGTCTTCCTGCGAGAAGTTCTGTTGATTGACATTATTCGACATGCCAAGGACTGAAATTCTGCGGTCATCATTAAAGAAATTTATATTTCCGTTCACCTTATATCTGTCTTCTGTTCCATATCCGGCAGATACCTCACCGAAAGTACCCTGACGATATCCACCCTTAGTTATGATATTGATGGTCTTTATTTCCTCACCGTCATCAAATCCGGTGAATTCTGCCTGCTCACTCTTTTTGTCGAATACCTCGATACTTGCTATTACGTCAGAAGGCAGATTCTTGATAGCCAGATTTACGTCACCTTCAAAAAACTCCTTACCATCCACCAATATTTTCTTAACATCTTCACCTTGAGCCTGAATGGTTCCGCCTTCAACCACTATACCCGGCATTTTAGCCAAAAGATCTTCGGCAGAACTTCCCTGCATAACCTTGAAAGCCTCTGCATTATAGAACAGACTGTCACCCTTCTGTTCGGCACGGGTGGCACGCCCCTGTACAGACACTTCGCCCAGCATCAGAGCATTTTCATCAAGTTTGAAAGTTACGATATAACTATTCTTCTTATCAGTTACCTTCAATTTTTTCTCATCTTCCTTATATCCCACATACGTAACTCCAACTACATAACTGTCGTACGAAACAGAAGTGAATACAAATTTTCCGTCCAAATCCGTAGAAGTATACTTTTTCGAATCCTTATCCGAAGAAGGTGCTATACTTACTGTAGCCGATGGCAATGGCTCACCGGTATTCTTATCTGTCACGGTTCCACTCACCGTAACCCTCCCCTGTGCCACCAATATCAGCGGCAATAAAAACAAAGCAATAGATGTAAAAAGTTTCAGTTTCATATAATGTTGTTTTTTCGTTTCTGATACAAAACTACTCAAAGAATATACTGAAGAAAACACCTCCGTACGAATGCAGTGGCGAACGACACACATCAAGTGGTAAACGGCAAAGCACGTTTTTTAACATTTCATTTATTCGCATTTTCGGCATATTTATTTTACATTTGCATTATAACTCTATACGATATGAACAACAAGTATTTACCAATAGGCATTGATTTATTCTTCTGTATCATTCTGCTGCCCGCCATGATGATGATGCTCCCCGTAGACAAGTGGCTGGAAAGCAATTCACTCTTTGTCATAACTCTGATAGTATGGCTATACGCCGTATATTTCTGCATAAAGCAAATCAGCGTTCCTATGGCACTGAAAGACCGTAAGCATCTGCTGATAGCCATAGCCGTACTCTTAGGCACGATATTCATCACATGGCTGATCACACAATATCAGATGGATTTCCCATTTCGCGGACACAAACCCCGGATGGAGAAGTTCATACGAAAGACAATGAGTATAAGTAGAATAAAGCAACACCAGCAGGCCACATGGTTCATGTATCTCGTAACGATTTGCTTCAGTATAGCTGTAGGTCTTCTTACAGAACTATACAAGCAGATTATGGCAAGACAGGCCAGTGAGTTTGAGAAGAAGAAAGCCGAACTGGCATTATACAAAGCTCAGATAAATCCACACTTCCTCTTCAACACACTGAATACCCTCTACGGACTGATGATAACACAAAGCCAGAAGGCCGAAACCGCTTTTATACAGTTCATAGACCTTATAAAGTACATGTACACAAAGGCAACAAAGGATAGCGTAACCATTGACGAAGAGGCCGAATATATCAGTCAGTACATTGAATTACAGAAGAACCGTATAGACGAAAACCGTACTCATATATACTATTCGTATTCAGCCGACGAGTCAGCGAAAAATATCAAGATAGCACCGATGATACTCATAACTTTCATTGAGAATGCACTGAAATACGGAGCATCGTCGCACCTGGAAAGCAATATCATCATAAGCCTGAAAGTAAACAATGATACACTTACACTCTTTACCGAAAACCAGACAGTAAACCCGAAACCGGAAAACAAGGAGCCAGGCATCGGTATAGCCAACTGCAAGAAAAGACTAGAACTGCTCTACCCCGGAAAGCATAATCTGGAGATAAGCAATACTAACGGTATTTTCACCGTCAACCTTATATTAAAACTGAAATAACCATGAAATGTATAGCAATAGACGATGAGCCTGTAGCACTAAGCATTATAGAACAGTTCTGCAGGCGCTGCGGCGACCTTGAAGTAACATCATATACAGACCCGGTAACAGGACTGGAGAAAGTTAAATCCTCCAAACCGGATATAGTATTCCTAGACATCGAAATGGGAGGAATAAACGGCATTGACGTAGCTCGCGAACTTCCGGCAGGAATATATCTGATATTTACCACTGCCTATACCGAATATGCCGTTGACGGATTCGAACTGAATGCCATCGACTACCTGCACAAGCCATTTTCATATTCCCGTTTCGAGAAGGCTATAGAACGGATACGCAGAATGAAGAAGTTGGAAAGTCTTTCTGCAGCCCCCGTACTTACGGAAGAGGAAAAGATAACTCTAAAAGTGGAATACAAGAACGTGAAAATAAAAATAGCCTCGATAGAGTATATCGAAGCTATGGACAATTATATCAAGATTTATCTTACTGACGACGACAAACCTGTACTTTCGCAAACCAGCATGAAATCCATACTGGAAATGTTGCCCGAGGACAGATTCATGCGCGTACATAAGTCATATATAGTTCCACTGCATAAAGTAGCCAACTACACCCGCCGCCAGCTGACTCTTTATCATCGTGCAGTAGAAATACCTATCGGACGCGTGTATGCCGATGATTTTATAAGCCGAGTAGGCGAAATGAAGTCGTAACATTATTTCTTTCGTGCGGCAACAGAAAGTATCACTCCAAGCAGAACTCCCAATAGTGCAGCAAAGAGCACGCGCATCTCTCCCGGAAGAAGGAAAGTTACGGTATGTGCCGGAAACCAGAACAGCGGAATAGTCTTTTTAAAGACAAATCCCCACTGAACCTTCCAGTTCAGATTCTGCATTATCTCGCCCATTTTTATTGGAGTGAACAGTCCACGCAAAGTTCCACCATTATTCATTATATGCGTATCGGTGATTTTATGAAGTGTCATAAACACCGGTGCGAATATTGAATTCATAACAACCGAGATAGAAAAAGCCAGCAAAACCTTTTCCGGTGTCAAGGCACCTGCCATCACATCTGTCGGGTTATCCATTCCCATATATCCCATAAAGGCCGGAACTCCCGTAGAGAAAACTATGAAAGCCATGTTTATACCCATACCCAATATTCCCCATACGATGGCACGAGGTAATACACCGAAACCATCAAAATAATACACCCCTTTACTGATACGAAGTCCCAACAGTTCTCCCATAGTAGCCAATATACTAAACTTGAGAAAACTCATAACCATTCCATGTTCTGCATTGAAAGTCAGATACCAGTCGTACAAAGTATCGGAAATAATAAAAGGGAGAAATACCGCGATGACAATCAGAATAAAAATAAAGTCTTTTGTTCTCATAATAACATGATTTTAAGTTGTTTTGCGACAAATATAGCACAAAGAGCATTATTTACAAAACAAAAATACAATCATATTATAATATTAGGCAAGACTAACCTTTATATCACTTCTCCTTTGCCAGCTCAGCCCTTATGCGGCTCAACGACTGCGGAGTGATGAACAGATATGATGCTATATATTTCAGCGGTACATGTTTCACAAGGAGAGGGTCACGTTTCAACAGGTCAAGATACCTTTCCTTGGCCTGAGGAATAGAACCTGTAGCAACGATACGTTCCTCTGCTACAAGGAAGTCCTGTTCTACAAGCTTTCTTCCCAAATTGGCACTTTCTATCGAGGAGTTCAGAAACACATCCATCTTCTGCTTGCTTATCTTGTAGAGCGTGCTGTCTGTCATAGCCTCAATATAGATAGGCGACGGACGGTTTGCCATATATCCCCAACTGGAGAATACAGTTTCGCCAGTAATGGCAAACCACACAGACAGTTCCTCACCATCACGAAGTATATATCCTCTCCAGATACCTTCCTTAATAAGATAATACGAACAGTTGGTCTCACCTGCCCTCACTAGGTAATCACCTTTGCAGAATGAAACCTCCTCCATATTATCAACAAGTTTCATACATTCCTTCTCTGTTGAACTATATCTCTTGCAAAAAGCATCGACAAACTGCTTCATCTTACATCGGTTGTTAAGAGTTTACTGATGCAAAAATAAAAACTATCTTCTTCGCCTGCAATAAATAGTCAGCACAAAAAGGAAAGTTATGAACTCGGCTGCCGGAACAGAAAGCCATATACCGGGAACGCCAAAGAACGATGGCATAAACCAGAAACAAAGCATTATGAGTATATATCCACGCATCAGGGTTACAGTCATGGCAGGACGGTCGCGCTCCACACTCTGGAAATATCCTATGGAAACGATATTCACCCCGAAGAATATAAAGCCGGAAGCAAACAGCGGAAGACCTGCAACGGCTATATCGTGTGCCGGAAAAGAAGAATCTATAAACATCGACACTATCTGTGGAGAGAACAGCCAAGTGGCAAGAATAACCACCCCACCAAAACCTACAGCCGAAAAAAGAGCCAGTCTGAAAGCATGATTGACACGCCCCCTGTTGCCCTGACCGAAATTATAGCTCAGAATAGGCTGTGCGGACTGTGCTATGGCATTATATACCATGAATATTATTGGGAAGAAATAACAAGCAATGCTGTATGCAGCCACACCATCCTCACCAGTGTAGTGCATAAACACATAGTTGCCCACAAACATCATCGTAGCTATAGCTCCTTCGCACAGGAATGTAGATACACCCAGACGGCACATATACCCTACATTTCGCGCAGTAAGCATCATGCTTTTACGACTGAGTTTCACCCTGACCATATGTATCACATGTTTTCTATCAATAAGATATATCAGAATCATTGCCGCTCCTATTATGTAGCCAAGGCTTGTTGCAAGTGCAGCACCGAACATTCCCCATCCGAATTCAAAAATAAAGACATAGTCAAGAACTATGTTTATTACGGCCGGTATGATATTGCAGTACATGGCATAGTTGGGCGAACCGTCCAGACGGACAAAAAACATACCTGAATTGAGCAATGCGCTGAACACAAGGAATGGTATAAACCAATTCATATATTCCACAGCCAAAGGAAGAAGTTTCTGAGAACTACCAAGCAAAACAGCCACTTTCTCTACATTCAGCATTATCAGCAGCGCATAGAGTATGAGCAGCAGCGATGATACCACAACAGCCTGAGTTACATTGATGCGTGCCACCTTGATTTTACCGTGCGACTGGTGTATAGAAGCCACTACCGAAGCACCTATACCGAACATCAGAGCCACACCGGTGTTGATAAGAAACAGCGGAGCAGTGATATTGACAGCTGCCAGTGCGTCACTGCCTATACCCTTTCCCACAAATATTCCGTCGGTTATTATAAATATGGCTGAAAACACCATTCCCATAACCGTAGGTATCAGAAGCTTGACGAACAACTTCGATACATCCATTTTTCCAAAGTCGATACTATCTTTCATACTGTCATTTTTTTCAGGGCGCAAAGTTAGGTCAAAGACTTGTCCTGAAAATTAACATATGGTAAAAAGAGTATCATTAAACATAAATGAGTAAAGAATTTTTCCAGTCTTCGACGAATAAATGTATATTTGCATTCGGATAAAAAAGGAAATAATATGCAAAACAGCGACAATATGGCAAATCCCCTTCCCGACTTGAGAGGCTCGATGGGCGAGCATCTGGGTATAAAGTTCATAACGATGGAAGAAGGAAAGGTAGTTGCCACCATGCCTGTTGACCATCGCACGTGCCAGCCGTTCGGCATTCTGAACGGAGGGGCATCACTCGCACTGGCTGAGATGGTAGCAGGACACGGCTCTGTTCCACTTTGTGCACCGGGCGATATGCCGTGCGGCATTCAGGTGAGTGCCAACCATGTGGGAATGGTAAAAGTGGAAGAAGGGGCTTTCGTTACAGCCACAGGTACAATGGTACACAGAGGAAGGACGACACACATATGGAACGTAGACATAACAAACCAGGCTGGAAAACTCATTTCCACAGCAAGAATAGTTAATCAAATAGTGAAAAAACGGATATGAACAAACCCGATTCACACATACATAAGCTTATTGACAAAATGACGTGCAGCGACACGTCGTTCGCAATTTATCGTCTTCCCTGGACAGATATACCTCTCCTGGTTATGCAGGACGAAGGTACACCTAAAACATTCAACAATCTTAAAGAGCTGAACGGGCAGAAAGGATTTGTGATATCTCCTTTCAGTTTCACAAGCAATCATCCGGGAGTAATAATCCGACCGGACATTACAGCTACAGGATGGGAGGAAATATCGGAAAAGATTGCATCGTATACAATATCAGATAGCAAACAGGAGTATACTTCCACTAATATCGACATTAAGCCCGAAACTGAGCTGAAAGAAAAATATATGGAAGTATTTGCAAACTTCATAAGTCCACTGAAAAGCAAAAAAATAGGAAAACTTGTTTTATCACGCAATGCTTCGTACAAGCTTGAAGAGAATTTCTCCCCACTTGAAGCATTCATCACAGCATGCAACAGCTACCCGCGCATGATGATTTCACTGTCGCACACCTCTGTGAGCGGAACATGGATAGGCAGCACCCCTGAGATAATACTTAGCGGTGAGGGCAACACATGGAACACCGTGGCTCTGGCAGGAACAATGCCAATGCAAGGCGAAGTGATGCCTACCGAATGGCATAAGAAGGAAAAGGACGAACAGGCATTCGTGAGCGAATATATCAACAAAGTGATAAAGAAATTCAGCAGCAAGATTACTGTAAAAGGACCATACACCGCACGTGCCGGACAGCTGGTACACCTGAGAACAGACTTCCAATTTGGACTGAAAAAAACTTCCGAACTCGGCAATCTGCTCGATGCACTTCATCCTACTCCTGCCGTGTGCGGAATGCCGAAAGACAAGGCTTACGATTTCATCATCGAAAACGAAGGCTACGACAGGAAATACTATTCCGGCATAATAGGATGGCTAAACCCTGAAGGACATACCACACTTTACGTAAATCTGCGATGTCTGAATATAGATGGCAACTACGCTACACTATATGCCGGAGGAGGAATACTCCCTTCATCGGATGCCAACTCGGAATGGGAGGAGACACAGCATAAGATGAAGACTATAAAGTTGGTTATTAGTTGATAGAGCTTAGTTTTTAGTTGTTAGTTATTTGTTGTTAGTTTACATCCGAACGGCTCTAACAACTAAGAACTAAAAACCAATAACTCCCCAATATATTACTCAAAATGTACACCGATAAGAAAAGCATACTACAACTGGCTGCCCTGCTTAAAGCACATGGGATAAGGAAGATAGTACTTTGCCCCGGTAGCCGCAACATACCTATTGTGCAGACACTTGCCAATATACCTGAGTTCACTTGCTATCCCGTAACGGACGAACGCAGTGCAGGATTTTTTGCACTCGGACTTGCTCTCCACGGAGGAAGCCCGGCAGCTATCTGTTGTACTTCGGGTACAGCCCTGCTGAACATTCATCCGGCAGTGGCCGAAGCATTCTATCAGCAAGTACCACTAGTGGTAATCTCTGCCGACCGTCCTGCAGCTTGGATAGGTCAGATGGACGGACAGACATTGTCTCAACCGGGAGTTTTCGGAAGTCTTGTAAAGAAATCTGTAAATCTGCCGGAAGTGAATACCGACGAAGACGAGTGGTACTGCAACCGCCTCATTAACGAGGCCCTTCTCGAACTTAGCCATCACGGGAAAGGTCCTGTTCATATCAACGTACCTGTAAGCGAGCCTTTCTTCCTGCTGCCGGTGAACGAACTCCCTGAAGCAAGAGTCATCACCAGATATCAGGGACTTAGCGTTTACGACAAGGACTACGAACCGCTTATCGAACGCCTTAACAAATACCAGCGACGGATGATGGTAGTAGGACAGATGAACCTGATTTACCTGTTCGATAAGAAATATACCAAATCGCTTTATAAGCATTTCGCATGGTTCTCCGAGAATATAAGCAACCGCACTATACCGGGACTGCCAATCAAAAACATAGAGCCGCTTCTCTGTTCTATGGACTTCGAGGCACAGAAGAAGATGCGTCCGGAACTGCTTATCACATATGGCGGACACATCATATCCAAGCGTCTGAAGAAATTCCTTCGCCGACATCCGCCTGTAGAGCACTGGCATGTATCGGCAGACGGTGAAGTGATGGACCTCTACGGCTCTCTGACTACAATAATAGAAATGAATCCGTTTGAGTTCCTCGAAAAGATTTCATCGCGCATGGAGAACCGCACTCCGGAATATCCGCGCCAGTGGGAAGCACTGTCGAAAGCCATACCTCAGGCTGAATTCGAATACTCGGAGATGAGCGCCATAGGAAAGGTTATAACCGGACTTCCTGCACCATGCTCATTGCATCTTGCCAACAGTTCGGCTGTGAGATACGCACAACTTTTCGATGTTCCTCAGGAAGTTGAGATACTATCAAACAGAGGAACGAATGGTATTGAAGGTTCCCTGTCAACAGCCATAGGTTATGCCACAGCATCGGACAAACTGAACTTCATAATCATAGGCGACCTGAGTTTCTTCTACGATATGAATGCCTTGTGGAACAATAACTACGGTTCGAACATCCGCATCCTGCTCCTCAACAACAGCGGTGGAGAGATTTTCCACGCACTGCCGGGACTGGAGCTGCACGACAATGCACGCCGTTTCGTGACTGCCATCCACAATGCATCAGCAAAGGCATGGGCTGAGGACCGCGGACTGGAATACCTGTCTGCTCATAACGAAGAAGAGCTGAACAGCGCCACAGCACGTTTCCTCGAACCGTCTGTAACAAACCGTCCTATGCTGCTCGAAGTGTTCACAGAGAAAGAAAAGGACATAGAACTGCTTAAGAAGTATTATCACAATCTGAAAAAATAATTACATCATGGAAAAAAGAGAATGGAAAACCATAAAGGAATATCAGGATATTCTTTTCGATTTCTATAACGGAATAGCTAAAATCACTATCAACCGTCCGCGATACAGAAACGCATTCACTCCTACCACAACATCCGAAATAAGCGATGCACTGCTTATTTGCCGCGAATGCCAGGACATCAATGTAGTAGTTCTGACAGGTGCCGGCGACAAAGCATTCTGCTCTGGCGGCGATATGCACGTGAAAGGTCACGGAGGATATATCGGAACAGACGGTGTGCCACGCCTAAACGTTCTTGATGTTCAGAAACAGATACGTTCTATCCCTAAACCTGTGATAGCAATGGTGAACGGTTATGCCATCGGTGGTGGACACGTTCTTCATGTGGTTTGCGACTTGTCAATAGCATCAGAAAACGCCATCTTCGGACAGACTGGTCCACGTGTAGGTAGCTTCGACGCAGGTTTCGGTTCGTCATACCTGGCCCGTGTGGTAGGTCAGAAAAAGGCTCGCGAAATATGGTTCCTCTGCCGTCAGTACTCTGCGCAGGAAGCCCTGGAAATGGGACTCGTGAATAAGGTTGTTCCTTTCGACCGCCTGGAAGACGAAGTTGTGGAATGGGCAGAAACAATGATGCAGCACAGTCCGCTAGCTCTCCGCATGATTAAGGCAGGTCTGAATGCCGAACTTGATGGTCAGGCTGGTATACAGGAACTGGCAGGTGATGCCACAATGCTGTACTACATGACAGAAGAAGCACAGGAAGGTGGAAAGGCATTCCTCGAGAAACGCAAACCGGACTGGAGCAAATTTCCCAAAATGCCGTAAACAACAGCACATTTTTAGCGTGACACGTTCGTGTAACGCGTGTAACACCTAGGTGTAACGCGTGTGACACATTCGTGCGACGAGCGTTACACGTACGTGTTACGCCTATTTATACAGCCCATCTAAAAATATACTTTATGATTAAATCAGAAATCATCCCTTACGAACTCCATTTCAAACAACCTGCAGGTACATCACGCGGTGTGTATACCACCCGCAAAGTATGGTATGTCCGACTAACAGACACAGAAACCGGTAAAACGGGAACAGGCGAGTGTGCCCCACTTCCCAACCTCAGTTGCGATGATATTCCTGAATACGAAGACGTATTGCGATGCCATTGCCTGCAAATGGAAAAAAACGGTCACATAGATTATAAAAGTCTGCGTCCATATCCATCCATGTTGTTCGGTCTGGAAACAGCCCTTTATCATCTCAATGCAGGCAGTCTTGCATTCTGGGATACTCCGTTCTCGCGTGGAGAAGAGGGAATAACTATCAATGGTCTGATTTGGATGGGCAGTTTCGACGAGATGTATGCCCGTATCCGCGAAAAGATGGGTGCCGGATTCCGCTGCATAAAACTGAAGATTGGTGCCATAGATTTCGACAAGGAATTACAGCTGATTGAATTCATCCGTAGCCATTTCAACAAAGATGAGATAGAACTCCGCGTAGATGCCAACGGAGCATTCAAACCGTCTGACGCAATGTCGAGACTTGAAGCATTGAGCAAGTTTGACCTTCATTCCATTGAACAGCCTATACGTCAGGGGCAATGGGAAGAAATGGCTAAACTATGCACCACTACCCCACTACCTATAGCTCTTGACGAAGAGTTGATAGGTGTAAACACTGAAAGTGAAAAGATCAGACTCCTGGAAACCATCCGTCCGCAATATATCATTCTGAAACCATCTCTACATGGTGGAATTGCCGGTTCGGAAGAATGGATAAGACTGGCAAAGGAAAGAAACATCGGCTACTGGATAACCTCTGCACTGGAATCAAACATCGGACTTAATGCCATAGCACAATGGACAGCCACTCAGGAACATACATTGCCACAGGGACTTGGCACAGGGCTGCTGTTTACAGATAATATTGAGTCTCCGCTGTGTATTAAGGGAGAAAGGTTGTGGTTTGATGCGGAGAAACAAAAACCAACAACAATGCAAAATTTATTTTGTAAATATTAGTTATTTACTACTTTTCAAAATACCTCATATAGTTTTGGTAAGTCTTATTTTCTGAGAGAATAGGGAAATAAAAAAAGGAAATATTGATTTAATTTTTGTGAAATATTATTGTAATAACAGGCCAATACTTTTGCGCAAAAATTAAATGCAATTATAAATGATACAGAAACTATTTACCAAGACACTTACAACATGTGGAATATTTTCCATCCTGTGTGGAAATATATTGGCACAAGACTTAAATGATAAGAGTAACATCTTTTTCGATGAAGGAAAACTAACTTTCCAATCCAAAGACAAAGCCTTCAAATTAAAACTAGATAACAGAATCTATACCGATTTATCCTTTTATCTGCCAACAGAATCTGTAGATGGTTTATCTTCCAAACCCAATAAAGATATTGAAGAAGATGACGGTGTTTTCAGATTCAACAATGGTGTAAGTATAAGAAGGGCCCGATTTGCAATTAAAGCCACTTTATACGAAAAATGGTTTGCAGAACTGGATGTTGACTTCGCCTATAATGAAGTTGAACTTAAAGACATGTATCTTGGATATAAGTTCAATGATCATATTTCAATCAAGGCGGGTCATTTTAAGGAACCTATGAGTATGGAACGATTAACAAGTTCCAGATATCTGACTTTTAATGAACGCCCAATGCCAGTAGAAATGTTTGCAGGTGGTAGACGCATGGGTACAGCTTTAACAGCATGGGGAAATCATTGGTGGCTGTCCGGAGGCGTTTTCGGTCAGCAAATTGACATTCTACAAAAAGAAAAGAATAGAGGCAGCGACGGTTATGGCTTTACAGGCCGTGTAGCTTCCGCCCCAATTAACAATGACGATTTTACTTTGCATTTCGGCGGATATGCATCATACAGAACTCCTGATGCTAACGGAACTGAAAACCGTATAGTAGAGTTCAGGACCTTCCCGGAGAGTCGCACAGATCATCGCAGATTTGTTCGTGCGGAAATAGCAAATGTTAATCACTATACTACTTATGGCATTGAAGCTGCCGTTAAATATAAAAAACTTCTGGCTTATGGTGAATATATGTTTACCTCACTGTCAAGATTCAAAGAAGAGAACAATAACAAATTGCAGCTTAAAAACGCAGAGTTTATTGGCTGGTATGCAGCTGCATCTTACATGATTCTTGGCGAACAGAAACGATATGTTCCTGAAGATGCCGAATTTGCACCTATGTACCAGAAACGCAAGGGTGGATGTCTGGAAATTGCAGGACGAGTAAGCCATGTAAACCTAAATGATTTCCATGAAATATCCAATCCAATAACAGGTGGAGCAGCTTATGCCTATGCTCTGAACCTGAACTGGTATCCTGTTCCGAATATATTGCTGGGGTTGAACTATACATTTATGGATAACGACAAGTATGCCGATGATAAAGGTCATATAACAAAAGATAATCAGCCATTAAGCAAAGCTATGCCAAACGGATTAGATTTCAATATTCTACAAATGAGATTAATGCTATCATTCTAAAAAAATATTTTATGAAAAAAAACTTATTCAAATGTGCAGTCGTACTTTTCGGTACTGCATTGATTGTAACAAGCTGTAAAGACGATTCAGAAGAAGATCTGAATTTGGGAAATTCTGACATTACAGGATTATTTATTAATGAAGTATGTTCTAGCGGAACAGACTGGGTAGAATTATACAATTCATCTGACAAAGACATTAAATTAGATGGATATAAACTCCAGGATAACAAAGGGGCAGATGAAGAATATACATTTCCTGAAAATGCAGTCATAGCATCTAAATCTTTCCTTGTATTAGAAAAAGAAACAGATTTTGCTTTTGGTATTTCAGGTGACGGGGATGAAATAAAACTCTTGGATAGTACGTATAAAACAATTGATCAGATTGTTATTCCAGTCCTTGAAGACGGACAGACTTTTGCCCGCACCGCTGATGGTGGAAAAGATTGGGCTGTTGCCGAAGCAGGAACAAAAGGAAAATCCAACACATCAGAGCCAGACGATAATACAGACAATTCTACAGATGAAAGTGATGTAAACCTTCTTATTAATGAAGTCATGAGCGCACCATTGGATGGAGAATTTGACTTTATCGAAATATTCAATCCGGGTACGGAGGATGTTGATATCAGTGGCTTTATTTTACAGGATGATAAAGGAGCAACAGAACAGTATATTATTCCTGAAGGAACTGTTATAGCAGCAAACAGTTTAATCTGCTTCAGTCAGGCCCAGGAAGGTAACCCTAACGGTAGTTTTGGTTTCGGTTTGAGTTCTAAAGGTGACAAGGTCACTTTCCTGGATAGCGAAGGTAAAAAAATTGACGAAGTTGAGACACCTGCTATGGAAAAAGGAACATCTTATGCAAGAGTATCCAATGGTGCCGCATCATGGCATATCTGTGATACTCCAACGAAAGGTGAAGACAATAACGGAGAGTCAAATTCAGATTTAAAAGGTGTTCTAATGATTAATGAGGTATATACTTTCAGTGATCAGTCAGATATCAATGATTTGGACTATATTGAAATATATAACAATTCATCAGAAGATATAGATATGTCAGGTTTGAAACTATGGGAAGGTGGCGGACAAGAAGAGGCGTGGACCGTCCCCTCCAGAAAAATTATTCCTGCTAAAGATTTTATAGTTATTGAATGCGATAAGGAAGGACTTCACGGAGATGCAGTAAACTATCCATCATGGGGGTTAAGCAAGAATGACGAAATTATAGTCCTTGCTGATGCCAACATGAATATAATTGACCAAATTTCTACTCCAAATATGTCTGAAAATGAGACCTATGGAAGAAAAACTGACGGTAGTACAGAATGGGTGATTTTTGCTGAACTTACCAAAGGAAGATCCAACAACGGTGCGCAGGAGAAACAGGAAGTAATCAATACTACAGGGGTTTTCATCAATGAGGTTTTCACAAACAATCAGGATACACAAACTTCTTCTTGGGATGACACTAAAGACTTCATTGAATTCTTTAATTCTACAGATAAAGACGTAGATTTGGGTGGATACAGTATTCTTGATGATAAGATGGATGAAGAAGACCGTTATACATTTCCTAATGGAACTATAATCAAAGCAAAATCATTTCTGACTCTAAATGTTGACAAGAAAGCAACTGATGGTCCTACCTTCGGCCTGGGAAAAGGTGGAGACAAAGTTCTATTCTACAATAAAGACAAGAAATTGATTGATGAAATGGTAACAGGGGATTTTGAAGATAATGAAATATACAGTACTGGAAGAAAAACTGACGGTAGCTCCGAAATTGTTGTATTTACAGAAGTTTCTAAAAACGCCAGTAATAATGGCAAAAGTATCAAGCAATAATGTATAGATGTAAAAAAATAAATATTAATGCGGTTCTGTATGGAACCGCATTAATTCTGTTACATGCATCCTGTTCTTCAGATAAAAATTCAGACTCTACAGTTTCAACAACTTATCATTATCCAATTCCTTCAAAGACAGTCAGTTTCAGTGACTCAAAGATTTCATTTCAGATTGGTGGCTACGGTTCTGATCTGGTGTATTTGAAGAAAGATAGTACATTCTGGCTATTGACAGACAGAGGTCCCAATGTAGATAATCAATCCGGTGACGGAAAAATATTCCCGCAACCTGAGTTTTGCCCTCGTATCGGCATTTTTGCAAAAGAAAAAGAACAGTTTGTATTAAAACGCGAAATTCTTTTAAAAGATACCAATAATATTCCATTCACCGGCTTACCTATAAAGAACAATCCTGGCTCTACGGGTGAGATAGCCTATGATATTGAAGGAAAAAAAATCCACTCATATACCAAACATGGCATAGACCCTGAAGGTTTGGCTGTTTTGCCAGACAGCTCATTTTGGGTGAGTGAAGAATATGGCCCTTTTCTGATGCATTTTGACAAAACTGGCAGGTGCATAGAATCATTATCTCCTTTTGATGGTACAATGCCTATACATTATCAGAAAAGAAGGCCTAATAGGGGACTTGAAGGTTTATGTTCAAATCCTGATGGTACATTCCTGTATGGCATTATGCAGTCACCTCTTACCGACTCGAAAGAACATACTGTACCATTGTTTAAATATGATACATCTAACAAGATATGGTCCGAATATACATACCCTCTTGACCCAGAGAGTGATGGTGCAAATGCTTTATGCTGGATCAGCGATAGCGTCTTGCTTGTTCTGGAAAGAGATGGGAAATTTCCGGATAAAAACTTTCATGCGAACAAGAAGGTTTATAAGGTCTGCCTAACACAATCTTTTCAGATACTTGAGAAAACTCTTATATTGGATATTGTAAAAGCTGCACCGGACTATGTTCATGACAAAATAGAAGGTCTTGCAATGATTGGTGATTCCATTTTATGCATAGCAAATGATGATGACTTTGGCATAACATCCCCTGAAAAACCCAATAACACTGTTATTGAAAAAAATACTCCTTCTGGATGCAAGGATTTTAACGAATTATGGTTTTTTAATATTAGATGAACCTATTGTATTTTTCTGCTGTTGAATGTCACATAAAGAATTCTCATACCCACGTGGCTTTTGACAGCAGATTTTTCATTACCCATATTCCTTCTAAGTAATTTGAATAATTGTATTATCATACTAACTTGCATATATTCTAAATTTTTGCGAATATTGCATATAATTATGCATACGATATTTGTTCCAGAAAATTTACTCAATAATGCATCAGAACATCACCATAAACGGAAAGACTTATACAGCTGAAGAAGCATCATTACTTAAAGAGCGGTTCGCATCAAAATACGGTGAAGATAGTTTCATGGCTTCACTTAGTGGATTCCTTGCCGAATGGTACAACGAGAGTCCGTTATTGAAAGTCCACACATCCGGCTCTACAGGTACTCCTAAAGAACTGTGGGTAGAGAAGGAAAGGATGATGAACAGTGCACACCTTACAGTATCATTCTTGAGACTAAAGACCGGCAACAGCGCATTATTGTGTATGCCCCTGCCCTACATAGCGGGGAAAATGGTAGTAGTACGCAGCATAATAGCAGGCCTCAACCTTATGGTAGTTGCCCCATGCGGACGACCGCTACAGTACATAACAGAAATACCGGACTTTGCAGCCATGATACCGATGCAGGTATTCAATTCATTGCAGCATCCGGAAGATAGAGAAAAACTGATGCAAATCCGTCACCTCATAATCGGAGGAGGAGCAATAGACAAGAACATGGCTGAAGAACTGAAGTCTTTCCCCAACGCAGTATGGAGCACATACGGAATGACTGAAACACTATCGCACATCGCACTGCGACGCCTTAATGGCAGCGATGCATCAGAATGGTACACACCTTTCGATAACGTATCTCTTAGCCTATCGGATGAAGGAACACTTATAATCTCTGCTCCATCAGTAAATCCTGACACTTTAATAACCAACGATATAGTAGAATTCAACGGCAAAGGACAGTTCCGAATACTCGGACGCAAGGATAATACCATCAACACCGGAGGAGTGAAAGTACAGATAGAGCAGGTGGAAGAAAAACTTAGTCACTATCTGCCGGAAGGTTCGTATATGATAACCTCCGTTGCGGATGCCAAGTTTGGTGAAAAGATAGTAATGCTTGTTTCACGCGAAATGGATACAAACGATGCGATAAACAATCTTCCACCATATTGGCGCCCGAAACATATCATCCTTATCCCGGAACTTCCGCTTACAGGAACAGGAAAACCGGACAGGGCAAAGGCGAAAGCTATTGCTGCGGGAATGATTTGAAATACCTAGTTTTGAAAGATGTGAAAGTGAAATTTGTATATTTTTTCGTTTATAATATAACTTTTGTCTTATAGACAAGACAATAATAAGCATTTTTTGTCTTATGAATAAGACAAAAACCAAAATCTTTCCATATAAAGTAACAGGATTTTAACCCATAATGCTGACTGCAGAAATTTTACTACTTTTTTCCATACTAAAATACATTCTATATTCATTATTTATTACCTTTGTTAAAATCATTTTTTGTTATAATTAATAATCATTATTATGGAAGAATTTGCATTTCTGCAACCTTTGCTGCTCACTATCACAGGACTTGTAATAGGAGCGTTACTTAAATCTATATTAAAACACAGCAGGTTTCCATACACCGTTGGACTGTTCGGTATCGGACTACTAGTGGGAATACTGAACCGTTCGGGAATATTTCATTCAATGCCACAAATCACGGAAGCGGTAGATAGTGTAGCAAATATCAATCCTGACCTTATTCTATACCTGTTTCTACCCATATTGATTTTCGATGCAGCATATGAACTGAATATGCATATCTTCAAAAAGACACTGGCAAATGCCACTCTGCTTGCCGCACCGGGACTGGTCATCTGCATGATTCTCACCGGAGTGCTGATGGTAGGTATAGGACTGACAATACCGGGATACGAAAACTGGACATGGGCATTCGCACTGATGTTCGGAGCATTGATCAGTGCAACAGACCCTGTGGCCGTAGTCGCTCTGCTTCACGAGCTTAAAACCAGCAAACGTTTTTCTACGCTGGTAGATGCAGAATCACTGCTTAACGATGGTACTGGTATCGTATGCTTCATGCTTTTCTTCGGAGTATATGCCGCAACAGGCGGTTCAGACAGTTCTCCTATTATGGAATTCATAAAGGTGATAAGCATCAGTACCATACTGGGATATTTCCTTGCACGACTTGTAATATGGTTCATCACCCGCATCAACTCAGAAGAGATGATACAGAACAGTGTGATTATTCTTTCGGCTTATGTCACCTTTATCGTATCCCAATTCTATTTGGGTGTATCGGGAGTAATTGCCCTTGTGGCATTCGGCCTTACAGTGACATACGTGGGCAAGCCTCGTCTGAAACCGCAGGTAAACAAATTCATGGAACATTTCTGGGAACTCGCCACTTATATAGCAAACACTCTTATATTCATCATAGTGGGTATAGTGATATCCGAGAAAGTAACCTTCTCATGGAGCGCGTTCGGAGTGCTCATACTGATATATATATTCCTAAATCTCTTCCGTTACGCCATGATTTCGATGCTCTATCCGGTGATGAAACGTATGGGCTACGGACTGACAAAGCGCGAATCTGTGATACTGACATGGGGAGGATTGCGCGGCGCGCTTGCCATGACACTTGCGCTTATGGTGTCATATACCGAAGCTATTCCTGAAGATATCAGAAACCAGATATTGTTTTTCACTGCAGGTATCGTGACTCTTACACTATGTATAAATGCCACCACAATGCGCTGGCTGCTCAACAGGATGGGACTGATCAGTGTTCCTTCTGCCAGGGTAAAACTGGAATACAACATCCACAAGCATATCAGGGAAAACTCTGAGAAATATCTGGAAAGACTTAAAGCAAGAGATCACCTGACAGGAGCAAACTGGAGAAAGGTGGAACACTACATGGCATCAGCTCCGGTGGCACCAATAGTAGAGACAAAGGAGAAGGATGTTATCTCCGAAATCCGCCTGAAAGTCCTCGACCGCGAGAAAGCCACCTGCAAAGCCATATACGAAGAAGGTATCATATCGGAAACAGCTTTCCGCAGATTGATGAACTCGCTGGACGAGCTGTACGACCATGACGGCAAGTACACACTCGATTTCAGAAACTCAATCTTCAAGTTCTGCGAACGCAGCAGCACAATCAACGCATTGAGAAAAACTCCGGTGATACATGACTGGATGAGTTTCTATTTCCGCGAGCGCATCACCGTGGTATACGATTTGGGACGAGGTTTCATCATCCTTCAGAAAGAGGACCTGAAGCTGATAGACGAGCTGAAAGCGTCAAATCTTCTGGATGACGAGCAGAAAGCTGTCCTGCCGACACTGAAATCGGAAATAGAGAATAACATATCACGTATGGATGTGGTAATAAATACCCTTGCCGATGAGTTCCCGAAAGCTTACGGACATGCCCTTACACTGAAATCTATCCGCATGCTGCTCAGCAACGAAAAACGTACTGTTAAACAGATGATAAACAACGGTATAATAAGCGAGAAAGATGCTGAGCCGCTGATAGAAAACATAGAGGAACGTGCGGACGAAGTAAACTCGTTCAGCCACACCATTCCAGCATCAATACTTCGCTGGATATTTTTCGTAAGGAAGAAGAAAGAGTGGAAATAATATATAGAACAAATAGATGAAAAAGGCTGTTTCTTACGTGTTGATATATAATCATGAAAGAAACAGCCTTTATTATTTTATTGATGGGAATTAATGGAATAATCTCTCTGGCATTATCTTCTTGAATGATGTTTCATCAGACTTTCTGATATTGATGCTTCCATCGTTCCAGTGTGTAGGGAAACCTCCGTAAGAGTTGCTTAGGAACACTACCTTAAACTCATGAAGCACGGTAGAAAGGGCTACAGACTTATCTGTAGGACAGAAATGTTTCACCAGACCTCCATTGTCAATAAGTTTCTTACCGTCAATCCAAACCTCTTCAAGATCGGATGAGAAGAAATAGACTCCGTCAGACGGTATATCAACATATCCCTTAGCAATTGCGGCATACTGCTTGAAACCTCTCATTGTTTCTTCAGAAAATCTTCTGTACGTAATAATTTCGCGTGTATCCTTAATGACTTTTTTATCAGTTACTTTCATGCCAGATTTTTCAAGTTCTTCCATATTCAGATATGTTCCGTCGATAACTTCCATATTAAGTCCCGGTGTCTTTTTCTCTACTGCAGCCGCAGGAGAAAGTGTCTGTTTTTCTACTGTTATGGTACGAACTCTGTTCATCTTGCCCGAAGGAAGAACAGAAGCTATCTTGACTGTGGCAGTGTCTGTGAAAGCAAGCGGAGCTTCATAAACAGTCGAATTGACTGTAGGTTCAGTGCCATCAAGAGTATAAACCATTTTTACAGGCCTGTTAGTTGTAAATTCCAATGAAGCATTGTCTGTGAAAGTAACAAAATCACTTGAACCGTTTGGCTGTTCCGGCATAGGAATATAGTAGTTGATGTCATGCCCATCAAGACGTACGCAAGCATTGTCTATGCGTCTGATAAAGTCATTGTAGTCTTTCAGTTCTGTAGCTGTCCAACCTGTTTCTGCTATAGCTAAAGCACGTGGGAAAGTACGGTATTCTCTAATATCATTAGTATATAGATATTCACTCCATACATTACCCTGCAAACCTTTAATGAAGTTTTCCTTGCCCATTGCTACGAGAGTATCAGGTATCGGGTTATAGCTGTATGTCTTTTTCAGAGGAGAAAAACCACCGATACCAACTGGACCAACCTTACTATCTCCCTGATAATGGTCGAGATACAATCCATTTGAACCCGGAGTCATAATTACATCATGGTTTGTCAAAGCTGCTGCTATACCGCCTTGTTCACCTCGCCATGACATAACGGTTGCCGTAGGCGACAGACCTCCTTCAAGGATTTCATCCCATCCGATAATCTTCTTTCCATACTTGGCAGCAACCTTTTCCATACGCTGTACAAAATAGCTTTGCAGACGTTCTTCTGCTGTATGGTTCTTGTCGGCAAAGAGTTTTTCGTTACGAATTCTCTTCTGGCATAAAGGGCATGTTTTCCAACTTGTTTTTGGACATTCATCGCCACCAATATGAAGATATTCGCCAGGGAACAAGGCTGCGACTTCAGCAATCACATCTTCAAGGAACTGGAAAGGCAACTCCTTGCCGGCACACATCACAATGTGCTCTACCCCCCATACTGTACGAGGAGTGACAGGCTGACCTTTGCACGACAATTCAGGATAAGCGGCAATTGCTGCAAGTTCATGTCCAGGCAATTCTATTTCCGGAACTACTGTGATAAATCTGTCCGAAGCATATTTCACCACTTCCTTTACTTCTTCCTGGGTATAGTAACCTCCGTATTCGGTTCCGTCGGCTTCTATTCTCTTCGACGCCACTTCGGCCAGTTTAGGATATTTCTTAATTTCAATTCTCCATCCCTGGTCTTCTGTGAGATGCCAATGCATACGGTTCATTTTGAACAGAGCCATAACATCAAGCTGTTTCTTTATATCGTCTACAGTCATAAATGACGGCAAGGATCTATCATCAGACCTCTATATTCAATTTTAGGTTCGTCGGTAATATCTACAGCCTGTGCCACCCAAGGAACATTCTTCACTACAGAGGGACTTTCAATTTCTGCCGGCAAAAGTTGCATGAACGACTGCATACCGTAGAATAGCCCCTGGGCAGTCTTAGCCTTTACCACTACCGACTCAGGAGTTACATTCAAAGTATATCCCTCATCATCCATTGTGGCTGAAGCATCCAGTTCCAGACGTATACATCCGTTTTCCCGAATCTGAATGTCAAAGCCTGTGGAACGATTGATTTTTGAGATGAAATATTCGGCAACTGTTTTCTCTTCCTGACCAGCAGCATGAACAGACATACCGTCCTTCAGTTTGAAACTACCATTGCCTACTTCAAGAGAAAGAGGCTTTGGTATAATATTTATACCTTCGTTGTAAGATTTGATTTCTGTGGCAGAATTTCCACATGACGCCATAACACCTGCAGTAAATACGGCACAGATTACTTTCAGATAGTTTTTTCTCATAAAGTATCCATTTTTAAGGTTGAAACAATTATTAAACTTCTCTGCTACAAAGTTATACTATTATTTTATACTTGCCATATACTACCGTCTTAACGCTTCTTAAATTTCTCTATCTTACATGTTTTTCCCATTCTAAAAGGATTTTCTTCTTTTCTATTCCCCAGTAATAACCTCCAATGCCACCATCCGAACGCAATACCCTATGACAAGGAATAAGTATAGCTACTGGATTTCTTCCTATGGCTGTTCCTACGGCACGCAATGCCTTTGGGTTATTTATAGCTTTTGCTATTTCACTGTAGTTAGAGGTCTTACCAAAAGGTATTTCTAGCAATGCACTCCATACCTCTATCTGAAAATTCGTACCATATAGATGCAAAACAATTTCATCGGAAGACCGTCTTTCATTTTTACTGAAAAATCGTAAAGCCCAATCGTGATATTCCGTATGACACATTCTTTGAAAAGATTTTGCAAACCTTTTGCAAAGCAATTGCAAAGCCTCATCATGGTTATCAGCCAGTTCTATACAGCATATTCCGCGTGACGTTGATGCCACAAGAATTTCCCCAACCGGTGTGCTGTAAAATCCATAATCTATATTCAGATTCCGGTATTCACTTTCCATCATTCTTTCTATTCTGAACTTCATTTCTTAACCTTGATTTATATTACATCACAAAATAAATGAAATCCGCCGCATAAAACAAACAGACTTTCAAAACTTTATTATCTTCGCAGACAAAATAAAAACAGGAATCATGGGACCACAGGAATGGTATAACAACAATCTATCTGAAACTAAACAGAACCTGAACAAGGTAAACAAAACCATATTATATATAAGTATTATAAGAATACTGCTCTTCGTGGGCTGTATATCTACAGTCATCGCCCTATGGAGCTATAGCGCACAGACTATCATAACCGGAGCCAGCTGCACATTTATCCCTTTCCTCATAATGATAAAGGTACACAGCCGTTTCTTCATGCGCAAACAATGGCTGGAAGTAAAAGCAGATATCCTTAGCAAGGAACTAAAGGGGTTGAACAACGACTTTTCGGAGTTCGACGAAGGCAAGGAATTTGCAGATGCAGAACATCTTTATTCATTCGACCTTGATATTTTCGGTCGCAAATCACTCTTCCAGGCTATCAACCGTACATGTACACACATAGGAAAAACGACTTTGGCGGGATGGATGGAAAACCATTTGCACAAAAAGGAAGACATAGAAGAAAGACAGGAATGCGTTAAGGATTTGGCAGAAAGAAATGACTTCAGACTGAAATTTGCCATCACCGGACTTATAAACAGAAGTGAAAACAGTGATGACAGCGACATCCGCAAATGGGCAGAAACAGGAAGTTCCCTTACCAAATCCGTTTGGGCAAAAGCATTGATATGGCTGGTTCCATCCATAAATATAATACTGCTGATATGCGGACTGGCAGACATAATATCCATATCATGGTTCGGACTTGCCTTTTCAGTTTTCGTAATTCTGAGTTTCAGTGTTATAAAGCGTGCCACTGCACTTCAGGAAGAGTATGGCAAAAAACTTAAAACACTAAGCACATACGCTCGCCTGATAACACTGGCACAAAGCGAGGAATGGAATGCCAAAGGAATAAAGGATATAATAAAGAGACTTGAGATAGACGGTAAATCGCCTGCCGAAGCTCTTAATGCACTGACAAAAGAGCTGGACAGGCTAGACTTGCGCAATAATCAGATTCTGTATGTAATACTTGAAGGAAGTATGTTCTTCCAATTACGTCAGATGATACGTATCGAGTCTTGGAAAGACCGGTATGGGAAATACCTGTCCGGATGGCTGGAGGCTGTAGGCGAACTGGATGCATTATGCTCTCTCGGAACATTTGCCTACAATCATCCCGGCTACCAGTATGCCGAAATCACAGATACTCCATTCTGCTATGAAGCTGAAGAACTGGGACATCCGCTAATGCCTGAAGAACAATGTATAAAAAATGATGCACTTATTCCATCAAGGCCATATTTTCTGATTATTACCGGAGCAAACATGGCCGGAAAGAGCACATACCTGAGAACAATAGGCGTGAACTATCTGCTGGCATGTATCGGAGCTCCGTCATGCTGCAAAAGAATGAAAATATATCCGGTGCAGCTGATAACAAGTCTGCGTACATCAGACTCGCTGAGCGATAACGAGTCGTATTTCTTTGCGGAGTTAAAACGTCTGAAAAGAATCATCGATATGCTCAACAGGGGAGACGAACTGTTTATCATCCTCGATGAGATTCTCAAAGGAACAAACTCTACTGACAAGCAGAAAGGTTCATTCAGCCTTATACGTCAGTTCATGACTCTAAAGGCAAACGGTATAATTGCCACTCACGATTTGCTGCTTGGTGAACTGGTAAAATATTTCCCGGACCAGATAAAGAACTACTGTTTCGAAGCTGATATAAAAAACAATGAGCTATACTTCAGTTACAAGATACGTGAAGGTATAGCCCAAAATATGAACGCATGTTTCCTAATGAAGAAGATGGGGATTGTGATAGAAGATAATTAACTATTCTACAAAGAATTTGCAAAGTTGACAGATGTTTTTTATTTTTGTCTTTATATTAAAATATAATACTATATGTGGAAAGAGAAGTTAGGAGCCTATCTTATAGATGTCTCAAAATATGTGTTGACAGGCATAGTGATAGCATCTTTATTTAAAGATCTAGGCGAAAGTAAACTATTAATATATATCTTAGGTTTATTAGTCGCTTGTTCCACACTTTTAGCCGGTTTAGTATTAAGTAATAAAAAGGAGGAAAAATAATGGAAGCAGTATTTGTTTTATCAGCAATAGGACTACCATGCGTAATATTCCTGATATGGTGTCTTACACCTCCAGGAAAGAAATGGTTAAAATCAAACCATATGATTTAAATATTATATTGCGCAACTGTTCAAATTGCGCAAGTACCCTTACCACCATAATCACAACTTACATCTCCCTGATATTCCGGATGACGCTGTAACCACACTACGGCATAAGCACATGTGGCAACCGGTTTCAGACATTTGCAGCGTGCATAATCGTATGCAGCCTTTACAAGAGCTGATGCTATCCCGCGTCCGCCTATTTCTTCAGGTACTATGGTGTGGCGGATATCCAAGCCACCGTCTTCTGTCAACTGATAAGCTACGTGAGCGGTATAACCGTCCACTTCTACCTTGAACTGTTTCTTTGTTTCGTCATGTACAATTTCCATAAGCTACAAATTTTAGTCAGATTAACTTCATGAGGCAACTCTCCACATAATGCTCGGGCAGAATTTCCTGCTCGAACCTGAGACCGGCCTCTTTCACAAAGTTATGAAATTCGTTCTCAAAGTCAAACTAAGTACCCACTTTTTCTATAATCAAAAAAATTATTCCCAGAATCCTGAAAAAAACATGGGCAAATTCGTGTTAAAACTTGCCCGCGTTTTAACTCGAATTTGCCCACGTTTTTTCGTGAATTTTTCTACATCCGATAACACGCTGATTATCAGAATTCAGAAGTAAAGTGGAACTTGATGTGTTTGAAATCCATCTGTGCCATCTGCAACACATAACCACTGTCGGCAAGGAATACATCTCTTCCTTCGCGGTCTTTTGCCATGTACTGGTATTTACGTTTCTTGAATGCTTCAAGTTCTTCCGGATCATCACTTTCAATCCAGCATGCCTTGTAAAGACTCACAGGCTCCCAACGACACTTGGCATTGTATTCATTCTCCAAACGGTACTGGATTACCTCAAACTGCAACTGACCTACAGTACCGATAATCTTACGACCGTTGAACTGGTTGACAAAAAGCTGTGCCACACCTTCGTCCATAAGCTGGTCAATGCCTTTGTTGAGCTGTTTTGTCTTCATCGGGTCGGCATTCTCGATATATTTGAACATCTCAGGCGAGAAACTTGGAAGACCTTTGAAGTGAAGATTTTCACCCTCTGTCAGAGTATCACCAATCTTGAATGTACCGTTATCCGGCAAACCAATGATATCGCCTGCCCAAGCTTCATCTACAGTAGTCTTGCGTTGTGCCATGAACTGTGTAGGCGAAGAGAAACGCATTGTCTTGTTATGACGTACATGCAGATAAGGGATGTTACGGGTGAACTTACCTGAACATACCTTACAGAATGCCACGCAAGAACGGTGGTTTGGGTCGATATTAGCTGTTATCTTGAAGATGAAGCCTGTAAACTTAGACTCATCAGGATTTACTGTACGTTCAACAGCTGTAACAGGACGAGGACTAGGAGCAATCTCTACGAAACAGTCGAGCAATTCCTGAACCCCGAAGTTATTGAGTGCAGAACCGAAGAATACCGGAGCAACATCACCCTTAAGATACTCTTCTACATTGAATTCAGGATATACCCCGTCAATCAGTTCGAGTTCACCACGCAGCTTGTCTGCCAGGTCACTACCGATATGATTGTCCAGTTCCTCTGTATTGATATCAACTTCTACCTTTTCTGTAACAACCTGTTTCGAAGGCTGGAAAAGGTTCAGTTTCTGTTCATATATATTATATACACCGCGGAAACGTGGTCCACTCTCGATAGGCCATGTAAGAGGACGTACCTGAATAACCAGTTCTTCTTCAAGCTCGTCAAGCAAATCGAACGGGTCTTTGGCCTCACGGTCCATTTTGTTGACAAAGATGATTACCGGAGTGTTGCGCATACGGCATACTTCCATCAGTTTCCTTGTCTGACTTTCCACACCCTTCGCACCATCCACAACGATAATAACACTATCCACAGCAGTAAGGGTACGGTAAGTATCTTCGGCAAAGTCCTGGTGACCCGGAGTATCAAGGATATTAACCTTATAGTCGTTATAGTCGAACTCCATCACGGATGTGGTAACGGAAATACCACGCTGCTTTTCGATGTCCATCCAGTCGGATGTAGCTGTTTTCTTGATTTTGTTTGATTTTACCGCACCGGCCACCTGAATCTGACCTCCGAAAAGCAACAGTTTCTCTGTCAACGATGTCTTTCCGGCATCAGGATGGGCGATAATGGCAAACGTACGTCTTCTTTCTATTTCCTGATTCATATATTATTTAGTTGTTAGTCGTTGGTTGTCAGTTGTTAGATCTAAAAACTAAGAACTAATATCTAACAACTTATATTTAATATTTACTTCATTAATATCTCCATACACTCCTTCAGACTGTCCATCCAGTATGGTATCTCTATTCCGTATGTTTCCTTAATCTTTGTCTTGTCGAGCACGGAATAGTGAGGACGTGTAGCCTTTGTAGGATAATCTTCTGTATGCAGCGGTTTAACATTACATCCCTGAATGCCTGCTATGGCATGGATAGCCTTAGTGAAATCATACCATGAGCATACACCTTCGTTGCTGAAATGATATACTCCAGGAACGATACCCTTGTTTATTGCTGCAAATATAGCCTTCGCAAGGTCGCGAGCATATGTAGGAGTTCCTATCTGATCGAAAATCACACCAAGTGTGTCTCTTTCCCTTCCAAGACGCATCATGGTCTTTACAAAATTATTGCCGAAAGAGGAATACAGCCATGCAGTCCTTATAACCATCGTTTCAGGACAATACTTGAATGCTTCCTGCTCTCCGCCCAGCTTTGTCACACCGTAAACTGAATTAGGGCATGTAGCCTCATCCTCACGGTATGGGATATGTGCAGTCCCATCGAATACATAATCGGTTGATACCTGAATGAAATATCCGTTTCTGGCTTTAGCTGCCTTGGCAAGGAAGCCTGGAGCCTGCTGGTTTAGCATTTTGCACAGTTCCACATTGTCTTCAGCCTTGTCTACAGCTGTATAAGCGGCACAATTGACAATAATATCTATATCGTTGGACATTACATAATCCATTACCGCCTTTTCATTGCAGATGTCAAGTTCTGCCACGTCTGTAAAGAAATATCTGTATTGCTGATATGATTCCGACAGGATACGCATTTCATTGCCAAGCTGGCCGTTGGCACCTGTAACGAGTATATTTTTCATAACTCCAATTCTCCTTTCTTATCTTTTATATAATAGTCGGCAAGAATAGCCAGAAGGTCGCTTATCACTTTAATGGCTTTCTGTGTTTCCTCGCTTATCTCCTTTTTCTGTAGTTTCAGCATAAGTACACCGTACATGGCATCGAAACATGTTTCCAGCTCCGGAACATCCTTATCGGCACCCTTGGCACGAAGTTCAACTATAAACGGAAGAGCCTTATAATATGCAGCACTGTAATACGGATATTTAGGCGAACGGAGCAACTGCAGATGAAGGTCTGTAAGCCAAACTATTATATTCTTGTTTATCTGGACATGACCTTTTTCCATTACACCCTCGTCGTGCATCATGTTTGCAAGGTCCTTATACCATTGGAACAATGCAGCTTTCTGTTCATCAGTAACAGGATATGGATCGACTATATCCTTCTTTATCCTGTCCATGTCAAAATGATACGCACGAAGCAAGTCCTCTATCTGCCACATATAAAGCAGATATTCAGCTATATTCTGCTGTTTTAACTGTTGAGAAATATACATATCAATATATTGAATTTCCTAATAATGCAAGTCCTAAACCTATGATTGACGCTACTATTACGACAATGCCAATGACACGGTTAAGCACCCAAATGCCACGAACATTGAAATGATTGCGAACCTTATTGACAAAATAGGTGATGAAAAACCACCATGAAAGAGCTCCTAAAACAATGGCAAGATATCCTACCAACTGAAAACCGACAGGACTTCCAGGCATGACAAAAGAAAAACGCGCAAAAAGACCTACGAACAGAAAGATAATCAGTGGATTGGACAGAGTAACAAAAAATGCTGTAATGAAATTGTGAAGATATGAACCGCGCTTGCCGGATACTGGACGCAATGCTTTCACCGGATTACTACGGAAGGTATATATACCGAAAGCCAGAAGCATTATACTACCTACTATCTGAAGAAATGTCTGGTGCTTTATGATAAGTTCATCCATAAAGCTCATACCATAACCGGTTATCAATGAATAGCCTATATCGCTCAAGGCTGCGCCAAGACCAGTTACAAAACCGAACCAACGTCCCTTATTCAGTGTACGCTGAATACAAAGCACGCCAACGGGTCCGAGTGGCGCCGAAACCACTACCCCAATAACAAAACCCTTAACCAATAAATCCAGTATAGTAACTTGCTCTAACCAATTCATAATGCAAAGATGATACTTTTTTGCGAAAGTACCTATAATTCATGTAGATTTTCTTTCGTAAAAACGGGCTTTTATGTACCTTTGCAACATAATTATATAATTACTTTATAAGTTTTTCTGTTGTTTAAAACAATAAAGAAGTCTGTAAACTTGGTATTTCAGAACTTAGAAACTTAAAAACTCAAAACAATATAAATGTTATGATTCTATTTTTCAGAACCCCAAGCAAAAGCGTGATTGCCACTGCATGCAGTCAGGAATTGAATGCTGAAGACATCAAGAAGTTATGCTGGCTTTACAGTGACGCTACTGTAGAAACAGAAGATAACCTGAAAGGATACTTCATCGGCCCTCGCCGAGAAATGATTACTCCGTGGAGTACAAATGCCGTAGAAATCACTCAAAATATGGGTATAAGCGGTATACGCCGTATAGAAGAATATTTCCCTGTAAAAGACGAGAATGCTGAATACGACCCTATGCTTCAGCGTATGTACAAAGGATTGAATCAGGAAATATTTGATGTAAATATCAAACCGCAACCTATAGTTTACATAGAGAACCTGGAAGAATATAACGAACAGGAAGGTCTGGCTCTCTCACGCGAAGAGATGGACTATCTGCTTAAAGTGGAAAAAGACCTGGGACGTAAACTTACCGACTCAGAGGTGTTCGGTTTCGCACAGATTAACTCTGAACACTGCCGTCACAAAATATTCGGTGGTACTTTCATCATCGACGGACAGGAAATGGAATCATCTTTGTTCCAGATGATAAAGAAAACGACTAATGAAAATCCTAACAAGATTATTTCAGCCTACAAGGACAATGTGGCATTCGCCGAAGGCCCTGTAGTGGAACAGTTCGCTCCGAAAGATCACTCTACTTCTGATTATTTCGTAATCAAAGATATCAAGACTGTTATCTCACTGAAAGCTGAGACTCATAACTTCCCTACTACTGTAGAACCGTTCAACGGTGCATCAACAGGTACAGGCGGTGAAATCCGCGACCGTATGGGTGGTGGTAAAGGTTCATGGCCTATCGCCGGTACAGCCGTTTACATGACTTCTTATCCTCGTTCGGAAGAAGGACGCGAATGGGAAAACATTCTTCCTGTACGCCAGTGGTTGTATCAGACTCCGGAACAGATTCTTATCAAGGCTTCGAACGGTGCTTCTGACTTCGGTAATAAGTTCGGCCAGCCGCTTATCTGTGGTTCTGTACTGACATTCGAACATCAGGAAAACAACGAGAAGTATGCTTACGACAAGGTTATCATGCTTGCCGGTGGTGTAGGTTATGGTACTCAGCGTGACTGCTTGAAAGGTAGTCCTGAAGCCGGTAACGAAGTTGTAGTTCTTGGTGGTGACAACTATCGTATCGGTCTTGGTGGTGGTTCTGTATCTTCTGTTGAAACAGGACGTTACTCTTCCGGTATCGAACTTAACGCTGTACAGCGTGCAAATGCAGAAATGCAGAAACGTGCTTACAACGTAGTTCGTTCACTTTGTGAAGAAGATGAAAACCCAATCGTTTCTATCCACGACCACGGTTCGGCAGGTCACGTAAACTGTCTGTCTGAGCTGGTTGAAGATTGCGGTGGTCTTATCCACATGGACAAGCTTCCTATCGGTGACGAAACTCTTTCTGCCAAGGAAATCATCGCAAACGAATCGCAGGAACGTATGGGATTGCTTATCGATGAAAAGGCAATTGACCACGTAAGAAAGATTGCAGAACGCGAACGTGCTCCTATGTACGTTGTAGGTGAAACTACAGGCGACCATCGTTTCGCATTCGAACAGGCTGACGGCGTTCGTCCGTTCGACTTGGCTGTAGACCAGATGTTCGGTTCTTCTCCTAAGACATATATGGTTGACAAGACCGTAGAACGTAAATATGAAAATGTATCATACGATGCAGCAAAACTGAACGAATACGTAAGAACTGTTCTTCAGCTTGAAGCTGTAGCTTGTAAGGACTGGTTGACTAACAAGGTTGACCGTTCGGTAACAGGTAAGATTGCACGTCAGCAGTGTCAGGGTGAACTTCAGTTGCCATTGAGTGACTGTGGTGTGGTAGCTCTTGACTATCGTGGAAATGCCGGTATAGCAACTGCTATCGGTCACGCTCCTCAGGCTGCACTTGCAGATCCTGCTGCAGGTTCTGTTCTTGCTGTTTCTGAAGCTCTGACAAACCTTGTTTGGGCTCCTTTGGCAGACGGTATGGACAGCATTTCTCTTTCTGCCAACTGGATGTGGCCTTGCCGCTCACAGGAAGGTGAAGATGCAAGACTTTATACAGCAGTGAAGGCTTTGTCTGACTTCTGCTGCTCACTTCAGATAAACGTTCCTACAGGTAAGGACTCATTGTCAATGACTCAGAAATATCCTAACGGAGAAAAGATTATCAGCCCGGGAACAGTTATCGTTTCTGCTGGTGGCGAAGTAAGCGACGTGAAGAAAGTCGTTTCTCCTGTTATGGTTAACAAGGAAAAATCTACATTCTATCATATAGACTTCAGTTTCGACGAGTTACGTCTTGGAGGTTCTGCTTTTGCTCAAAGCCTCAACAAGGTAGGTAGCGATGTTCCTACAGTACAGAACCCAGAATACTTCCGCGATGCATTCCTCGCAGTTCAGGAACTTATCAACAAGGGTCTGATTCTTGCTGGTCACGATATTTCTGCAGGTGGTCTTATCACTACATTGCTTGAAATGTGTTTCGCTAACACAGAAGGCGGTATGGGAATCGAACTTGACAAGATTAAATGTGATGATATCGTTAAGATTCTGTTTGCAGAAAATCCGGGTATCGTTATACAGGTAGCAGATAAGAACAAAGCTGAAGTCAAGAAGATCCTTGAAGACGCAGGTGTTGGCTTCGTAAAACTTGGTAAACCGACAGAAGAACGTCATATCCTCGTTTCTAAGGATGGTGCAACTTACCAGTTCGGTATCGACTATCTGCGCGACGTATGGTATTCTACTTCATACCTGATGGACCGTCATCAGAGCATGAACGGATGTGCTAAGAAACGTTTCGAGAACTACAAGCAGCAGCCAATTGAATTTGCATTCAATCCTTCATTCACTGGTAAGCTTTCTCAGTTCGGACTTGATCCTGACCGTCGTACTCCAAGCGGTATCAAGGCTGCTATCATCCGCGAGAAAGGCACTAACGGTGAACGTGAAATGGCATACATGCTTTACCTTGCAGGATTCGATGTTAAGGACGTTACAATGACTGACCTCGTTAGCGGACGTGAAACACTGGAAGATATCAACATGATTGTGTTCTGCGGCGGTTTCTCTAACTCTGACGTTCTTGGTTCTGCCAAGGGATGGGCCGGCAGCTTCCTGTTCAACCCTAAGGCTAAAGCAGCTCTTGACAACTTCTACGCACGTGAAGATACTTTGTCACTCGGTGTATGTAACGGTTGCCAGCTGATGATGGAACTCGGACTTATCACTCCTGAAGACAAGAAGAAAGGCAAGATGCTGCATAATGATTCACACAAGTTTGAATCTAACTTCCTCGGCGTTACTGTTCCTATGAACCGCAGCGTGATGTTCGGCTCATTGAGTGGTTCTAAACTCGGTATCTGGGTAGCTCACGGAGAAGGTAAGTTCTCATTGCCTTACGATGAAGACCACTACAACGTCGTTCTGAAGTATTCATACGACGAATATCCAGGTAACCCTAACGGTTCGGACTATAGCGTAGCAGGTATCGCTTCGCAGGACGGACGTCACCTTGCAATGATGCCACACCTTGAACGAGCTTGCTTCCCGTGGGAAAATGCTTATTATCCGGCAGAACGTCTTGGTGAAGACCAAATCACTCCTTGGATGGAAGCATTCGTTAACGCACGCAAGTGGGTGGAAGAAAAAACTAAAAACTAAGAACCAACAACTAAAAACTAAAAAAGGTTTCCCCGAATAAAAATCGGGGGAACCTTTTTTTCGTTTTATTTTGTTTTCCAATCATTTTTAACGACATTTGCATTATATAATTTCACAATGCCATGTTTTATAGATTTATCCTTACATTTATCATTCTTTTCTCCTGTATATCAAATTCATATACTCAAATATATAAATACATTGATATGAAAGACGGTTTGAGCAGCCGTCGCGTACTTTCTATAAGTCAGGGAAATCAGGGATACATGTGGATTCTAACACATAAAGGTGTAGACAGATTCGATGGAAAGAATTTCAAGCACTATCAGCTTACTAAAGATGGGAATATTGTGAATTTCTTTCCCAATCTCAACATTTTATCCACAGACGAAGAAAAACAGTTATGGGAAGTAGGAAAAGATGGATATGTTTTCAAATATGACAAAATGAAAGACTCATTCGGCATAGTATTCGATATGAAAAATACATATCCTCAATACACGGACCTTCCAATTTCAGCATTCTGTATAGCACGAAATAAAATATTGATGGCATGTGAAAATAATGTTGTAATATACGATACAGAAAATAACAGCCATAAATGTATAACCAAGATTACAGATGAAAATATTTCGTACATAACTGAAGCTAAAAATGATGGAGAATATTTTTTTGCATCGAAAAGACATATTTACCAAACTAAACTTGATGTAAATAAAACTCTCTCGGAAAAAGATGCGATACTAGACGATTTAGGACTGATAGACTACGTATATTATCACAGAGATACTGAATATCTTGTTATAAACACACTTACTGACGGGTTATACGTATATGATACAACAAAATCAGAAATTTTCAATGTTGGAAAAATTCTGACTGATCTCAGCATAAACATTATAAAGCCATATGGAAACTCCGGATACGAAGTTCTGATAGCCACAGATGGAGACGGAGTGTACAAACTAAATCTGAAAGACAAAACTTTCAGGAGTTTTCTGGCAGAAGACTATTCCAGACTGAACAGAATGAATGGAAGTATTATAAAGGATTTATGCATTGACAATGATGGGAGAATATGGAATGTTATTTATCCTACCGGTATTACAATATACACGGAAAAATATCAACCTTATGAATGGATAAGACATTCAAAGGACAACAGTAATTCACTTATTGACAACAGGATAAATGCCATAATGACCGATTCGGATAGTGACGTATGGTTCGCTACCAGTAATGGTATAAGCTGCTATGACCGTTCTGAAAAAAAATGGATTAACTATCTGTCAGCATTTACAAAAGATTCGAAAAACGACAATCATATATTTACATCACTGTGCGAATACAAACCGGGTGAAATTCTGGCAGGGGGATATATGTCGGGAATATATCGTATCAGTAAACACAACAGAAACGCCTTTTATGCAATAAAGTTCGCAACAAGCGATGATGATGAGACACCGGACAAATATATAAGAAGCATACTAAGAGACTCTGACAATATTCTGTGGGGAGGAGGCTTCAGAAGTCTGAGAGCTTACAATGAAAAGAACAAACGTACCAGCATTTACCCTACTACATACCCCATAACATGTATAAAGGAACGAGACAGGACATCACTATGGATAGGTACAATAAACGGATTATACATCTTCCGAAAAAAGGATGAAAGACTGGAAAAATTCAAGACTCAACAGGAAGCAGGATGTATAAACGCACTGTGTATAACAAAAGACAGGAACTATACATTTGTCGGTACTTATGGAAACGGATTGTTCATCATAGACAATATTTCAGGAAACGTCAGACATTACACTACAGGTAACTGCAGTCTGATAACAAATAATATTTACAGCATAGTAGAGAACAAATTTGGAGACATAATATTAGGAACAGAAAATGGAATATCGCTATTTAGCGTAAAAGAGAATAAGTTTACCAACTGGACTGGTGAACAAGGTCTCGCTACATATAACTTTAATCAGGGAGCAGCTGTAAACACAGGATATGGGGAGATTATTCTGGGAAGTAACGAGGGTGCCATAGTCCTGTCAGACAGTATGCAGTTACCAGGTAGATTCTCTTCTCACATGGTGCTGGACAATCTGAGTATAATGTACAGGCCAGCGTATCCAGGCGAAAAGGATTCTCCACTGAAGAAAATGTTGAACGAGACTTCACTTCTTGAATTGGATTATGACCAAAATACTTTCTCTATAAACGTATCTTCTGTAAACTATGACAATCCTTCTAACATATACTATACATGGAAATTAGAAGGTTTCTTCGATGAATGGAGTACACCGAGCGAAGACGGAATGATAAGGTATACAAACATTTCCCCAGGAGAATACAAACTGAGAATACGAGCTATACTTCTTGACAACAATCAGTTATTGGAAGAAAGAAGTATAAGCATTATTATAAATAGTCCTCTATGGCTTACTCCGTGGGCAGTAATGTTGTATGTTATATTCGTATGTGGAGCAGCCTTTTCACTTTACAGATATAAAATGATAAAGAAAGACAGACGTATATCTCAGGAGAAAATAAACTTTTTCATTCATACAGCTCACGACATACGTACACCGCTTACACTTATAAAAGCCCCTCTGGGAGAAATCCTGAAAAAAGAAAAACTATCCGAAGAAGGAACAATGAATATAAATCTTGCTCTTCAAAACACAGACAACCTGTCTGAACTGGCAAACAAGCTTATGAACTTTCAGAAGGAAGAACTGTATAGTCCACAAGTAAACGTTAGGAAATATAAACTTAATGAATACCTGAAGGAATATCTTCAACAATTCAAGAATTATGCACAGCAACAAGGTGTTACCTTGGAATATAAAACTGAATTTGATGAACTTGAGGTATGGATAGACAGGAACAAGATGGACTCTATCTTGAGAAACCTGATTTCGAATGCATTAAAATATACCCCTAAGGGTGGAACTGTGAATATAAACACTTCGCATAACAGAAAAAATTGGAACATAGACATAACGGACACCGGTATAGGAATACCAAAGAAAGACCAAAAAAAGTTATTTAAATACATGTTCAGAGGGCATAATGCAACAAACCAACTTATAACGGGTTCTGGCATAGGTATGCTACTTACATGGCGACTTATACAAAATCATGAGGGACGTATTTCTTTCTCAAGCGAGGAAAATTCCGGAACAAGTTTCCAACTATCATTCCCGATAAAAAGTGCAAAATATATTTATCGGGATGACAACTCTATCGAAATACAGGAAACCCCGGTTCAAGACGGGTGGGCCTATACTATTGCATCGCAAAACGAAGTAATACACAACGACATTGAAACGCCAACAAAAATCCTTCCGGAGAATGCACCACATATACTTATTGTAGAAGACAATGATGTGTTAAGGAAATTCCTCATACAGTCTCTCACAGATATGTATCATGTATCAGATGCTGAGAACGGAAAAGAAGCACTAGATATAATAAGAAAAGTACAACCAGATCTCATCATCTCAGACGTTATGATGCCCATCATGAACGGATATGAGTTATGTAAAGCAGTAAAAGGGAATATGGCTACAAGCCATATACCATTCATTATGCTTACAGCTTTAGGAGAGAAAAAAGACATAATAGACGGACTGAAGACTAAAGCAGACCTTTATATAGTAAAGCCTTTTGATATCACTCTACTGAAAGCCAATATCAGTAATGTACTAGAGAACAGGGACCTTGTAAGAAAAAGGCTTCAGGAACTTATAGTGTCACTACCAGAACAAAAGAGCAGTAATCAGGACAATGATAAAAGCAATGCAGAAAAAAATATTCCTGAAATGAATTCATCGCTGGATGAGGAATTTATCAGAAAAGTTACAGGACTTATAAAAGAAGGTCTAGGGAATGGACTCAACGTTGATACATTATGTGCTTCCGTAAACATGAGCAGAACCAGTTTTTATAACAAGATAAAGGCGCTGACAGGCGAACCTCCAGCAGAACTTATCAGGAATATACGAATGAAAGAAGCAGCAATTCTGCTGAAAACACAAGAATACACTGTTTCTGAAGTATCGGACAAACTAGGATTTGCCGATCCAAAATATTTTGCCGATACGTTCAAAAAATATTATGGTGTTCCGCCAAGGGATTATATGAAGTCAATTAATAATGAAAGATAAAGAATGCAATATAATTTATCAATCAACGACATTACTACAATCTATAAATTATTAATTCACCATTATTAATTATTAATTAACAAAAATGCTCTACCTGAAATACTTTACAATATTCTTCCGTATAGGACTATTCACTGTGGGAGGAGGATACGCTATGGTTCCACTGATAGAAGCAGAGATTGTGGACAAAAGAAAATGGATAAAGAAAGAAGAATTCCTGGACCTCATGGCTTTATCACAAACTGTACCCGGTATTTTTGCCGTAAACATAGCAATTTTCATAGGTTACAAGTTACGCAAGTTTTGGGGAGCTTTCTTCATGGCATTAGGAACAATCATGCCTTCCTTTCTGATTATCCTCGCCATTGCACTCTTCTTCAGGCAATTCCAACATCTGGAACCGGTAGAAAGAATATTCAAAGGCATACGCCCAGGAGTAGTTGCACTGATAGCGGCGCCAACATTCAAAATGGCCAAAACAGCACGTATCAACAGGTATAATATCTGGATTCCTGTGGTATCTGCACTGCTGATATGGCTTTTGGGTTTCTCACCAATCTATATAATAATACTGTCCGGATTGGGAGGATACATTTACGGAAGATATAAAAGGAAAACTGAAAACAACAGCAACTGACAAAAGGCATAAAGTTCTTAACAGCCATAATTTGCATTCATAATTATTAATTATTAATTCTTTATATCAAAATGCTTTTCTTACAACTATTCTATACATTCTTCAAAATAGGTCTCTTTGGTTTTGGTGGAGGTTATGCCATGCTATCCATGATACAAGGTGAAGTAGTGACACGCCATGACTGGCTAAGTTCATCCGAATTTACAGACATAGTGGCTATCAGCCAGATGACCCCAGGACCAATAGGTATCAATTCTGCTACATATGTTGGTTATACGGCTGTAGTAAATGCTGGATATTCGCATACTATAGGCATATTGGGTTCTATAGTAGCCACATGCTCTGTGGTACTACCATCATTCATTCTTATGATTATTATAAGCAAGTTCTTCTTGAAATATCAAAAACACCCAGTAGTAGCTTCTGTGTTCGACGGCTTACGTCCAGGGGTTGTAGGTCTACTGGCATCGGCTGCTCTGGTACTTATGAACGGAGAGAATTTCGGTACCGAAGTTTATGATATAATTACAAGTATAGTTATTTTTTCACTAGTATTTTTAGCATCACACAAATATAAAGTAAATCCCATACTCCTTATTATACTTTGCGGTATAACCGGATTTATATTATACTGACACTACATCATAATAACAGCCATACTATTTTATCAAGTCTTACTTTATTTTATCAGATATTTTATATACATTTGTATGGTTTTGTTCCAAAAGCCTATTTACAGGCTGAGGATGAAAAGGGAATCGGGTGAAAATCCCGGACAGTCCCGCTGCTGTAAGCTCCAGATTAAAAGGATTGCTTGATTATCTGAAACCACTGTCTGCCATTAGTACGGACGGGAAGGTAAGCCATCCGGAGTAAGTCAGAAGACCTGCAAAACCACACTCATGCCACACATTCTCGAGGAAAGAATATGATGGTTACATATATTTTTACTTTTATCAGAGAACAAACTGAATAACATTTTATTCTGCCGTATGTTCATGTCATATATGTCGTTAAACTATAATATGACAAGACATACATGAATATAAAAAAACGTCACGGAAATGCGAAAAAAAATTCTTGCATATTTCCCTGACGCATACCATTATAAAATCATAAAAGAATAAAGAAAATACTATCTGCCAATATAGTAACATTAGTCCTGCTCCTACCTGCCTGCAACAGATGGAACAGGACTTTCTTTTTATGTAAAATACAATCGTTTCTGTAAGAATACTATAATTATATCTCTGACTGTACTTATTAAAGATAAGTACATATATCCTCTATTGTTTTTCTCTTTTTTTCCGGCACCTCAGCATCGGGCGTATACCCTATTGGTATAAGAGCTATAGGTTCCACATTCTCAGGCATAGCCATGACTTCATGACATAAAGCTGCATCGAAATTGCAAACCCAGCAAGTTCCAAGTCCCTGTTCGGCAGCAGCAAGACACAAATGTTCTATGGCTATCGCCAGGTCAATATCTGCATGATCTTTATTATCCGAACGTCTATGCCATGATTCTTCATGATTGGCACAAGCTACTATAATACATGGAGCAGACTGTATCCATTCACGCTTATAAGTAGATTTCAAGGCATCAAGCCTTTCACTGTCAGTAACTACATAGAAATGCCACGGCTGAAAATTCACAGCCGAAGGAGCCAGACGCACACACTCCATGATATACTCCATTTTTTCATTCTCTATCTGACGTTCTTCGTACGAACGTACAGAATAGCGTTTTTTTACCAAATCAAGAAAATTCATAAATAGAAGTTTTGTAGTTATTATTTATATAGTCGTATAGTTATAAAGTTGTTTGAGGCAAAATGTATTCTAAGTCAATTACAGATTGATTATAAACTCTACACCGGCAATATTTGTCTTTGTGATAACATCATCCTGCCTGCAATAAAACGCCGATAAAGAATACATATTAGTAAGGTTTATCCTTAATCCCGGCATATAGCGGATTCTTTCTGCTTTGAAAAAATCATTATCTTCCAGATCATTGAAGGTCTCAATTGAAAAATACGGAACCAATATGGTAGAAGGTATATTATAGTCGAACATAAGCCTTGAACGAACTATCATCTCACCATCACCAAAAGCAAATGTATGCTGAAATCTCTCCCTCCAGCGGATTCTGAAATCGCCCTTCCTCCAAAAAGCTTCCGAGCCCAGGTGATATCTGTAGGCATTGAAACTGCCTTTCGAAACACTGCTCCTACGATGATAGGCAAGAACACCTTTCACCTCCCAATTAGGCAAAACCTTATATCCAAGTCCTGCATTAATAAAAAATCTCTCGAAAGCACTGAAATTGTCTCTTGATCTGACCTGAGCTTTCGACATTACCCTAAGGGAGTTATTGAATTTATGATTCACAACAACCGAAGTCCATGAACTCCAATCAGCTCCGTCCTGTGCTTTCAATGGGAAATACCCCAATGCAAGAAGCCAACAAAATACCAAAAAAAATTTACCCAGCCTATGTGTTCTCATGTTTTCAGATAATTTATAGATACAAAAATAATATAAATAAATGATTTTCCGTAAGTTTGCATCAAATTACAACTAAAAAACAAACGACTAAAAAAATGAAACTAGCAATTTTCGATCTCGATGGTACTCTGCTTGACACTATAGCAGACCTTGCCGCAGCTACAAACCATGCTCTTTCACACTACGGACTTCCAACACACAAAGAGGATGAATACAAATTCTTTGTTGGCAACGGTATTAACAAGATGTTCGAACGAGCACTGCCTGAGGACAAACGCAACGAAGAATATATAACAAAGTTACGCTCACAGTTTGTGCCATATTATGATACTCATAACTCGGACCTAAGCCGTCCTTATAACGGCATGGTAGAACTTCTCGATGAGTTACAACGTAACAATATCGCAATAGGTGTAGCATCCAACAAGTATCAGGAAGCAGCAGTAAAACTCGTTCTCCAGTTCTTCCCAGGTATAGACTTCGCTCTGATTTTAGGACAAAGAGAAGGAGTTCCTCCAAAACCAGACCCTACTATAGTTTATGAAATCATCGAACACACAGGAATAAGCAAGGATGAAACCGTATACATAGGCGACTCGTGCGTAGATATGCAGACCGGAAAGAATGCAGGAGTGAAAACCGTTGGCGTCAGCTGGGGTTTCCGTCCTAAAGCCGAACTTGAATCATATAATCCCGATTTCATTGCAGACGATGCCGATGAACTGAAAAAGTATTTATTAAGAAGTTAAAGGAGTTAGGGAAGTAAAAGAAGTTACTTCCTTTACACTTACCAGAAAGAATTGAGCCGGTACGCCATCGCGGCGTACCGGCTCTTTCTCTGAATTAAACAACCAATAAATAGAGAATCGTATATGTTATCGTATAAACAATAACTCACGATACTTAGGTAAAGTCCACATCTGATCGTCAACTATCAACTCAAGCTTATCAATATGGTAACGGATAAGTTCAAGCATAGGAGCGATGTTGTCATGATAAGCGATGGCTTTTTCACGTTCAGAAGTAATCTTGTTTGCTACCTTACGAGCTTCAACCATTGCATCAACATGTTCCTTGATATATGCCGTACGTTCAGATATTTCTTTGATTATAGCAACATTACCTGCAGAAAGCTTCTCAGCTTCTTCAGCTGCAAACAGGCTCTTCATCTTGAATACATTGTCGATGAGTTTAGTCTGATAGCTGATAGCAACAGGCACTATATGGTTCATTACCAAATCACCCAAAACACGGGCTTCAATCTGAATCTTCTTGGTATAAGTTTCCCATTTAACCTCGTTACGTGCTTCAAGTTCCTTACGTGTCATTACGCCAGTAGCCTCGAACATTGCCACGCTTTCAGGTTTCAGATAGTTGTCGAATATTACAGGACAACTTGTTTCACAGTCCAATCCGCGTTTGAGAGCTTCTTCTTTCCATTCATCGCTGTAACCGTTACCGTCGAAACGGATTGGTTTGCTTTCCTTGATATATTTACGCAATACCTGAAGAAGAGCAGAAACCTTAGGTTCACCCTTTTCGATAAGAGCATCAACTTCATTCTTGAAGATAACGAGCTGTTCTGCTACAGCAGTGTTCAAAGCGATCATTGCACTTGCACAGTTAGCTTCAGAACCTACAGCACGGAACTCGAATCTGTTTCCAGTAAATGCGAATGGAGAAGTACGGTTACGGTCAGTATTGTCGATAAGCAATTCCGGAATCTGTGGAATATCAAGCTTCATACCCTGTTTCCCACCGAGAGAAACCAAATCTTCGTTTGCATTTTCTTCGATATGATCGAGCACTTTGCTCAACTGTGAACCAAGGAATGAAGAAATGATTGCAGGAGGTGCTTCGTTGGCGCCCAGACGATGAGCATTTGTTGCGCTCATGATAGAAGCTTTCAGCAATCCATTGTGTCTGTAAACAGCCATCAGTGTATTTACAACGAATGTCACGAAACGAAGGTTCTCTTCTGTAGTTTTTCCAGGAGCCATAAGCAATACGCCTGTATCTGTACCAAGCGACCAGTTGTTATGTTTTCCTGATCCGTTTACACCCTTGAATGGTTTTTCATGCAGAAGAACACGGAATCCGTGAGCACGTGCCACTTTACGCATAAGCGACATTACCAACATGTTATGGTCTACTGCCAAGTTACATTCTTCGTAAATAGGAGCAAGCTCAAACTGGTTAGGAGCAACCTCATTATGGCGAGTCTTAACAGGAATACCAAGCTCAAGTGCCTGAATTTCCAGGTCTTTCATAAATGCTGCTACTCTGGTAGGAATAGCTCCGAAATAGTGGTCTTCAAGCTGCTGATTCTTAGAAGCTTCGTGTCCCATCAGTGTACGTCCTGTAAGCAACAGGTCCGGACGAGCTGCATACAAACCTTCGTCAACCAGGAAGTATTCCTGTTCCCATCCAAGGAAAGCTGTTACTTTCTTAACATTAGTATCAAAATAATGACATACAGCCACTGCCGCTTTATCTACAGCGCTAAGAGCCTTTAGCAAAGGAGCCTTATAATCGAGTGATTCACCTGTATATGCTATGAATACTGTAGGAATGCACAATGTATCGCCTACTACGAATACCGGTGATGAAGGATCCCAGGCACTGTATCCACGAGCTTCGAAAGTGTTACGGATACCACCGTTAGGGAAAGACGAAGCGTCAGGTTCCTGCTGTACAAGAAGTTTTCCAGAGAATTCTTCCATCATTCCCCCTTTGCCATCGTGTTCTACGAAAGCATCATGTTTCTCTGCTGTTCCTTCAGTCAGAGGCTGAAACCAGTGTGTATAGTGTGTAGCGCCAAGTTCGCTTGCCCAACGTTTCATGCCTGCCGCAACTTCATCTGCAGTAGCTCTGTCAAGAGCTGCTCCGTGATCCATTGCATCAACCAGCTTTGCATAAACTGTGCTAGGAAGATACTTGAACATCTTTTCTCTGTTAAACACATATTTTCCGAAATACTCACTTGGACGGCAGCTTGGTACGCTTACCTCCATTGGCTTTGCCTGGAAAGCCTTTTCTACTACATTAAAACGAATCATATTTATTTAGTTGTTAGGTTGTTCAATGAATAATTAATAATTAAAAACGAGTTGATGTCTTCATTATTCACTATTAATTATTCATTGTTCATTATCAATTATTAATTGTTAATTATTAATTATCTGTTGTATGCCGATTCACCGTGTTCATAGATATCGAGACCTTCTTCTTCCACACGCTTGTCAACACGCAAGCCAACAGTCGCGTCAGCAATCTTGAACAGGATAAAAGTAACTACCGCACTATATACAATAGAAACTACCGTAGCCAGAATCTGTATCCACAACTGATGCCAGTCTCCATACAAGGCACCCTGCACACCATCCTCTCCGGTAATAAAACGCGTAGCAAACACACCTGTCAGGACAGAACCAATTATACCACCCACTCCATGCACTCCAAAAGCGTCGAGGGCATCATCGTATTTAAACTTAGGCTTTACAGCGGCAACCATGAAAAAGCATACCACGGAAGTAATGACGCCGATACACAATGCGCCAAGCAAATCAACCGTGCCGGCTGCGGGAGTGATAGCCACAAGTCCGGCCACAGCTCCTGTACACGAGCCGATAATGGTAGGCTTCTTATTGCAAAACCAATCTATCACCATCCATGTTATGGCAGCGGCGGCTGTGGCAATATGCGTCACCATAAAAGCGTTCGCCGCCAGTCCGTCGGCCGCCAGCCCACTTCCGGCATTGAATCCGAACCAGCCTAACCACAAGAAAGAAGTTCCCATAAAAACGAAAGTCACGTTGTGTGGCGTAATGGGGTGTCCTACCCTATAATCCATTCGCTTGCCAAGCATGATAGCCATAACCAATGCGGAAATTCCGGCGTTAATATGCACGACCGTACCTCCGGCAAAGTCGATAGCACCCATTTCCTGCAGGAATCCTCCACCCCACACCCAATGGGCCATAGGGAAATAAGCTACAATCACCCACAAAGTAATAAACAATACATATCCGGAAAACTTTATACGCTCGGCAAAAGCACCGAGTATCAATGCCGGCGTAATAATTGCGAACATGCATTGAAACATCGCAAAAAGCAGTTCAGGAATATCGCCTGCTGTAAGGGTGCCGATGCTGATGCCGTGAAGGAAAGCCTTGTCGAAGCCTCCTATTATACACGCCAGCGGATTGCCTGTTTCGGCAAAACTGGTATCGAACGCCCAACTATAGCCGAACGCCACCCACAAAATACTGACTACACCAACAATAAACAGCGTCTGCATGATGACACTCAACACATTTTTCCGTCGAACCAGACCGCCATAAAATAAAGCGATACCGGGAATACTCATAAACAACACCAATATTGAGGCAACCAACAGCCAAGCCGTATTGCCGGAATTCAAAACCGGCTCGGTTACAACAGTTTCTTCACTCGCACACACATCAGGCACCCAACAAAACATAATCAGAAGCATTACGGCATACCGCAACATACGCATGCCGCCTTTTATATATTTGTCCATAATTTATCTCGTTTATTTAGTTATTTTATTATATATTAAGGAATGACGAACAAGGTTATTTCTCCTGTTCCGCATTATAGAGTGCGATGTCTCCACGTTCTCCAGTACGAATGCGGACAGCATCTTCCACCGGGATTACGAAAATACGCCCGTCGCCTATCTCGCCTGTATGCGCAGCCTTCATCACGGCTTCTACAGTTTTATCCACATTCTTGTTTCTCACAACAATAGATATCAGAATGCGCTCTATGGAACTGGTATCATATACCACTCCTCGGTATATGCGTCCCTCGCGTGTCTTCCCGACCCCTCTCACATCGTAATAAGAAAACCATTCTATATCGGCTTTCAGAAGAGCCTCCTTTACATCGTCAAACTTAGTCCGGCGAATAATAGCTTCAATCTTTTTCATAATCTCATTAGTTATTGTATTTGTATTTTGTATGTATATTTGATTGTATTTGTATAAATTATGGCATGAACATCAGAAACTTATACCTGCCACGAAATATGCTCCCTTGATAGTCGGATTCCAAATTGCCTGTGCCCAAAGCGGAAGAGAAAAACTGTCTGTTACCTTTATCTCTTTTGATGCCTGAAGGCTTATAGCAGAAACTTTAAATCCATCTGAATAACCATTATAGAAATCATTAGCCCAAGGAGTAGCTCCTATCTCAGCGCTCCAGTCAATACCACCCAATTTGAAAGGAGCAGAAATTGATACATAAGAAGCATATGCATCTTTACCTTTTTCATTTTCACCTACCGAGCCGGCAAAGTTAGTAAACCAGTTTACAGCCAAAGGACCGAAGTCATATCCAACACCTACTTCAAATGTATGAGCATTCTTATAATCCGAGTAGCGTGCAGGTGAATCATAGCTGGTAAACCAATAATCCGTTACTGCAATGCTGAAACCACCATACTCATAACCTAATGTAAGGTCAAACTCCTTAGTATCTGTAGCATCGAATCCCACAGAGCCCCAAGCTGACAATGAGAAACCTTTATATGAAAGTCCTACTGCAGGCTGGACACTTACATCACCCAAATCCTGTCCACGCCAGATGTAACCACTTACCAAGTCTGCACCTACTGATGCTTCAACTTTGTCCTGAGCTTTTACAGCCGATGTTGATGCCAATCCCATAATAGCAAAAAGCAACATCATTTTCTTACCTTTAATCATTTTCATACCTCTTTACCTTTAAATAATAATTTTTTGTTTTTATTCCAATCAACACTAGCGGAATATTCCTATCTATTAGAAAGCTTTTATCTAATATATATATCTTTATGTCTTTCTTTGATTCAAAGTTACATCTTTTTGAAAGAAAGTATTCAATTTCACTATACTTTATGCATCAGAAAAATGTTAAACTTCAAATCAACATAAAATAACACAATACAGGTTTTAAATTCCAATTTTTCACCCTGTAAAAATTACTATTTATAACATGAGATGATTATTGTAGAAAAAAAATCGCTTGATTTATGTCATACAACATATAAATAAGTTTCTCTTTTGTATATATATCACATTAAAGTTTATAACTTTGCAGTATAACGATTATAAACATTTTTACTATGATTCACGAAATGCCACAACTTCCATACAGTATGGAAGCATTAGCTCCGAAGATGAGCAAAGAAACATTCGATTACCACTATGGCAAGCATCTGCAAACTTACGTAAACAATCTGAACAAGCTCATAGCCGGTACATCATTCGAAAACATGAGTCTGGAGGACATTATCCGCAATGCGCAAGGACCTACATTCAACAATGCAGCACAGACCTGGAACCATACCTTCTTCTTCATGTCTCTCACCCCTGAACAAGGTGAAATGCCATCCAATCTTACAAATAAATTGAATTCAACATTCGGTTCGGCAGAAAAGTTCAAAGAAGAGTTTACAAAATCAGCACTGGGACTCTTCGGTTCAGGATGGACATGGCTGGTAAAGGACAATGAAGATAATCTGAAAATAATGAACACTGCAAATGCAGGCAATCCTATCACTGAAGGAATGACACCACTCATGGTAATAGATGTGTGGGAACATGCATATTATATAGATTACAGGAATAACCGTGCAGCATTTATCGATGCAGTATGGTCGCTTATAGACTGGAATAAAGTAGCCGAAAAACTATAAACCAGACAAAAAATAAAAATGCTTTGACGTTTTAGGTAAAACGAGCTGTCGTTTCGATCAAAACGTCAAAGCATTTTTTTATAATTCCTCGTTAGAGGTTTCCGCTATTTTCTTTTTAAGGAATTGGATTTTTAGATTTGCCTCTTTCTGTTCCTTCCTGATTTCTTCCATTGAACCCAAAACCTGTGCCAGTTTACTGACTTCCACTATAGCTTTTATATCAGGCGAATACATCACCGTTCTATAAGTTCTATCACCTATAAACTCCAGTTTCAACGAACGTGCATCCTTATTGGCTATTATAAAACCCACAACTCCACCATCAGCACCTAACTTATAATCGGCTTTTTCTATCTTACGTCCCAAATCTGTTGTGACATACATATCAGGCGATACAGGTGTCTGAGCAAAGGCATCAGCCGAACTTACTTTTACAGCGGTGTGATTCAACGAACCACCTGCACAATATATAGAAGTCAATGACATTTCTCCTTTTTCACTAACACATGCTCTTAAGAAAGTTCTTCCTATATTCTTTTCTACCACCTGCGAAGGATAGAAATAATTGCCAATTTCCTGATATGCTGTATCTTTCTCAAGTACAAATTCCACTTTCATGGAATCCAACACCGTTTTCTTCACAGTCATAACACTGTCAAGATACCTTAACGACGCTTGCTGTTCTTCCAGTTCTACCTGCTGCATAAGCTTTATCGCTTTCTTTCTAACATCGAAAACCTTAGGATACAAACTTCTTATACTGTCAATCTGCAATTTGGCCTCACTGTAATTAGCTGAACGGAAAGAAGCCTCTGCACGACCTAACAACTCTGAAGCCTTCTTTTCTTCCTGCCCACATGAAGCAAGAAATAGAATCATTAAAGGAACAAGAAATTTTCTAACTCTCATATTTCTATACATTATTATATTATATGGCAAAAATACATAATATTACTTCAAACATATCATTGACTGACGAAAAAAAATAATAATTTCATTATCTGCCAGACATTTCATACTCCTACATATCTCTATGCGTATTTAGTAGGACCTGATTTTCAAAATATTAGTAACACACATTAAAAAAAGATTCAAAAAAGTCAGACAAATATTTTGCAGAATTAAAAAATAGTCATACCTTTGCACTCGCAATCGGGAAATAACGATAGCAAACAGGATTGATTCGCTAGCTCAGCAGGTAGAGCACAACACTTTTAATGTTGGGGTCTTGGGTTCGAGCCCCAAGCGGATCACTCAGAAAAGAAGAGAGACTAAATCAAAATTGATTTTATCTCTCTTCTTTTTTTTATTTATGCTGCATACTCATATCAAATAAGGCGTAAACATTGAATTCAAAGCACTGTCCAATATTACAATTGCTTGCAATTTACAGTTCAACTATTGCAAAAGAGCAAAAAAAAGCATACTTTTGTTCACTTAAAATATTATTTCATAATAGCATAACCTAAAAAACAACAAATAATGGCAGATTCAAAAACTATAATCAGCGAAGCTGAAGAGAAAATGGACATGGCAACCATGTACCTAGACGAAGCATTGGCACATATCCGCGCAGGGAAAGCAGATGTACGCTTACTTGACGGCATACGAGTTGATTCATATGGAAGCATGGTTCCTATAAATAATGTGGCAGCAGTAACTACTCCTGATGCCAGAAGCATAGCTATCAAGCCTTGGGACAAAAGCATGTTCCGCGTGATTGAGAAAGCCATCATAGACTCAGAACTTGGAATTATGCCTGAAAACAATGGCGAAATCATACGTATAGGTATACCTCCATTAACAGAGGAACGCCGTAAACAGCTGTCTAAGCAGTGTAAAGGAGAGGTAGAAACAGCAAAAGTTAGTATACGTAACGCACGTCGTGATGCTATAGATGCTTTGAAAAAAGCTGTTAAAGACGGTATGCCTGAAGACGAACAGAAAAACAGCGAAGCAAAGCTGCAGAAGATACACGACAAGTATATCAAGCAGATTGACGATATGTTTGCTGCCAAGGATAAGGAAATCATGACTGTTTAATGTCATTGGCATGAACATATGCCAATACATTTACACGACATAAAAGAAAGAAGAATCTGCATTTTTATAAATACACAGTAATGCAGTTTCTTCTTTTCTTTATTAAATAATATAACTATTTTACAATTTCAAAAATCAACTCTTTTGGACAAAGGTTTAGTTATTAAAAATACAGGTAGTTGGTATCTGGTGAAAACCGATGATGGTAGTGAAGTGGAATGTAAGATTAAAGGAAACTTCAGACTGAAAGGTATCAGAAGCACTAATCCGGTAGCAGTGGGCGACCGTGTAAAAATAGTACGCAATCAGGAAGGTACTGCTTTCATCACAGAAATAGAGGACCGCAAGAATTATATAATACGCCGTTCCTCAAATCTTTCAAAGCAATCGCACATCATAGCATCAAATCTTGACCAGTGCATGCTTATAGTTACGGTAAATTATCCGGAGACATCCACCACTTTCATAGACCGTTTCCTTGCTTCGGCAGAGGCATACCGTGTACCGGTGTGTCTGGTTTTCAACAAAACAGACCGCTATTCGGAAGATGAAAACAGATATCTTGAAGGACTTATAAACCTATATACCACTATCGGATATCAGTGCTATAAAGTCTCAGCCCTTAACAATGTAGGTATAGATGATATCAAGAATGCCCTTTCCGGAAAAATAACACTCTTCTCCGGAAACTCTGGAGTTGGAAAATCAACACTTATCAATGCCATTTTGCCTGGGAAGAACCTGAAAACCGGCGATATATCAAACGTACACAATAAAGGTATGCACACTACAACATTCTCCGAGATGTTTCCAGTAGACGGAGGGGGATATATTATTGATACTCCGGGTATAAAAGGTTTCGGAACATTCGATATGGAAGAAGAGGAAGTGGGACATTACTTCAAGGAAATCTTCAAATTCTCAGCCAACTGTAAATACGGGAACTGTACACATCGTCATGAACCGGGGTGTGCAGTGAGAGAGGCTGTAGAAAAACATTATATCAGCGAATCAAGGTACACCTCTTATTTGAGTATTCTTAACGACAAAGAGGACGGAAAGTATCGTTCAGCATATTAAAACAATAATACATATACAACTAGAATAAAAATGGGACTATTCATCAGAAAAAGTATTGAAGTTCTGCAGGCTGAAGCACAAGCTTCCGGCAGCAAGACTCTGAAAAGAGTTCTTGGTCCGGTAAGTCTGGTTGCGCTTGGAGTAGGAGTAATCATAGGTGCAGGACTGTTCTCAATAACAGGAACTGTAGCATCCGAATTTACCGGACCTTCCATAACATTATCATTCATAATTGCAGCCATAGGTTGCTGTTTTGCCGGTTTATGTTATGCTGAGTTTGCATCTATGATTTCCGTATCGGGAAGTGCATATACATACTCATATGCTACTATGGGAGAACTGATAGCCTGGATTATAGGATGGGATCTGGTATTGGAATATACAGTGGCTGCAACAACCGTCAGTATAAGCTGGAGCAGATACATGACAGTTTTTCTGGAAAGTTTAGGTGTATACCTTCCGCATAATCTTACTGCATGCCCGTGGGATGGAGGTATAATAAACATTCCAGCTATACTTATAGTAATAATGATGAGCATCATTCTAATGCGTGGCACAGCAGGCAGCTCTATATTCAATGGTTTCATCGTTTTTCTGAAAATAGCGGTCATAATGGTATTCATCGTTCTTGGATGGAAATTCATTCAAGCAGAAAATTATACTCCTTATATCCCTGAAAACACTGGAAACTTAGGAGAATTCGGGATATCAGGTATATTCCGTGGCGCAGCCATTGTATTCTTCGCTTTTCTTGGTTTCGATACGGTAAGTACCGCAGCTCAGGAAACCAAGAACCCCAGACGTGATATGCCAATAGGAATTCTTGTATCGCTTTTGGTATGTACCGTTTTATATATCCTATTTGCACACGTGATGACAGGAGTGACACATTATACAGAATTCGAAGGTCAAGTAGGAATAGCACCTGTAGCCGTAGCTATTGAACATATGGGAACAGCCGATGCTTCAGGGGTAATCACACCTGCATATCCGTGGCTAAATAAAGCTATTATTCTGGCTATATTATTAGGATATTGTTCTGTAATAATGGTAACGCTTATGGGGCAAAGCCGTATATTCCTAAGTATGAGCAATGACGGTCTTCTTCCTAAGTTTTTCTCAAGAATAAATGAAAAGACAAGAACACCTGTACACAGCAATTTGTTATTCATGGTAGTTGTAAGCATTATGGCCGGATTCGTACCTGCACAAGTAGCCGGCGAAATGACAAGTATAGGAACATTGCTTGCATTTACACTGGTATGTGCCGGAATTCTGGTCGTAAGGAAAACCATGCCGGACGCACCAAGAGCATTCAAGACACCGTTTGTACCTGCTGTTCCAATACTTGGAATACTGACATGTCTGTGCATGATGTGTTTTCTGCCTGCCGATACATGGATAAGACTTGTACTCTGGATGCTTATCGGACTTGACGTATATGCATCGTATGGCATAAAACACAGCAAATTGGAAAATGGAGTGAAAATCAGAAAAGGAGATATGGTACTGAACATTATGGGTATGTCACTTTCATTACTAAGCATAATAACTGGTTTATGGCATCAGCAAACTGTAGGATGGGAAGAAGACAAGACATTACTTGCCATATCTTTTGCATTTGCTGTGACACATTGCGCATATTATATGTACAGGATGTGGAAACACTCAAAACCCATTCAACAATAGAACTGTATATCTTAAAATAAGTTATAAAACAGAACTTTGTCCAGGAATTCAGAGTTTTCAACTACAGGGTATTAGAAAAAAAGTAGTTATTTTACAGCGATTTATAGATTATGGATAAAAATATATTGATGGTCGCAATCCGTGCTGCGATAGAAGCAGGTGCGAAAATAATGAGCGTCTACACAGACCCGAATGCGGATTTTGAAATAGAGAAGAAAGCAGACAACTCACCTCTGACAATAGCAGACAGAAAAGCGCATGAGGTTATCAGTAAAATTCTGTCATCAACCAATATACCTGTTCTGAGCGAAGAAGGAAAGAAACTTCCATTCGAGAGCAGAAAGGAATGGAATGAATTATGGATAGTAGACCCGCTGGACGGTACAAAAGAATTCATAAAAAAGAATGGCGAGTTCACTGTAAACATCGCATATGTAAAAAACGGTAAGCCTGAAGCCGGAGTAATATATATTCCGGTAAAGGAGGAATTGTATTTGGGCGATTGTGAATGTGGGGCATTCAAAATTGAGAATATTAATTCTATATCCGAAGATGACACATTTCCCTCTCTTACATCAAAAGCAATACATCTTCCTATAAAAGAAAACAGAGAGAAATTCGTAGTCGTTGCTTCACGTTCGCATCTATCTCCCGAAACACAAGATTTTATTGAAAAAATAAAAGAATCACATCCTAATATCGAAACTGTGTCAAAGGGTAGTTCGCTAAAATTATGTCTCATTGCCGAAGGTAAAGCCGACATTTATCCACGTTTCGCTCCTACGATGGAATGGGATACAGCGGCTGGACACGCTATAATACGTGCTGCCGGCAAAGAAGTTTATCACACAGACGAAAAGACTCCGCTCACGTATAACAAAGAAGATTTACTGAATCCTTGGTTCATATCTAAGTAAAAAAATGTCACACGAAATAATCATAGTGCTTGTCTCACTTGTCGGAATGCTGGCTGCACTCATTGCAGACAAAATGAGACCGGGGATGATATTATTTTCAGTCCTCGTAGTTTTCCTATGTACAGGAATACTAAGTCCGAAAGAGATGCTTGAAGGATTTAGCAACAAAGGGATGATTACAGTAGCCATGCTGTTTCTGGTAAGCGAAGGTGTACGTCAAAGTGGTGCACTGACCAAACTTATTAAAAGATTACTTCCTGTAGAGAACATAAATGTCTTCAAGGCACAATTCAGGATGTTACCAAGCATCGCTTTCATTTCGGCCTTCCTTAACAATACACCTGTTGTGGTAATCTTTGCACCTATAATAAAAAGATGGGCAAATTATGTAAAACTACCAGCCACATATTTTCTGATTCCTCTTTCGTATGTAACAATTCTAGGAGGTATGTGTACACTTATAGGTACTTCTACAAACCTAGTGGTACACAGTATGATACAGGAGGCAGGAATGAAAGGTTTCAGCATGTTCGAGTTGGGTAAGGTAGGTATTTTCATTGCACTGGCAGGTATTATCTATCTGTTTGTTTTCTCGAAAAAACTCCTTCCGGCACAAAGACCGGATCAACTGATATCAGGCGAGGAGGATTCATCATTACATCCTATTGAAGCTGTGATTGGAGCACGTTTTCCGGGTATTAACCGCCGTATCTCTGATTTCGACTTTAAGCGCCACTATGGTGCAGAAATTAAGGAACTGAGAAGAAACGGTAATACATATACCAATCTGTCGAAAATGCACTTTCGCGAAAATGACACATTGGTGATAATGGCCGATGACAGTTTCATAAAAACATGGGGTGAATCATCTGTTTTCATCATGCTGGCAAATGGCAAGGATGTTGAACCGGTAGGAAAAAAGAAACGTTGGCTGGCTCTTACATTACTAATTATAATGATTATTGGAGCTACAGTGGGCGAACTTCCTGCTGTACAGAAGTTATTGCCCGAAGGAATAAAGCTTGATATGTTCTTCTTCGTATCAATAACTACGGTTATTATGGCATGGACCAAGATTTTCCCTCCACGTAAGTATACTAAATATATATCATGGGACGTACTTATAACAATAGCGTGTGCATTTGGTATAAGTAAGGCTATGGTAAATTCCGGTGTATCCGACCTAATAGCCAGCCAAATAATAAGCCTCAGCCACAGCTATGGTCCATATGTTCTTCTGGCTGCAATGTTTATCATTACAAACGTTTTTACCGAACTGATTACAAACAATGCTGCTGCAGCTCTCTCCTTCCCTCTTGCACTGTCACTCTCGCAACAACTGGGAGTAAGCCCGATGCCATTCTTTGTTATAGTATGTGTAGCAGCATCAGCCAGTTTCTCCACTCCTATAGGATATCAGACAAACCTGATAGTTCAAGGTATAGGAAACTATAAATTTACCGACTTTGTACGTATCGGTTTACCACTGAACATAATAACATTCATTATTTCTGTGTTGCTGATACCGCAGATATGGCCATTTTAAGAAACAAATAAAATAAGACATATAAATGGAAAATAAAAATAACATCTACCCTATATTCGACAGAATGCTGACCAGAGCAGACAAAGAAGCGTTGCTTAAGCAGCATAGTGTGATGATATGGTTTACCGGATTAAGCGGTTCCGGCAAAAGTACAATTGCCATAGCACTGGAAAGAGAATTGCAAAAAAGAGGTTTATTGTGCAGAATATTAGACGGCGACAATATCCGAAGCGGAATCAATAATAATTTAGGATTTTCAGAAGAAGACAGAGTGGAAAATATCCGCCGTATAGCCGAAATAGGAAAGCTGTTCGTCGATACCGGCATCATAACCATTGCGGCATTTATAAGTCCTAACAATGACATACGCGAAATGGCTGCCAACATCATAGGTAAGGAAAACTTCCTTGAAATATTTGTAAGCACTCCTATCGAAGAATGTGAAAGAAGGGATGTAAAAGGTCTCTATGCCAAAGCCAGACGTGGAGAAATAAAGAACTTTACGGGTATATCTGCTCCATTTGAAGCTCCAGCAAACCCGGCTCTGTCAATAGATACATCCAAATTAAGCGTAGAAGAATCTGTAAATAAACTTCTGGAACTTATACTACCTAAAATATCATTCAAAAAAGACTAAAAACTAAATATATGAGCGAAGAATATAAACTTAGCCACTTGAAAGAACTGGAAGCAGAGTCTATCCACATTATACGCGAAGTGGCTGCCGAATTCGAAAATCCAGTCATGCTATATAGTATAGGCAAGGATTCATCTGTAATGGTACGTCTGGCAGAAAAGGCTTTTGCCCCAGGAAAGGTGCCATTTCCACTTATGCATATAGACTCAAAATGGAAATTCAAGGAAATGATACAGTTCCGCGATGAATATGCGAAGAAATATGGCTGGAATCTTATTGTTGAAAGCAATATGGAAGCCTTCAAAGCAGGTGTAGGTCCTTTTACTCACGGAAGTAAAGTTCATACAGATTTGATGAAGACACAAGCTCTGCTTAACGCTTTGGACAAATATAAATTTGATGCTGCATTTGGTGGTGCGCGACGCGACGAGGAAAAATCACGCGCAAAAGAACGTATATTCTCTTTCAGAAACGAATTCCATCAGTGGGATCCTAAGAATCAGCGTCCTGAACTTTGGGATATCTACAATGCACGTATCAGAAAAGGTGAAAGTATCCGCGTATTTCCTCTGAGTAACTGGACTGAACTTGATATATGGCAGTATATACGTCTTGAAAATATCCCGATCGTTCCTCTTTACTTTGCAAAGGAAAGACCGGTCATTAACCTTGACGGACAGCTTATTATGCCTGACGACGACCGCTTGCCGGAACAATACAAGGACAAGATAGAAATGAAAAAGATACGTTTCCGTACACTTGGCTGCTGGCCGCTCACAGGAGCGATAGAAAGCGAAGCTGATACAATAGAAAAGATTGTAGAAGAAATGATGACTACCACCAAGAGCGAACGTACTACTCGTGTGATTGACTTCGACCAGGAAGCAAGCATGGAACAGAAAAAACGTGAAGGGTATTTTTAGATAATTAAAAATTAAAGAATTAATAATTAAAAACACCTCATTTATAATTATTAATTGTTCATTATTAATTAAGTAAAATGGAAACTATAGATAAAAACAAATCAGGAAATCCTATGGAAGGCGAAGCCCGCGGAAATATGTCCATAGAAGAATTCCTAAAGAAAGACGAACAGAAGGACTTGCTCCGTTTCCTTACTGCAGGTTCTGTGGACGACGGTAAATCGACTCTTATCGGACGTCTGTTGTTCGATAGTAAAAAACTGTATGAGGACCAACTTGATGCACTTGAACGCGACAGTAAGCGTGTAGGTAATGCAGGCGAGCACATCGACTATGCACTTCTGCTTGACGGTCTTAAGGCTGAACGCGAACAGGGTATCACAATTGATGTGGCATACAGATATTTCTCTACAAACAACCGCAAGTTTATCATAGCCGACACTCCGGGACACGAACAATATACGCGTAACATGATTACAGGTGGTTCTACAGCTAACCTTGCAATCATACTTGTAGATGCGCGTACAGGAGTAATCACCCAAACCAAACGCCACTCATATCTGGTTTCACTGCTTGGAATCAAACACGTAATTTTGGCTGTAAACAAGATGGACCTGGTTGATTTTTCTAAAGAAGTGTTCGACAAGATTGTAAACGACTACAAATCATTTGTCGCACCTCTTAATATTCCGGACATACAGTGTATCCCTCTATCAGCCCTTGAAGGCGACAATGTGGTGGAAAAGTCAGACCGTACTCCGTGGTACGAAGGAACATCATTGCTGGAATATCTTGAAACAGTACACATAGGCAATGACCATAATCTGAAGGATTTCCGTTATCCTGTACAGTATGTTCTACGTCCAAACCTCGATTTCCGCGGATTCTGTGGTAAGGTATCTTCAGGTGTCATACGCAAAGGTGATGAAGTCATGGCTCTTCCTTCCGGAAAGAAATCTCACGTAAAGAGTATCGTTACATATGAAGGTGAAATAGACTATGCTTTCCCACCTATGTCTGTAACCATAACTCTTGAAGACGAAATTGACGTTTCAAGAGGTGAAATGCTTGTGCATCCAGACAATGTACCTATGGTGGGACGTAATTTCGAGGCTATGCTGGTATGGATGGACGAAGAAAAGATGGACATGGAAAAATCATTCTTCCTGAAACATACCACAAACACAAGCCGAACACGTATAGACAGCATAGAATATAAGGTTGATATCAACACAATGGAACACCTGAGTGTTGAAAATGGCCGACTGACCAAAGAAGATGTTCCTATGCAATTGAACCAAATAGCAAAAGTTGTTCTCACATCATCAAAGGAACTGTTCTTTGACTCTTATTCTGACAACAAAGCTACCGGCGCATTCATTCTTATAGACCCTATAACAAACAATACAAGTGCCGTAGGTATGATTATCAATCAGGTAGCAGACAAGGATATGCACAACCAGATGGTATTGCCTGTTCTGGATTTGCCTAAGCTGGGGATCACTCCTGAACACTATGAGGCCATAGAAAAAGCTGTCAAGGAATTGTCACGTCAGGGTATTGATATTGAAATAAGAAAATAACTAATAAAGACAAATAATGGGATTACTAGAATTCAGTAAGTTGCCGGTTAATCCTCTTGTTGGAGCAGACTGGAAAACTTTCAACCAAATAACCGAAGGAAAAGTCATAGACGACAAATACAAAAACAAATACAGACTAACAAAATCTGTATGCCGTCTGTTGTCCTCTCTAAAACCATTACAAGACAAGCGATATGAAAAATTGCTTGCCGACAAGCCTATGGAGCATGACCCTGTATTCATATTGGGACACTGGCGCAGTGGAACCACATTCATGCATAATGTATTCTCATGCGACAGTCATTTTGGATATAATACAACTTATCAGACAGTGTTCCCGCATCTGATGATGTGGGGGCAGCCGTTCTTCAAGAAGAATATGAGTTGGATTATGCCGGACAAACGTCCTACAGACAATATGGAGCTGGCCGTTGATCTGCCTCAGGAAGAAGAATTTGCATTGGCAAATATGATGCCATATACATATTATAACTTTTGGTTTTTGCCAAAACACATGATGGAATATGCCGACAAATATCTTCTTTTTAATGACATAACAGATGAAGAGCTGAAAGTATTTGAGGAAGTTTTCACTAAACTCATCAAGATTTCATTGTGGAACACAAAAGGAACACAATTTCTGAGTAAGAATCCTCCTCACACAGGACGTGTAAAGGAACTGGTAAAAATGTTTCCTAATGCCAAATTCATATATCTGATGCGTAATCCATACACAGTGTTCGAATCTACGCGAAGTTTCTTCACAAATACTATCCAGCCGCTTATGCTGCAAAATATCAGCAACGAAGAACTTCAGGCTAACATATTGGAGGTATACTCAAAACTATACCACAAGTATGAAGAAGACAAGAAATTCATTCCTGAAGGTAATCTTGTAGAAGTGAAATTTGAAGATTATGAACAGAATGCATTTGATATGACAGAAGATATTTACAAAAAACTGTCATTACCAGGATTCGATGAAGCTAGAAATGCAATAGAAGCTTATGTAAACAAGAAAAAGGGATATAAAAAGAATAAATACCAATATAAACCTGAAACAATAGAGTTGGTTGAAAAACATTGGTCGTTTGCTTTGGAGCAATGGGACTATAAGCTTTAACACATATAAAGACAATAAGTCCAGATAACAGAAATATCGTTTGTAAAGTGTTTTCAATACAAACGATATTTTTTTATTTATTACACATAATAGATACATCATCCGTGTGCGATAACGAAAAATATGTTATATATTACGTGAATAGTCCAAAATAGTCGAAAATAGATTGGATATTACAATAAAAGACATTATTTTTGGCAAATAAAATAAACAACTAAATCTTAATTAGAGTAAAAACTGTAGAAAAACAAAGCATGGAACAAGTTTTCAGTTACATCATCGGGCTAGGGGCAGCGGTGATGATGCCTATCATTTTTACAATCTTAGGCTTGTGTATCGGTATTAAATTTGGTAAAGCTCTTAAGAGTGGTCTTTTAGTGGGAGTCGGATTCGTAGGTTTGTCTGTAGTAACAGCTTTGCTGACAAGCAGCCTTGGTGATCCGCTGAAAAAAGTAACAGAAATTTATGGTTTAAGTCTCGGTATATTCGATATGGGATGGCCTGCTGCAGCTTCAGTGGCATACAACACTTCTGTTGGAGCATTTATCATTCCTGTATGTTTGGCTGTAAACATTGTAATGCTTCTTACAAAAACAACAAAGACTGTAAACATTGACCTCTGGAATTATTGGCATTTTGCTTTTATCGGTGCCGTAGTATATTTTGCAACAGAAAATATATGGTGGGGATTCTTTGCTGCAATCATCTGTTATATAATAACATTGGTAATGGCTGACCTTACCTGCAAACAATTCCAGGGATACTATGACAAAATGGATGGTATATCTATCCCACAGCCATTCTGTCAAGGTTTTGTTCCTTTTGCACTTGTTATCAACAAAGCATTGGATAAAATACCAGGATTTGACAAACTTTACATTGATGCTGAAGGAATGAAAAGAAAATTCGGTATCATGGGAGAACCTCTTTTCCTTGGTATCGTAGTTGGTTGCGGTATCGGTATGCTTGCCTGTAAAAATGGGCAGGAAATAGTAGACAATATCCCTGCTATCCTAGGATTGGGAATTAAAATGGGAGCCGTAATGGAGCTTATCCCACGTATCACTTCATTATTCATCGAAGGTCTTCGTCCTATTTCAGACGCAACTCGCGAACTTATTGCACGTAAATTCAAGAACAGCGCGAACCTAAATATCGGTATGAGTCCAGCATTGGTTATCGGTCATCCAACTACTTTGGTCGTGTCACTTCTTCTTATACCGGTTGCATTATTCCTTTCAGTAATACTTCCTGGCAACCAGTTCCTTCCATTGGCATCACTTGCCGGAATGTTCTACTTGTTCCCAGCAGTGCTTCCTATAACAAAAGGTAATGTATTGAAAACATTCCTTATAGGTTTAGTAGGTCTCATTGTTGGTTTGTATTTTGTAACAGACTTGGCTCCTTTCTTCACACAAGCAGCCCATGATGTTTTCATCAAGACTGGTGATGCAGCAGTGAAAATACCTGAAGGTTTCCAGGGAGGTGCACTTGACTTCGCTTCAAGTATATTCTCATGGGGTATATTCCACTTGATATATAATTTCAAGTATGTAGGTTCAGTTGCATTGGTAGCCGTTGCACTCATTATGGCTATATACAACAGAACACGTATTATCAAAGAGGCAAAAGCTCACAACAATAATTAATTTAAGAAAACCTAAACTCAATAAAACAATAAGAATATGAAAAAATTAGCACTAGCAATGATGATGGGTGTAGCTGCTCTGTCATCTAACGCACAGGTAAACTACCAGATGAAAACAGCTTGTCATCCTCAGGATTTCAAGACTTATGACACACAGAGAATCCGCGAGAACTTCCTTATGGAAAAGGTTTTCTCTGCAGACGAAATCAACCTTACATATGCAATGTACGACCGTTTCATCTTCGGTGGTGCTATGCCTGTAAACAAAGAAGTAGTTCTTGAAACTATCGACCCTCTGAAGGCTCCATATTTCCTATTCTCACGCGAACTTGGTGTTATCAACGTGGGTGGTGATGGTATTGTTACTGTTGACGGTAAAGAATATGAATTGAAATTCAGAGAAGCTTTGTACGTAGGACGCGGTAACGAAAAAGTTACTTTCAAGAGCAAGGATTCTTCAAAACCAGCAAAATTCTATATCAACTCATCTCCTGCACACAAGGAATACAAGACTCAGCTCGTTACTATCGACGGACGTAAAGGTTCTTTGAAAGCAAACTCTATGAAGGCTGGTAAGTTGGAAGAAAGCAATGACCGCGTTATCAACCAGCTTATCGTTAAGAATGTATTGGAAGAAGGACCATGCCAGTTACAAATGGGTCTTACTGAATTGAAACCGGGTAGCGTATGGAACACTATGCCAGCTCACACTCACAGCCGCCGTATGGAAGCTTATTTCTATTTCAATGTACCAGAAGGTAACATGATTTGCCACCTGATGGGTCAGCCACAGGAACAGCGTCTTGTATGGATGGCTAACGAACAGGCTATAGTTTCTCCAGAATGGTCAATCCACGCAGCAGCAGGTACAAGCAACTATATGTTCATTTGGGGTATGGCAGGTGAGAACCTTGACTACAACGATATGGACAAAATCAAATATACTGAAATGAGATAATAGATAAGTATATAAGTCATATTTTGAGTCTGCCTATTCATAAAAAAATAGGCAGACTCTTTTTTTTGTAATTATCATATTTTAATTACCTTTGTATTGCAGTTTAACATATAAACCAATACAATGAAACATATACTTATCGGGCTATTGTCCTTATTATTATCAATCACCAACTTACTGTCACAAACCAGCGTAATATATACGACAGGAGATCATATATCAAGCAGTCTTATAAATAGAATTTATCAAGACAAAAGCGGCTTTATATGGATTGCCACAGAATATGGTCTGAACAAATTCGACGGTAATAGGTTCGTACTGTACACTCACGACGAGAACGATTCCACCTCCATATGCAACAATTACTCAAGAGTGGTATTCGAAGACAGTAAAAACAACATTTGGGTTGGAACAGTAGCTGGTATGATGAAATACAATCGTAACGAAGACAACTTTACCCAAATTCCACTATACATAAACAACAGAATTACCACCCCACATATTTCACAAATAATAGAATGCAAGAATGGTGATATTTGGGTAGCGACCTCTAATCAAGGTCTATTTCTGATTAATACCCAAAACAATATAGGGAATAATATTATACAATCATATAAAAATAAAATATTAAAAATAAATACCATTATAGAGGAAAATAATGGTAAAATATACATTGGTACAGAAGGACACGGGGTTTTGATATATGACCAAAAGACCAAAAACATAGAAGAACTGGAGTTCTCTGAAATTGCCCAAAGCGATGTTACATCTATTATTGCAAACAATAACGGAAATATGTACTTTGGGACGTTTACAAATGGCCTGTTTCTTTATAACAAACAAAATAAATCACTAAAAAAATTAGAGAGTTGCAAAAACTTATCCATTAAAACGATGGAGTATATTGATGGGAAACTCTATATAGGCAGTGACGGTCAGGGAGTGAAAATTTTCAATGAAAATAATTATTCCATAGAAGAACTATACATAGCAGACTCGGCCATAGATCTTAGAGACACCAAAGTACATAGCATTCTATCTGATAAGGAAAATAACTTATGGTTCGGTATATTCCAAAAGGGAGTAGTACTTATACCGAAGAAAACAAATCCTTTCAGATTCTATGGAGAAAAGCAAATAAGCAACAGTCCTATAGACGACGGTTGCGTAATGTCTATACTTAAAGATAGAAAAAATAATATATTGATTGGTGTAGACAGTAAAGGATTATACATACTGAACTCTAACTATTCACTGAAAAAACACTATAAACCTAACAGTGATAAGAACAGTGTACCTAATACAATAATAAGTATTTTTGAAGATTCCAACAAAGATATATGGCTTGGCAGCTACAGCCAGGGAATTGGGAAATTTGATATAAACACAGGAAATTTCCAACCCATAAATAGATTAGAGAATGAAAGTGTCTTCAGTATAACCGAAGGACACGATAAGAAACTGTATATCAGTACATACGGTACTGGTATGTATGTCTACGACCTGAATAGCGGCAACCTTACGTCATATAACAGCAACAGTGATATTAATAAAAGCGATTGGCTTGAAGATAACTGGATTAACACATTGTATTGTGATAGTGAGGGCTACATATGGATAGGACATTTTAAAGGTTTAAGCTGTTTTAATCCACAAACCAACAACTTTACAAATGTCAATAACAAAATCTTTTCCAAAGACAAAATGTGTTATTCCATAACCGAGGATAATGATAGTACCATATGGATTGGAACATCTGAAGGACTGTATTCATACGACAAGAAGAACAAACAGTCCGAGAAATTCGGAATAGACAATGGCTTGTCTAACGAAGTTATCTGCGGATTATGCGAAGATAATAGCGGGAACATATGGATAAGCACATTCAACGGAATAAGTAAATTCAACAAAAAGAATAAAACATTCACCAACTATTATAACGAAGACGGACTGCAAGGTAATGAATTTACCAGAGGAGCTGTATACAAAGCCAATAACGGAGAAATACTTTTCGGAGGAACAAATGGAATTACCTGTTTCTTCCCATCAGAAATCACTGACTCTATAGCAAAGCCTAAACTGCTAATTTCAGAGTTCCAGATTTTCGGGAAAAGCATAAACACCAATTCACTTTCAGGAGGTAAAAAAATAATTGATGAGGACGTAACAAAAGCAAAGACATTCAGTCTTAACTACAAAGACAACACATTCAGAGTTCTGTTCACCACTTTGGACTACGGAAACTCTTCACACATTCTATATAAATATAGAATAGAGAAACTAGGAAAAGACTGGCTATCAACCAGATATGGCGAGAACTACATTACCTTCAACAATCTTCCATCCGGAAATTACAAACTTGAAGTATTTGCCATAAACAGGAACATAGCCTCGGACATATATACGTACAATATAAACATTTCATACCCTTGGTATCAAACATGGTGGGCATATCTGCTGTTCTCAATACCTGTAGTCATACTTATATGGTTGACAATAAACTACATACGCATTAAAATAAGAAGGAAGCAAGATTTTATGGAAATAAAACATGCCAGAGAAATCAACGAGGCAAAACTGCAATTTTTCATAAATATATCGCATGAAATACGCACTCCTATGACACTTATCATCAATCCGCTGGAAAAACTCATAGCCAACAATAAAAATGAAGAAGTGTCGAAGACATATATGATGATATACAGAAATGCCAAGAGAATACTCCGCCTTATCAATCAGTTGATGGATATCAGAAAAATTGAAAAAGGACAGATGCAGATGCATTTCAAAGAGACAGACCTTGTAGGATTCATCAACGACCTGATGATGACATTCGAGAACACAGCCCGTCAGAAAAATATTAATTTCAGTTTCGAACATGAAAATGATATGCTGATGGGATGGATAGATATAAATAATTTCGACAAAGTGCTAATGAACCTTTTGTCGAATGCTTTCAAATACACTCCTGACAATGGAAGTGTGCATATTTCACTTCGCTACGGAGAAGACCACACTATAAAAGGACCACTTAAGAACTATATAGAAATAAAGGTTACAGACAGTGGTATAGGTCTGGACGAAAATCAGAAAGAACATATCTTTGAAAGATTCTATCAAATAAGCGGTAATGGTATACATAATCAAGGCGGAACCGGAGTAGGACTACATCTGACACGTTCTTTAGTAGAAATGCATTATGGAGTAATATCTGCCGAAAATAATATAGATTGCCCAGGTTCCACATTTACTGTAAGGATTCCAAAAGGATGCGACCATATTGATCTTTCACAGATTGACGAAAGCGTAAGCTATGTAAACAACGATATTGAAATACAGAAGTTTTCGCTAAATGTAAATGAAGAAGCCCAAACCAACACTAAGAAAAGGGCAAAAACAAACTTCACAATTCTAATCGTGGACGATAAAAAGGAAATTCAGGAATTCCTAAAAGAAGAATTGTCCGACGAGTATAAGATAGTATTGGCCAGCAACGGAAGGGAAGCATACGACATGATATTTACAAATAATGTAGATTTGGTAATAAGTGATGTTATGATGGACGAAATGGATGGACTGACATTATGCAAAAAAATAAAGCAAAATGTAAATACCAACCATTTACCGGTTATACTGCTTACAGCAAAAGGAAAAGCCGAAGAGCAAGTTGAGGGCATAGAACATGGAGCCGATGCATACATAATAAAACCGTTCAATACTGAAGTTTTAAGAAGTACCATATCAAATCTTCTTAACAACAGACGAATGCTGAAAAATAAATATAGCGGTGCACAAGAGCAGAAAGAAAAAGTAAAAGAGTTGAGTGTAAAATCATCGGATGAAGCACTAATGGAAAAAATTATGGATATCATAAATAAATATATGTCCGAACCTACTCTGAACGTAGAAATGCTTGCCCATGAAGTAGGACTTAGCAGAGTACATCTTCACAGGAAACTCAAGGAACTTACCAATCTGTCTACACGCGACTTTATCAAAAACATTAGAATGCAGCAGGCAGCAAAATTGCTGAAAGAAAAGAAACTGAGCATTTCAGAAGTTGCCTATACTGTAGGATTCAATAATTTATCACATTTCTCGAGTACGTTCAAAGAAATATTCGGAATGTCACCGAAAGAATATACCTCCGAGAAGAGTGATGAAGAAAAGAATACAGAAGAAAAACAATGAAAATATACATTCATTGAAAAAGGGAACATACAAATTAAGTATCTTCAAATGGTGTCAGAGCACAAATCTATGGCTCTGACACCATTTTTCATTTATCGGTACTTTAATGCTTAATCAACAGGACAAAATCTCTATTTATAGATTGTTTATTTATAAATTCAATCTATATTTTTATAAATACAGATTATATATATAAATATATAAATTGTATTTGTAGATATTGAAAGTACACAACAAACTTTTTATATAGGCAAGACGACTTTATGTTCAATATTGGCAGAACAAATACATTTTTGTACCTTTGCAACTTGAATAACAGATTTCAATATATGGAATTAAAAGAACATTTTTCCGATAAAATATTCAGTATAATATCCGAAACAGCCGACGAACTGGGATTGGAATGCTATGTAGTTGGTGGCTATGTACGCGACATATTCCTTAAACGCCCCTCGAAAGATATAGATGTTGTAGTGGTGGGGAGCGGAATAGAAATAGCACAGGCACTAGGTAGAAAATTAGGCAAAGGAGCTAATGTCTCGGTGTTCAAGAATTTTGGAACTGCACAGGTGAAATTCAAGGACATCGAAGTGGAATTTGTGGGTGCAAGAAAAGAATCATATAGCCATGACAGCAGAAAACCTATAGTGGAAAACGGAACACTGGAAGACGACCAAAACAGACGCGATTTCACTATAAATGCAATGGCTGTCTGTCTGAACAAAGACCGTTTCGGAGAACTGGTTGACCCATTTGACGGTATGGAAGATCTTAAGGACAGAACAATAAGAACTCCTCTTGATCCGGACATAACATTCAGCGACGACCCTCTGAGGATGATGAGATGCATCCGTTTTGCCACACAACTAAACTTCTACATTGAGGACGAAACGTTCGAAGCACTGGAAAGAAACAAAGAAAGAATAAAGATTATATCAAAGGAACGCATAGCCGACGAACTGAATAAAATCATCATGTCGCCTATACCATCGAAAGGTTTCGTGGATCTTGACAGATGCGGATTACTGGAACTTATATTCCCTGAACTATGTGCTCTGCAAGGCGTAGAGACAAGAAACGGAAGGGCCCATAAGGATAATTTCTATCACACACTTGAAGTACTGGACAACATATCGAAAGCTACAGATAATCTTTGGCTCAGATGGTCTGCACTACTTCATGACATAGGCAAGCCAAAAACCAAGAGATGGGAACAGAAAGCGGGATGGACATTCCACAACCACAACTATATAGGCGAGAAGATGATACCGGATATCTTCAGAAAAATGAAACTGCCTATGAACGAAAAGATGAAATATGTCCAGAAAATGGTAAGTCTGCACATGCGTCCTATTGTAATAGCCGACGAAGAGGTGACCGACTCTGCAGTAAGACGACTACTTTTCGAAGCCGGCAACGACATTGACGACCTGATGTGTCTGTGCGAAGCTGACATAACATCGAAAAACGAAGCCAGAAAACAACGTTTCCTCGATAACTTCAAGCTTGTGAGACAAAAGTTGAAAGACCTGGAAGAAAAGGACAGAATACGTAACTTCCAGCCACCGGTGGACGGAGCAGAGATTATGAGAGTTTTCAACTTGCAGCCATGCCGCGAAATAGGCGACTTGAAAAGTTATATCAAAGATGCCATTTTGGATGGTGTAATACCAAACGAACATGATGCTGCCTTTGAATACATGATGGAAAAAGCCTTAAAAATGGGGTTGAAACAGGTTAATGAATAGTATAATATAAATATTTATCGTCCCGCTGTAATATCAAAATCTATGGGACGATAATTTTTACACAACAAAAAACGAGTCAAAAGTTACCAAAAATCTAATATGTTTTTAAAATTCATCAAATACAGTTTTCCAAAAATACAGTCTACAAGTACCTATAGACCGTTTTAACAATTTCAAAATTTCCATTTTTGTAAAATCCAAACAAATTGATATTTTTTATTTCAGAAATTTGTTTATAGCTTTGCAATACTTTTTCAGAGTGACATCAGTCTCAAAAGGGAATACCGTGAAAATCGGTAACAGTACCCGCTGCTGTGATTCTTGATGAAACGGGACAGGATTGCTCCAACCACTGCCTATGGCGGGAAGGTGTTCCGTGGAAAGATCAGTCAGAAGACCTGCCCTGAAAAGGTATATAAAAAAATGTATGATTTAAAAGAAGAAAAAAATGGAAACAAAAGACATCTGCATCATCAAAAGAGACGGGAAGCGGGAAAACTTCTCATCTGCAAAAATCTACAACGCCATTACTAAGGCTTTCGTGGCATCAGACCTGACAGACTGCGAAAATCTGATTGATGAAATCACCCAAAGGGTAATCAATCACTTCAATACCCCAACAATAGGCGTAGAAGAGATACAGGACCTTGTAGAAATGGAACTGATGAAAGTACAGCCGGAAGTAGCTAAAAAGTACATCATCTACAGACAGTGGAGAAATACCGAACGCGACCGCAAGACAAAAATCAAACATATCATGGATGGTATCGTGGCTATCGATAAGAATGATGTCAACCTTAGCAATGCCAACATGTCAAGCCATACTCCGGCAGGACAGATGATGACTTTTGCATCTGAAATAACAAAAGACTATACCTACAAGTACCTTCTGCCTAAGAAGTACGCAGAAGCACATCAGTTGGGCGATATACATATTCACGATTTGGATTACTATCCTACAAAGACCACCACATGCATACAGTACGACCTTGAAGACTTGTTCGAAAGAGGATTTCACACTAAAAACGGTAGTATACGTACTCCTCAGTCCATCCAGAGTTACGCCACTCTTGCCACTATAATATTCCAGACTAATCAGAACGAACAGCACGGAGGACAGGCAATACCTGCATTCGATTTCTTCATGGCTAAAGGAGTTCTGAAAAGTTACCAGAAAAGTGTAGCTTCTATAATGTCGTTCCTTATGGAAATGAAAGGTATCGACATAACAGAAGAGACACTGAAAGACTGTGTAAAAAAACACCTTCTGACAATAGCTCCATCCGAAGACGTAAAGAAAGCACTGGCAAACGAACTTAAATCTATAGGTGCTGATATAGAAAAAGAAGATTTGGAACATATCCTGAACAAGGCTAATGAACGTACGCGTAAAGATACCCATCAGGCTATGGAAGGTTTCATTCACAACCTCAACACCATGCACTCAAGAGGTGGCAACCAGGTGGTATTCAGTTCCATAAATTATGGTACAGACACTTCCGCCGAAGGAAGAATGGTTATAGAAGAACTGCTTAAATCGACAATAGAGGGACTTGGAGCTCACGGTGAAGTTCCTGTTTTCCCAATACAGATTTTCAAGATAAAGGATGGCGTATCGTATTCGGAAGAGGATTATAAGCTTGCCATGAGCGACTTCGATGCTGCAATGGAAGGAAAGTTGCAGTTCAAGGCTCCAAACTTTGATCTTTTTCTGAAAGCATGTCGTACCACAGCCAAAGCACTGTTCCCTAATTTCATGTTCCTTGATACACCTTTCAACAAACATGAATTATGGAGAGCCGACGACCCTCACAGATATAAGTACGAACTTGCCACTATGGGATGTCGTACAAGAGTTTTCGAAAACATTAACGGCGAAAAGACATCACTAGGAAGAGGAAACCTGTCATTCACCACAATGAATATGCCAAGATTGGCTATAGAAGCCAGAATAAAGGCAGAAAGCATAATCGACTTAAACAACAAGGAAGCTATAGAGCAAAAGGCAAAAGAAGTATTCCTTCAGTCGGTAGAAGAAATGGCTGAAATGATAGCCGAACAGCTTTACTCAAGATACCAGTATCAGAAAACAGCCCTGGCAAGACAGTTCCCATTCATGATGGGCAACAACGTCTGGAAAGGCGGATGCGACGTAAATCCTAACGAAGAAGTTGGTGATATACTGAACCAAGGAACACTGGGTATAGGTTTCATCGGCGGACATAATGCAATGGTAGCCCTCTACGGCCAGGGACACGGACACAACAAGAAATCATGGAATACCCTTTACGAGGCCGTTGAAAAGATGAATGAAGTAGCCAAGAGATATAAAGAGAAATATCATCTTAACTACTCTGTTCTTGCCACTCCCGCAGAAGGACTGTCAGGAAGATTCACTAAGATGGACAAGCGCAAATATGGTATAATAGAAGGAGTAAACGACAGAGATTATTACGTTAACTCATTCCATGTAGATGTAAAGGAACCTATCAACATAGTGGACAAGATAAAATGTGAGGCTCCTTTCCACTCACTTACGCTTGGAGGTCACATCACATACGTGGAACTGGACGGTGAGGCACAGAAAAACGTAAAAGCCATAGCCAAAATCGTGAAAGTAATGAATGACGAAGGTATCGGCTACGGTTCGATTAACCATCCGGTTGATACATGCCACAACTGCGGTTACAGAGGTGTAATCTATAGCAAATGCCCAATATGCAACAGTGAGAATATACTCCGTATGCGACGTATCACAGGCTACCTGACAGGTGACTTGAACAGTTGGAACTCAGCCAAACGTGCGGAAGAGCGCGACAGGGTAAAGCATGCCTAATCTGAAACATGTTACATTATTTATATACATATCCTGAAACAATAGTCGACGGCGATGGCATCCGGTACTCTATTTATTTGTCCGGATGCAGTCACCGTTGCAAAGGTTGTCATAATCCGGAATCATGGAATCCCAAAGCCGGGAAACCACTTACCGAAGAAGCTTTGGACAACATTATAAAAGAAATAAATGATAATCCTCTATTAGACGGAGTGACATTCAGCGGAGGAGACCCTTTTTTCAATCCAGAAGAATTCCGCACCATATTGGAAAAAGTCCGGAAATCCACAGGATTGAATATATGGTGCTACACAGGCTACAAATTGGAAGAACTCTTAAACGATAACAGCAGAAAGGATTTACTGCAATATATAGATGTACTTGTGGATGGGCGGTTTGAAGAAAGTCTATACTCTCCTACTCTTGAATTCAGAGGAAGCAGTAATCAAAGAATTTTACACCTTAAAAAAATAATCAAACAATAAAAATCACATATTTAGGACCGGAAGAGCCATTACGGAATTTCTTCCGGTCCTTATTTTTGCGAGGCTTTACGTATACACGATTGTATATATGCAACTTTAATGCATAAATATTACATTCCGTAAAGAATATTTTCCAAACACAAAAATATGTTATTCAACATATATTATATAAGCCACACACAATATTAAAATTAACAATACAGACCGAAAAATCACATTTTAGTTACTGTTTTATCAACTAAAAACATACATATATCATTTACCACGCAACACACCTCATCACCGTTCGCGAGCACGAAACACACACATTCGAAAACATGATATAAATCAAGAAAAACATATATTAATACAAAAAACAGTATCCATATATTGCAGAATAAAAAAATATCCCTACCTTTGTATCGTGGTTGTGAAACCAGAGAGAAAATTAATAAATAGCACAAAACATAAAGGTATTAGACTAACTTAAGGTATAAAAATAAAAGGTATTAGATAAAGGTTATTAGTTTAAGGTAAAAATTAAGGTATTAGGTTTAAGTTTAAAGGTATTAGTAAAAAAGGTAAAAGGTTTTCAGTTTAAGGATAAAAGGTAAAAAGAAACAATAGGTTTAGTGCTAAGGTAAAAAGAAAAGATTAGGAAGGATAACAATTAAGACTAGAAAAACCAAAGAAACAAAGAACCCTGAATTGGGGGGTTCTTTTAGGAAGCCGGCGGCATTCAATATTATGAATGGCGCCTTTTTTATTTCATAACTCCTCAAGCCCCAACTTACCAATATAATAAAGAACCCCAAAGACCAGTTCATAACCACGGCCATTCTCTCAACATACATAATATATACTACACATCAATCTCCATAATTGCAACATCATCATTACAATTTCAATACAAAGGAAATGAAATAATGATTTTTTTCCGTAATTAAGTATAAAAGCGCAGAAAATACTGTTTATTTGCCTATCTGAAATCAAATATTTACTTGATAATTTCTTAACTTTGTAACGCAAGAAAGAAATGACAGATTAAAAACACTTTTATAACATAACATAAATAATTAGAATTATGGAATTTGTAACAAACGAAAAACTTACTATCGTAGGTGCTGCCGGTATGATCGGTTCTAACATGGCTCAGACTGCAATCATGATGGGCTTGACTAATAACATCTGCTTGTACGACCCATACGCTCCAGGTTTGGAAGGTGTAGCAGAAGAATTGTTCCACTGCGGCTTTGAAGGTGTAAACATCACTTTCACTTCTGATATCAAAGAAGCTTTGACAGGTGCTAAATATATTGTAAACTCAGGTGGTGCAGCTCGTAAGGCTGGTATGACTCGCGAAGACCTTCTTAAAGGCAACGCAGCTATCGCTGAAGAATTCGGTAAGAACGTTAAGGCTTACTGCCCAGATGTAAAACACATCGTTATCATCTTCAACCCAGCTGATATCACTGGTCTTATCACTTTGTTGTACTCAGGTTTGAAACCAGGTCAGGTTACAACTCTTGCAGCTCTTGACTCTACTCGTCTTCGCAGCGAACTTGCTAAACACTTCGGTATCTCTATGGACGCTGTTGAAAACTGCCGTACATATGGTGGTCACGGAGAACAGATGGCTGTATTCGCTTCTACAGCTAAAGTTAACGGCAAGGCTTTGACTGACATCATCGGTACAGATGCTTTGACAAAAGAACAGTGGGCTGAAATCCAGCAGAAAGTAACTAAGGGTGGTGCTAACATCATCAATCTCCGCGGACGTTCTTCATTCCAGAGCCCATCATACGTTTCTATCGAAATGATTGGTGCTGCTATGGGTGGTAAAGCATTCCGTTGGCCAGCCGGTACATACGTATCAAACGATAAGTATGACCACATCATGATGGCTTGGGAAACTTCTATCGACACTGAAGGTTGCCACTGCGCTGCATTGAACGGCACAGCTGAAGAACAGGCTGCTTTGGATAAGAGCTACGAACACTTGTGCGCTCTTCGTGACGAAGTTATCGCTATGGGCGTTCTTCCTCCAGTATCAGAATGGAACGCATTGAACCCAAATATTAAATAATTAATATACAGGTTTAAATTATATAAGGGGAAACCGCATATGTGGTTTCCCCTATTTTTTATCCCAAAATCATAAATTTTATGTACTTTTGCAGCCAGTATGATAGATCAGGCCACCATAGACAGAATTCTTGATGCAGCACAAATAGTTGATGTTGTTTCCGATTTCGTTACTCTGCGCAAGCGCGGAGTCAACTACGTTGGTCTGTGCCCTTTCCATAACGAGAAAACTCCATCATTTAGTGTATCCCCAAGCAAAGGGGTATGCAAGTGCTTCAGTTGCGGGAAAGGTGGTAATGCCGTACATTTCATTATGGAGCACGAACAGCTGTCATACTACGAGGCTCTGAAATGGCTTGCCAGGAAGTACAATATCGAAATAAAGGAAAGAGAACTTACCAAAGAAGAGAAACAGTCACAAGGTCTCAGAGAGAGTCTTTTCCTTATCAACCAGTTTGCTGCAGAATATTTCCAGGACATCTTATACAACAACATTGACGGACAGAGCATAGGTATGACATATTTCCGTCAGAGAGGATTTCGCGATGATATAATCAAGAAATTCCAGCTTGGCTATTGTACTGATGCCAAAGATGCACTTGCAAAAACAGCCGTACAGAAGGGATATAAGCAGGAACTTCTGCTTAAAACCGGATTGTGCTACATGAAGGATGATGGAAAAACCATACGCGACCGTTTCTGGGGACGTGTAATTTTCCCTGTTCACAACATTACAGGAAAAGTAGTAGCATTCGGAGGACGTGTACTCAGCGCTGCAACAAAGAACGTACAGATGAAGTACATCAATTCTCCTGAATCCGAGATTTATCATAAAAGCAAAGAACTGTACGGAATATACTTCGCCAAACAATCTATTATCCGCCAGGACAGGTGTTTCCTTGTAGAAGGTTATACAGACGTTATATCAATGCACCAAAGCGGCATTGAGAACGTGGTGGCTTCATCCGGCACAGCCCTTACATCGGACCAAATAAGGTTGATACACAGATTTACAAACAACATCACTGTATTATACGATGGCGACGGTGCTGGTATAAAAGCCAGTATCCGAGGTATTGACATGCTCTTGGAAGAAGGTATGAATATAAAGGTTTGCCTGCTTCCAGATGGTGAAGATCCAGACAGCTTTGCCAGAAAGCACAATGCTACAGAATATCAGGCATACATCAATAACAACGAAGTTGACTTCATACGTTTCAAGACAAACCTGCTTATGGAAGAAGCAGGCAAAGATCCGATCAAGAGAGCAGAGCTGATTTCAAGCATCGTAAAAAGCATATCTGTCATCCCTGACAGCATAGTCCGTTCGGTATATGTCAGAGAATGCAGCCAGTTGCTCAAGATGGACGAGAAAATACTGGTTGATGCAACTGCAAAGCTTATCGAACAAGCAGCCGAAAACAAGGAAAAGGAAGAAGAAAGGAAAAAACAGAGGGAAGAATACCACAAAAGGCAGCAGGCCATAGCTATAGCACAGCAAACGGAACAGCAATCTGCAAACAATAATGCAGACAGCAGTGATGCCGCAAATACGGTTCCACCAGCGAACAATCCTACTCCAGCTCCAAACGAAACTCCCATTCTTCCACCTAAAGGTAGCATACCTCCTCCTGAATTGCTGCCAGAAGAAGTTTCCGTGGTTGATACATACTCATCGTATATACCGGCACAGGGAAATGAAAACAAGGTTTTCTACAAGCAGGAAGAAAGCCTTGTGAAAATGATTATCAGATACGGCGAGAAAGTTGTGTGCTGCGTAGAAGACGAAGAAGGCAACGAACAGCCTTTCACTGTAACTGAGTATATAGCATACAACCTTAAGGCAGACGACATACAGTTCCACAACCCTATACACAGAAAGATACTGAAGGAAGCGGAAGAAAATGTACACAATGAAAACTTTGTGGCAGAAAGATATTTCCTGTCAAATCCAGACCCGGAAATAAGCAAGACGGCAGCCGACATGTCGAGCGACAGATACCAGCTGAGTAACTACCACTCGAAAGGACAGAAAATAATAACAGACGAAGAACGTCTGTATGAACTTGTTCCTCGCCTGCTGCTGGATTTTAAGATATCTATTCTAAAAGAAGAGATGAAACATACGCTTCAAGCTCTGAACGATCCTGCCGTGGCTTCTAATCCGGAAAAATGTGCAGAGATAATGGCACATTTCAAAGACCTGACCGAAACTCAGAATATGATTCTGAAAGACGCGGGCGACCGTACTACAAGCCTGTATTAACGGTTATTTCGGATAAGATTCATGAACTCCTCACGAGTCTTTGCCTGATTGAAAGCTCCTGTGAAGTCGGATGTTGTGGTTATTGAGTTCTGTTTCTCCACACCACGCATCTGCATACACATGTGCTTAGCTTCAACTACAACCATCACTCCAAGCGGATTTAATGTTTCCTGAATACACTCCTTTATCTGCAGAGTCATTCGTTCCTGCACCTGCAATCTGTGTGAAAAGATATCCACCACACGAGCTATCTTGCTCAGTCCCGTAATATATCCGTTAGGTATATAAGCCACATGGGCCTTACCGTAAAACGGGAGCATGTGATGTTCGCATAAAGAGAAGAAATCAATATCCTTCACAATGACCATCTGACTGTATTCCTCCTTGAATTTAGCAGCATTAAGCACAGCCTTAGGGTCCATGTCGTATCCTCTTGTGAGAGTAAGCATAGCCTTTGCCACACGTTCTGGGGTTTTCAAAAGTCCTTCACGTTCCGGGTCTTCACCAAGCAAAGACAAGATTTCCTTATAATGTCCCATCAGTTTCTGTACCTTCTCTTCAGGCCAGTTTATCATATCAGTTGTCATCATCATTATATTACTCTATATGAATGTTTATCTGTTCACGCACTATTGCAACTTCCTTAAAATTACCTGCAGCCTTCAGTTGCCTCATTGCAACATGAGCCTCTTCAATACTTTTATAATCGCCTACCCTGCATAGCCAGCGTGGAGGCTGGAAGAAAGTGTATACCGGCATATCCGGGAATTTTTCCTTTACCTTTTCTGCTACAGAGTTTGCCTCGTCTCTGGCCTGTCTGGAATTATTACCTGCATAGACCTGTACGCGATAACCACGCGTTTTTATCACTCTCTGTGCTTCAGAAGCTCCAGTTCTGACAAAACGTTTGCCTATCATTTCGGTTATTTGCGCATCCTGATGCACTGTCACTTTACCCTGCCCGGGAATATTAGTCTGCAGACTTTCAACTATATTGCTCTGCGCCAAGGCTGCTCCCGAAGATATAGTAAAGATTAAAGATAAAAGATATTTCATCATACCGGTTGGATTAAATTTTTAAAGACAGTATGCCGGACGATAATATCCGGAATACTGTCATATAATATTACACTACAGACTTTCAACGTCTGTAAATAAATTATTTGAATGCGTCGATGATACCCTTGAAGTCAGCAACTTTCAATGCAGCTCCACCGATAAGACCACCGTCAACATCAGGATTAGCAAACAATTCCTTAGCGTTTGAAGGCTTGCAGCTACCACCGTAAAGGATAGAAGTGTTTTCAGCTACTTCTTTACCGTATTTAGCAGCAACCAAAGAACGGATGTGAGCGTGGATTTCCTGAGCCTGTTCTGGAGTAGCAGTCTTACCTGTACCGATAGCCCAAACTGGTTCGTAAGCCAAGATTACTTTACCGAAATCTTCAGCAGACAAAGAGAATACAGAAGCCAACTGAGCTTCTACTACTTCATTCTGCTTGTTAGCTTCGCGTTCTTCAAGAACTTCACCGATACAGAAGATTGGCTTCAAGTTGTTAGCCAAAGCAAGTTTAACTTTTTCTTCAAGGATTTCTACTGTTTCGTGATAGTAAGCACGACGTTCAGAGTGACCAAGAATTACGTACTTAGCACCTGTAGAAGCTACCATTTCAGCAGAAACTTCACCTGTATATGCACCTGAAACTTTGTCTGCACAGTTTTCTGCACCTACGCCGATGATTGCGCTGTCAACGATAGGAGTTACAGAAGCCAAGTGGATGAACGGAGTACAGATTACTACGTCGCAGTTTGGTTTGTCTGCTGTCAAAGCTTCATTCAATTCTTTTGCCAAAGCAATACCTTCTTGCAGGTTTTTGTTCATTTTCCAGTTACCTGCTACAATGTTTTTTCTCATCTTGTTTGAAATAATTAATTTGTTAAATATAAAAGGTTTCTTTCAATTCTTTTTCTCATTGTTGTCCTGTCCAAAGGCCGGTACAAATTTTCTTTTTCGCTGTATGCTCAACCAAAGCAAATCAATCATTATAAATAGAATCAGCGGCCCGAAGAACCAAATCAACATTTCTGTCACTTTAGTCCAAAATGTATTTTCATCCAGCTTTCCTATAGGCAATTCATCCAAAGGCCCCGTCAACTGATATTCATCCGGGAAAGAAAAATTGCTCCATTTTCTTATCACTACTCCATCCTTAAGTAACACCAAGCCCGGATTGGAACGTATGATAGTCTTCAGAGTTATCTCATCCATAGTGGCAAACGGATATTCGGCCCCGGTATAATCCTGCCATCTTGAAATAGCCTCGTCCGAGGATGCCGTAACACAATAAAACTTATATCCATGATCCAGCGAATAATCATAAACCTCGTTTATCAAGTCCATAGAGCTGTCATCGGCATTTTCAAGCCAGGGCGATACAAGAAGGAAAGCATAATCGCTGCTCAGCACTTCTTCGGTAATATCGAAACCGTCATCATTTGAAATCATCACAAAATCCTTGATTGGCGGTTCATAACCTTTTTCCTTCAATATAGTTTTCGATTCCACAAACTTCCAGGTAGAATCAGTAGGGAAATTATCTATTGTAAACTCCTTCTTCACACCATCTTTCTGATATGTGAAAATAGTTTCATACACCGGCAGTTTTACTCCGTCAGGTATTTCCATGCCTGCTTTGATGTCTGCACCTATATGATACGGACGGAAATCGAAAACTGGAAGATGGCTTAACGTGAAATAAGTAAACAGAAAAATAAACACTGTGCTGTACATTGCCACAAGCCAGTCCATTTTATCTGTTACCAGCTTGAAAATACTTCTGCTACGCATCACCACAACAACAGATGCAAAAAGAAGAACAATATTCTTCCAGAATGTATCCCAGTTTGACAGATGAATGGCATCGCCAAAACATCCACAGTCCGAAATAGGATTGGCCACTGCAAGCCACAACGTAAGCGGCGTCATTACTGCCATGAAAAGCAGACAGGATATAGATGCCAGCCTGCGCCTGATTCCGAAAAGCATATAAGAGCCTAAAGTAAATTCCACAATAGCCATTATCCATGCTATCAGATATGGTATGAAACCGGAATTCCAACCCGCAAGCCCCCAAACTTCAAAATAGTCCTGCACTTTGTATACAGTACCCATAGGGTCGTTAGCCTTGACAAATCCCGAAAACAGGAATACTACAGCAAGGAGAAAACGACACACATTGACTCCTGCATAAACTGCCCTATTTATATACTTATTCTCCAAATTCAAGTTTTATTAGTCCGAATACAGAATAGTTAATCATATCCATATAGTTGGCATCCACTCCCTCGGAAACCAAAGTTTCGCCACCAAGCTCTTCTATTTGCTTAGTTCTGTAAATCTTCATCAGAATAAGGTCTGTGTACGATGATATACGCATGCAGCGCCACGCCTCATCGTAGTCATGATTCTTTGCCAACATGAGTTCCAACGCCTTCTTGGCATATTTATCGTACATCTCCAATGCACGCTCTACACTCATATCGTCAGTCTCGGCAAAACCCAGTTCCAATTGGATAAGACCTATAATACCATAATTTACTATTGCTATGAATTCCGAACGGATACCTTCGTCGATAAGGGCTACTCCCTTAACTTCTATACTGCGGATGCGGTTAGCCTTGATGAATATCTGGTCTGTTACAGACGACGGACGCATGATACGCCACGCTGCGCCATAATCATGCAGTTTTTTTTCGTAAAGGCTACGACATATTTCTATAACGTGTTCAAACTGTTGTTTAGTATCTTTCATAAACCAATCGAATATGTGGCAAAGTTACTTATTTTTCAAATAAACGCATAATAAAAAAGGTGGAAATGCTTTTGCAGTCCACCTTTTTTAATCATATAAACGTCAAATAAGATTCTATATTAAAGTATTATACAGAATTATGAGCAACGCAACACCTGTCCAATTCTGAGAACAGTTGTACGTTTTATGCCGTTCAAGCTACATAACTTGTCAATTGATACGTGATATTTCCTTGATATCGAGCCCAAAGTGTCACCACTCTTGATTTTATGATAGCGTATAGAGTTTGCAGCAGCTGTAACTTTCTTCATATCGCCATTCTTCAATGCTGCCAAAGCGCGTGTACGCTGATAGTTGTACATATTGGCTCCCTTTATGAACAGATAACTGTCGGCTACAATATCCTGTTTTGGGAAATCGAAAAGGAACTCAGGATTGATTACCTGACCAAGCAGTCTTGTTTCGAAGTGCAGATGCGAACCAGTAGAACGTCCTGTGTTACCACCCAGACCTATTACCTCACCGGCCTTTACAAACTGATCTTCCTTGACAAGCTGTTTAGAAAGGTGTCCGTAAATGGTTTCCAATCCGTTGTCATGGCGAATTACTACATATTTACCATATCCGGAACGTTCGTATCTCACGATTCTCACCCTACCGCTGAATGCAGCTCGTATAGTATCGCCGATATATACCTTTATATCAAGTCCGTTGTGCATACGTCTCCATCTTGGACCACACTTTGAAGTAATCTTGGTATGAGGAGTAGGCATACAGAAACCTGTAAGGTCTATTCTGAAAGTATCAGGTACTGTCACATTTTTTCCATAGGCATGAACCCTTTCATTACTCCATTCAGGATACAGTGAATAAGCCGGATAGAAGGCCTGTTCTGTTTCAATCTGACGTACCAAAGCAAGTGAGTCTACAGACTTAAGCTTCCTGTCTATAGGTGCCTGCTTAGCTAGTAAATCCTGTGCCGAAGTATTGACAGACACCAAAGCAAAAGCTGCGACCGATAATGTTCTAAGAATTTTAATAAGCATTTTATTCGTTAATATTTTTATATTATGCGTATAAGAGAAACACGATTTTCACATACAATCCCTTATACGTAACAACTCAAAATTAAAAAGGTTTTCAAAAAAACATCGTAAAGATAAGTTTTTTTGTGGAGGGAGGCAAACCAGATTAAGCATTTTTTACGTATTTTCAGACACTATATACGTAAAAATCAGCTTTATATGTTTAGTAACATGTTTTAGACAGCATAAGATGTTACTATTCCTTTACATACTTTCCACCTTTCCAATCGAATTTCAAGGAATCTATCATGTATGGTTTCATCAGTTCCGCGTTTTCCTTTCCTATGGCCTCAAGAGTATTACATCTAAATACAATACTGTTGTCTACATCAGAAAGTTCAGCTTCCATTATAAACATTTCCTTGGTAAAATCATTTTTCGATACTGTATTCAGACTGTCGGTCGACTGTTGGTAGAAATCTTCATGTTTAGGGAGCGATATAAAATCGTCCAAAGACAAACCCTTCCAGTCAGTTGAATAAAACGAAATCTGGCTGTCGTTTGCCGGACCGCTGAATGTCCTTACCACACATACCACATTTACAGAATCATTCAAGGGTAAAAGTTTCATTTCCTCTGATGACGATTCTGTGATTTGAAGCTTGAGATAATCATCCGTAAGTTTCAACATTTCAGATTTACCATCGAACCTGTTCTTGACTACCGCCTTCATTCCTGATGACAAAAAATCGGCAAAATCCTGACGATTGACTTTCGTCAGCAGCGGTGAAAGTGAATCAGGCATTGAAATAAACACTGAATTGATATTTTGAGCATTGGCTGACAAGCCTAACAGTATGAAGAACAATAGAATAAATCTCATATATACATTTTTAAAAGCATTAAATAAACATTGAAACGCCTAAATGTTTTTTGATGCTGACGATGGTCGGCAGTGGTGCTGACGATGGTCGGTAATGCTACTGACAACAGTCAGCAGCTCTGCCCACTACCGTCGGCAGCAAAATTTATAACGTTTCAACGGAAAAGTTTCTCTATTTCATCATCATTCATCAGTGCAAGAACCGTCTTTCCGTCCGGAGTATAATTAGGTGCCGGAGCAGAGAATAGTCCGTCTACCAGAGCATTCATCTCGTCATTGGATAGCACCTGACCTGCAACGATAGCCGATGCACGTGCCATAGATAGCGCTATTATACTCTGTACTTCTTCCTTTACCTTGCATCCTTTTTCTATCGCCGAATGAACGATATTGGTTATAAGCTGTTCCGGGTTGAGTCCTTCAATGTCGGCAGGAACTCCATTGATAGAGTATGTTCCTCCACCCAAAGGACTTAATTCAAATCCCAAAGATGACAGGTCATCCATTATCTCTTCCAGTACAGGAACCTCGGATGGAGAGAAGTGAATCATATCCGGAAACAACATACGCTGTGACAGTCCTACATGCTTCTGTATCTGATCCATATATTTGTCATACAGGATTCTGACATGTGCTCTGTGCTGATCGATAATCATAAGTCCTGATTTGACGGAAGTAAGGATATACGTTCCTTTATACTGATAATGCTGTGCAGCTTTTTCTGTAATTACTGCATCAGGATGTTCATCGTATATAGTAGGTTCGGCAGTCTCTTCCGCTTCTTGATACTTTCCTGCAAAAACCGTATCATCCGTAAATGCAGGTATCGTATCATCCGACTGGCGTTCGCGTCTGTCCAAACCTTGATAGAATGGTTCCCATTCTGTCTTTTTCTTACCGGCAGACGAATATGAGGACGGTGGAACAATAGAAGAAGACTGATTAAAAGGGTTATAAGAAGGGTCGTATGATGTAGTCGGTACTCCCCCACCAAAAGAATCGGCCATGTCTATTGCCGGGATATCCGGCATTCCTTCTGTGTCAAAATCTATTGAAGGTACTGCATTGAAGCGCCCCAATGTTTCTTTTACCGCAGCCGACAGAATCTGCCAGATGGCCTGCTCATTCTCAAACTTTATTTCGGTCTTTGTAGGATGAATGTTTACATCGATATTTGCAGGATCAACTTCGAAATATATAAAATACGATACCTGTTCGCCTGTAGGTATGAGATGTTCATACGCATCGGCTACAGCCTTATGAAAATATGGATGGCGCATATATCTGCCGTTGACAAAAAAGAACTGGCGGGCGCCTTTCTTTCTGGCAGTCTCCGGTTTACCGATGAACCCGTGTATTTTCACCATCGTAGTGTCTATATCCAGCGACAGAAGGTCCTGGTTCAGTTTCTTACCGAATACTCCCATTATGCGCTGTCTCAACTGTATAGCCGGAAGATTAAGAATTTCAGTTCCGTTATGATGGAATGTAAACGACACATCTGGATTTACAAGAGCTATCCTTTCGAATTCGGATATAATATTACTTAATTCAGTCTGATTGGACTTTAAGAATTTTCTTCGCGCAGGGACATTGAAAAAGAGGTTACGTACAATAAAGTTGCTCCCTTCGGGACATGCCACCGGTTCCTGTTTTTCAACCTTAGAGCCTGCTATAAGAATTGAGGTTCCCAATTCTTCGCCATGTTGCCTTGTTCGTAACTCCACCTCGGCTACAGCTGCTATAGAAGCCAATGCCTCTCCACGGAATCCCATAGTCCGTAGGGCGAACAAATCCGAAGCTTCACGTATCTTTGAAGTGGCATGGCGTTCAAAAGCCAGACGTGCATCTGTCTCCGACATACCTTTACCATTGTCTATCACCTGTATGCTAGTTTTTCCTGCATCAGTCACAGACACATCAATATGTCCGGCTCCGGCATCTATGGCATTCTCCACCAATTCCTTTATTACCGAAGCAGGCCTCTGTATAACCTCTCCCGCTGCAATCTGATTGGCAACGGAATCGGGCAACAAACGGATTATATCGCTCATAAATTATGTATCTCCTTTATTTAATCAAAAAGTGAAACTACCCGTTACAAGATAGTGCAAGATATAAAGCAGTAGCAGAATTGCAATGAACAAAGTAGCATAGCTAAGCGGCTTCCTGCCACTTTCCTTACGACGTTTAAGATAAGTGGTACCCTCTACGAATTTTCCTCTGATATCTTCAGGCGAAAATTCTTTAGGCGGCAACATGCCAAGTTCACGTTTTGCAGTATCTTCTATCTTCTGCAATTTTTCCTTACGCTCGTCCACATAGATATACTCATGGTGATACGGCCTAGGTTTTCTCATTGTAAACATTCCCATAATATTATCTATTTATCGTTAAACAAATGCTGGTTTGGCAATTCTATCGGTCCGCGTACGCTCTTCTTCAACTGATCTTCCACTTTCTTGCCTCGCCATATAAATATGTCCTTCTTATTGAGAGGACGAATATAGTCGAACCAAACAAAATTATCAAGATGACTCTTTTCTACCGGTTTCTGCGACATTGGATAGAGTGTTCCATTCGATTTAGGACTCATAACCATACGTTCAAGCTGTTGATTTTCCAGATAGATGTCAAGCTGGCTGGTCTCGGACACATTCATTCCTATCAAAAGGCTGTCGGAATCCATAGGATAATACACAAGTCTGACAGAACCTATAACCTCTACCTTTTCCATAAGTCCGTCCTCAAAATATGCCTTGACTTCTTTTCCGGATATCTGATTGAACAATGTTGTATCTACCGGAATCTGTTCTACAGAAAGAGCTTGGTTGATAATGTGCGCCCAGTCTATGGTACTGTCGTTCATATATATATTAATCTGCTCTCCCAATAACTGCTGGTTTTCGTTCCAAAGAACAGGATCCTTATACATAATCAGACATGAATCTTTAGAAGAGAACACCAATGAATCTGCCACCCCCTGAACATCAGTTCTGTAGAATCTTACCTTATGATAGGCTCTAACCTCGCGGTACATAGAGTCTGTGTCAAGATGAAACGTATTCATGCTTAGAGTATCAGCATGAAGGAAAAGGCTGTCACCCTGTGAATAATCTATTGCTATAGCATTCTTTGTGACGAAAGCATTCTTCAACTTTTCGTTATAATAACCATAATCTCCCAACATCATGTTTTTGTTGACAGTATCAGTCATCACTATATTTGAGAAAGCTTCACCAATTCCGGTATTTCTGTCATAGAACAAAGAGTCGCCAGTAAGTTTTTTGCTGTCGCTTGTCAACACAGAACGTTGGTACAAATCTGCCTTCCCCGTCTGTGTATCATAATACCCTGACTCGGAGTAGATGTAATTATCGTCGCTGTAAATATCCGAAGGCCCTACAATATTTGCAACCTTTGTAAGAGTGCTGTACTTAAGTGTATCGGACAACATTGTGAACTGCGGGTTCTCAAGTTTCACATTGTAGTAGAAAACAGACAACTTTGTTGCCGGACTGTACTCCCCCCACTCCGAAGTAAGGACATTCTGGTCGTCCATCATAGTACCTCCGTCAAAAAAATAGCCTAGATTGAATATTCTGTCATAATTCAAACTATCCGTAAGCAGAGTGGTAGTCCTGTTTTCCATCCTTACATTCATTCTCATCTGTGCAATCTGCGTAAATCCGTCGTAATACAACTTGTCACCATAAAGGAACAAAGTATCGCCCTGTTCTATCTTTACGTTACTGAAAGCCTCGAAAGAGTTTATCTTGTCGTAATAATACGCACTGTCGCAATACATATACACACTGTCGTGACGGAAAACCACATTTCCTACTACGACCTGTGCATCAGGATGAGCAGCATCCTTTCTCAGTTTATCGGCACGCAACAAATATACCTTACTCTTTTGTTTTGGCTGCATCTGTGTTCTGCCATTCTGCATATTTGCAACAGCCAGGCAAAAGCCCAACAGGCAGAGAGCACAAAATACTAGCACCCTCTGCCCGCCAAATGACATTATTTTCTTCTTTTTATCAAACATCCTGTCTTTAAGGCAATAATGTAAATTTATCAATTCTTAATCCATCCCGGATATTTAAAGTCACATTTTCTCCAACTTGGATTGATACGGACATATGTATTTTTCTGTTTCTCTACAATCCATTTCTGAATTATTTCTTCACTACGCTTGGCAGTAACCATACTTTTCAGTCTTTGGTAGTCCTCGGTTATAGTAGCCTTGTGAGCATCAATTCTGTTTTTCAGTTTGACTATTGCACAAACCTCTTTACCTTTAGAATTTATCATAGTGAAAGGTTTTGATATTTCTCCAATCTGCATTCCTTCTACAACTTTCGCCACTTCCTGCGAAACGAGTCCGGCCAGATGTTGCATTTCAAATCGTGAAGTTCCAGTCTGAGGATTGGCCAATAGTCCATGATTGTTTTTTGTATCTTTATCCTGCGACACCCATGTAGCAGCTTCATCGAAAGTAACCTTTCCTTTTCTGATATCATTAGCCAAAGTGTCCAGTTTGTTCAATGCCTCTTCTATTTCAGCCTCATCCACTTTTGGTTTCATCAATATATGACGATAACTTACACGGTCACCTCGTTTTTCTATCAGCTGTGCTATGTGATAACCGTATTCAGTTTCAAACACTTTTGAAATCTTTTTCGGGTCAGTCATGTTGAATATCACATTTGCAAATTCCGGAGTCAATTCTCCTCTACCCGTAAATCCGTATTCACCACCACGACGTGCAGACCCCGGGTCCTCGGAATAATACATAGCCAAAACGGAGAATGAAGACTCACCCTTATATATTTGTTCTGTAAAGTCACGCAGTTTTTTCTTAACCCGTTCTATTTCCTCTTCTTTAATCTTTGGCTCGCGGATAATTATTTGCACCTCTACCTGTGTAGGTATACTAGGGATGCTGTCTGCAGGCAGATTCTTAAAATAATTTCTCACTTCCGCCGGAGTTAGTTTTATATCGCCCACCAGTTCACGCTGCATTTGCTGCACAATGAGTCCGTTTCGGATATTTTCCCTGAGCATTTCACGAATCTGGGTAGATGTCTTGTTATAATATTCTTCCATCTTTTCTTTCGAACCGATTTGATCTATAAGCCAAGCAGTCTGTTGTTCCACTTTCTGGAGCACTTCCTGTTCTGAAATCTCAATACTATCTATCTCGGCCTGGTGCAAGAATAACTTCTGAACAGCCAATTCTTCAGGAATAACACAATACGGGTCACCATCGAAACGTCTTCCTTCATATTGTGCATTCAGTCGTTCATTTTCAACGTCTGATTTAAGAATTGCTTCATCTCCTACTACCCAAACGACTTCGTCAATAACATTGTCCTGGGCTTTAACCGTTAATCCCACAATCATCAGAAGCAGGAATAAACTTACTTTTTTGACATTTAATTTATTCATTTGAGCCATTAAAATATTTTATATCATTATTATAAGAGGCTTCGTTATACAAGTCTTCCTTCATTCTTGATATAAATTCTATCCTCTTTATATTCATTAATATTTCCCTAATTTCCTTTTCTGCATATTCCAAAGGCAATACCTCTCCCTCTCCAAGATACTCATCTACATGCAGAAAATAATGGAATGCCGAATCGCTAACTTCAATATTTCTTTCTTTTTCAAACTTCTTCTTATCGGCATCACTTACAGGCAGCCTTAACAGAATCTCATTCAAGGGTCTCCATCTATCATAGAAATACTCATAATCGACTGCATTTCTAAGGCCATATTTCTCCAACCTGTCAATTGAAGTTTCCGAGGAATCCTTATACCAATGCCTTACCTGCGATATACCGGAAGCAGTGTTTGGAACCTTTATATAAAGTCCTTTCACATATGGTTCAGTGGCAAGAAATATGTCCTTGTTGTCATCATAATACTTTACTATTTCAGTATCAGAAATATTTCCTTCCACCTCCTGCCCCACTATCTGTTCAATATAAGAATGGGTAATCAAGGTTTTCCTATATGCTTTCACCAGTTCGTCTATCTTATCATTGTCAGGAATATTTCCCTCTGCTTTTTTATAAAGGAGAATATCGTCAATCCAACTCCTGATATATTTTTCAGCCATTTCCGTACTATCTTCCTCAGATACACCTGGTGGAATTAAAGACACAACATCCTCTTTATAAAGGAAGTCTTTGTCTATCTGAACCAAAGGTGTTCTCCCTTTGTGGTCTATCGCTTCGGTACAGCTGTATAACGACAATACTATACCCGGAATCAGACTTAAGAAACGTCTATTACACATCTTTCTATAAATTATTGAACGAAGATACTGTATAAATCAATTACTTCCATCAGAATTAACTGTTTTTAAAACGTCTATATACTTTTCTACCCTAAATTCACGTTCCAGATTTTCAAAATACAGTTCTTCATGTTTCTGTATATAGTCCTGAACCAGAACATCGTAAACATCACTATAAGAATCGGGCATATAGTCAAGACATTTTCCTAAAACAAAAGCATATGGATAATTTTCCTTCGGTTTATAGTCACCACATTTAAAGACAAGCTTATCTACATACACATTTTCACCTATCTGGAAAAATCCTGTTTCAACCATAGCATCATATGTTACATCCTTTTCTTTCAGTTCGGATAACTTACCTTCCCAGCAATCCATAGGGAGTTTCTTTAGTTTTTTCTTTATTTTTCTAGCAGCCTTCTTGTTTTTACAATGAATGACTCCACCCTTGTAATGAGGCAATTCCCATAGATATTTCTTTCTGTTCGTCCTAAAAAACTCCTGCAAATCGGCTTCCGACCAGCTATATAAATCTTCTGAATGGTGCTCATTCCAAAGTGAAACCAATATAGCGTCATCAGCATTTCCCAATAACTCTACTGAACAGTTTTCATCATCCGACTTCAATAAAATATTAACTCCTACAGGCGAAACAAATGGTTCGGAGAAACCGGAACCGTGAATTTTATCAAGTTCCATACGCTCTTCTGTCAACAGAGAACTCATATCATGCTCTACCCTACAGGAAAATCTTGGATCTTTAATACAGCTACACACATCATTCCAGTCTGCTCCTGTCTGGAGATTATCATAAACTTCCTTCATAACCTTGAAAGCATATGAGAGCCCTTCGTCCTGTCTGACTTTATAAGTCAATACACGAACTTTATTTACAGACATTCCATCTTTAGCATGTAAACAATGCTTTAGTCTTTCACATTCGTCTGTATACTCAGCACTTTTATCAAGCCCCTGTCTTTTTGCATCGAATATTTTCAACTTATATTTCAGAAAATAATGAAAATATTCTTCCACGGAGCAATCCTTATTTTTCCTAATATCAGAATATAGAGTTTCAAATTCAGAGAGATAGACTGTTTCTCCTCCAATCTTCATCAGAATTTTATCAACAGAATGAGAAGGTTCATTCGAATATAAACTTCTAGTAAAAAAAACAAGAATAATAGCTATGAAAACAAATCTTGTCATACACAAATAAAAAGGCATGAATCATACATAAGCGTAAGCGCATTATATACGATCCATGCCAACACAAATATCCTTATTTTTATTATTGAGGACGGCTATAATTAGGAGCCTCACTTGTAATAGCTACATCATGTGGATGGCTTTCCAAAACGCCCGCATTAGTAATACGAGTAAATTTAGCGTTATGAAGTTCCATTATATTATGAGCACCGCAATATCCCATTCCGGCACGCAATCCACCAGTCAACTGATAAATTACTTCATACAATGTACCCTTATAAGGAACACGGGCAGCAATACCTTCCGGAACCAACTTCTTGACATCTGTAGTTGAGCTCTGGAAATAACGGTCTTTAGAGCCATTTTCCATAGCTTCCAAAGAACCCATACCACGATATGACTTGAATTTACGTCCGTTGAAAATAATTGTATCGCCAGGAGCTTCTTCAGTACCAGCAACAAGAGAACCAATCATTACACTGTATCCACCTGCTGCCAATGCTTTAACCACGTCACCAGAGTAACGCAATCCACCATCAGCAATCAAAGGAACACCTGTACCTTCCAAAGCCTTTGCAACATCGTATACAGCTGAAAGCTGAGGAACACCAACACCAGCCACAACACGAGTTGTACAGATAGAACCAGGACCGATACCTACCTTCACTGCATCAGCACCTGCTTCAACCAATGCTTTTGCAGCAGCACCTGTAGCAACATTACCCACAACGATATCAACGTTAGGGAAACGTTTCTTTGCTTCCTTAAGTTTTTCAATTACATATTTCGAGTGACCATGTGCAGTATCGATAACTATGGCATCTGCTCCGGCATTTACCAAAGCCTCCATACGCTCCAATGTATCTGCAGTAACACCAACACCTGCTGCTACACGCAAACGTCCCTGTGCATCTTTGCAAGCCATTGGTTTGTCTTTAGCCTTAGTAATATCTTTATATGTGATAAGACCTATCAATTTACCGTTCTCATCAACTACAGGAAGTTTTTCAATCTTATTTTCCTGAAGAATCTGAGCTGCAGTTTCCATATCAGTAGACTGCTTTGTAGTAATGATATTTTCAGAAGTCATTACCTCCTGTATCTTTTTGTCCATATCCTTCTCGAAACGAAGGTCACGGTTAGTTACGATACCAACAAGAAAATTTTCATTATCCACTACAGGAATACCACCAATCTTATATTCTGCCATGATGTTCAGTGCATCTTTCACTTTGGCATCTCTATTGATAGTAACAGGATTTGAAATCATACCATTTTCTGCACGTTTCACAGTAGCCACCTGGCGAGCCTGTTCGGCAATAGACATATTTTTGTGGATTACACCGATTCCTCCTTCTCTGGCAATCGCAATAGCCATCTGAGATTCTGTAACCGTATCCATAGCGGCAGTCACAAAAGGAATCTTCAACTCGATGTTTCTTGAGAACTTAGTCGTGAGTTCGACTGTTTTAGGTAATACTTCAGAATAGGCAGGAATTAACAATACATCATCGTAAGTTAATCCGTCCATAACAACTTTATCTGCAATAAATGACATAGGGCTTTATGCTTTTGATTATTATTGCGTGCAAATATACTATTTTTATACGAATTATATAAATAGCAAAAAGCACATTAACATATTTTTATGACAAAAAAGCTTCGTCCGCCTCAAAGGCAGACGAAGCTAAACCAATATTTTTTAATTCGCCATTTCTGAAATAAACTTGATTCTAACTAATCTGATTTCCTCTTCGGTATAGTCATCACCAAGTTCTTCCATTGCATCTTCAATATCGTCCGTTTCCGATTCCTTGAAATAATCATATATATCGAGCATATGGTCTTCATCCATAATTTCTTCAAGGAAGTAGTCAATATTAAGTTTTGTTCCAGAATACACAATAGCCTCAACCTCATCCAGCAGATCCACAAAGTCAATACCTTTGGCCACTGCAATATCATCAAGTGCCACCTTACGGTCAATGCTCTGTATTATCGAGACTTTTAGTTTTGACTTATTGGCTACTGTACGCACCCTCAAATCTTCCGGCCTGTCAATCTCGTTTTCTTCGCAGTGAGTCTTTATCAAATCACAGAATTCCTGTCCGTAACGCTTTGCCTTTCCTGCACCCACACCAGGTATATTCTGCAGTTCTTCCAATGTCACAGGATAGATTGTAGCCATAGCCTCCAATGAAGGATCCTGGAAGATTACGTATGGCGGCACATCCAACTTCTTGGACATTTTCTTTCTTAAATCTTTCAGCATCGAATAAAGAACCGGGTCAACAGCACATGAGGCACCTCCCCTCATCGGTGTTTCTTCCACTTCATCCTCATCGAAATCCGTATCTTCCACTATCTTGAAAGATTTAGGACTCTTGAGGAATTTATGTCCACTAGGAGTAACTTTCAGCAATCCATAGTTTTCAACATCCTTTACCAGATATCCAGCTATAAGAGCCTGACGTATCACCGAATTCCACAAACGTTCTTCTTCACCCATTCCCGAGCCAAACACTTCAAGTTCGTCATGTTTATGAGCCAGCACTTCTGACGTTTCTTTACCTAGCAATACATCAATAATATAATCTTGTTTGAAATTTTCCTTTACAGCAATGATTGTTTCAATCACTGCACACAATAATTCCTGAGCCTCCACTTGTTTTTTGGGATTTAAACAGTTATCACAATTACCACAATTATCTTCAGTATATTCCTCACCGAAATAGTGCATCAATATTTTTCTTCTGCATAATGACGATTCAGCATACGCCGCCGTCTCCAGCAAAAGCTGCTTGCCTATTTCCTGTTCAGATACAGGTTTACCCTGCATGAACTTTTCAAGTTTCTGTAAATCCTTGTTCGAATAGAATGCTATACACTGTCCTTCTCCACCGTCTCTTCCCGCGCGTCCTGTTTCCTGATAATACCCCTCAAGGCTTTTTGGAATATCATAGTGCAACACATATCTCACATCCGGTTTGTCAATACCCATACCGAAAGCTATCGTTGCTACTATCACATCTATATTTTCTTTCAAGAAATCATCCTGATTGGTATTTCGTGTCGCAGCGTCCATACCTGCATGATATGGTCTTGCCTTTATACCATTTGCTACAAGTATTTCAGCCAGTTCCTCTACCTTTTTTCTGCTCAAGCAATAAATAATTCCCGATTTATCAGGATTCTGCTTGATAAACTTGATAATATCGCGATCAATATTATTTGTTTTCAGACGTACTTCATAATAAAGGTTAGGACGATTGAATGAAGATTTAAATTCCTTAGCCTCTGTCATACCCAGATTCTTTTGGATATCCATCTTCACTTTTGGAGTTGCGGTTGCAGTCAGTGCTATAACAGGAGCCTTACCTATTTCATTTATTATAGGTCTAATCCTGCGATATTCAGGTCTGAAGTCATGTCCCCACTCTGATATACAGTGAGCCTCATCAATGGCATAGAAAGATATTTTCACATGCTTCAGGAAGTCCACATTTTCTTCTTTAGTCAGTGACTCCGGAGCCACATATAGCAATTTGGTTTTCCCAGATGATATATCCGACTTGACCTGATCAATGGCAGATTTGGAAAGAGAAGAGTTTATAAAATGAGCCACTCCATCCTCCTCGCTGAAATTGCGCATAGCATCTACCTGATTTTTCATAAGTGCAATGAGCGGCGAAATGACAATTGCTGTTCCTTCCATCAAGAGTGAAGGCAACTGGTAACACAGCGATTTTCCACCCCCGGTTGGCATCAATACAAAAGTATCATTACCTTCAAGAAGACTTCTGATAATAGCTTCTTGATTCCCTTTGAAAGTATCGAAACCGAAATATTTCTTCAACTGCTCTGTCAAATTGATTTTTTCCGCCATTGCTTCCTATGAATTTAATGATTTTATGAAATACTGAAAAGTTCTTATGTAACAAAGTTATAAACAACTTTCAATATTACGCAAACAAAAGGAGAAAAAAAATCATGTAAACATGCATTTTTTCTTTCAAAAAAATCAAACCGACTGCAAACGCGAGATATTTGACTTTTCCATCTGCTCTTTAGCATAATCAAGTGTCACAACAAATTCGCTGACATTCTTTGACGGTACGCTATACATAACGTCTATCATTATAGTTTCAACGATAGACCTCAGTCCGCGTGCTCCCAATTTGTATTCTACAGCCTTGTCAACAATATATTCCAACACTTCAGGCTGGAAAACAAGTTTCACCCCGTCCATTTCCAAAAGCTTGATATATTGTTTTATAATAGAATTCTTCGGTTCTGTCAATATGTTGCGCAATGCATTTCTGTCAAGAGGATTAAGATATGTCAATATAGGAAGACGACCGATAATTTCAGGAATTAATCCAAACGATTTCAAGTCCTGCGGTGCAATATACTGCATCATATTGCTACGGTCTATCTTAACAGCCTCCTTAACAGAGTTATAACCCACCACATTTGTATTAAGTCTTTGTGCGATTTTACGTTCTATACCTTCAAATGCCCCTCCGCATATAAAAAGAATATTCTTGGTATTTACCGGTATCATTTTCTGATCCGGATGTTTTCTTCCTCCTTGCGGCGGTACGTTTACTATAGAACCTTCAAGCAATTTAAGCAGACCCTGCTGTACACCTTCACCGCTCACATCTCGTGTTATTGAAGGATTATCACCCTTACGTGCTATTTTGTCTATCTCATCTATAAACACAATACCACGTTCAGCTTCCTCCACATTATAGTCTGCCACCTGAAGCAATCGTGTCAGAAGGCTTTCTATATCTTCGCCCACATAACCGGCCTCAGTCAACACCGTAGCATCTACAATTGTAAATGGAACCTTCAACAGTTTAGCTATAGTCCTTGCCAGCAAAGTCTTTCCAGTTCCTGTTCCGCCAACCATGATGATGTTCGATTTTTCTATCTCCACATCATTATTGTCGGTAGCCTGTAAAAGACGTTTGTAATGATTATATACAGCAACCGACAAATATTTTTTCGCATCATCCTGACCTATAACATACTGGTCAAGAAAATCCTTTATATCCGCCGGTTTCGGCAATTCTTCCAAACGGATGTTTCCACCCTTTCCTGCATGAGAGTGCATATTGGCTTCTTTCACTATTTCATGAGCCTGCTCTACACATGAGTCGCAAATACAGCCATTTACACCTGTTATCAGAAAGCCCACTTCGTTTTCCGTACGGCCACAAAAGCTGCATTTGTTTCTATTTCTAGTTGTTTTAGAATTTTCCAACGATAATAAAAGTTTAAGTTTTTGAGTTAGTACACTTTATAGTTCTCAATAAAGCAGACTTTTACAAAGATGGCTTACGCGACATCACCTCATCAATTATACCATACTCTTTAGCTTCCTGCGCTGTCATCCAGTAGTCTCTGTCCGAATCGGCCCATACCTTATCAAAATCAGTATGCGAATGCTCTGCTACGATAGTATAAAGTTCCTTCTTCAACTTCAATATTTCGCGTGCAGTAATTTCAATGTCAGAAGCCTGACCTTGTGCACCGCCCAACGGCTGATGTATCATCACGCGCGAATGTGTCAAAGCAGAACGTTTGCCTTCCTGACCAGCAACGAGCAACACGGCTGCCATAGAAGCAGCAAGGCCTGTACAGAATGTAGCCACGTCGCTGCTGATAAACTGCATAGTGTCATAAATACCCAATCCCGCGTATACAGAGCCACCAGGAGAGTTTATATATATCGAAATATCTCTGCTTGAATCGATAGAGTCAAGATACAGCAACTGAGCCTGCAGTGTATTTGCTGTATAATCGTTTATTTCCGTACCTAAAAAAATGATACGGTCCATCATCAGTCGTGAAAACACATCAAGCTGAGTTACGTTCAGCTGTCTTTCTTCCAAGATATATGGGTTCAGATAACCAGACTGCGACTTGATAACATCATCAAGCACCATGCTGCTCATTCCCAAATGCTTGGTAGCATATTTTCTGAAATCATTCATACTTAAAAATTTTTACTTTAAAAATACAGAAAGAGACTTTTAGCCATTTCTTTTCCGAGTACAGGACAAGAGCTTGCACCAACCAGAAAAGCCTCGGTTAAAAGCCTCTTCCATTTAATAAGCCTCAGCAATTAACTTCAGCCTGGAATTATATTACTGAAACATTTTGTTGAAATCTTCTACAGATACAGCTTTGTGGTTCAATGTTACCTGACCCTTAACTGCTGCAGCAAGCTTAGCTTCAATTGCTCTGTTAACAAGAGCTTCTACGCTTTCGCGTTTCTTAAGCATTTCCTTAGAATAGTTTTCAAGTAATTCTTCTGGAACGTTGATCATACCGTACTGAGCGAACTGAGCACGAGTAGCTTCCTTAGCCATATTCTGGATGTCAGCCTGTTCAATCTTAATACCGTTAGCTTCAACAAGTTTTTCCTTAATCAAGTGCCATGTAAGTTCTTCAAGGCTCTTGTCGTAGTTTTCGTTTACATATTCTTCACCTTTTTCCTTGTTGTTATCAAGCATAATGCGCTTCATCAAGTCATCAGCAAATTCCAATTTACCAACTTTACCCATTGTGTATGTACGCAAGTCGATAAGGAACTTATAGTCGCTGTCTGCTACAAACTGAGTAGCGATGCTTTCCTTAACCTGTGCACGGAATTCTTCTTCGTTTGAAGCCTTTCCTTCGCCAAGAACCTGATCGAACAATTCCTGATTCAATTCACCTGGAATCATACGAGTGATTTCTTCAATCTGGAAGCTGAAGTTACCTTTGTAGTTAGCAACTTCTTCTTTCTTAACTTTCAGAAGAGAAGCAAGCTCAGCTTCGTTATTATCGAAAGCTACAGATGGGTTGAACACCAATACAGTGTTCACCTTAGCACCGTTGAAGATAGCTTTCTGGTCGTCGTTCTTCATATATGAAGGCATCATAACAGCACCTTCTACCTGAACACCACCTTCTTTAGTGCTTCCGTTTTCGTCAAGTTCTGCCAAAAGCCCTTTCAGCATATCCTTATCCTGATAGTCTTCTACTTTGTCGTATTTAGCAGTACGCTGTCTGTACATATTAACCTGCTGGTCTACCATTTCGTCAGTTACATCGATATCATAGTAATCTACAGTATCATTGTTTGACAATTCGATAGAGAACTCAGGAGCCAAAGCAATATCGAAAGAGAATTCGAAGTTTTCGTCTGTTTCGAAGTTAGCATTGTTTTCCTTTGGAAGTGGAGTACCCAACATGTTTACTTTATTTTCGCGGATATATTCACCAACTTTTTCCTGCAACAGTTTGTCTACCTCTTCCAGAAGAACTGAAACTCCGTACTGTTTCTTGATAAGTCCCATTGGAACCATACCTTTACGGAATCCAGGCATATTCACTCTCTGACGAAGAGTCTTCAACGCTTTTTCAACTTTTTCCTGATAGTCAGCTTTTTCGATTTGCGCTGTAAGCACAGCACTTACATTGCTTACATTCTGTAATGAAATATTCATTTCTTAAGTGTTTTATATTAATTATTATTCTTATATTCAAAAGTATAAACTTTTTGGGGTGTGCAAAAATAGTGTTTAATCTTGCAACTACCAAAAAGTCAGCACAAAAAAAATTTCAAGAATCCGTAGTGCTACCTACTCATTCGCGTACATTTTGCATCTGGAAGTCCTTTTTCCTAAGCACAAAGCTATTACTTAGATACTTTTCACGCACTATTTTATTTTCGGCCAGTTCTTCCGGTGTACCTTGGAAAAGAATCCTACCTTCAAACAACAAATATGCTCTATCAGTAATACTCAGTGTCTCCTGCACATTATGGTCGGTAATCAATATACCTATATTTTTATCCTTAAGTTTCCATACTATGTGCTGGATATCCTCCACTGCAATAGGGTCAACCCCGGCAAACGGTTCATCCAGCATAATGAATTTAGGGTCTATGGCAAGACATCTTGCAATCTCCGTTCTTCTTCGTTCACCACCCGAAAGCTGGTCGCCAAGATTTTTTCTCACCTTCTGCAACCTGAATTCAGCAATAAGGCTTTCCAATTTTTCTTTCTGATATTCCGGACTTTTATTTGTAAGTTCCAGCACAGAAGCTATATTATCCTCCACACTCATTTTCCTGAATACGGAAGCCTCTTGCGCCAAATACCCTATACCTTTCTGTGCACGCTTGTATACCGGATATGAAGTAATATCCTCGTCATTAAGAAAAATATGCCCCTCGTTAGGAACAATAAGTCCCGTTGTCATATAAAAAGAAGTAGTCTTTCCTGCACCATTAGGTCCAAGCAGACCAACAATTTCTCCTTGTTTTACGTTTATAGAGACATCATTGACAACTGTTCTTTTACCATATTTCTTGACAAGATTCTCCGTACGAAGCACCATACATTCATTATAATCCGCCTGTTCGCTGCCAGACACAGACTTATCTTCGTATTCTTTATCTTTCAATTCTTCCATATAGCTAATTTTGAGCACAAAAGTAGTAAAATTCTTGGGTTATATGGTCATTTATATTAAAATCATCCTATCTTTTATTATTTAATAGCTAAAAAACTGTACTTTTGCAGCAAATTATTATAAATCATGATAAAGCCAATAAGTATTCTTGGAAAATACATCATTCTCATGGGCAGGGTATTTTCACGCCCGGAAAGAATAAAAATGTATTTTAAGCAATATGTGAACGAATTGTACCAGCTTGGAATAAATTCCATAGGTATTGTACTCCTCATCTCATTTTTCATCGGAGCGGTTATTTGTATTCAGATAAAACTGAACATTGAAAGTCCCTGGATGCCAAGGTTCGTAGTGGGATACACCACCCGTGAAATCCTTCTTCTTGAGTTTTCATCGGCCATAATGTGTCTTATACTGGCCGGAAAAGTAGGTTCCAACATCGCATCAGAACTGGGCACCATGAGAGTTACCCAACAGATAGATGCACTGGAAATTATGGGTATAAACTCTGCTTCATACCTGATACTGCCCAAAATACTAGGACTAATGACCATGATTCCTATTCTTGTCATATTCAGTATATTTGCAGGTATAGTGGGAGCTTTCTGTACAGCATGGTTTGCCGGAATAATGAATGCGACAGATCTTGAATACGGTCTGCAATACTGTTTCATTGAATGGTATATATGGTGCAGTTTCATAAAATCGCTGTTCTTCGCCTTTATAATAGCCAGTGTATCGGCCTATTTCGGCTACACTGTCGATGGAGGTTCCATTTCAGTAGGTAAAGCCAGTACAAATGCTGTGGTTTCAAGCAGCGTGCTTATTCTATTCTCAGATTTAATTCTTACACAACTATTAATGGGATGATACAGTTAAAGTCAATATGCAAGTCATTCGAAGGAAGAACCGTCCTTGATGACATAAATTTCACTTTCGAAAACGGAAAGACCAACCTCATAATAGGTCAGAGTGGTTCTGGTAAAACCGTTCTTATGAAATGTATAGTGGGACTGTTGACACCTGAAAAAGGCGAAGTGTTATACGATAACAGAAACCTTTTGGGAATGGGAAAAACAGAGAAGAAAACACTACGCAAAGAGATGGGTATGATATTCCAGAGTGCTGCGTTGTTTGATTCTCTATCCGTCCTGGAAAATGTAATGTTCCCCCTTGACATGTTCTCAAACGATACATACCGCGACCGCATACGCCGTGCACAATTCTGTTTGGACAGGGTAAATCTTATCGATGCACAAAACAAATACCCAGGAGAGATAAGCGGAGGTATGCAGAAACGTGTAGCCATAGCAAGAGCCATTGCCCTTAATCCTCAATATTTGTTTTGCGATGAGCCTAACTCAGGACTCGATCCTAAGACTTCGCTCGTGATAGACGAGCTGATACACGACATCACTACAGAATTCAATATGACTACAATTATCAATACTCACGACATGAATTCTGTGATGGGTATAGGCGACAGTATTCTGTATATATACCAGGGACATAAAGAATGGTCCGGTACAAAGGATGAGGTATTCACAGCTACAAACGAAAGACTGAACAACTTTATTTTTGCTTCGGATTTGCTTAGAAAAGTAAAAACGGAGGAAAATAAAAATAAAAATTCACAATAAAAATAGGGATATTCAGTAAATGTCCTTAAAATATATGATGGCATATGAAGATGATATAACATAATCACTCCATATGCCATTTTTCTTGTAGTTTTTCTGTATTTTCTCTCTTGATTCTAACCGTTAAGACATGACTCTCCGGAAGAAGTCTGATAACCTCTTCTGATTCTGGTTATGAAAATCATATCATTCCGCTTTAGCTGTTCTGTTCCTGATTTTGTCTATCATCAGTACGGCATTTGCCGTATGTATTCCGAAGAAAATACACAGGATTTCCGTTTTCCTGTTCCGGGCCTTTATCCTTAATAGTGAGTAATGTTGCTTTTGAGTTCCGAAGCTTCCTTCAAGTCTGGTGGCTCTCTCCCTTGATAGCTCACTTCTGAGAACCTTTCTCAAGTGTTCATCCTTTGCAGCCCTTCCTTTGCGTACGAAGGAAGTAGATATACTATATTTAGTACAATATTTTCTGTTGGCATTATTGGCATATATGGAGTCGCCTGCCGCACATGTGATCTTCACTTTCATGAGCTTCTGCTGCATACGGATACAGTCCTTCAGTCGTATTCCCTCATTGAATGCCTTGAACGAGAGGTGTTCGATAAACGATATACCGTCTATCTGTATGTTGTTAACCTTTACATCGAATTCAACAGACTTTGTTTCCTTGCCTCTTACGATAGGACGTACGTAATGACGGTCGGTGCTGACGATGCGGTCATTGACCTTCCTGCCTTCAAACAGTTCCTTCTCCTGTACAAGAACCTTTCTGATTATGGAAAGGCGTTTCTGATAATCCTGTGTATATCTGAGTGATCTCCCGTATTCCTTATGAATCTCATCCCTCTGTTCGATGAGCTTTTCAAGGAGTCTGATCATACGGCGCTTGAGCATCCGTGTTCTTGAGGCCTTCCTCTTTCTTTTCTTGCAGTATGAAAGATAGGACTCTGACACATCCGCATATTTGTTACGGGGACGCCTTATCCCAAGATCCATACAATGCCGGCAGATATGTCTGTAAAGCCATTCAATACTTTCCCAAAGCAGTTTCATGTCTGTAGGAAAACGCATGTGACTTTCATAACACGTGGCATCAGTCATGCACACGTGAAGGTTCTCAAGATATGGTTTCCAGTGGGAGGCCAGTATCTCCTGAAGGGAATCAATGTCAAGGCGGGATGCTATCTCATTACGGATGGCACTGACTATCTTGTAGTTGGTAATGGGGAAAGACGGGTCTATCATGATGCAGCAGAACATCTGGTAATGTATGTTGCCGTCAAGATGTTCCACAAGATGTCTGTCAGAAAGTCCGGTATAGGACTTCAGGATCATAAGGGCAATCTTTGCGGAAGGACTGAATATGTTCCTACGTCCAAAACGATTTTCAGACAGCCCCATGACTTTTGCCATAACTTCAAAAGGAAACACTGAATGAAGCCTGCCAAGCTCACTCTCATTAAAACTTTTGAGATATTTTTCCAGAATATCAAATTCTGTAAAACCCAAAGTAGGGTGAATTTCCGAAATATTTTGTATCTTAGCCATATCTTTATTGGAGGATTTCCTCCGTTTTGGTTGTCAAACCTTATTTTCGGGGGAATACCTAAAGATACAAAAAGCCAACTAATTCGCAACACTTTGTGTATGAATTAGTTGGCTGATTTTATACTATTTACTGAATGTCCCAAAAATATGCTCAAGAATGACATAAAAGAACATTCTTGAGCATAACAATAATTAGTATTTCCAATCTTCTTATTATTTCTGTCTGATAAATATATTAACAGGTGTACCACATAAATTCCAGCGTTCCCTCATCTTATTCTCCAAGAAACGTTTATACGGTTCTTTCACATACTGAGGCAGATTAGCAAAGAATACGAACGAAGGTATCTGCGTATTAGGCAGCTGAGTAATATATTTTATTTTTATATACTTACCCTTGTTTGATGGTGGCGGATAAGCTTCGATAAGCGGCAATAACTCCTCATTCAAACGTGCTGTAGGTATCCTTGTAGTTCTTGCATTATATACTTCTTTTGCAGCCTCCAAAACCTTAAGAATACGCTGTTTTGTCAATGCAGAAGCAAATATTATCGGGAAGTCTGTAAAAGGAGCAAACCTGTTTCTTATAGCGTCTTCGTAATTCTTCATTACCTTAACAGTCTTATCCTCTACGAGGTCCCATTTATTCACTACAACCACCAATCCTTTCTGGTTACGTTGAATCAAACTGAAGATATTCAAATCCTGTCCTTCGATACCTCTTGTAGCATCAATCATAAGTATACAGACATCAGAGTTCTCTATAGCTCTGATAGAACGTATTATCGAGTAATATTCCAGGTCTTCAGTAATTTTATTTTTCTTTCTTATTCCGGCTGTATCAACCAGATAAAAGTCGAAACCGAACTTATCATATCTTGTATATATGGAATCGCGTGTTGTACCTGCTATCTCAGTTACTATATTTCTTTCTTCACCAATAAAGGCGTTTACTATTGAAGACTTACCGGCGTTAGGTCTTCCCACAACTGCAAATCTTGGGATATCTTCCTCTATTATTTCCCCTGAGTCTTTCTTAAATTTCGAAACTATCAAATCCAGCAAGTCACCAGTACCACTTCCACTTAGTGCAGAGATACAATAAGGGTCGCCCAAACCTAACGAGTAGAACTCTGCAGCATTATATTGCAGATCATTATTATCAGTCTTATTGGCAACCATTATGATAGGTTTCTTTGAGCGTCTTAAAATATTCGAAACCTCCATATCAAGATCTGTAACCCCGTTCATGACGTCTACAACAAACAAGATTACATCAGCTTCATCCATAGCAAGCAAAACCTGCTTACGGATTTCTTCTTCGAAAATATCATCCGAATTAACTACCCATCCTCCAGTATCAACTACAGAGAATTCTTTACCCAGCCATTCAGACTTTCCGTACTGACGGTCGCGGGTAGTTCCCGCCTGCTCATTTACGATAGCCTGACGAGTCTTTGTCAAACGATTAAACAGTGTTGACTTTCCCACATTGGGGCGTCCAACGATAGCGACTAAATTTCCCATATTTATAATTGTTTACGGCTATCCCAGCCGGTGATTAATCTAATTGGTAACCAAAATTCTTTAATTCCTTATCAGAACTTCTCCAGTCTTTATCAACTTTTACGAATGTTTCCAGATAAATAGACTTTCTAAAGAAGTGTTCCAGAGTTTTTCTTGCCTCAGTAGCAACCTTCTTTAAGGCTTTTCCCTGCTTACCTATGATAATCCCCTTTTGAGAGTCTCTTTCAACATAAATCACAGCATTAATACGTATGCTGTTTGCATCTTCCTTAAAGCTTTCCACAACTACCTCGACAGAATAAGGAATTTCCTTGTCATAATATAACAGAATTTTTTCTCTTATTATCTCAGTAACGAAAAAACGGGCAGGTTTGTCTGTCCACTGGTCCTTTCCGAAATAAGGAGGTGAATCCGGAAGCAAATCCTTAATTCTTTTCATTACTACATCAACATTAAACTTAGCCATTGCAGAGATAGGTATAATTTCTGCCTGTGGCAAAAGTTCATGCCATTCTTCCACCAGTTTGACAAGAATATCCTGATTAATAAGGTCTATTTTATTTATTAGCAATAAAACCGGTACATTCAATTTACGGACCTTTTCCATAAAATCGGCATTCTTGTCCGGTTTCTCTACTGTATCCGTAACATAAAGCAGTACATCAGCATCTACCAACGCAGACTCCGAAAAATTAAGCATTGACTCCTGCAATTTATAATTAGGTTTCAACACGCCCGGAGTGTCAGAGAATACAATTTGCATATCATCTGTATTCAATATACCCATGATACGATGACGTGTTGTTTGAGCTTTAAAAGTTGCGATAGATATTCTTTCACCTACCAGCAAATTCATTAATGTAGATTTCCCGACATTAGGGTTACCGACAATATTTACAAATCCGGCTTTATGCATAATAAAATCTCATTATGAACACAAAAAAACGCACCTGTCCGGGATGCGTTTTTTCGTATATTTGTTTTTATAAATTCAAATATTACTTGTTTCCGTCATAACCCCACTTAACATAAGCTGCTCCCCATGTAAATCCGGCACCAAACGCAGTGAAGATTATATTGTCTCCTTTTTTCAGCTGTTTCTCATAATCCCACAGACACAAAGGCAATGTTCCTGCGCTGGTATTTCCGAAATGCTGAATATTTACCATAACCTTCTCCATTGGAACACTGAGTCTTGAAGCAACAGCATCAATGATACGCAAGTTTGCCTGATGAGGAACAATCCAATCTATGTTATCTTTATTCAAGCCATTTCTCATTGCTATCTGTTCTGTTACGTCAGACATGTTTGACACTGCATATTTGAACACAGTTCTACCTTCCTGATACAGATAGTGCATTTTGTTGTCTACTGTAAAATATGAAGGAGGACAAACAGAGCCACCAGCCTTCATGTGAAGGAACGGAAGACCTTTTCCATCTGTGCGAAGAATAGAATCCATTATTCCGTAATCTTCAGTAGTCGCCTCGACCATACAAGCAGCTGCACCGTCACCAAAGATAGGGCATGTAGCACGATCTGAGTAGTTTACCATTGAAGACATCTTATCTGCACCTACTATAATTATCTTTTTGTGTCTTCCCGACTGTATCATACTTGCAGCAGTTTCCATAGCATAAAGGAATCCGCTACATGCTGCCTGCAAATCGAATGCATAAGCATTTTTAAGTCCCAGTTTATCGCAAAGAATAGATGCTGTAGAAGGGAAATGATAGTCAGGAGTAGTAGTTGCAACTATAACGCAATCTATAGAGTCCGGATCAGAATTTGTTTTTTGCATCAGCTGTTTTGCAGCCTTACGAGCCATATATGATGTACCCAACCCTTCTTCATTAAGGATGCGTCTTTCTTTTACACCTATACGAGTCATTATCCACTCGTCGTTAGTGTCTACCATTCTAGACAATTCTTCGTTTGTAAGAACATAGTCTGGTACATACCCACCAACACCTGTTATTACCGCATTAATTTTTTCCATCTTTTCAAATTTTAGTTTGAATCCTAAAAATAAAGCCGAAGAGCCGAAGCCCTCCGGCTTTATTTTCTCAAGAACATAAACCGTTCATGACAAAGCACTGTTCTATTAAAGAGCAGCTTCTTTCTCAATTGCTAATTTACCTCTGTAATAACCACATGCTCCACATACTGTGTGATATACATGCCATTCGCCACAATTAGGACAAATAGCCAAAGTAGGAGCAACTGCCTTATCATGAGTTCTTCTCTTAGCAGTTCTCGTTTTTGATTGTCTTCTTTTAGGATGTGCCATTTTACTAAAACTTTATTTAATTATTATTTAATATTTTCTTCAATGCGTCCCAACGAGGATCTGTTTCGGTCACTTCATTTTCATCATCATCATATTCATCCACATCAGAATTCTCCTCACTGGTATTATCATACCTTATCAAGTCCTTCAACTTTTCCTGCATTTGTTCGTTACACTCACCTTCTTCATGCACAATTCTACAAGGAAGACTAAGATATGTAAATTCGTATATGTACCAAGCTACATTTATTATACTTTCCGACTCCGGAATTACAAGAATTTCATCATCATCCGAATATTCCTCTCCCAATTTCACTTTTAGGGTATTATCAGTATAGACATCGACATCCACTTCATCAAGACATCTGTCGCATATACCTACAACAAAACCCTCTATATGGAAGTTCAACCTGAATGCTCCTATTTCTTTTTTTACTTCAACAGAAACATCAAGCTCACCTTTTTCTATTCCGGTAGCTTCTATCAAATTAAAGAACTCATCGCCAACTTTATAGTTATAAGTCGTACGAGTTTCTCTTAAGTTCTTCAAATCTATATCGTATAATTCTATTCTTTCCAAGTCTCGACACCATATAAATCGGGCGACAAAGTTACAAATAATAATTCATTTATTCCAATAAATCACATTTTTATTTTATCAAAAAATACATTTAACCCTTTAATGCATCTTATTATTGTCCCGAAAATATATAGTAAAGTAATCATCTAACTAATAAAACCGGAGTCCGAAATTTCTATAATTAAAACGACCTGACGTTTTGATCAAAACGTCAGGTCGTTTTTTCCTAATTTTATATTCACTCTATTTAATAAAAAAATCACATATATACAATACATATATAATAATTATTGATTAAATTTGCAGCATATAAGAAAATAAATAAGAAATTAATCACTATTTATCATGTTAACCCAAATAATTAACGCTCGTATCTTAACGCCACAAGGTTGGCTAAAAGATGGTTCTGTAATAATTTGCGACAATAAGATTCTTGAGGTTACAAATTGCGATCTGGCTATTGTCGGTGCAAAATTAATTGACGCCAAAGGTATGTACATTGTACCTGGTGGAGTAGAAATACACGTCCACGGAGGTGGAGGAAGAGACTTTATGGAAGGAACAGAAGATGCTTTCCGCACAGCAATAAAGGCACATATGCAGCATGGTACAACAAGCATTTTCCCTACACTGTCATCTTCTACAATCCCAATGATACGTGCAGCTGCCGAAACTACGGAGAAACTGATGAAAGAGAAAAACAGCCCTATATTGGGACTTCATCTTGAAGGACACTATTTCAATATGAAAATGGCCGGAGGACAAATGCCGGAAAACATTAAGAATCCTGACCCTGAAGAATACATACCATTATTGGAAGAAACCAATTGCATCAAACGATGGGATGCTGCCCCGGAATTACCTGGTGCTATGCAATTTGCCAAATACATAACATCAAAAGGGATACTTGCTTCAGTGGGACACACACAAGCCGAATACGAAGACATACTTACAGGATACGAAGCCGGATACACACACGCCACTCACTTCTATAATGCAATGCCCGGATTCCACAAACGCAGAGAATACAAATACGAGGGTACTGTAGAAAGCATATATCTTATAGATGACATGACAGTAGAAGTAGTAGCCGACGGAATACATGTACCGCCTACTATATTAAGACTTGTACACAAGATAAAGGGAGTAGAAAGAACAGCATTAATAACCGATGCCTTGGCATGTGCGGCAAGCGACAGCCAGGAAGCATTCGACCCCAGAGTCATAATAGAAGACGGTGTATGTAAACTGGCAGACCGCTCAGCCCTAGCAGGAAGTATAGCCACAATGGACAGACTGATACAAACCACAGTGCAGAAAGCAGAAATTCCTCTTGAAGACACTATTAGAATGGTATCAGAAACACCGGCAAGAATAATGGGCGTACTCGACAGAAAAGGCACACTTGAGAGAGGCAAGGACGCCGACATCATCGCACTGGACAGAGACTTGAACGTACGTGCCGTATGGGCTATGGGAGAACTTGTAGAAGGCACTAACAAACTTTTCTGATAAAAATAAAAACATAATATTATGCTGACCCAATTGACAAACGGAAACATCCTAACCCCACAAGGTTGGATTAAAGACGGCTCCGTCTTAATTAGCAACGGGAAAATACTTGAAGTCACCAACAGTGACTTGGCCGTAATAGGGGCAAAAGTTATAGATGTAAAAGGAATGTACATCGTTCCTGGATTTATAGGAATGCACATACACGGAGGAGGTGGACACGACTACACAGAAGGGACAGTAGAAGCTTTCGAAAGCGCCACAAAGGCACATCTGCTACACGGAGCAACATCTGTTTTTCCAACATTGACTTCCACTACATTCGACAACATAAAAAAGGCTGCAAATGTTTGCGAAGAATTAATGAAGACAAACAAGGTCATCCAAGGACTTCATATAGAAGGACCATACCTGAACCCCAAAATGGCAGGAACACAATGGGGTGAATACCTGAAGACTCCTCAAAAAGAAGAATACAGCGATCTTATCGACTCCGTATCCTGCATCAAACGATGGGATATAAGCCCTGAAATAGAAGGAGGCTACGAATTTGGCAAATATACTTCATCAAAAGGCATACTCACGGCAATCACACACACTGAAGCAGAATACGAAGATATAAAGAAAGCATTTGCATCGGGTTTCAAGCACGCAGCACATTTCTACAATGCAATGCCAGGTTTCCACAAACGTAGGGAATACAAATACGAAGGAACAGTAGAAAGTGTATACCTGACAGACGGAATGTCAGTAGAAGTCATTGCAGACGGCAGACATCTTCCTGCAACAATACTTAAATTAGTGTACAAGCTAAAGGGAGTAGAACATACATGCCTAGTAACCGACGCATTGAAATATGCAGCATTCGACGGAAAGATTGACGACCCGAGATATGTGATAGAAAATGAAGTATGTAAACTTGCCGACCATTCTTCTCTGGCAGGAAGCCTTGCCACTATGGATAAACTGGTATGGACTATGGTCAAAAAAGCAAATATTCCTCTGGAAGACGCCGTAAGGATGGCATCAGAAACACCAGCCAGAATAATAGGAATAGCTGACAGGAAAGGAACGCTACAAAAAGGAAAGGATGCAGATATCGTAATTTTAGACAAAGACACCAATGTGCGATGCGTATTCTCCTATGGCGAAATAGTAGAAGGAACAAATACATTAATACATTAATACACAAAAGAGCCGGCAAGGATTTCTCCAAACCGGCTCTTATTATATTCATAAGATTATATTCACTGATTATCTTTCTGACGAATTTCCACACGACGTATTTTTCCACTGATTGTCTTTGGAAGTTCATCCACAAATTCTATCACACGCGGATATTTATATGGCGCAGTAACACGTTTCACATGGTCCTGAAGTTCCTTTATCAACGCATCACCTGCCTTATCCTTATAATCTTTGGCAAGGATAATTGTAGCCTTGACCACCTGTCCGCGAATTTCATCAGGAACACCCGTAATGGCACATTCCACTACAGCCGGGTGTGTCATCAATGCACTTTCCACTTCGAACGGACCTATACGGTAACCAGAACTCTTGATTACATCGTCCGCACGGCCGACAAACCAGTAATATCCGTCTTCATCGCGCCATGCCACGTCGCCTGTGTAATACACACCATCATGCCAAGCCTCATGGGTAAGTTCAGGAGCACGATAATATTCCTTAAACAATCCAAGCGGCTTACTATGACCGGTACGCACCACTATCTGTCCCTGTTCACCATCTTCGGCACTACGTCCGTCCGGCTTGATCAGGTCTATCTCATACTGTGGATTAGGCACGCCCATACTTCCCGGTTTCGGTTCCATCCACGGGAATGTGGCAAGTGTCAATGTAGTTTCTGTCTGTCCGAAACCTTCCATCAGACGTATTCCTGTAATCTTAAGGAATGTTTCATAAACGGAATAGTTCAAGGCCTCACCGGCAGTAGTACAATATTCCAACGATGAAAGATCGTACTTAGACAAATCTTCACGTATAAGGAAACGATATATTGTAGGAGGTGCACAAAGAGATGTAATATGATAATCGTGTATCTTCTGAAGTATATCTGCAGGAGTAAATTTCTCGTGGTCATACACGAAGACAGTCGCACCTGCTATCATCTGTCCGTACAATTTTCCCCAAACAGCCTTGCCCCATCCTGTATCGGCAATAGTAAGGTGAAGGCTGTCTTTATGAAGATTATGCCAGAAACTTCCTGTAACGATGTGTCCCAAAGGATAAGTAAAATCGTGTGCCACCATCTTAGGCTCGCCTGTGGTACCTGATGTAAAGTACATCAATGATATATCATCGTTGGTATTTACATTCTCAGGACGAACAAAAGGAGCAGCACTCTCAATTCCCTTATGAAAATCGAGGAAGCCTTCAGGCATGTCAGGACCTATGCTCACAAGTTTCTCTACTGTTGGAGATTCAGGCATAGCATCTATCACGTGTTTAGTTATAACCTCTTCACCTGCCACAACAATCATTTTGATAGATGCAGCATTGCAGCGGTAAACAATATCTTTCTTGGTTAGAAGGTGTGTTGCAGGAATTACAACAGCACCAAGTTTGTGAAGAGCAATAATGGAATACCAGAACTCATAACGGCGTTTCAGTATAAGCATAACCTTGTCGCCATGACCGATACCAAGGCTCTGAAAGTAAGATGCAGTCTGGTCGGTATATTTCTTCAGGTCGGCATACGAAAAATGAATACACGCACCCTTATCGTTTGTCCATAATACTGCTTCCTTGTCTGGTTCTTCGGCAGCCCACGCATCTACTACATCGTAGCCGAAGTTGAAGTTTTCAGGAACTTCTATCTTGAAGTTCTTTATAAAATCCTCCTGTGAGGTAAATTGTGTCTGTTTTACAAATCTCTCTAACATATATCGTATCTGATTATTGCATTACTATAGCTAAGAATCTAACGTTGTTTCCATCGAGTGCTTTCATTCCGTGAGGAAGAGAAGAATCGAAATACAGGCTGTCGCCAGGATTAAGAATAAGTTCCTTACCATTAATATCAAGCAACAGACGTCCTTCAATCACCATGTTGAATTCCTGTCCCGAATGACTGTTATAGTATATAGGCGTACTTTCAGGCTTAGGTTCAACCGTTACTATAAACGGATCGGCTATTCTGTTCTTGAAACCTGAGGCCAACGACTCATACTTGTAAGCCTTTGTTCTTTCCACTGAAATACCTGTTCCACGACGTGTAAGGAAATATGAGCGCATGTGAGGTTCTTCGCCGAACATAAGTTCATCAAGAGATACGCCGAACTCTGTTGAAATCTTCTGAAGTGTACTTACCGAAAGGTCTTTCTCGCCACTTTCCATAGCGGCATACTGTTCAGGAGTTACTCCAATCTTTTCCGCTACCTGCTCCACTGTCAGGTCAAGAGCATCGCGCAATCCATGTAAGCGCATTGCTATTTGTTTTATCTGTTCATCCATAGTCTTTAAGTTATTTTCCACAAAAATAATAAAAAGTATGTCATTATGAAAGTTATTCTAAATATAAATAGTCATAATGTACGAGATAAGGCTTACCATGAATACCCATAACGGCTTTTGCGTCTGCCGATGACATACTTACACGGCCAACACCTATCTTCTCGTCATCAGGATTTACGATAGTTACAATATCATCCTTTTCAAAATCGCCAACTATATCTGTCACTCCTACAGGAAGAAGGCTTACCGCCTTGTCACCACGCAGCTTGTCAGCAGCCTTATGATTGACTATAATCTTACCTTTTGAGAATCCATCGCTGTGGGCTATCCATTTCTTGATACTTGACACACCGTTCTCCGAAGGAACAAACTTCGTGCATACGGTTTCTTCAGGATTTGAAATAAGATCGACTAGTATATTGTCCTTCTTTCCATTGGCAATGAATACTGTAATTCCCTCGTCTGCCACCTTGCGGGCAATGCTGCTTTTAGTCAGCATACCTCCCCTGCCGAATCCTGATTTCTCGGTACTGATATAGTCCGACAAGTCCTTGCCCTGTTCCACTTCTCTGATAACAGTCACTCCCGGCTGGGAAGGGGCACCATTATATATACCGTCGATATTGCTCAGAATAACCAATGCCTGAACATCCATCATGGCTGCAATCAGACCTGAGAGTTCGTCATTGTCGGTAAACATAAGTTCCGTAACAGAGATTGTGTCATTCTCATTCACAATGGGAATAACATCATTGTCCAGCATCACCTGCATACAGTTGCGCTGATTGAGATAATGTCGTCTTGTGGAGAAACTTTCCTTTGTGGTAAGCACCTGACCTACCGTAATTCCATGTTCGCGAAACAGTTCGTAATATCTGTTTATCAGCTTGGCCTGCCCTACAGCCGAAAACAACTGGCGGCTGTCAACACTGTCAAGTTTGCGCAAAGGCTTTACCTCACTGCGTCCGGAAGCCACTGCTCCCGATGACACAAGCACTATCTCAACTCCCGCCCTGTGAAGTTCTGCCACCTGGTCAACAAGAGCTGACATTCGCGTAACATCCAGTGTACCATCCTTGCGTGTAAGTACATTGCTGCCTATCTTTACCGCTATTCTTTTATATTTACATTCCATACGTTTTTTGGTTTCATATCTATTGATGACGCAAATATAAGAAATTACGGACATCAAATTACAAAATCATGCTGTCTTTTTATTTCAGATTACTTATTGATATGAATTTTTATAAGAATATTACTAACAGAAAGGCAGCCCGACACCAGACTGCTTCACCTAATCATAAATCAATATACGTCTTTAATACTGCCACATATTCCTCGAAAGCCTTTCTTCCGGATTTAAGTATAAACTTGACTAAAGCGTCAGTCAATCAATAAGCATCTCACTTTTTTTCTGATGTCAGTTTTTATTGATAACTTTGCCTGACTAAATTACAATTAGACTTTTATGATTAAAGCTATATTTTTCGACATTGACGGAACACTGGTTTCGTTCAAAACACACAGAGTACCGGAATCAACCAAACAGGCACTTAAAGAGTTAAGAGAAAAAGGTATAAAGGTATTTATCGCTACGGGACGCCCAAAATTGCTTATTAACAATCTTGAGGATCTTGAATTCGACGGATATATAACCCTGAATGGCGCTCACTGCTTTACAGCCGACCACAAGGATATATACAAGGGATTGATACCTGCCGAAGACATAGAAAGAGTTGTGGAATACACTAAAAAACACGACTATCCGTTTGTCTTTGTGCACGACAACCAGTGGTTTATCACAAAAGTGGATAAAGCAGTGGAAGACATAGCCAAACTTATAGAGATTTCGATACCTCCTGTAAAACCGGGAGAAGAGGCTTTAGGAAAAGACATTCTCCAGATTATGGGCTACTTCCCTACCGAAGCCGATGAAGAAATATTCGGCAAGATACTTACTCATTGCGAAACAATGAGATGGCACCCACTATTTGCCGACATCATAAATAAAGGAACAAGCAAGAGCCGTGGTATAGACGAAGTTATAAGGCATTACGGCATAAAGCTTGAAGAAACAATGGCTTTCGGCGATGGCGGAAACGATATCAACATGCTTGAACATGCCGGAATAGGCGTTGCTATGGATAATGCATCTGATATTGTCAAGGCTTCTGCCGACTATATAACATCTTCTGTAGATGATAATGGAATATTAAATGCTTTAAGACATTATAAGGTATTAGATTAAAACAAGAATAAAGCAGCACTTCCACTTCAATATAATGCAAATCAATGAAAATTCACTTGCATTGACATGGCAGTGCTGCTTTAGACATAATTATTTCTGAAGTTTTTCTGCCAGTAAAGCCAACTTCATACTGTTGGAGCCTTTGATTAGTATCATATAATCCTTAGGCATATCTAACGATAGTTTTGAATATACTTCATCAGCATTTTCATAATGTTCGAAAGAATTTATAGTCTTTCCGAATTCCGGACCTACCAAAATAACCCTTTCAAAACCGCAATCTGCCAACACGTCAACAATCTTTTGATGTTCCTCCAGACTACTTTCTCCCAGTTCTTTCATATCACCCAAAATCACCATTTTATGATCAGCCTCAATCATACGGAAGTTTTCCAAAGCTGCAGCCATACTTGTAGGATTAGCATTATAAGCATCTACTACGAGGCGGTTATCTCCAGCTTCGATTAATTGAGAGCGATTGTTGCGAGGCTCATATGTAGACAGGGCATGGCAAATACTATCGTCCGAAACGCCAAAATATCGGCCTATAGTCACTGCCGCCAGAGCATTGTCTATATTATACGAGCCTATTAAATGAGTCTGAACTTCACAAACATTACTATCAGATTTCCATTCAAACAATAAATATGGAGAACATGAAAGAACCTTTCCAGAAACATAAAGTCCATCTTCTGCACCATAACGGATACATTCCAGTCCGCCTGCTATGGAATTGAGATATGGATTTTCATTCTGTATAAAGATTTTTCCACCATTGTCACGAAGATAATCGTACAATTCGCTTTTCGTACGGATAACCCCCTCAAACGAGCCGAATCCTTCAAGATGCGCTTTACCAACATTGGTTATTATACCATAGTCAGGACATGCTATATTTACAAGAGTCTTTATCTCACCAGGATGGTTTGCCCCCATCTCCACCACAGCCATTTCGTGATCTGAAGTAAGTTTAAGCAATGTAAGAGGAACTCCGATGTGATTATTCAGATTACCTTGAGTATAAAGAACATTGTATTTCTCTTTTAGAACTGCAGCTATCAGTTCCTTAGTAGTAGTCTTTCCATTGGTACCTGTGATGCCTATCATTTTAGTACCCAATATACGGCGATGCCATGCCGCCAAATCCTGCAATGCCTTAAGACAGTCATCCACAAGAAGAATGCGTCCCTCTGTATCATTGGCATATTCAGCCTCATCTACTATAGCATATCGGCAACCATTGGCTATGGCTTGCGATGCAAAAGTATTTCCATTGAAGCTGGCTCCTTTCAGAGCTATAAACATTGAGCCTGCAGGACAATCGCGAGTGTCAGTTGTAACCTTTCCACACTCAAGAAAGTATTTATACAATTGTGAAGTTTCCATTTTAAAATACAATTTAATACGTGACGCAAAGATAAATGAAAAATCAATCGCAAATCAATAAAAAATAAATTATTGTATGTACATTTGTACCATCATTATGCAAGCTTCTAAATGGAAAACAAAATAGCAAGATATATCAATGTAAACGGCAATCTGATGGACTTGACACGTCCTAAAGTAATGGGAATACTGAACGTTACTCCCGACTCATTCTACGCCGGAAGCAGAAAGCAATCGGAAGAAGACATATTACTGAGAGCCAGAGAGATAATTGACGAAGGTGGAGACATTATAGACATAGGTGCATACTCATCGAGACCGGATGCAGAAAACATTTCCACTGAAGAAGAAATGTCAAGGCTAAAAAATGCCCTTACATTATTAAACAGAGAGATACCTGAAGCTGTGATTTCCGTAGATACATTCCGTGCTGACATAGCAAAGATGTGTGTGGAAGAACACGGCGTGGCAATAATAAATGATATATCTGCAGGCTGTATGGACGATAACATGATGCCTACTGCTGCAAAACTGGGAGTACCATACATAATGACGCATATGAAAGGGACACCACAGGATATGCAGAAAAATCCAGAATACGAAAACGTGGTAAAAGAAGTGATATACTACTTTTCCGAAAAAGTACAGAAAATGCGCGACCTCGGAGGAAAGGACATCATAATCGATCCCGGCTTTGGATTTGGGAAAACGCTGGAACATAATTATATGTTAATGAACAAACTGGAAGAGTTACAGATATTTGAGCTTCCTGTACTGGTAGGTATATCCAGAAAATCAATGATATATAAACTACTTGACAACTCTCCTGAAGATGCACTGAATGGAACGACTGCACTGAACACCATATCACTGATGAAAGGTGCGAACATACTGAGAGTACACGATGTAAAGGAGGCCTGTGAGGCAGTGAAGATATATTGTAAGTTAGTTGTTGGTTGTTAGTTCTTGGTTGTTAGTCCCCACCCGCATGGTTCTAAAAACTAATAACTAAAAACTTAAGAACTTAATTATTAATCATTAATTCTTAATTACAAAAATGCCGTTTGATTTAAGTATAATAAGCCTGAAAGATATACTTGACATATTGCTTGTAGCTTTCATCCTCTACAAGACTTATAAGGTAATGAAATCTTCAGGTTCGATAAACATTTTTATCGGTATATTAGTCTTCATCATAATATGGGTGATAGTATCGCAAGTGCTACAAATGCGCCTGCTAGGTTCGATATTCGATAAACTTGTAAGTGTAGGAGTAATAGCTCTTATCGTGCTGTTTCAAGACGAAATCAGACAATTCTTACTTACTCTAGGTTCAAGATATCGCACAAACAGTCTGTTCAGGTTTCTTAAAGGGAAAAAATACAACGAAAGCGACAAAAACGATATTATGCCTATTGTCATGGCATGTCTCAATATGGGTAAAGGTAAAGTAGGAGCACTTATAGTATTGGAAAAAGATGTTCCATTGGACAATATAGTTATGACCGGAGATGTAATAGATGCAAATATCAACCAGCGTCTGATAGAAAATATTTTCTTCAAGAACAGTCCGCTTCATGATGGGGCTATGATAATAAGCGGAAAAAGAATTAAGGCTGCCGGATGCATTCTTCCGGTTTCCCATAACCTAAATATACCAAAAGAACTTGGATTGCGACACCGTGCAGCACTTGGAGTATCACAGGAAACTGATGCGTTGGCTATTATAGTTTCCGAGGAAACCGGTGGCATCTCAATAGCCTACAAAGGTGAGTTTTATCTAAAATTGAATGCCGAGGGACTGGAAAGAATGCTTACGAACGAGTACATCAATCAAGCATAAGACTCATGTAAGGTTTCATATCATGAAATAGCCATGACGAAAGACTGTTAATATGTATTCTATGTACAGAATTTGTATTACTGACATGAGTATAAAGTCTTCTGCATGCACCTCCTTCTATAATGTATAGGCCATTATTTTCGGTAATAACATCATCACCATATATTTCGACTAAGTGCCTTCCATCCATTACGGAGGCTACAATCTCAAGCATACGGCACACATTTATAACCCGAGACATACCACAAGGCGAAGACTTCTCTGCATGAGATATAGAATAATGGTTCAATACAAAATCAATCATAGCTGTTTCTGTCTGCTTATCAGTAGCCAGCAATTCCTTTATAACTACATTATTATAAGCAGCAACAAGAAATACTACAGCACAAATATTGCCACTTTCAGTATATGCACACCACGCCTGACCGCCAGAAAGATGAAGATCTGACAATATTATTTTAATATCCAGCAAAGTATGCAGAACACTTGCAGAAAATGTTAATAACTGCCTATTAACAAAGTCAGACACATCGTAATAATCTTTTCCCAACAGCTCCAACTCTCTGAATATCAATCCGCTTCTAGAGTTATCAACAGTTTTACACATACCTGTTAATAACTTTGTTTTCTGTTGAAAAGTAACTTCATATCCAGATTTGGCATAATAAGCCACAAGGCCTTCATTTGCCGGTATCAAAAGAGATAGATATTTGCCATCTGCATACATCTTTCTGTGTGCATCATCAAGAAGTCGAGACATCAAGCCTCTTGAACGGAATTCCGGATGAGTGCAAGCTCCTGATATATATGCCACGGGAATAACCTTATCTATATATTGCATAGGATATGGTATTCTTTGGAGTGCTGACACAACCCTACCGTCTTCAACAATGGCACTGTTTATTTCGTCATTATATCTTGAAGAAAAATACAATTCGACGAAATCATCAGTATCGTCAGGGAAACATAATTTCCATAAAGCTTTTACTTGCTCTTTCATTTCAGTTCCAGTTTATATTTCTCAAGTAGCAGATGTGGCTGATATGACATTTTGGCTTTTCTTAATCCATCAAGCCCAAGGTCTTCTTCTCTATTTATATATATGTACTGTTCTGGGATCATTTTTGCAAACTCATTGTTTATCATGGCGTAGGCACCTTCATAGTCCGTGTCTGCCTTTTCCACACAGGTGTCGAAAGTTTCATTGTTGACAGGCGCACCATATGTGAAAGCTACTATTTTTCCGTCCACCATCAATACACCTCCAATAATATCAAGATCTTCAAAATTGCGCAATGCAGCATTCATGGATTTTCGTTCATTCTGCAGAGCCTCGTCTTCACTACAATTATTAGCCTTACACCAAACAGACTCCAGTTTTATACATTCAGGAATCAAATCACGTGTAAGAGGCCTGAACTCAAATCCAGGATAATTATTACGGAACTTATTTATATGATTACGTTTAGGTTGGAATTTTTTCCCAACCAAAGAAGAAAGATCCGAACGCAGATATAGATAATCAGAGTAATCACGATCGGCTGTAAATTTAAATATCCCTGGGAAAAGGCTTTCCAACTCATCACAACTTTCTTTACATACTCCGTACATCACAAAAGGAACACCTTTTACTCTGGCATCTGCCATTAACTCCTCTATTACAGGACTGATATCGCCCTCACCAACAGGCAACATGTACGAAAGTTCTCCGTCGACATAAAATCTGAATGACAGGAAACCTCCAGACTCAGCAATCTCAGTAAGATAAAGGAAACGCCAACTGTAGAGATTGGCAAATGTCAAATCGCAGTTACGACGTTTACTTTTGAGCGTATATCTCTGTACTGTCTGTTTATCTTCTATATCAAGACGTCTGAAATCCATATTATAAAGAGTTAATTTTATGAAGTTAAGAAGTTAATAAAGTTAGATAAGTCTAGCAAAACAAAATATCCATGAGTCAATAAAGCCCTATCAAATGTAATATATAAGGCGAGAGTAATGCTGTAAATATTCCGTTCAGAGTAAGTCCAAGGCTAGCATACGCTCCATACTTTCCGCTTACTTCCATCGCACGCGACGTACCGACTGCATGCGTAGCTGTTCCCATAGAAAGTCCTTGAGCTATAGGACTGTGTACATGTCCCACCTGCAAAACTTTGAAGCCAAATATTGCACCAAAAAGTCCCACAACTATCACAACCGCTGCTGTAAGAGAAGGTATTCCACCTACTGCTGATGACACTTCCATTGCAATAGGAGTTGTTACTGATTTAGGAGCAAGTGACATTATCACTTCAGGAGTAGCTCCAAGCAGCTTTGCAACTACAGTGACAGAAATCAGTCCAACTATACAACCAGCCAACTGCGACAATATAATAGGAAGCAACTGTTTCTTAATCATACGTAACTGTAAGTAAAGAGGAACTCCCAATGCTACCACAGCAGGACGTAACCAGAATTCCACCAATGAACCTGCATCCTGATATTTCTCATACGATACGCCACTGACCTTTAAAAAGCATATCAGCATTGCCACTGCCAAAAGGATAGGATTAAGCAATACCCATCCTGTTTTCTTCTGTAAAAGTTTTGAAATAAAAAAGAAACCAAAAGTAATGGCCAGAAGAAAAAATTTATTTTCTAGGAAATCCATATTTGCGAACTATTTGATGAACCCACCCTGTTACTACCAACACTAAAACCGTACTTACCAATGTAGCTATGACTATAGGCCAAAACTGAGCTTGTATAATATCAAAATACAGCATCAGAGCCACACCGGAAGGCACAAAGAAGAATCCAAGATTTGCCACAAGAAAATCGGACAATCCCTGAACCCACTCAAGTTTCACCCATCCAAGCGACAAAAATAACGTAAGAAGTAACATGCCTATAATACTAGAAGGCAATTTAACACCAGTCAGGTAAACTACCAGTTCACCTAAGGCCATACATCCAAAAAGGATAGAACATTGACGAATCATACCTTAAATTATTCTATTGAAAACCGGTGCAAATTTATGCATTAGCACAGAAAACAAACGATTAGACCTTCAAAAAAACCTATTATGTCCTTAAACATGTATAAAATGTCCTCTTTAGAGAAAAAAAGTTTGTATTTTGCAAACTAGATATTACAAAAATAAGTATTTTTGCATCGGAATAAGAAAAAACCGTTAACGCAAACGGAACAAAGATAATTACATTTTATAAAAACATAAATCAACATGGATTTAATTAGTCAAATCGTTGAACGCGCTAAATCTAACAAACAGCGCATTGTTCTTCCAGAAGGAACAGAAGAACGTACTTTGAAAGCTGCCAATCAGATATTGACAGACGGTGTTGCAGACCTTATTCTTTTAGGTAACCCTGAAGAAATTATGAAACTGGCTCAGGAATGGGGCTTGGGAAACATTAACAAGGCTACTATTATCGACCCGGAAAATCACGAAAAGAAAGATGCATATGCAGAATTGCTTTTCGAACTCCGCAAGAAAAAAGGCATGACAATGGAACAGGCTCAGGAACTCGTAAAGAACCCTCTTTACCTGGGATGCCTTATCATCAAAGCTGGAGATGCTGACGGACAGCTTGCAGGTGCACGCAATACTACAGGCGATGTTCTTCGTCCTGCACTTCAGATTATCAAGACTGCTCCGGGCATTACATGTGTATCAGGAGCCATGTTGATGTTGACTCACGCACCTGAATGTGGCGACAACGGTGTATTGGTAATGGGAGACGTAGCCGTTACTCCGGTTCCAGACGCAAACCAGTTGGCACAGATTGCCGTTTGTACAGCACAGACTGCACAGGCTGTAGCAGGTATCGACCCACGCGTAGCCATGTTGAGTTTCTCAACTAAGGGTTCTGCAAAACACGAAGTTGTTGACAAAGTAACTGAAGCACTTAAGATTGCTAAGGAAATGGCTCCTGAACTGAAAATAGACGGTGAACTTCAAGCTGACGCAGCTTTGGTTCCACGTGTAGGTGCCAGCAAGGCTCCAGGTTCAGAAATCGCAGGTAAAGCAAACGTACTTATCGTTCCATGTCTGGAAGTAGGTAACATTTCTTACAAACTTGTTGAACGTCTTGGTCACGCTACTGCTATCGGCCCAATCCTTCAAGGTATAGCACGTCCGGTAAACGATTTGTCACGCGGATGTAGCATTGATGATGTTTACAAGATGATTGCAATTACTGCAAATCAGGCTATTGCAGCAAAATCTCAAAATTAACAGACTATTAACTTTTTCTATAAGCACAAAGGTCTGTAGAAAGGCTTTTGTGCTTTAATTACTTTTTTTATATATGAAAATATTAGTACTCAATTGTGGTAGTTCTTCAATCAAATACAAATTGTTTGAAATGACTACAAAAGAAATCCTTGCTCAAGGAGGTATTGAAAAAATCGGTCTTCCAGGTTCTTTCCTGAAACTCACTTTGCCTAACGGTGAAAAGAAAGTAATCGAAAAAGACGTTCCTGAACATACTACTGGCGTACAGTTTATATTCGATACACTGATAAATGAAGAATATGGTGCAGTTAAGAACCTTCACGAAATCAATGCAGTGGGCCACCGCGTACTTCACGGAGGAACAAAATTCAGCGGTTCTGTACTTATTAACGACGCTGTAATAGCAGCTGTAGAAGAATGCTGCGACCTTGGTCCTCTTCATAACCCTGCAAACCTGAAGGGTATCTATGCTGTACAGAAGCTATTGCCTGAAGTTCCACAGGTAGCTGTTTTCGATACAGCATTCCATCAGACTATGCCTGACTATGCATATCTTTATCCAATACCTTACGAATATTTCGAAAAATATGGTATCCGTCGCTATGGTTTCCACGGAACTTCTCACCGCTACGTTTCAAAACGTGTATGCGAATACCTTGGAATCCCACAGGAAGGCAGCCGCATCATCACTTGCCACATTGGTAACGGTGGTTCTATAGCAGCTGTAAAAGACGGTAAATGTATTGACACAACAATGGGTCTTACTCCACTTGAAGGACTTATGATGGGTACTCGTTGTGGTGACATTGATGGAGGTGCAATCCTTTACATGATGAAGAAAGAAGGCATGACTCCTGACGAGATGTCTAATCTGCTGAACAAAAAGAGTGGTGTTCTTGGTATCTTCGAAAAGTCAAGTGATATGCGCGAACTGGAAGATGCAGTAGCAAGAGGTGAGGAACGTGCTATCCTTACAGAAAACATGTACTTCTATCGTATTACTAAATACATCGGTGCTTACGCAGCAGCTATGGGTGGTGTTGACGTAATCCTGTTCACTGGTGGTGTAGGTGAAAATCAGGCAACAGCACGTGCAGGTGTATGCAAGACATTAGGATTCTTAGGTGTTCAAATCGACCCTGAAAAGAATAAAGTACGCGGAAAAGAAGCAATCATCTCTACAGACGATTCAAAAGTGAAAGTTGTAGTTATCCCAACTGACGAAGAATTGATGATTGCCAGCGATACTATGGATATTCTGAACAACAAATAAGATATATCAATATCCTAAAAGAGTTAAAAAGAGGATACCTCATGAAGGAATTAACTATCTTTGCAGCGGAAACAAAGCAAAGAGATTCCGACAAGAGGTATCCTCTTATTTTTATGCCTTGATTTCCGCTTAAATCGAAAACTTGACATTATGAGCAAAAAGATTGTAACATTCGGAGAAATTATGCTCCGTCTTACCACACCTGACAACTTACGAATCCAGCAAAGCCGTGACTTTCTGGTAAACTATGGTGGAAGTGAAGCCAACGTAGCCATCTCCATTGCCAATTTTGGCGGAGAGGTAGAGTTTATTACACGACTACCGGACAACGATCTAGGTGAAACCTGTATTTCTGAATTGCGTTCGCACAATATCGGAACCAACCACATTCTTTTCGGTGGTCACCGCCTTGGTACATACTATATGGAGAAAGCCGCAGCCATGCGTAACTCTAAGGTTATATACGATAGAGAGAACTCGTCCTTCTCCGAGCTTAAACCTGGTATGATAAACTGGCGTGAAATATTTAAGGATGCCTCTATATTCCACTGGTCTGGTATTGATGCTGCTCTCACTTCAGGTTTAGCAGAAGTTTGCAAAGAGGCCATTGATGTGGCAAAGGAAATGGGACTCAAAATATCATATGACATCAATTATAGAAAGAATTTATGGAATTATGGAAAGAGTGCCCAAGAAGTTCTACTACCTTTAATGAAAGACAGCGACATTATGTTCGGCAGCGAAGGAGAATACGCACTTGTCACCGGTATAAAAGCACCTGGATTTAAAGCGACAAAAAGCGGAGAAAAATATGATGTGGCTGCATACGAAAAATTCTGTCAGGAAATCAGCAAGCATATACCCCACTGCAAATACATATACATCGCTTTGCGCAATGTTATCAGTTCAGAGCATCATACGTTTGCAGGGATTCTTTACACCAATGGTGAGATGAAATACACAAGGGTGTTTGATATTGATAATGTTATCGATTGTGTTGGAGTGGGCGATGCTTTTTGTGGTGCCATGCTTTATGCACAAAGTGCATACAATGATAATCAGAAACGTGTTGATTTCTCAACTGCAGCATCGGTACTTAAAAACACCATATCAGGCGATTATAATATGGTAAAAGTTTCTGAAGTTGAGAGCCTAATTGCCAGCCAAGAGAATGGCGAGGTAGCACGATAATAAATATCACAAGCATTATATTACAATAAAAGAGAACATAAAAAAACAGATTGACTCCAATCGGAGTCAATCTGTTTTTTTATTGTACTATAAAATTGTTTTTAGAACAATTTTGAAGGATATTCACCAGCATCCACCAATGCTTGAATCTTATCAACTACACTCTGACGATCAGCAGCATAAGTTACACCGAACCACTTGGAAGTAGTGTCAAGAACCTTAACATTTGCAGTCTTTTCATTGATAAGTTTGTTTACCATCAATGGAATAAAATACTCAGCCTTCAAATTATCTTTATTGGCATCAAGGAATTCTGTGAAATAGTCTTCTGAATACTGGAAATAGTCAGGAGTGAATCCCCACATGTTCATAGAAACAGGAGTATTATCTTCAATTCCTACCCATTCGCCATTTTCATCCTTATAGCTAACGACACCATCTACACGCATGATTTCAGTACGTTCGACTACTGTTGTCAAGTTTCCTTCTTCGTTAGCAGAACAAACGCCACGTGCTACAGAACCACTTTCTGACAAAGTATTGCCAACACGGAAACCTACCATACAATAGTCATTTTTTGAACCTTCTGGAAGTTCTGAAAGGTATTTGCCAAGGACAGCAAAGCTGCCTCTACCATAAAAGTCGTCGGCATTGATTACAGCAAATGGTTCTTTAATAACATCCTTACCCATCAATACAGCATGGTTAGTACCCCAAGGTTTAACACGTCCTTCAGGACAAGTATAACCTGCAGGAAGATTATCCAGTGCCTGGAATACTACTTCTACTGGGATATGATTTTCGTATTTGCTAAGAACAATCTTACGGAAATCTTCTTCGAAATCTTTACGGATTACAAATACTATCTTACCAAATCCACCACGGATAGCATCAAAGATAGAATAATCCATAATAGTTTCTCCACTAGGACCAAGTCCGTCAAGTTGTTTTAGGCCACCATAACGGCTTCCCATACCGGCTGCCAATACAAATAATGTTGGTTTCATAAGTTATATTTTTAGTTAGTAACTATGCAAAGATAGGCATTTATTATTAATGGCAGACTTCCTGAACAAATTATATTCATTTATAGTTATTTTTTTAGTATATTCGCATGCATAAAGTAACACTAGATATGAAGAAAATTTTTAAATGGCTTGGAATAATAATATCCATTCCTTTTGCCCTGTTTATTATAATATCAATATTAATATATATACCTCCAATTCAGAACTTTGCAGTTAAAAAAGCGACTTCAATTGCTTCTGACGCTACAGGTATGGATATAAGTGTAGGTAAGATAACACTTTCTTTCCCTATCAATCTCAACATACACAATGTTTCTGCATTAGATAAAGGTGACACACTCTTGAATGCTGGGCAAATCACACTCAAAATACAAATGAAGCCTCTGTTCAGAAAACAGATAGAGATAGATGCTTTCAGGCTGAAAAATATAAGTCTGAATACTATGAACATGATTGAAGGACTAAAGCTGAAAGGCTCAATCGGAGAGCTGTATCTGGAATCGCATGGAGTTGATTTAGACCCGGAGACAGCAATTATAAATGAACTTAGACTAAAAGATACTAACCTTGACATATGCCTGGCAGATACGACTGCTGCAGATACCACAGCCGGCAAACCGCTATACTGGAAGATAATGCTGGAAAAAGCCAATATAGACAATGTAGCTGTACATATGGAAATGCCTCCGGACAGCATGAATATTGGGGTAAAACTTAAATCGGCTTTACTCACAGAAGGAACAATAGATCTGCACAAGGAAGCATACTCATTACGTAAGCTGTCAGTCAACGGTTCGGAAGCAGAATATATCACAGGAAATACAAAACCTGTAGAAGGATCCGGTCCGTCGTTTCTTTCCATTTCCGGCATAAACATTGGAATAGATTCTGTATATTACTGTGGAAACACCATCAAAGCAGATATTACTGATTTAAGAATGAAAGAGCACTGCGGTACTGACAAGTCGGCGAAGCCAATGGAAATATTGTCCGCACGAGGAAAAATTGATATGAACGACAGCCGGATGAAGGTGTCGGACTTTGAACTGAGGACCACAGATTCGTACATATCGCTGCAGGCTGATGCAGGATTCAGTATCGGCAGGCTGATAGATGGACAAATCCCCGTGGGGAATGACGGAAGTATTTCTGCCAGACTCATGGCCGACATCGGGAAAAATGACATTTTCAGGTTTGTCACCGGTATGCCGGAGGATTTGGCTTCGCCAATTTCTCAATTCAAAAAGGATTTTCCTTCTTCACCGTTACAGTTGCGAGCAGGAATAGACGGAAGCCTTGATGCCTTGAAGGTTACAACTGTAAGTGCAGAAATACCGGGGCATATCAGATTTATTGCCGACGGGTATGCCAACGATATAACAGACAGCACAAAGATGTGTGCCCGCATAAACATGGAAGCCGGTTTCCCGGATATGAAATTCGCAAAATCATTCCTGGGAACAACAGTTATTCCGCCGGACATGACATTGAGCGGAACTGCCGTCTTAAGAAATGACAGTATTATGTCTTTTATGAAAATGATGCAAGGCGAAGGAACTATGGAACTGAAAGCCGGATTTATACCAAAACATGAAACATACTTCGCCGCTATTGACGTAAATGACATCAATATTCATAACTTCATGCCGGAGGACTCACTGTTCAGGGTAAGTACATCTGTAGAAGCAAAAGGAAAAGGTTTTGATTTCATGTCGCCGGAGTGTGAAATGGAAATGAATCTTAATGTTTCCAACCTGGAATATGCCAAATACATACTTTCCGGTATAAATATGAATGCGAGTCTGAAGAATAATAATATAAACACCCTGATAAACATAAACGATAATCTGGCAGAAGCCTCTGTAAAACTGAATGCAAATATCTCGACAAAAAAGATTGCAGCAAACATGATTACTGATATAAAAAGGCTTGACCTGTATGCTATGGGAGTTTCGGCACAACCACTTAAAGCCGCACAAACAATAAACATTGATGCCGATACTGATTTAAACAGGAGACACAGTGCCAGAATAAAAATAGATAATATAAAACTGATAACACCAAAGAAGACATTTGCCACAAAAGATCTGAATTTGGGCGTCAACATGACAGAAGATTCACTGAGGAGCTATATCAATTCAGGTGATATGACTATGCTTTTAAGGACAACCGGAGGAATAGACCTGATTTCTGAAAGATTTACCAAAATAGCAGACATGGCTGAAAAACAATGGAAAAGCCGTGAAATGAATCTTGATACAATACGCAGGATGTTACCCGAAACCACATTCAGGATTTTTGCCGGTGATGACAATCCTCTGGCCAATACACTTGAGATGAGAAATATCGGTTTCGAAAAACTGTATGTTTCATTCGGGACTTCTCCTACTGAAGGAATAAACAGTAAAGCATATATGTATGGGTTGCATACAGACAGTCTGCAGCTGGATACCATCAGATTCGACATATCGCAAGATACTGCCGGCATTATCCTTGCCGGTGGAATAAAAGCCAACAAGACTAAAAGACAAGAAGCTTTTGACATATCATTTGATGGAGGAATTTTCAGGAACAGTGCCGGTATTATTGCCAAATACGATAATGAAAAACGTGAAACGGGAGCACTTATAGGAATGCAGGCTGTACTCAGGGAAAATGGAATAAGCCTGCATTTACTGCCGGAAAAGCCTGTACTTGTGTACAGAGAATTCAAACTGAACGAAGACAATTATATATTCCTAGAGGATAAAGGGAAAATTGGCTCCGCCGATTTTACAATTCATGCCAATATGCGGCTGTGGGACAATAACGGAACCGGACTGCACATCTTTTCTGTTCCTGACTCGACAGTGCTGCAGGATATAACAATGTCTGTCAATAAACTTGACATTGGCGAATTTAAACGTATCATTCCATACATGCCACCGATAAAAGGTATTATAAATGCCGAAGCCCATTATGTACAACATGATGAGAAATCGTTTATGACAGCATTGGAAACTGCAATAGATGCCCTGGAATACGGCGGCAAACCTTTAGGAGACTGGACTATGAGTGCTGTATATCTACCTGCTGAAAACGGAACACACAATGTGGACGGATATGTAACACGTAATGGCAGTACGCTGGCTGAAATTGCAGGAAAATACAGGGCGGCAGAGAATGAGGACAGTAAAGATAATATAAATGCACATTTGACACTACAGCGTTTTCCATTAATATTGGCAGGTGCCTTTGTTCCGGAAGATATGGCAAAGCTGTATGGTTATGCAAATGCTGATTTTCATATAAATGGAGCATCAGCATCACCGGTCATTAACGGTAGTCTGACGACGGACAGTGTAAATGTGTTTGTACCTATGGCTTCGGTAAGTCTCCGTTTCGGGAACAAGCCTGTAACTGTGACAGACAACAAACTGATGTTTGACAAGTACAGTATATACTCAAGAGGAAAGAATCCATATATCATAGACGGTAGTATAGACTTTGCCGATATGGAAAATATGTACATGGACCTTAAAATGACGGCTCGTAACTTCGAAGTCTTCAATTCTAAAAAGAACAGGACTTCTATGGTTTACGGGAAAATGTATATTGACCTGAATACTTCAATAAAAGGTACTCCTGATGCCATATCGGTGAAAGGTAATGCAAATATTCTGGGTAGTAGTGATTTCACATATGTTTTGCGCGAATCACCACTGACCGTGGAGGACAGACTGGCAGAAACCGTCACATTTGTAAACTTCTCTGATACGGCTGCTGCCGGAAGAAAGCCATTGCAAAATGTAAAACCGGGAGGTATAGACATGCTTGTAAATCTGCATATAGACCAGGCTGTACAATGCCGGGTAGATATTAACGAAAGTGGAACGAACTATATGCAGGTTGAAGGTGGAGGAGATCTGGCATTTCAATATACACCTGACGGCAATATGCTATTGAACGGCAGATATTCTCTAATGAGTGGAGAAATGAAATATGAAATGCCTGTCATTCCATTGAAAACTTTCCGGATTCGTGAAGGCAGTTTTATTGAATGGACAGGAAATGTAATGGATCCGCGACTGAACATTCAGGCATACGAAAGAACCAGAGCATCAGTAACCCAAGAGAATCAGAATCCAAGAATGGTTAGTTTCGATGTAGGTGTAAGCATCACCAACAGACTGAACGATTTAGGATTTGCATTTACTATAGATGCACCTGAAGACGGTTCTATGCAAAACGAACTGGCTGCAATGTCTGCATCACAAAAGAATAAGGCTGCAGTAACCATGCTGGTGACAGGAATGTATATTTCAGACAGTTCGACAGCCAAGTTGGATGCAAACAGTGCACTGAACTCTTATTTGCAAGGTCAGATAAACAGTATAGCCGGAAACGCACTGAAGACTATCGACCTGAGTGTGGGGATGGAGTCGACGAATGCTACTGAAACCGGAGATACGCGAACAGACTATAATTTCCAATTTGCAAAACGATTCTGGAACAACCGCGTACGTGTAGTTATAGGAGGTAAAATTTCAACAGGTAATGCAGCTGTAAGGGATGAGTCATTTATAGACAATATTTCTCTTGAATACAGACTGGACAACAGTGGAACCAGATATGTAAAACTCTTCCACGACAAGAAATATGCCAATGTACTGGAAGGTGAAGTAACAGAGACCGGGGCAGGTATAGTGCTTAAGAAAAAAGTAAGCAGAATAAAGGATTTGTTTATATTCCAAAGGAAGAAAAAGAAAGAAGAACTGTAGTCTTAAGCAAATCTTATATTGCAACTTTTTTAAAATTATTAATCAGATAGAGATGAAAATTCATATAATACCATTGCTGGTGGCTGCTGTCATTATTTCAGCCTCTTGTTCAACGACCAGGAATCTTCCTGAGGAAGAAATTTTATATACAGGTATCAAAAAAATTAATATTGAAGATATAGATACCAAAGAACATGGAAAGAAGACTATAGACGAGGTGACAGCTGCTGTAAGTGTAGCGCCAAACAACTCTTTCCTGGGAAGTGCAAAATACAGAATTCCACTTCCTGTAGGATTATGGATATACAATAGTTTTCAGAAATATGAAAAGGGACTTGGTAAATGGATCTTCAGGAAACTGGCAGCAAAGCCTGTGACACTATCGTCTGTCAATCCTGATACCAGAGTAAAAATAGCGTCAAACCTGCTGAAAGATTATGGATACTTCAATGGTGACGTAACTTACTCTGTGGACAGTACACGAAACCCACGCGCAATAAAAATAAGCTATGACATCAAAATGGGACAACCGTATCTGATAGATACGGTGACATACGAAGGATTTCCTGAACATGCAGACAATATAATAAGAAAACATCTCGATGAAAGGCTGATACACAGCAATGAAAATTTCAACGTGACAAAACTGAACGAAGAACGTGAAAGACTGGTATCGCTCTTCAAGGACAACGGTTACTACTTTTTCCGTGGTGAATATATTTCGTTTCTTGCCGATACACTTATACGACCGGGCTATGTAACCCTAAAAATAGTTCCCGGAAACAATATACCTGATGAAGCAAAAAAACAATATATCATAGGTAAAACTGAAGTTAACTTAATTGGCTATAACGGTGAGCAGCCGGAAGATTCAATCTGTGCCAGAGATTTTAAAGTGAATTATTTTGGCAAAAAGCCGGAACTAAAATATGGTGTCTTAAGAAAAAGATTTCTTTACCGAAGTGGTGAAACCTATTCTCTTACAAGACAAAACTATACACAGGAAGCTTTGGCCAGACTTGGTGTGTTCAAGTTCAATGAGTTCCAATACACTCCACGAAATGGTTCCGACACGCTTGATATCAAGGTAAACTCAATGTTCGATCTGCCATACGACAGTGAACTTGAGTTTAACCTGACTACAAAAGATACAAAGCAGACTGGCCCGGGAGCCAAATTCAATCTTTCCAGAAATAACTTCATGCGTATGGGAGCTTCGTTAAACCTTGAATTGAAAGGTTCATACGAATGGCAAACAAGTTCTACAGTAGACGGACGTAGTTCGGTAATGAATTCATATGAGTTGGGAGCTGCTCTTTCACTTGAGTTTCCACGTATTGTATTACCGTGGCTTAAGGACAGAATTGACCCATTCCGTTTCCCTTCAAACACAAACTTCAAACTATATGCCGAACAAATAAACCGTGCAAGATATTTCAAGATGCTGTCGTTTGGAGGAACAGTTTCATATAGTTTTCAGCCTAAAAGAAGTATGAAACATTCTGTCACACCTCTAAACCTTGCATTCAATACACTACAGAACAGAACAGAGGAATTCAATCAGATTGCAGCTCAAAATCCTATGTTATTCTATAGTTTGAATGACCAGTTTATTCCATCACAGTCATATACGGTGACATTCGATAACTCATACCGCAAAAGAAAGAACCGTGTGTGGTGGGAAAATTCACTTACCAGTGCCGGAAATATAACATCACTGATATATGCTGCATTAGGACAGAAATTTACAGAAAAAGACAAGAAATTATTGGGAACTCCTTTTGCACAATTTCTTAAATACTCTTCCGAAATAAGAAATACGGTATGGTTCAATGACATGCACCAACTGGCTTTTAGGGCTATGGGAGGAATAATATGGTCATATGGAAACAAAACCATTGCACCATATACCGAACAGTTTTATGTGGGAGGAGCAAACAGTATACGTGCATTCACCATACGTTCGATAGGTCCCGGACGCTATCAGCCTTCGGCCAGCAATACGTATTCATATGTAGACCAGACCGGAGACATAAAACTTGAAGCAAATATGGAGTATCGTTTCAGATTATTGTCTAAATTTGCAGGCGGAAACCTGAATGGGGCTGTTTTTCTGGATGCCGGCAATGTATGGTTGCTAAGAGATGATCCGGCACGACCTAATGCACAATTTACGTTCAATCGCTTTTTCGACAGCATAGCTCTCGGTACAGGAGCCGGTATACGTTATGATCTTGATTTTTTGGTTCTGCGTCTGGACTTGGGTATAGCCCTTCATGTGCCATATGACACCGGGAAAAAGGGATATTACAATATACCACGTTTCAAGGATGGAATGGGACTGCATTTTGCAATAGGTTATCCTTTCTAATAAACGGGCATATCATTCAGAGAGTTTGAGTATTAACAACTAATTGATTATTCAATCATGAAAAAAACTTTTGTTTTTATAATTATGGCCATATGCCTGATGGCTTGTACGGGAAACAGTAAATCAGAAAAAAAGACAAATATGGAAAAAGTAAACGAAACATTAGTCCGCCTTGAAACAACAATGGGCAACATTACAGTGAAACTATATGATGAAACTCCAAAACATAAAGAAAATTTCATCAAACTGGTAAAAGAAGGAGCATACGACAGCACTTTGTTTCACCGTGTAATAAAAAATTTTATGATACAAGCAGGTGATCCGTTAAGCAAAAATGCTACAGACACTACAACTTTAGGAAGCGGCGACGTGGGTTATACTATACCGGCAGAATTCAATAAAAACCTTTTCCACAAAAAAGGTGCTTTGGCAGCAGCCAGACAAGGCGACGAGGTAAATCCTGAAAGAGCATCTTCAGGATGTCAGTTCTATATAGTAACAGGAAGAAAATTCAGCGAAGCACAGATGATAAATATGGAAAACCATATGAACGAAGCACGTCTGGAAGAAGTGTTCAACAATCTGGCACGCAAGCATATGAAAGAAATTTACAAAATGCGTAAGGCCGGAGATACAGAAGGATTGCTGGAACTTCAAGACTCGCTTGAATACCAGGCTCGCAACATTGTAGAGAAAGAGCCGGCACTGAAATATACTAAAGAACAAAAGCAAGCTTATACCACCATAGGAGGAGCACCTCACCTTGACGGAGCATACACTGTATTTGGAGAAGTGACAGAAGGTATGGATGTAGTAGAGAAAATAGAACAAGTGGGAACAAACCGTGCAGACCGTCCTAAAATAGACATCAGAATACTTAAGGCTGAAGTAATTGAATAAATACCATGATAAACGTAAACCGTCATATACTCGATAATGGGTTACGCATAGTGCACAACGAGGACACTACAACTCAGATGGTGGCCCTGAATGTGCTCTATGATGTAGGAGCCAGAGATGAACATCCCGAACATACAGGATTTGCTCACCTGTTTGAGCACCTCATGTTTGGAGGCTCGATAAATATACCGGACTATGATACTCCTGTACAAAATGCCGGCGGAGAAAATAATGCATGGACAAACAATGATATAACAAATTATTATATCACACTACCATACAATAATGCAGAAATCGGGTTCTGGCTTGAAAGTGACAGGATGCTGTCTCTTGATTTCAATGAAAAAAGTCTCGAAATTCAGAAGAATGTAGTAACAGAAGAATTCAAACAAAGAAACCTGAACCAGCCTTATGGCGATGTATCGCACATACTTAGGGACATGGCTTATAAAACACATCCTTACCGGTGGCCTACTATTGGAAAGGAAATAAGCCATATCACAAATGCCACACTGGATGAAGTGAAAGAATTCTTCTACAGTTTCTATGCTCCAAACAATGCAATACTGGCGGTTAGCGGGAACATTTCATTTGAGGAAACCAAACGACTGGCAGAGAAGTGGTTTGGCAGTATACCTTCAAGAAAAATCAAGACACGAAACCTGCCTAAGGAAGAACTGCAGACAGAAGAACGCAGAATGACAGTATACAGGGATGTACCTGTGGATACTCTATATATGGCTTTCCACATATGCGGACGAAAAGAAAAAGATTATCATACTTTTGATATAATATCTGATATTCTTTGCAACGGACGTTCTTCGCGTTTCATCCAAAGACTGGTACTCGAGAAAAAGATATTCAGCTCTATTGATGCATACATATCCGGCAGTATAGACAGTGGGCTTTTCCACATAACAGGAAAACCATACGAAGGTATCACTCTGGAACAGGCAGAAGAAGAAGTATGGAATGAGCTGGAAAGGTTAAAACATGAAAAAACAGGAAATACAGAACTGGAAAAAGTAAAGAACAGATATGAAAGTGAACAGATTTTCAGTAATATAAATTATCTGTCTGTAGCTACAAATATGGCTTTTTTCGAACTGATAGGTAAAGCTGAAGACATTAATAATGAAGTACAAAAATATCGTTCAGTTTCATCAGAACAAATAGCAGAAGCATCTAAGAGGACTTTTATAAAACAGAATTGCAATATTCTGTATTACCAAAAATCATCCGACAGTAAAGAATGAAACAACATTACCGTACACTACTGTCACTTGGAATCCCGATAGTGATAGGCCAGATAGGAGTAATAATATTGGGATTTGCTGATACTTTAATGATTGGACATCATAGTACAACAGAACTGGCTGCTGCCAGTTTTGTAAACAATATGTTCAATCTGGCCATAATTTTCAGCACCGGATTTTCATACGGACTTACTCCCATTGTAGGAAGTATGTTTGGACGTGGCATGTATAACGACGTAGGTCGTGCACTTAAAAACAGTCTCGCAGCAAATTCATTGCTGGCAGTTCTAGTATGTGCTGTAATGGCAGGAGTTTATGCAGCCATACCGTATATGGGACAGCCCGTAGAGCTTATCCCTTATATCCGTCCGTATTTTCTCATCCTGCTTGCCTCAATACCATTCATTCTGTGGTTCAACGGTTTCAAACAGTTTGCCGATGGAATAACCGATACAAAAGTATCTATGTGGATATTGTTAAGTGGGAATATACTCAATATTATCGGCAATTACATTCTTATATATGGTAAATTAGGGTTCCCGGAATTGGGATTGTCAGGTGCGGGTATCTCCACTCTTATATCAAGAATACTCATGGTAATAGCTTTTGCTGTGTTATTCTTCATGACAGACAGATACAAAGAATTTAAACTTGGGTTCAATAAAGGAAAAGTAAACAAGACCGAATTTATTCATCTGAACAAATTGGGATGGCCGATAGCAGGACAAATGGGTATGGAAACTGCATCATTCAGTTTAAGTGCAATCATGATAGGATGGTTAGGTAGTATGGAACTGGCATCATATCAGATTATGATGGCTGTTTCTCAAGTATGCTTCATGATGTATTACGGAATGGGAGCTGCCGTATCTGTAAGAATAAGTAATTTCCACGGTCAGGATGATATGCAGAATGTGCGTCGTACCGCATATCATGGTTTTCACATAATACTGGTCATGCTGATTATAACAGGAATACCCATATTCCTGTTGAGAAACTACATAGGAGGATGGTTCACAGACAGCGAAGAAGTAAGCCGGATGGTTGCCGGAGTAATATATCCATTTCTACTATACCAGTTTGGAGATGCACTTCAAATAAACTTTGCAAACTCCCTTAGAGGTATAGCAGATGTTAAGCCTATGTTGCTTTACGCATTTATTGCATATTTTGTGATTTCATTACCTGCCGGGTATCTTTTCGGTTTCGTACTGGATGGTGGACTCATTGGAGTGTGGATGGCATTCCCTTTCGGGTTAACCAGTGCCGGCATTATGTACTGGCTAAGGTTCAGAAGCAAGACGCGTGATTTGATACAACATAATTAATTCATTAAAAGCGATATTGATATGTTTTCAACCAAGACAAAACTGGCTTTCGGCTACATTGTACTGATTATATTGTTATTTGGAGCCATAGGCTATGTATACAAGCAAATGAGCCTTCTCACACAAGCCACGGGACTCGAAGAAAGCATATACAACAGGCGCCGTACGACACACAACATTATCAGCCGGTTATATGAGACTGAAGTAATAGGACAAGCACTCCGTATAGGAAGTACTGATGAAATCTGGCTTTACACAAAGGCTATGAAAAAGGTGCATCTGTCATTGGACACACTAAGAAGCCAGCTTACAGACACAATCCAGCAAGCGCGTATAGATACTGTAAACATGTTGCTCCGCGACAAGGAACGCAACATGCTGGCAGTTATGGAAGCTATGAGTACCACACCTACCGACATGATATATCGCAAACAACTGGACAGTCTGCTTCATGAGCATGATTCATTAATTACAGAGAGTCATGTGAGACGCAGAGTAGTGACACACCACAACACCTACACCATAAAGCATGAGCCAAAAAGTTTTTTCAAACGACTGGCAGATGTTTTCTCTCCCGGGAAAGCCGATTCCACTGAGGTAAGCAATATTGTGGAGGAAGTTTTTACCGACACTATAGACCAGGTATTCAGTCCGATAGATACTATCGCTTCAATGCTGTCAGGAATACAGGACAAGGTTTTTCAGACACGTCAGGAGGAGCTTCGTACACTCAGCTACAGGGTAAACCGGCTGAAGATAGCGGGAACACACTTAAGCAGACGTGTAAATCAATTGCTTGAAAGCATTGAAGAAGACGAACAAAAGGCACTTGCCGCACGTATGTATCACGAACAGTCCATACGAAGAGATGCAGCTCTGGCCATTGCCGGAATATCTGTAGCCGGGATAATATTGGTTCTGGTATTCTTTACCATTATATGGCGTGACCTGACACGTAGTAACCATTACCGTAAAGAACTTGAAAAAGCACGAGACTATGCGGAAAATCTTTTAAGGGCACGCGAAAAGCTCATGCTCACAATTACTCATGACATAAAAGCTCCGGCAGGTTCTATCATTGGATATACCGACCTTCTGGAAAGACTCATTACAGACAAGAGACAAATCTTTTATCTGGCAAATATGAAGAACTCTGCACAACATCTTTTGGCACTGGTTACTTCATTGCTGGATTATCACCGTCTGGAAGCAGGAAAAATGGATCTTAATCCAGTAGCCTTCAGACCGTACAGACTGCTGGAAGACATATACAACAGTTTTCTTCCACTGGCAAACCAGAAGGGACTCACATTAAAATACATACCGGAATTTTCCGACAACGTAACATTGGAGGGTGACCCATTCCGTATACGCCAAATTGTAGAAAATTTAATATCAAATGCATTAAAATTCACTTCGGAAGGCGGTATTTCACTAACAGCATCGTATGTAGGCAACTTATTCACGTTCTCAGTGAGCGATACCGGCTGCGGCATGACTGATGCAGAATTAAAAAAAATATTCATTGAATTCACACGACTCCCGGGAGCACAAGGCCAGGAAGGATTCGGACTTGGACTGTCCATAACCAAAAAACTTACAGAACTACAAAACGGCAAGATAAACGTATACAGCACCCCGGGAAAAGGAAGCACGTTTGAGGTTAAAATTCCTCTTCCTTCTTTTGTTCACGCAAAAGAAAATATACCTAATGATGAACTAAAAGAGAATAATGCTGTTTCTTTAAAAAAGATACGTATTCTAATAATTGACGATGACAGAATACAGATGCAACTCACCCATGACATGCTACTTAGTATAAACAGCAATGCTATAGAGTCTATAACATGTTGTCAACATCCGGACGAGGTTTTCGCAAAAATCAAAGAAGAAAAGTACGATATTTTATTCACAGATATACAGATGCCTGCTTTAGACGGTTTCAAACTTCTGGAGTCGATACGCGAACTGTCATGTGAACAAGCCAAGTCCATCCCTATTGTTGCAATAACGGCACGTGCCGTCCCGGAGGATAAAGAATTTGTAAGACGTGGGTTTGCGGCTGTTTTACGCAAACCATTCAGTCGTACAGACTTATATGAAGCTCTATCTACAGGATTAGGAAACATGCAAGATATAGCTATTAATACAGAACAAGCTGCTGAAGAAAAGGTGAAAAACAAAAACGATGAAGAAGATTTTAATTTCTTACGTTTAACAGAATTCTCGATTGATGATGAAGAAGCAGCAAAAAACATATTGTCGACTTTTGTGGATGAAACAGAAAAGAACATAAACAAACTAAAAATCGCAATAGAAGAAAAAGATACAATTACGATATGCAGTATTGCCCATAAAATGCTTCCAACATTTATCATGATAGAAGCCAAAAGTGCGATACCGTCTCTACAATGGCTGGATGAACATAAGAACAAAAGCACAGACCCAACTTTGGCCGACGTTCATGCCCGCAATATAATAAATACATCAGAAAAGGTAATTGATGCAATATCAAAAAGCATTACCAAAGATAAATAAGGGGCTTAGAAACGCTTCAACAGGAATCCGAAGTCTGTTTTCAAATATATTCCGGCAATAAAGCTCACGGAATTAGGAATGTAAGTTTTACTGTCATGTGTCTCTACATTTGTGGCGTATTGACTTACATCGCACTTAAATGTATTATAGACATCTGCATGAACTCCCAAAGCGAAACCTTTTCCTATAGAATGTGAATACTCCAAGCTTAAAAAGGCCGTTTTAGGATTATTGTATACAAGATTCTTACCGGACATTGATATTGAACCGAACAAAGGATCTCCCATAAGTGATACAAAGTTATGACACTGCCAATAGCCGGCCTTGATATCAAAATCACCTATATCTGCCAGTAACCTGCCATACAAGCCATAACCTTTATCAAAAGGGAATGTACTACCCTTTTGCTGAGCATAATATGCAGCATCAACTTCTATATTCATTTTTCTTAAATATCGGAAAGGCATCTTCACATCCAGCCCTATGCCCGCAGCTGCATTAATCCATGTTTTTACACTTCTTTCAGAAGCTGTAGTGTTTATCTCACCTCCCTGATGTTTAAATAGTATTTGAAGAGGGATATAACAATGAAAATTATTGTTTTCTGACAAAAGTGAGTTAGTCTTTATACGAGAAGATACGCCAAAAGTGAATTCTTCCTGTCTACTGTCTTCCTGAAAAATGAAACTTTCCCAATTGACCCACATATCCAAATTCAAATGACGTGTATTCCAAAGAAACTGAACCCCTGATTCCGGATCTGATGTCATAACCATTTCCTTATTGTAAAGAGGCTCAATAAGACCATGATTATTCCTGCCATAAATATTTCCAAGCACCAATGAAACTCCGGGAAGAGGAGCATAATGTACACGGAAGAAAGGCACGGCATGAAACGAACTCTGAACGCCATTACCTGCTGTTTCGTATTCCGGAAGATTTACATAATGAGTATTGGGATATTTACTTTCTCCCCAATACCTTAGCATATATGCTCCGGCTTCAATCTTTAATGTCCTGAGTGGCTGATATGACACGGAAGGTAAAATCCATAATCCGGGCAATGTATATCCTTTCACCAGACTTCCTTTATATTCGTTGTCACGAAAAAAATTCATATTACGAAAACGTAATCTGAGTTCGCGAACTTCGTTTGAAACAAAAGATGTATCTTCTGTATATATAAGACTTGTCATATTTTGCGAATATAAGGTATGAGTAGTACACAGACAAAAGAAAAACAATACAGATAAATAACGTAAATACGAATTCATTTTAAACCAAAAACATTTTTCCATTTTTTGACATATAGGTATTTTTCAGTATGCAAAAATAGCAAGTTAATATTTCATATGTATAATTTTCTGTAAAAAAGTAATCACTTGGCACAACATATCATTCAGCCGTTTCAAGGATAATGAGAACAACCTCACCTGGAGTAAAAAGTCTTATATCCCTGCGGGATGTTCCCGGACCATTACTTATTATAATAAAAAAAGTTTTTCACAGTTCCATAAGCAAAAATAGCATTTTATATACTAATTTTGTATCAAGTTTTAGAAAAAGATTATGACAGTCAAGACCAATTCAATAAAAGCATGGATTCTGGCATCGCGCCCAAAAACACTTACCGGAGCCGCAATTCCGGTTATGATCGGTTGCGCATTGGCTTATATTTACGGACACTTCAAACTGACTCCTGCTATATTATGTTTCGTTTTTGCATTTCTTATGCAAATCAATGCCAATTTCATAAATGATCTTTTTGATTTTATAAAAGGGACTGACCGCGAAGACCGTCTCGGTCCTGAACGCGCTTGTTCACAGGGGTGGATTTCGCCCAAAGGAATGAAAACAGGAATATGCATAACTACAATATTGGCAGGTATAACCGGCCTGTCATTATTGTTTTTTGGTGGGCTGGAATTAATTCCGATAGGTGTGGCATGCATAGTATTTGCTTTTCTATATACAGCCGGGCCTTACCCCCTTGCTTACCACGGATGGGGTGATGTACTCGTATTGGTATTCTTTGGATTTATCCCTGTAGGATTTACTTATTATATTATGTCACACGAATGGAATACTTCGGTCACTATTGCTTCTCTGGCATGCGGACTCATTACAGACACCCTGTTGATGATAAATAATTTCAGAGACAGAGAGCAAGATGCTATCAGCGGTAAAAAAACAATAGTAGTAAGATTAGGAGCCAAAGCCGGTATTATTCTATACTTTCTGCTTGGCCTTGTGGCATGCTGGCTTTGTTTCTATTTCATAACTATAGGGAAAATATATGCAGCCTTACTTCCGCAGTTTTACCTGATATTGCACATCATGACCAGTATAAAAATGGCTAAAATAAATAAAGGAAAAGCGCTGAATCTTATTCTTGGCGAGACATCAAGGAATATGCTTATATTTGGAATAATGCTCACACTGGGATTAATTCTATAATTATATTTGCGTCGTAACATCCGATAAGAAAAGTTCATCCTCTGCTCTTTATATTCTGAACAGGGGATGAACAATACAAAAAAATAAAACTAAGTTTTTTCAATCAGAACTGTAGCATAGGCGGAAATACCTTCTTCACGTCCGGTAAATCCCAGTTTTTCTGTTGTTGTAGCCTTTATCGAAACATCATCCACATCTATTCCCATGACTCGGGCCAACACCTTCTGCATTTCCGGGATTCCGGCCTTTAGCTTCGGGCGTTCTGCACAGACAGTAGCATCAATATTACCTATAGTGTAACCTTTTTCCTCTATCAGTTTTACCGTACGTGCCAGTAATATCTTACTGTCTATATCCTTAAATTCACCTGCATTATCCGGGAAATGATAACCTATATCACGCATGTTGGCTGCTCCCAGAAGGGCGTCGCATATGGCATGTATCAGTACGTCGGCATCAGAATGCCCCAACAATCCAAGTTCGTGTTCCCACTTTATTCCACCAAGCCAAAGCTCCCTTTCGGGTACCAGACGGTGTACATCATAACCAAATCCTACTCTTATCTTCATCGTATATAAAAATCCAGAACTTTTTCATTTTCAAGATATCCCTCCAAATGATTATCTATACTCACCGGCCCTACTCCTGCCGGAGTACCGGTAAACAGCAAATCTCCTATTTTCAGTGTACAGAACTGACTGACATAGGCTATTATCCTGTCCACTCCGAAAAGCATATCGCGGGTATGACCGGTCTGTACGGTTTTACCGTCAATGTCAAGACGAAAGTGTATATCCTGTATATCATTAAACCTATCGATACTTACCCAATCACCGATAGCGGCAGAACTGTCGAAGCCTTTACACAGTTCCCAGGGTTTTCCCTCCGAACGGAATTTTTTCTGCAAATCACGAGCTGTAAAATCAATACCTACTGTCACAGCATCATAATAACGATGTGCAAAACGCTCGGAGATATTCTTCCCCAGTCTGTTGATACGTACTACCAGTTCTGTCTCGTAGTCTGTCTGTTTCGAAAAATCCGGAATAAAAAAAGGTTTGCTGTCCTTAAGTAATGCAGAATCCGGTTTCATAAAAATTACCGGTTCCTGTGGCAAGGCTTCATCGGCATGAAGTTCCTTGCAGTGAAGGGAATAGTTCATCCCTGTTGCTATAATCTTCATATATGTATATCGGTTATTTTAATTCTTCATTCAAACGATTGAACATAACAGCCAGATGTGCATACAGCGACGTATTCTGCACCACAATATCTCCGGGTACACGTATTCTGAACGGTGTAAAATTCCATACCGCCTTTATACCCTCGCCTATCATATAATCAGTAATGGTCTGAGCAATACTGATTGGCACTGTAAGGATTCCAATATTTACATTAGATTTTTTTATTATTTCCGGAAACTCATCGGTGTGGTAGACCGGTATTCCGGCAATATTAGTACCCACCTTTTTAGGATCTACATCGAATGCGCCCACTATTTCAAGACCGAAATGAGAAAGACCTGTATCCTGAAGCAAAGCAGCACCAAGACTACCAACACCAAACAAATATGCCTTATGCATATTGGTAAATCCAAGAAAATCTTCGAGCACACCAATAAGACAATCAATATCATATCCAACACGTGTACGTCCTGAAACAGCTACATACGATAAGTCTTTTGCTACTTGTGAAGCATCAATATTTATCTGTCTGGAAATCTGTGTAGATGATACATACTTTTCCCCTTGGTTTCTCATCAGTTTTGCACAAGACAAATACCAAGGCAGACGACGAAGTGTAGGTTCCGGTACATTATCCGATATTTTTCGAACTGGCGCTGTCATGACATAAATAAAACTATACTGTTAATTGCAAAATTAGTCTATTTATTTGTAAACGCACACATAATAAAGAAAAAGTTTATATCTTTGATTGAAATTAAATATTACCAGAATATGAAAAATAATGATTGGAAAGAGAGACTTAACATTGTGTATTCCACAAATCCAGATTTTAAATATCAAACAGAGGAAACAGAGGAAGAATGTGTAACTCCTGATAAGAAAGACCAAAAACTCAGAGTTTCAATAGAAAAAAAAGGAAGAGGAGGAAAAACCGTAACGTTAATAACCGGATTTACAGGCTGTGATGATGACCTTAAGGAACTTGGGAAAATCCTTAAAACCAAATGTGGAGTTGGAGGTTCTGCCAAGAATGGGGAAATTATTATACAAGGAGATTTCAAACAAAAAATTATCGAGCTGTTAAAGTCTGAAGGATATACACAAACAAAATAATATAGGGATAACAGATACAAACAAAAAACGCTGCCCATCAACGGGCAACGTTTTCTAGAATGAATGAAAAACAAGTGAATGTGATTTTTTTCTTAGAATAGAATTATTTTCTTAAAATCCAAATTAAAAAACGATTAAAGAGATACGGGTTATTTTAAATATTAAACAAATATCTTTATTAACTTCTGTGCAAATATAAAAACATATTATTTAATTACCAAATAAAAAGCACTTTTTTAAATTAAAATATTTAATAATCCAGTTTTATATAATACAAATAGATAAATAACTTGGTAAAAATACAGAAAATGAAGGTGTAAGATATAAGATAATAGAATTAATTCGCACTTTTGTCAATAATCTTTTTTTATATTTATATCATATGGCATTAATAAAATCAGTAAGAGGTTACACCCCCAAAATGGGTAATAACTGCTATCTTGCAGACAATGCTACAATAATAGGAGATGTAGTGATGGGAGACGACTGTAGCATTTGGTTCAATACTGTATTAAGAGGTGATGTAAACTCTATTCGGATTGGCAACAGAGTAAATATCCAAGACGGAACAGTACTACATACACTATACGAAAAATCAGTCATTGAAATTGGCAATGATGTATCCATAGGGCACAATGTTACATTACACGGTGCATGCGTAAAAGACAATGCACTTATAGGCATGGGATCTACCTTATTGGACAATGCAGTAGTAGGTGAAGGTGCTATTGTTGCTGCAGGTGCTTTGGTATTGGCCAATACAAAAATAGAGCCACATACTCTTTGGGGTGGAGTCCCTGCAAAATTCATAAAGAAAGTAGATCCAGAACAAAGTAAAGAATTAAACCAGAAGATAGCTAACGGATATCTTATGTATGCTTCATGGTTCAAAGATGAAGATAACAAAGATTGATAAATCAAAATTTACCAAATAATACATTGATGAAAGAATTTTTCAGTTTACTAAAAAGGTTTGTATCGCCGTATAAAAGATTTGTTGCATGGGCAGTAATATTAAATGTGCTATCTGCAATTTTCAATGTTTTCTCATTCTCATTGTTAATACCAATACTGAATATTTTATTCAAGACAGATGGAGGTGATAAAGTATACACATTCATGGAATGGGGAAGTGCACCTTTAAAAGATGCGGCTGTAAATAACTTCTATTATTATGTATCCCAATTAATAGAAATATATGGTTCGTCAAACACACTATTGTGGCTTGGATTATTTCTGGCAGGAATGACATTACTTAAAACAGCATGTTATTTCGGGTCATCAGCTGTAATGATTCCGCTACGTACAGGAGTAGTACGCGATATCAGGACACTGGTATACTCGAAAATAATGTACCTTCCACTTAATTTCTTTTCTTCAGAAAGGAAAGGAGATATTATAGCAAGAATGAGCGGTGACGTAACAGAAATAGAGACATCTATAACCAGTTCGCTGGATATGTTACTTAAGAATCCAATCCTTATTATATCATACTTCGCTACACTCTTTATTACAAGCTGGCAATTGACAGTATTCACACTACTTGTTCTGCCTACAATGGGATGGGTAATGGGACAAGTTGGAAGAAAACTTAAAAGAAAATCGTTGGAAGCTCAAGACAAATGGAGCGAAACGATGTCACAACTTGAAGAAACACTTGGAGGTTTGCGAATTATAAAAGCATTCGTAGCAGAAGAAAAAATGATAAACCGCTTTAATAAATGCAGCAATGAGTTCAGACAAGCAACAAACAAAGTAGCGACACGTCAAGCTTTAGCACATCCTATGAGTGAATTCCTTGGTACAATATTAATAGTAATAGTATTGTGGTTTGGAGGTTCACTGATACTTGGAGAAAAATCATCAATAGATGCACCGACATTTATATTCTATATGGTTATATTGTATAGTGTTATAAACCCTCTGAAGGAATTCTCCAAAGCAGGATACAGCATTCCTAAAGGATTAGCTTCGATGGAAAGAGTGGACAAAATCCTAAAAGCAGAAAACAATATTATCGAAAAAAGCAATGCTGTACATATCAATGAGCTTAAAAGTGATATAACATTCCAAAACGTATCATTCAGCTATGGAGAAAATGAAATTCTGCATGATATTAATCTTAAAATAAAGAAAGGTGAGACAATAGCTCTTGTAGGACAAAGCGGATCAGGAAAATCTACCCTAGTAGACCTAATTCCACGCTTCCATGACGTGCAAAAAGGAAAAGTCATGATAGACGGAATAGATGTTAAAGATCTTGCAGTTAAGGATTTACGTTCACTAATAGGAAATGTAAATCAGGAAGCAATCTTATTTAACGACACATTCCTGAACAATATTACATTTGGAGTAGAAAATGCTACAATGGAACAAGTTATTGAAGCTGCAAAGATAGCAAATGCTCACGATTTCATTATGGAGACAGAAGAAGGTTATAATACCAACATAGGTGATAGAGGATGCCGTCTTTCAGGAGGACAGCGTCAAAGGATATCAATAGCAAGAGCTATTTTAAAAAATCCTGCAATATTAATATTAGATGAAGCAACCTCTGCACTCGATACAGAAAGCGAAAGACTGGTACAGGAAGCACTTGAAAGATTAATGAAAACTCGTACCACTATAGCTATTGCACATAGATTATCAACCATAAAAAATGCTGATACAATATATGTACTTTATGAAGGTAATATTGTAGAAAGCGGTAAACATGAAGAATTACTAAAGAAAAACGGTTACTACAAAAGGCTGAATGACATGCAAGCCCTTTAGACTGAATAAAAATATGAAAATAGTTGTTGACAACAAAATTCCCTATATAAGAGAAACTCTGGCTAAAATTACAGAAGATGTCGTATATCTGCCAGGAAATGAAATTAATGCAGAATATGTAAAAGACGCAGATGCAATTATAACGAGAACAAGGACTCAATGCAACAGACAACTACTGGAAGGTAGCAGCGTAAAGTTCATAGGGACTGCAACAATTGGCTTTGACCATATAGATACAGATTATTGCAAACAGGCAGGAATAGTATGGAAAAACTGTCCTGGTTGCAATGCAGGAGCCGTTGAACAGTATATAGATGCTGTAATAAGTTTGCTTAAGAAGGAGAAAGGATTAAACACAGACAATATTTGTATGGGCATAGTCGGAGTTGGCAATGTCGGTTCCAGAATAATGTCTTTGGCAAAAAGATATGGGATGAATGTTCTGTTGAATGATCCTCCAAGAAAAGACTGTGGTGAGAGTGGTTTTGTAGATATTGACACGATAGTGAGGGAATGCGATATTATCACTTTCCACACCCCACTTATTAAAGAAGGGAAATATAAAACATTCCACCTAGCTGATAATAATTTTTTCAATTCATTACGTAAAAAGCCAGTCATTATCAACACTTCGAGAGGGGAAGTCATTGATACTAACGCTATACTAAATGCAATCAGAAAAAATTGTGTATCGGAAACCATAATAGACGTATGGGAAAACGAACCAAACATAAATCTTGAACTACTTAATAAAGTCTACATAGGCACACCACATATTGCAGGATATTCAATTGACGGGAAATATAATGCAACAATGATGACGTTAAAATCATTATGTGATTTTTTCCAAATTAACTTAGATATAGATTCATCATTGCCAGAAAACATAAAATCATTAGGGCCATCGGATAAAAAAGATAATATACTTTCATGCTACAATCCTAAGAATGACTACAATATACTAATTGCCCATCCTGAGGATTTCGAAAAGATAAGAGGAAATTATAATCTTAGGAAAGAATAATAACGATTTTTACGAGAATTACATGCTATTTTATGCACAATACAGATGTTTTTGTGCAAAAAAATGCATTTATTTCGCTGAATATTTGGTGAAAACAAGAAATATTTATTCCTTTGCAGCAAATATTTAATCAAAAAACAATTTTATAAACTTAAAAATTTAGAATTATGTCTGAAATTGCATCAAAAGTACAGAAAATTATCGTTGATAAATTAGGTGTAGAAGAATCAGAAGTAGTAGCAACAGCTAGCTTTACTAACGACCTAGGTGCTGACTCTTTGGATACAGTTGAATTGATCATGGAATTCGAAAAAGAATTCGGTATCTCTATTCCAGATGATCAGGCAGAAAAGATCCAGACTGTAGGCGACGCTATCTCTTACATCGAAGCTAACAAATAATTAATTCTCTAAAATTTATGGAATTAAAGAGAGTAGTAGTAACAGGTCTTGGCGCATTAACACCATTGGGTAATACTGTTCCAGAATTTTGGAACAATCTTATCAATGGAGTAAGTGGGGCAGGACCTATTACTCACTTTGATGCTTCAAAGTTTAAGACTCAGTTTGCATGTGAAGTTAAAAACTTCAATGCGGCAGATTATATGGACCGTAAAGAGGCTCGCAAGATGGACCTCTATACACAATACGCAGTAGCTGCAGCCAAAGAAGCTGTAACAGATGCTGCTATTGATGTAGAAAAAGAAGACTTGAACAAAGTTGGTGTTATTTTGGGTGTTGGTATCGGTGGTATCCGTACTTTCGAAGAGGAAGTCGGTGGATACGAACAGACAAAAGATACTATTGGACCAAAATTCAGTCCTTTCTTCATACCAAAAATGATTGCCGACATCGCATCCGGCCAGATTTCTATCATGTACGGTTTCCACGGACCTAACTTCACTACTACTTCTGCATGTGCTTCATCATCAAATGCCATTGCCGACGCTTTCAACTATATCCGCTTAGGCAAAGCTAATATAATAGTAACAGGTGGTGCTGAAGCAGCTATCTTCGCAGCTGGTGTTGGTGGTTTTAATGCAATGCACGCACTCTCTACTCGCAATGATGATCCAAGTCGCGCTTCACGTCCATTCAGTGCAAGCCGTGACGGATTCGTTATGGGAGAAGGTGCAGGTATTCTGATTCTTGAGGAACTGGAACATGCCAAAGCTCGTGGAGCCAAGATTTATGCAGAACTTGCCGGTGTTGGTGCTTCTGCAGATGCACATCATCTTACTGCATCTCATCCTGAAGGACTTGGTGCTAAATTGGTTATGATGAATGCACTGGAAGATGCAGGAATGCAACCGGAAGACATCGACTACATCAATGTTCACGGAACATCAACTCCTGTAGGAGACGTTTCTGAAGTAAAAGCTATCAAAGAAGTTTTCGGCGAACATGCTTATAAACTTAACATTAGCTCTACTAAGTCTATGACAGGTCATTTGCTTGGAGCCACTGGTGGTGTAGAAGCCATTGCGAGTGTTTTGTCTGTTAAGAATGACATTGTACCTCCAACAATTAACCACGAAGAAGGTGACAACGATGAAAATATCGACTATAACCTTAATTTTACATTCAATACAGCTCAAAAACGTACAGTACGTGCTGCATTGAGTAATACATTTGGTTTTGGCGGTCACAATGCTTGTGTAATCGTTAAAAAATACACTGAATAAACTGTGTTAGCAAATATTACAGATAGAATAAGACTCTTTTTCCGAAAGGAAAAGGAGCCTTATTTTCGTTTTTATAGGATTTTAGGGTTTTATCCCCATAACATTGAAATATACAAACAAGCCCTACTTCACAAATCATCATCTGTAAAGACTCAAGGTAAGCTTATAAACAATGAACGACTAGAGTTTTTAGGAGATGCAATACTGGACGCTGTAGTAGCTGATATTGTATATAAAAGATTTGAAGGTAAAAGAGAAGGCTTTCTTACAAATACAAGATCGAAAATCGTACAAAGAGAGACATTAAACAATATTGCCATAAATATCGGTCTGGATAAACTTATAAAATATTCTTCCAAACAATCTTCACACAACAGCTATATGAGTGGAAACGCATTCGAAGCACTTATAGGAGCAATTTATCTTGACCGCGGATACAGGGCTTGTAAGAAGTTCATGGAAAAACGGATTATTGGCCAATATATAAATCTCGACAAAATATCTCGTAAAGAAGTCAATTTCAAATCAAAATTAATAGAATGGAGTCAGAAAAATAAATTTGAAATAGAGTTCCGACTAATAGGACAAAGTTTGGACGAGAGTCAGAATCCTATTTTTGAAAGTCAAATTATTGTTGAAAACATTCCTGGAGGCATAGGTAAAGGTTATTCAAAGAAAGAGTCACAGCAGGAAGCTGCCCATACCACAATGAATATGATTAAAAAGGATTCGTTATTCATTGATGCTATATTTGCAGCCAAAAATGAAAGAGAAAATGCAGAGAAACCTGTACACAATGACACACAGAATAATCTAGATACAATAATTGAAGAAGAATATAAATTCGACTCTATTGAAAAGACATATAGTGATGACGAGAAAATAATTTCCGAGGCAGAGGAAGCTGCTTTTGCCCAGGAAGAAACTGAGAAAGAAAAATAAATACTCTAAGTACAAAAAGAAAAAAACCTTTTCAAGACGAATTACACCCCAAAAGCTAAACCAAAAGCTTTTGGGGTGTAATTCGTTTATAAAGGGTAGTTTTGAACATTATCGTGCGAGAAACATATAATGCCCTGTAATTTTGAATCCCAATAAACGCGAAAATCCCCGAAGTATCTCTACCTCGGGGATCTTTCTCTATTAAAACGGCGACTACCTACTCTCCCACATGTACGCAGTACCATCGGCGTGACGAAGCTTAACTTCTCTGTTCGGAATGGGAAGAGGTGGAACCTTCGTGCTATAGTCACCTGAATATCTTTATTTACTTTTCAGATCACTTCACATGAATCAACAAACTG
>NZ_JADYTJ010000019.1 GCF_021531075.1 Bacteroides caecigallinarum | reverse complement strand
TGTACTTTTGCTCATGGTTAAACTTTTAGTGTGGTGACTCAAAGATAACCAAAATAGGGCTGACTTCCAAAATCGGAGGACGGCCCTATCATTATAATGATGTATGAACTTTTAGCGGACAGTAATAATATATTATAGTGATATTTTCTATATTTTACATAAATATTGGATTATATCACCATAGAATATAACTTTGCAAACGTAACAATAAAGCTATATAGATTATGACAAATACACAGAAACTACATTTCGAGACATTGCAGCTACACGTAGGACAGGAAAACGCAGATAAGGCAACAGGTGCAAGGGCTGTACCTATATACCAGACTACATCATACGTATTCAACAATTCTGAACATGCAGAAGCCTTGTTCGGGCTTCAGGCGAGCGAAGAAATATACGGACGACTGGGAAATCCAACACAGGGAGTTTTAGAACAAAGGATAGCAGCACTTGAAGGTGGAAAGGCTGCTCTTGCTGTGGCCTCAGGAGCAGCAGCCATTACCTATTCTTTCCTTAATATTGCCAAACAAGGCGACCATATAGTAGCGGCAAAAACTATTTACGGAGGAAGCTACAACCTACTGGCACACACACTTCCTACATACGGAATCAACACAAGCTTTGTAGATCCTGACAATATCGAGAACTTTGAAAAGGCTATCCAAGAAAATACAAAAGCCGTATTTATTGAAACACTTGGTAATCCGAATTCAAATATAATAGACATACAGGCAGTTGCCGACATAGCTCACAGACACAACATACCTCTGATAATAGACAATACGTTCGGAACGCCGTATCTTATTCGCCCGATAGAGCATGGCGCAGATATAGTGGTACATTCTGCAACAAAATTCATAGGTGGACACGGAACGTCTCTTGGCGGAGTTATTGTAGATTCAGGGAAATTCAACTGGAAAGCATCCGGAAAGTTCCCTCAACTTACGGAACCTGATGCATCATATCATGGAATAAGGTTTACAGATTTAGCCCCAAACACTGCTTTTGTTACGAGAATAAGAACAACACTGCTTAGAGATACAGGAGCAGCTATAAGCCCGTTCAATGCCTTTTTGCTCCTGCAAGGTCTTGAAACTCTGTCGCTGAGAGTAGAACGCCACGTAGAGAACGCACTTAAAATAGTTTCGTATCTTGCTTCCCACCCAAAGGTGAAGAAAGTGAACCATCCTTCACTCCCATCCCACCCTAATCATGGACTGTATAATAGATACCTGCCTAAAGGCGGAGGTTCAATCTTTACTTTCGAGATAAACGGTGGTAAGGAAGAGGCACATAAATTTATAGACAGTCTGAAAATATTCTCATTGCTTGCAAACGTAGCAGATGCCAAATCGCTGGTGATACATCCTGCCAGCACTACACATTCGCAGTTGAATGAAAGCGAACTTCTGGAACAGGATATCCATCAGGGAACTATCAGGCTATCTATTGGTCTGGAACACATTGACGATTTAAAGAACGATTTGGAACAAGCTTTAAACAGCATTTAAGTAGTATTTAATCGCTGTTTAAATACTACATAAAACAGCTGCGGCTCAAGTTTAATGAAGCAACTTGAGCCGCAGACATATATTCAGAAAACATAGATTACAGTTTAACCTTCTCCGATACCGCTTTAGATTCATTATTCAGTCTGTCAAGGGCTGTCACCACGTAGCGGTACTTAGTTTTTCCATCCTCATAAGGCAGTTTATAGAAAGTATCTCTTGTTATGGCAACTATCTTCGATGCATCATCAAGATTTACCTTTTCCTTATTCTCAAACCTGTAGACTACGTATTGAACAGCCTCATCCATTTCTGTCTTGGCTTTAGGAGCAGTCCAGAAAAGAATATATCCATACTCGGTCCATACATCCTTCAGTTTTTTAACCTTTCCAGGAGCTTTGTCATCAATAAACGGATATAGAGGCTGCAGAGCAGGATATTTATGATAATTCTTAGCCAATATAGTCCTGTAATTTCCCGGATTCTCTATTACAGCAGCAGAATACCACTGACAACTGCCCTGCACTGCAGGCAACGAACGCTGCAAATCATATTTTGCACCCATTTGATGTACAGAAGGATTATCCAAATCTGCTTTCTTGACAGTTCTGTATACATCCTGACCGATATAAAGAGGACGCGCACTGGATTTCTCGGCCCACCACTTAACCAAAGTTTCATAGTCGGCAGCAGGATGACCAATCTCCCAATATACCTGCGGGATGTTATAATCTATCCAACCCTCGTTCACCCACAACAGAACATCAGCATACAAATCATCATAATTCTGCAATCCGCGAGTTTCACTACCTTCAGGAGAAGTACGTTTGTTGCGATATATTCCGAAAGGAGAAATACCGAATTTCACCCAAGGCTTACATTCACGGATTGTCTCATGAAGTTCCTTGATAAGAACATTCACATTGTTTCTTCTCCATTCGTTCCTATCTGTAAATCCACGACCGTATGCAGCGAAACTTACATCGTCAGGAAAGTTCTCCCCGGGATTAGGATAAGGATAGAAATAGTCGTCCATGTGTATGGCATCTACATCATATCGGCTCACTATATCGCGAACAATCTTACATATATACTTTCTGTTGTCAGGAAATCCAGGATCGAAATAAAGCTGTCCTGCATACTTCACGAACAGTTCCGGATGTTTGTGATAAGGATGCAGAGGAGACAATCTTGTAGTTCCCTTTGTACATGCACGGTATGGATTAATCCATGCATGCAGTTCCATTCCGCGCTTATGACATTCGTCAATCATAAACTGCAACGGGTCCCAAGCCGGCGAAGGCTGGACACCCTGAATACCGGTAAGAAAACGGCTCCACGGTTCGTACGATGACTTATATAAAGCATCAGCCTCGGCCCTGACCTGAAATATAATGGCATTAATACCTGCTCCCTGCAAATTATCAAGCTGTTTCAGAAGAGTTTGCTTCATAGTTTCGGCAGGCATACCCTGAAACTGTCCGTTTACACACTGTATCCATGCCCCACGAAACTCACGTTTTGGAGATGCTGTCTGAGCGCTGAAAGCAAAAACATTCAGCAGCAAAACAGCTAGAACAATCAATTTTTTTATTCTATTCATGATTAATATAGTTTTCGAGGGTACAAAGATAGCGCAAACCGAATGAAGTACAAAGTGAAAACAGGGTTTTCAATTTTTAATTCCGAGGTGCAGCCTATCTTAATTAAGAGATAAACAAAAACAGACACATATTCGTTAAAAATATATAGTTTGAACTATCGGTATAAATATGTACATTTGCAAACAAATTTAAAACAATAAAAACAGAATAATATGTTGAACAATTTTTGTTTTCAGAATCCTACAAAACTGATTATGGGCAAAGGCATGATTGCCCAGTTAAGCAAAGAGATACCTACCGACAAGAAAATCATGATTACTTTCGGCGGAGGAAGTGTAAAGAGAAACGGAGTATACGACCAGGTAAAGGAAGCCCTGAAAAATCATAATACTGTTGAATTCTGGGGTATAGAGCCAAATCCGGCCATAGAAACCCTGCGCGAGGCTATTGCACTTGGAAAAGCCGAAAAAGTAGATTTTCTTCTTGCTGTGGGAGGTGGTTCCGTAATCGATGGAACAAAACTAATCTCTGCCGGTCTGCTTTACGATGGAGATGCATGGGATTTGGTAAAAAAAGGAAAAGCCGACAAAACAATTCCTCTTGGAACAGTTCTGACTATACCAGCCACAGGTTCGGAAATGAACGACGGTGCCGTTATTTCATGCAAGGAAACGAAAGAGAAGTATGCCTTCTTCTCAAACTTCCCTAAATTTTCAATCCTAGACCCTGAAGTTACTTACTCACTGCCTGACTACCAGATTGCATGCGGCATTGCAGATACATTCGTACACGTTATGGAACAGTATCTCACTAAATCGGGCGAATCAAGAGTAATGGACCGCTGGGCAGAAAGCATCCTTCAGACACTGGTAGAGATTGCTCCAAAAATCAAGGAAAACAAGCAAGACTACCAGAATATGGCAGACTTCATGATGTGTGCCACAATGGCTCTTAACGGTTTCATCGCAATGGGTGTATCGCAGGACTGGGCTACACACATGATTGGTCACGAAGTAACAGCACTTACCGGACTTACTCACGGACATACTCTTGCTATAATACTTCCAGGCACAATGGATGTACTCCGCCAGCAGAAAGGTGAAAAAATCATGCAGGTAGGTACTAGAGTATTCGGTGTAAATAACGGAACACATGATTTCCGTATAAACGAGATAATCCGCAAGACTCGCGAGTTCTTCAATTCACTTGGTCTTACTACTTCACTTTCTGAAAACAATATTGGCAGGGAAGTGATAGACGAAATTGAACGTCGTTTCAATGAAAGAGGCGTACACTTCGGCGAGGACGGACTGGTAACAGGTACTGTTGCAAAAGAAATCCTTGAAAAGGTATACTAAACTTTATATAAATGAGCAGACAAAAACTGCTGCTGACGATGGTCGACAGCATTGCCGACAATAGTGAGCAGTGCTGCCGACCATCGTCGGCACCAAGATTTGTATGCACATTTCATTAAAAATCCTCTTATCAGAGAACCATTTCTATGATAAGAGGATTTTTCTATTTAAGAGAATTAACATTCTATTTCAATCGTTCTATAGCCTTCTGATAATCAGGCTCTTCAGAAACATTCTTTACGAGTTGCCTATAAATAATCTTTCCCGTTTCATCAATTACTATCACAGCTCTTGTTGTCAATCCCCTCATAGGACCTTCTGCAATAATCAAGCCATAGCTTTTGTCAAAATCCTCACTTCTAAAAACAGACAGAGGTACAACCCTATCCAAACCTTCGGTAGAACAGAATCTTGTTTGGGCAAAAGGCAAATCCTTTGAAATGCAGAGTACAACTGTATTTTCAAAAGAGGCAGCTTCGGTGTTAAACTTTCTCACAGAAAGGGCACAAGTTGGTGTATCCAAGCTAGGAAAAATATTCAAAACTACTTTTTTACCCTTGAACGATGAAAGAGATATTTCATTCATACCCTTATCTGTAGCAGCGAAATCAGGTGCCTTTACACCAACTTCAGGCATATAACCATTGGTAGACACCTCTACTCCGCGTGTAATAACCTTTTCCTGAGCAAATGCTATATCAAAAAACATAATGCCCAGTAAAAACAAAGATACAGAAACGATTTTTTTCATAACTTAAAATGATATTGGTTCTGCAGCAAATATAATTATTATTTTGTAACAATTACAAATCAGTGAAATTGTTTTCCATATTATTGAGGCTTTTTAGTAAATTCAAATAAGTTTAATGTAACGGATATAAAACCTTACCAATAGGTATACCCACAGTGAAACCTGCTCCCGCATACTTGTCGCCTCTGAATGCTGCAGCTACACCAATACTGATTATATCCATGTAGTTATAACGATACTCTATTTCATTAAACACAGGCAGTCCTTTAACAGCCATAGTCCTAAACCCAATGCTTTCTGTATTTAAAGGCTTGTCTAGAAACGGTATAAAGTTCAATAATATTCTGCCGGCTTTATAACTTGCACCGCCACTCACCCACTTGTCAGGTGTGGAGTATTCATAATTCCCAGGCAACATAAAGCAATCTTTATCGCCATAGAATGATAAATAAAAAGGATTTACCGGAGCATGATGGAAATCAGGGAAATATACATTCTTCGAGTCAATAAACATTCCAGCATTTACCCAGTAGTTTAAACCAGACATTACAAAATTGACTTTATGAGATATGCCAAGTTCAATTCTGTTATACACAGAATTACTGCCAGTCTCATTACCCATTTCAAACCCATGAGCATACGATGCAGTAAAGGTAGGGTATTTCGACTTTATGTAAACTTTTCTACCATCAATATATCTATAATAAGACGCAGGAGTATATTTAATAGTCCCTGAAAAATGCAACATAGAGTTGTCCGGCATACTTCTATAATTTTCTGATACAGGAACATTTGGTTCAAACAGATGTTTTCTAAACTTATGTATTGTATTATTTAAAACAGAACGCATAGAATATTCAGCTTCAACCGTAAAATCAAGGCCATTGGCAATATCAACCGAATTATCGAAACTTATAAATTTATTATCATAGAATTTTGCATAATTATCTCCAAATATGAATGTAGAGAACATATTAAAATATCTTCTATATCCTCGTGTACCATTATAGTCAGCTGTTTCATGCCCACCCGAAACAGACATTTTACCGTTTATAGCAGGAGCATAATCAACGTTAAGCTCAGCACCATAGTTTGCATCCTTTCTATGAGTAAGATAATATCCCCAAGGTCTGAGAGATATTTCTCCACCATTATTTAAATCAAGGCCTAATTCTACATCTGCTCCAATGTTAAATCCGTCAACAGCATTAATGTCATACAATATTCTATCCATTCCAGGACTTTTTATCCATAATTTGCGTGTTTTGTTATAGAATTTATGCCCAGCCAATAATTCAAGAACAGAAAGCCTCTTAACTGAATCCTTCAGCAATTCCTCTTCAGATTTCTTGTAACTCAGGGATTCTTCGTCATTAAGGGGAACCATACGGGCTGAAGCCCAGTAAAGAGAATCGCGTGTCATAGCACCTTCAAGCACATTCTGTTTACGGACAGCCCTCAAATCAAGATTATATCGCTCCGCTCCTTTCAAAGTATCTGTTAATTGCAGCTCGGACAACTTTTCATTCAATTTTACTACCTTAATTGCTTTTTTGGTAGTCAGTTCACCATCGGACATTATTTCGGCTATTTCCTCCCCAATCCGTTCTGCACGTACTTTCTTTTTATTGTCCGTAATTCTATTACTCACCTCTGTTTTAAAGTTACTATAATCAGAGTCCATTTCAGCAATATCTATATCAGAATAGTTAGAAGAAGAGAAAAGTCCAAAAGATAATTCCATGCCCATTACTGAAGCATTAGCCTTTATGCTTGATGTTGCAGGCAAAAATACTCCATTCCGCATTTCTTTAGCATTTACAATAAGATTTATGCTATACATGGAATTAGAAATATAAAGGTCGGCATCCGACAAACACCATAAATCCTCTACTATGTATATATGCCCGGTGAATGCTGCAGAACTTTTTCCTTTTGGTATTAACCTGATCTTGTTAATCATACGCCCTTCATCATTCATATAATAGCCTTCCAGTTTAAAACTATATGCAGATAAAGCATTTCTGCCAAGAGGAGAAATACCACCTCCAACATAATCAGAATAAAAATCCAGATCAGAAGGATTCCAAATCTGAACAGGCATTTCAATAGGGAATGACGATTTGAATGCTGTTATTACAGTATTGTAACTATCCGGATATTTATAGTCAATATCGTACACACCTTCCATTACATAAGCAGAGCCACATATTTCGGCACTGTCGCGTGCAAAATCGTCCGACAACCTGAATATTTCCGGTACTTTCGTTATCTGTCCAGTACCTTTTGCATAATTTGTCACAGAATAAGAGTCTACAAGGCGTTTATTCCTTCCTGCGTTTGCCAGTACATTGCGCATGACACGAAAAGCAGGGTCCTCATTACCTCCCGTTACGGTAACTTCTTTCAAACGGTAAACCTGTTCACGCAACATAATTGTACAGTCGTACCCATCCTCATCAATACTCACGTCTATTGTACGGGCCTCAAAACCAAGTGCTGAGACCTCAAATCTGTATTTACCTGCCGGAATATGTGTAGAGAACAATCCGTTTCCATCGGCAGTTATTCCTATACCAGACTCACGACTGTATATTGTTGAATATGAAACTGCAGTGCTGTCTTCTGCCATTATACGACCACTAAAAACCTGTGCAACCGAAAATTGCATGGTTAATATTATGAACAACAATATAAAAAAAGCTACTTTACGAATCATCATCCAATAAACTTTGATTACAAATATTTTTTCAATATTCGTAAAGATAGCAATAATATATAAAAAAACAAGAAACCAAATACAATTATATGATATAGCACACTTGAATTATAATGTTTCCTATCCGACAAAGACGTAGACAGAGACTCATGATACAACTATAGTTCCGGAATGCCACATTCTAGATTTGCACGTATAAAGATAAGCTACAGTAAATATACATATAAAAAGGCCTGGTTCTATTGTGGCGATATCACACAATATGAAACCAGGCCTTTTTTATTATTTGCTTTCAGGCATCATAACCAATACCCTATAATTATTCTGTTTCATAACTTTGCCGACATATTCCGAAAGGTCTTTTGGAGTGACAGACAAAATTACCTCTTCAGCATTAACAAATACTTCAGACGGTTTTAGTTCGTTGCCTGCTATCATTGAACACCAATAACTATTGGTATGTTCGTTTTCTGCGTACTGCTTAACCATAAATTCCTTCACCTTGTCAAGCTCCTCTGTAGGAGTTTCCTTTGCCAGTTTTTCAAACTCACTGCGGATTATTTCCAGTGCACGGTCTTTCTTTTCAGGCTTAACCTGGAATATAGTCTGATATGTAACTGACATTTCAGACAGCCTGTCCTGTGAGCCTTGAGTATATATACTGTAAACAGCACCTTCCTTTTCGCGAACCTCAGTCAAAAGACGAGTAGAGATTATCTGAGCCGACATTGAAGCCATCAGTCTGTTCTTGAATGAGTAAGGCATCTTTCCGCTGATTACAACTGCCGCACTTCCCTGAGGAACTTCCATCTTCATTGTAAAATCTTTTTCTTCACTTCCAGGCTTGATTTCTACAGCACTGTCATATTTAACCTTTTGTTTCTTTCCTTTCACCGATGGTAATGAAGCTATATACTGTTCTACCAGTGTTTTCAGTTCGGCCTCATCAAAGTTACCGCTAAACACGAATGTAAAGTCTGCTGCATTAGCAAGTTGCTCACGTATGATAGAAAGGATATTTTCGCGATTTGCTTTCTCTATATCACTAACTCCTAGAACCTGCTTGTTTGGCGAAGTATAAAGGAACTCCTGTACTTTCTTCTGGAATATAAAGTTAGGGTTCTGTTCCTGATTATGAATCAAACCCTTATAAAGATTCTGCATAGCGGCAAATTCATCCTCTGTTACAGTAAGTCCTGTGAAAGTCATGTATATCATCTCCATATATGTCTTCAAGTCCTTTGGAGTGGTGTTTCCATAAAGATTACGTACATAATCATCGAAAGAGACATTCAGAGAAACCTGTTTACCAGCCATCAGTTTTGTCAAATCAGAATTGGTAAAGTTACCCAAACCATGCTGCTGAAGCACTAATGGCATAAACATCAAATCAGCAGTCTTGTCGTTTCCATAGACTGAAGTACCGCCTTTTGCCACAGCCATCATATTTATCTCATCAGCCTTGAAGTCAGTTTTCTTCAATATGACCTTAGCACCGTTTGAAAGAATCCACTCTTTGGCTCCGAAATCAGAAAGTATGTTTTCCTTCACCACCTTTCCGGCTGCCGGCAATTCGCTTACCAGAGGTTCATCTTTCACGTTGTCCACATAAGGAGCAATGTTTTCGGCTTCCACCTGAGAAAGCAATGCGAGTATTTCTTCATCCTTAGGACAGGACTCACCCTCACGTGCAGGCATCATACCGAGAACAACCAGGTTCTTGTCCGAAACAATCTGCGAGAACACCTGATTTACGGCTTCTACAGGTATCTGGTTCACAATCATACTCATCATCTGATATTCTGTCTCTATACCAGGTATAGGTTTCTTGTCAATGAAGTTGCGCACATACGATTCAGCAAGAGTCTTGTTTTCCTGCTGGTTGCGGTTGTTGTATGCCTTTTCAAGCTGAGAAAGATATTCTGTGCGGCAACGTGCATACTCAGTGGCAGTAAATCCTCCCCTCTTTGCACGGAGAGCCTCACGATAGACAGCCTTCAATCCTTCGTCAAAACTGTTACCTTTAGGTATCATTGCCAGCTGAAAGGCCTGTTTAGTCTTTGCCATAATAAATTCACCGTAAAATGCGGAAGCTACTGCAAACGGAGCATCTGCCTTCTGTCCCTGTTCGTTCAGTCTTATCTGAAGCATCATCTGGGCCATATCAAGCAGATAAGCGGTTGTAATATCAGCCATTGTACCTTTCAATGAATCAGGCAGGGCATCATACTTGAACATAATCTGAGCCACATACTTATCCTGCTCCTTATCCGAGCCGAAAGCTACAATAGGCTTTTCATTGTCCGCCACCGGGTAGTAAACCCTCTCAGCCGGATTTACAGGTTTCTCAATCTTTGAGAACAGTTCCTTGATCTTGCCTTCTATGCGGTCCACATCAATGTCACCCACCACTACTATACCCTGCAGGTCTGGACGGTACCACTTCTCATAATAATCACGCAAAGCCTGATGTGGAAAATTACCCACCACTTCCATTGTTCCTATAGGAAGACGGTGTCCGTATCTGCTGTCAGGATATATCTCAGGAAGCAGTTTCTCCATTATTCTCATATTTGGAGGTAGCTGGCTTCTCCATTCCTCGTGTATAACCGAACGTTCCTCGTCTATCTCCTTACCTTCGAGCAACAGACCGTCAGCCCAGTCGGACAGAATCATCAAGCATGAATCCTGTACCCCGATACGCTCTGTAGGTACACTGGAGATACGATATACAGTTTCGTCAATGCTGGTATAGGCATTCAGATTATAACCGAACTTCACGCCTACAGACTCCAGCCATTTAATCATCGAGTTTCCCGGGAAGTTCTTTGTTCCGTTGAAACACATATGTTCAAGGAAATGCGCCAAACCGCGCTGGTTATCCTCTTCGAGGATACTACCCACCTTCTGGGCGATATAGAAATCTACCTGATTCTTAGGATATTCATTATGACGGATATAGTATGTAAGTCCGTTATCCAGTTTACCTATTCTCACTTCCTTGTCTACCGGTACCGGAGGCATCTGCTGTGCCATGACATCTACCGGCATGCAAGCAAATCCTGCAATGGCTACAAAAGCCAGTTTAATCATTCTTCTCATAATTTTTATATTGTTTAGTTGTTCTTATGCTGCAAAGGTATACGCAAAAAAAAAGATTAGTTTATGTTATCTTTACGTTAATACATCATTCATCCCTGTATTCCAGAATATCTCCTGGCTGGCAGTCCAGTTCCTTACAGATAGCCTCCAATGTAGAGAAACGTATAGCTTTAGCCTTTCCAGTTTTAAGTATAGAAAGGTTTGCCGGAGTAAGGTCTATGCGTTCGGCCAGTTCACCAAGCGAAATCTTCCGTTTCGCCATCATTACGTCCAAGTTTACTATTATAGGCATATATGTCAGTTTTTAATCTATCAAATGGTCAAATCATTTTCTTCCTTAATTTTCTCTGCTTTGGCAAATATTTCGACAAACAATACCAACAACATTATCAACATCCAAGGGCCTTTCAATCCGAAATCGTCAAAAGAATAACCTGTCGGTAAAGTTATTTCGTTCACCACCTGCACATATTCGAGATATCTTACCAATTCCAAAGATGCAAGAAGTAACATAAAAGAATAGATAAAGAAACGCATACGGCGCACATTCTTTCTGGTAAGGACTTGATTACGACATATATCAACCAGCAGTCTAACCAAGCAATAACAACCATATATAAAGAAAAAAACGAACGGCACTACGAAATTAATAAACTTATAGTAAACGTTATTACTGCGAGAAACATATGTTTCAATACCATTCATCTTATAAGAAACATTTCTCTGCAATTCGATATTATAAATACTGTCCGGCACCAACGTCTTATCAGGAACAACTGACAGGGAAACTGGATTGATATCAGACGAAATATCAGGAACTGCATTCCATCCATCCTTAAATCCCTTAAAACCGTCTGTAGAAGCGAAAAATACGATTATCACTATTACTACAAACCCTAAAATACGTACTGTTTTCATAATCCCAATGTTTATTTGTTGCTATTATTTTAATCGTCTATTACTTGTTTTCAATAATTATTTATCGTTTTTCGATATGCAAATATATATACTATTTTTGATTCACAAAAGAAAAACAAGAAAAATTTATCGAATTTCGATATATTTTTAATTTAATGCGATAAAAGAATGAGTTTTTCAATTATAAAACATACGCAAAAGAAAACGTCCTGTCATTTTAACCAAAACGACAAAGCGTTTTAATCAAAATGACAGGACGTTTTTCAAACAAATTATTTCTATCAGAAACTACCGCCTCCGAGTGCTCTGTAAAGCATCGTGTGAACACGACAGTAGGCAATGTTCAATTCTATTCTTTCCAGTTCACAGTCAAGGTAACGTTCGTCGGCTGAAAGAACATCCAGATAGCCGGCAAAACCTGTCTTGAACAGTTCGTTGGCATTGTAAATAGCGCGATGGTGTATACGGCTTTCTTCCTCCTTAAGAGCCTTACGAAGATTCATCTGTTCGGACGAAGTAATCAGATCTACAACTTCAAGATATGAGCGGAGAACAGTCTCGTGATAGTCAAGCAATGCTATGCGCTGACGTCCGTTCGCCTCTTCCCACAAGGCACGTATTTCATTACGCTTGAATATCGGTGCTGATATTCCTGCTGCCAGATTATAAACCATTGATGCAGGCGAAGCAAACCATTTCTCAAGGCTGAAGGCATTGAATCCTGCCCCTCCCCCAATAACAAGCGAAGGGAAAAAAGCCTTTCGTGCCGCAGATGCATCCGACTTGCATGCCAGGAGTTCCAGTTCGGCAGCAACCACATCAGGACGATTACGCAAAATCTGAGCCGGTATGCCTGTCTCTACAGGAAATGTAAAATCACTGATGGTTTCGAATGACGAACGTTTGATTTCGAAAGGCATACGTCCTAACAGTAATGCAAATGCACGTTCTGTTTCAGCTATCTGCTGTTCGGTATCAAGAAGCATTTCTTCAAGTTTCAGGCGACGGGAACGGAACTGGTCGACAGAGAGTCTGGACTCTTCACCTTCGTTCATCAACTCATTGGCAAGAAGATATGAAGCTCCAGTCTTGCGGATAGCTTCCTCAAGTACATATTGTTTCTTGTCAAGGCCTACAAGTCTGTAATACATATCTGCCACTTCACCTACAAGCATGGTCTGCGCAAGGCGTTGGGCCTCAACAGATTTCATCCAGCGCGACACTGCCGAATGTTTCTTGTCGGTGAGTTTTCCCCATATATCGGCCTCCCACTGGAAGTTCAGACCGAGGTTCAGATTCTTATATGGGTCAGGGATATGCTTGTCCTTGGCCAAATCCGGAGTGTTGGTAGTGCTGTTTCCCACACCGTCCATAGTGTACTCGCCGAAACGCTGTATACCTCCGTCAATGCCCAATGATATCTCTGGGAACAACGCACCCTTCCCGGCTTTCATCTGTGCACGGGCTATGGAAACATTCTCTATAGTCTTAAGGAAAGAATGATTGTTGGCCAGTGCAGAGTCTATATACTCAACAAGATATGCATCAGGGAAAAACTCTTTCCATGAAAGGGAAGCCATTGTGGCTGTATCTGTATCTTCTATAAACGCTTCGGGCAGGTCGAACTTCTCCGTCGGCGTAAGGGAAGGTGCCTTACACCCTCCCATTGCCAGTGCCGAAGCCATAAAAGCTATATATGCAAATTTATTCTTCATCATCTTCTTCTAAATAGCTGACTTTATTGCGGTTAAGATAAACCGACAGTGTTTCAAATACCAAATATAATCCCGGCACAAGGAAGATTCCTACGAATGTACCGATAAACATACCTCCTGCAGCGGCTGTACCGATAGAACGGTTACCCAAAGCTCCGGCTCCTGTAGCAAGCACAAGCGGAATAAGACCGCAGATGAATGCGAACGAAGTCATAAGGATAGGACGCAGACGGCTCACGGCTCCCTTGACAGCAGCTTCGAAAGGTGAAGCACCGGCTGCACGGAACTGGTTTGCCATCTCCACAATAAGGATGGCATTCTTACCCAACAGACCGATAAGCATGACGAGCGCCACCTGGGCGTAGATATTGTTTTCAAGTCCTGCTATCTGGAGGAAGAAGTAAGAACCGAAGATACCAGCAGGCAACGACAGGATAACTGAGAACGGCAGAAGCAAACTCTCATACTGTGCCGCTAGAAGCAGATATACGAACAGAAGACAGATACCGAATATCATGAATGTCTGTCCGCCGGAGTCTTTCTCCTCACGTGTAACACCCGACCATTCAACATCGTAACCGCGAGGAAGAACTTCCTTACAGATTTCTTCTACCACCTTGATTACCTCACCGGTACTTACTCCACCCTCACCTTCACCGGTAATAAGTGCGGAAGTAAACATGTTGTAACGTGTAATCTGGCTAGGACCATAGATACGTTCCATAGTCAGGAAGTTGGAATATGGCACCACATTACCATCGTTATTCTTGGCATAAAGTTTATAAATGTCTTCCGGATTCATACGGTACTCAGGAGAAGCCTGAATCATAACCTTATACATCTGTCCGAAACGGATGAAGTTTGAGGAATAGAAACTTCCGATATATGCCTGAAGAGTTTCCATCGACTTGTCAAGGTCTACACCCAACTTGGCAGCCTTTGCCAAATCCACCTTCAGAAGATACTGAGGGAAGTTAGGGTTAAATCCTGAAGTAACACCCTGTATGCGAGGGTCGGCATTCAATCTCTCTACAAGGGTATTTGCCACTCCGGCAAACTCATGGAAATCGCCCACTGTCTTGTCCTGCAGACGAAGTTCGAAACCGCTGGCATTACCGAAACCAGGAACTGAAGGAGGAAGGAAGAACTGAATGTCAGCATCCTTGATATGCGATACGCGGTCGGCGTATGTACGCATAAGTTCGTCCACTGTCTGCTCTCTTTCATCCCACGGCTTAAGGTTTATCATACCCATACCGTAGCTGGCACCTTCTGTCTCGGTCATAAGACTGTAGCCGGCCAGTGTAGAAATACTCTCAATTTCCTCAAGTGGAAGAAGCGCTGCCTGAACCTGACTCAATGCTTTCTCACTTCGTTCAACAGTTGCCCCCGGAGGTGCATCTACGTTGATATATATCATACCCTGGTCTTCGTTAGGGATAAATCCTGTAGGAAGAACGAGGTTGATACCGTATGTAGCCACGAGGAAAAGCAACAGAGTGAGATATGTGAATGAGCTGCGGCCCAGGTACTTCGAAAGTCCGAGGTTATAACGACGTTCAAAACGTCCATATCCGCGGTTGAACGAAACGAAGAAACGGCGCATGAGAGTGGCTTTCTTCTTTCCGTGAGTGGCCGGACGGAGCAGCATGGCACATAGCGCAGGCGACAGAGTCAAGGCATTGACACCCGAAATAACGATAGCCACAGCAAGTGTAAGCGAGAACTGACGGTAGAAGATACCCACTGTACCTTCCATGAAACCTACAGGCACAAACACGGCCGACATTACAAGAGTAATGGCAACGATAGCACCACCTATTTCCTTCATTGCAGCCACAGAGGCCTTATATGGAGAGAGTTTATCTTCGTGCATCTTCACATGCACTGCCTCTACCACGACTATGGCATTATCCACCACAATACCTATGGCAAGCACAAGGGCAAACAGTGTAAGCATGTTTATAGAGAAGCCCAAAGCCTGCATGAAGAAGAATGTTCCGACAAGTGACACCGGAACGGCTATGGCAGGAATAAGCGTAGAACGGAAGTCCTGAAGGAAGATATATACCACGACGAACACCAAGAGGAAGGCCTCGACAAGTGTTTTCAACACTGATGCAATAGAGGCATCGAGGAAGCGCGACACGTCGTACGCAATGTTATATTCCATACCCGGAGCAAAGCTGCTTTCCTTGATTTCTGCCATACGGGTCTTGATGTTCTTGATGACCTCGCTGGCGTTTGAACCCGGACGCTGCTTAATCATGATAGATGCCGAAGGACGACCGTCTGTCATGGAAATCATATTATAGTCCTCAGAGTCGAATTCAATGGTTGCCACATCCTTGAGTCGAAGGAGCGAACCGTCAGGCATTGCCTTCAATACAATCTCTCCATACTCTTCAGGGGTACTGAACTTACCTGTATACTGCAATACGTACTGCAACTGCTGCGGAAGTTTGTCGGAACTGATACCTGTCTTACCCGGTGCAGCCTCGATGTTCTGACGGCGGATGGCTTCTGTTACATCCTGTGGCACCATGTTATATGCAGCCAGACGGCTAGGGTTAAGCCATACACGCATAGCGTAGTCACGGCTACCCATGATTTCAACAAATCCCACACCATCAATACGTTTCAGCTCGCGGAGGATATTGATATCGGCAAAGTTGTATACGAATTTCTCTGTATGAGTGCTATCAGTACTGAAGATGTTGAGGTACATCAACATACTGTTAACCTCTTTCTCCGTAACCACACCGGCACGGATAACTTCTTCTGGCAACTCATCGAGCACTGTAGTCACACGGTTCTGTACGTTCACCGCAGCCACATCAGGGTCTGTTCCTACCTTGAAATAGATAGTGGTGAGCGACATACCGTCGTTGGTACACACTGTAGTCATATAAGTCATGCCCGGCACACCGTTGATGGCACGTTCAAGCGGAGTTGCTACAGTCTTGGTCATAACATCGGCACTGGCACCCGTGTAGCGGGCAGTTACCGTAACAGAAGGCGGCACGATGTCCGGATACTGAGTGATAGGAAGCGACACGATAGCCAGTACTCCCAGACACACAAATATTACGGAAATAACCGCCGAGAGAATCGGACGACGAATAAATAACTTGAACATAGGCTGAAGAGATTATTCGACGTTTTCCAAATGAAGTTCCTTTCTCACGTCGGCAAACGGAATAGTATCAGTCTTGATATGCATACCGTCGCGAATCATCTGTACACCTTCGTAAACGATAGTTGTGTTCGCACCAAGGTCGTCAGTAATATAGTAGTTATGGTAACGCTCTATAGGATTGAAGCTGCGAACCTTTGCTGTACCTGTGCTGTCTACAAGATATACATATGTAAAATCCTGGATTTCGAAAGTCGATTTCTGAGGAACAAGACAAATATCCTCCATCTTTGTCATAAGACGGATTTTACCGGTAACACCATGTTTAAGAAGTCCTTCGGGATTAGGGAAACGTACACGGAAAGCTATAGAACCCGTACCACGTTCGAAATCACCCTCTACTGTTTCTATGACACCCTTATGCTGATAAACAGTTCCGTCGGCAAGGATAAGTTCCACATTATTAGCCTGCTGTACATCAGCTCCCTGAAGCTGTGCACGACGGATGCGAAGGTATTCACTCTCGTTTACTTTATAATAAGCGAAAATCTCTGAAATGTCGCTCACAGTAGTAAGCAGACTCTCAGGACTTACAAGACTACCAACCTTATAAGGAATACGGTCGGCATAACCGGTGAAAGGTGAAGTGATAGTAGTATATTTCAAATCCATCTGCGCACGCTGCATCTGCGCACGTGCCTGTTCCACCTTCATACGTGCCACTTCGCGTTCCCTCTTTGCCTGCTCCAGGCGGATTGGCGAATAAATCTGCTTGTTTACAAGGCGTTCGATACGTTCCATCTCATAATTAGCCATTTCAAGCTCAGCCTGAGTCTGCTTATAGTTGGCTTCCGATTCTTTCACTGCCTCTGCATAGTTTTCCGAACTCAGACGAAACATAGGCTGTCCTTTTTTTACGAACTCACCTTCGTCTATCAACACCTCTTTGACGTATCCTTCCACCTTTGGTTTTATTTCTACAAACTGTATAGCCTGGATATCAGCCACGTATGTACGCGGCAATTCTACCGTAGTAGGTTGAAGAACTGTTACAGGTATAGAGCCATCGCTTCTCACCTGCTTTGTGCCTGCCTCTTGACAAGCCGGAAGCACCCCTGCCAGTAATGACAGAAGAGCAACCTTCTGAATAGAAATTTTCATAAGATTACGTAATAGAATTTTAAAAAGAAACTATGTGTTTTTTTGAATAAGATTAAATGTAAATCCACAGCCCGACGGTCATGGCATGACAAAGACAGACTCCACTAAATAAGCAAAGCCCTGTACATTATATAAGGATGACAATCCGATATATATAAAGGTAATTTAGATACATAAGGTTGTATATATACACCGTAATGTTCAAAAGAATATACGGGCATAACAAACAAAGAATAAATTAAGTCTGGAAAAAAACGGACTGAAGATGTCCTATAAACCGGATCGGACCACTCTGAATACTGGTTCTGAGAATCATTTATGGAAGATTCGTCATCCATAGAAAGAACTATAGGGGATGCGTCATCACAAACAGTAGCATAAATCATATCATATCCATATACATCGAACTGTATGAGCACTAACATGATCATACAAACAATTCTGGATATATATTTACCTATTGCTTTATGTAAAAACATTACAAAACCCTATCTTTAATCTCTTACAAAATTAATATCTGATAATAATGTATAAAAATATATGTTCAGGTTTTAGTCTGTTTTAACATAAAAAGGATAAAAAGTTAGTTCTTTTTACGTAAAACCTTACAAAAAGACTATATTTTCAGATTTTATAGCTAACTTTGCCTATAAAGAAATAAATAAAAACTAAATTTTATGGAAGAATTAAGCCTGAGCACTCCTGCCCTGCTATTTTCTGCAGTCTCACTCATACTACTGGCATATACCAACAGATTTCTGTCGTACGCACAGCTTGTAAGAACTCTTAAAGAACAATATGTCCAGAAACACTCGGAAGTGACAGCCGCACAGATAGACAATCTGCGCCGCCGGCTTTACCTTACACGGAGCATGCAGGTGCTTGGCATATCCAGCCTGTTTCTCTGCGTAATCACAATGTTTCTGATTTATATAGGATTTCATACAACAGCAGTGTATGTATTCGGCATAGCACTGCTGTTGCTTATAGCATCACTCGGTATTTCTATTTGGGAGATACATATATCCGTAAAGGCACTGGAGATACATCTGAGGGATATGGAAAAATGAAAATTCATTCGCTCACCTCATTTACCACCTCACCGTCGAACAGATTGATTATTCTGTCGGCATAACTTGCATCATGACGTGAATGTGTAACCATCACAATGGTAGTGCCATCCTTATGCAACTCACTCAAAAGAGACATAACCTCTTTACCGTTTTTCGAGTCTAGATTTCCGGTAGGCTCATCGGCAAGGATAAGCTGAGGGTTGGCTACGACTGCACGCGCTATGGCTACACGTTGCTGCTGACCACCGGAAAGCTGCTGCGGGAAATGCTTGGAACGGTGGGATATATCCATACGGTTCATAGCTTCTTCTACCCTCTTTTTTCTTTCCGACGACGGTACTCCCATGTACAAAAGAGGCAATTCTATATTCTCGTACACGTTCAGTTCATCAATAAGGTTAAAGCTCTGGAATACGAAACCTATAACTCCCTTCCTTATATCAGTACGTTGCGATTCCGTGAATTTTGACACTTCCACTCCATTAAGGTAATAAGTTCCGTCAGTAGGGTTATCAAGCAATCCGAGGATGTTGAGCAGTGTAGACTTACCACATCCTGAAGGTCCCATGATAGCCACAAACTCACCTTTCTTTACTTCAATACTTACATTATTCAATGCCCAAGTTTCCACTTCTTCTGTGCGGAATACCTTTTTCAAATTTTCTGTCTTAATCATATTAGTAAAATTTAAAATGTTGTTTTTCTATATTTATTCACTCTTCATTACTTCAGCCGGATTGATATGTGCAGCCTTATTTATCTGATAATATAAAGTCAGCATAGATAAAATCAATACTATCAACAGTGGAATGACAAACAGTCCAAATGTAACAGGTGCCTTTTCTACGAAAGATGCCGTATAATAATAAATGACAATCCATGATACAGGCGCAGCAACAACAAATGCCAACACCAGATTAAGCATATAGCTCTTACCTAATAAAATATACAGGTCTTTAGGCTTGGCACCGTTTACCTTACGGATAGCAATCTCACGATACCTGCGACGAATATCAAACAGAGATATGCCCAACAGTCCCAAACATGATATCACTATAGCGATATATGAGAAAACAGTATATATATGTGCAGTCTCTTTATCTTTCTGATACATTTCTGCCACTATATCGTCAGCCCATTTGTATGTAAAATCCTCAGAGTTATATATTTCTTTCTCAATTTTCGAAGATAGTCTATAACTTCTTTTTCTCTGTCTTTCTTCACTTTTATCATAACATCCCCTTCTGCATCCTTAGCCCCCACAATAAAGATCATAGGTTTGATTCCTTCCGTAAGATGTCCCATATAATAATCCTCAACTACTGCTGAGACCGGGGTCATATCAACTCCGAATTCTATCAATTTATTATCTACAAAAGAAATACTCAAAGGCGACGTGCTCCTTACAAATGCTTCCTTAAGGTCAGTATATCCAAGTAATTTCATCGCAGACCGATTCAATACTATTACATTCTCACCGCCGTAATCTATTCTGTCCGGAAATCCTCCATCAACTATTTCAAGTCCCCAAAAATCAAAAAACTCTATAGAAACAAATTTACTCTGCAACTCAAATGTCTCATCTTTATCATTGACAATAGGTGTAGGACTTCCATCCCATACTGCTGTAGACGAGTTCATCCAACGCTCAATCATAGGACACTCATCCAGCTTTTTACCGACATTCTTTATACGTTCAAAACGTTCTTTCAACTGATTGACTGTAGTACTTTTATAATTAACAATCCTATTGTGATTGTACAACTGTGCAACCATAATCTCATCAGTGTCATATCCATGCGAAGAATTAATCAGATAATCAAAATGACGCTGGAAATATAAGGACAGTATCATAAGAAACAATGTAATAGAATACTGTAAAAACAAGAACACATAACGTGAAAATATCTTTCCGTTTTCTGATATGACCAGACGCATAGATGTTACAGGATTTTTGTAACCATATCTGATATAAAAGAATATAGCCGTAAAGAGAGGCACCAGCAACAATAATCCCAGTGACAAAAACCAGTCAAAACCGGTAACAGGTATTTTCTCTGAAAATAGCCCCTGCCACAATCCGGAAGAAGTTTCTATAATACACCATGAAAGAAATACAGCACACGCGAACAGCAGGAAATTCTCCATCCACATTTCAGTAAAGAGTCCTCTACCGGACAGACCGAAAACTTTCTTTACACCGTATATTTTTCTTCGTTTCTGCATAACGACAGAATAGAGATTGACAAAATTCAATACTCCGACAAGAAATAAAAGAAATACTACACCGGATAACACAAAAACATAGTTTCTGTTTCCAAACCTGAAAAATTTCTCATATTTATCACATATTGAGGTCTCAAAATAAAAATCCTTCCATGAAATGTATCTATACCTCATTTGCATATTACCACTCAGGTTATTCTGTTTCTGCAAATGATATACATTACTTTTCTCATTCTGCTTCTGAATATCGAAACCTGGATTTACACGGATCAGTTCTATATTAAGTTTCCCCCAATCCTGCCTTAACTTTTTAGAGACTAAAGCATCAAAATTGAATGTGGTTTTACATACAGATTGTTCAATAACACCGGACACTGTAAGCATCTTTCCATCAAAATAGATATTTTTGCCTATAGGGGATTCTTTTCCGAACAGTTTCATGGCATAGCCCTCTGTAAGTATAACATCATGAGGACTATCTAAAGAAAGACTTCCTTCCAATACACGATAATTAAAAAAATGGAAGAACGTTGTATCGGCAGCCATCAGATTTGTCTTATAAGCAACGTCATTACTGATTATGGTTGAATTCCTCTCATCTACAAGTTTACATCTGTCTTCTATATACTTTTCATCTACCGAATAATCCTTATTTCCCGGATTTTCTCCAGGATAAATATTACCGTCTATATCCCTTAAAGGAACGATTATGGTGCTTAAATCATTGGCATGAGTATCCACCGTAAGTTCCCTGTGGATATATCGTAACAATATTATACAACAGGCAAGACTCAACGAAAGTCCTATCAGGTTGATAACAGTATATGACTTTGCACGAAGCAAAAAACGAATCGCATATTTAATCTTTATCAATAACATAAATCAAAAAAAGTCATTTCACCTGTAAATATTATATCAATAATCGTGCCAAAGTATTAAATCGCTAACAATCAATAATTTGCCCAAATACGATACATTCTGTTCATGTGCGCTATCGCACGTTTTTGTTACAAATACGCACACATCGCACAATGCAATATATATATCATTTATTCAGTCTTAATAATCTCTGCAGGATTAATATGCATAACCTTATATATCTTATATGCTACAGTAACTAAAACCACAATCAACATTGAAACGAACAAGGCTAAAACCATTCCCCAATCCATATTAATCTGGAAAGTACTATCCATAAAGACAGTTGACGCAAAATAATATACAAAGGGAAATGCAGCAGCAAACGACAAAATATAAATCAACATATATGAACGTCCGAACATAAGAGCTATCTTAACCGGAGAAGCACCGTTTATTTTCCTTATGGCAACCTCCTTCTGTCGTCCGTCCGTATCAAGCGAAATGGCAGAATATATGCTTAGAATCACCAACAGCAGACTGACGAAAGCCAATACATTGACAAGTGTTCCGACTAAACCCACCGTACCAAGCAAGGTCTGTTTTCTGTCGGTTATCGGTTTAATATCCAAAGGTAATGTTTCCGGAACATATTCCCTGCAAATATCTTTCATCTTACCAATCACTTCGTCTGTATCCTTCCCATCAGCAATCTTAAAATAAAAAGTTCCAAAAGGGTTTACCGGGAAGAATGCAGAACCGATTGTACGTGAATCATCTTCATTCTCTCCATACAGGGCCTTATATGTACCAGCTATACGGTATGAAGTACCTTCTATGAAAACCGTTCCGGAAATACTGTCTTTCTCCAATTGTCTCATAAATCTCTCGCTTACATAAACAGCATCTTCCGAATCCATCATTTCACCATGATGAGGAATATTAAAGAACTGAAAGTAATTGGCATTACCCTTTGTAATATTAATAAGAGAATGTGTACCATCAGCCTTAATATATCTTTGTTTTATACGAGAATCCAGCACTCCCCACAAAGTTATCTCATCAACAATCTCCGGCATCTTTCTGAATGCATCAACTACATGCGATATATTCTGCCTCAAACGATATGTACTTGGCTTGAACTCTATAATCCGGGCTTCCTCATCATCAGAAACCGGTCTGTAGACGGAATAGTAAACCTTATTAAAAGCAATGTTTATATACAAAACATTTCCGACAAAGAATATAGCAATACTCAATTGAAGCCACATCATGACAGAACGAAAGACATGCTTATTGTTGTTTATGCGAACATGATAGCCTATACAGGAACGTCGCAAACGCCATACCGGAACATAAACCACAAGTAAACAGATAACAAGAAGGGAAACAAAACACCTTGTCTGCACCCAATATACTTCCGGCAAGTCAATGTATGGCAAATCGTCGGATGAAATATAAGTATGACATGTATCAACTACAATTTCCGTTATAACAAGTGACAGCAGAAATGACACTGTAAGCATGCAGAATACCTCTGAAAACAGAAGCATAAACAATCCCCAGGCATCAGACCCCATACTTTTACGCAAAGCTACTTCCCTCTGTCGGTTATAAAACATCTGTATAGCAAACTTCAGGAAGTTAATCATTCCGGAAAGCAATATGAGCGATGCGACGAACAGTACAATTGAAAAGATTATTGTCATCTGTTTTTTCTTGAAATCATCAGAAAAACTCAAAGCAGACACACTGTAGTCCTTTCCATTATTTACAAATTTAAGATTCTGCAGATTGTCATTAAGCGCAGACAGAGTTGTACCATCACCTAGGAGTGCATACACTTCCATGAATCCCTGAGGAAAAACCATATATGGAAAATAGCAATCTACTCTGGGAAACGCCCAGTTGTCTTCGGCCACATTTACAACCTTGTAATCACGAATCCCCTTGTCGAAATCGTAAACAGATTCCGTCAGATGTATCACAGCCCCAATCGGATTATCTTGACCAAAAGCCTTTTCTGCAAAAGAACGTGATATAACGACTTCATCCTTTTTCTCCGGAATACGGTTACCATACAATAAATCCAATCCATAGAATGAAAAAGTATTTCCGTTTACCACAGAATAGTTTACAATAAAGGGCTTTTCTTCCTGATCCTTATCTATCACATCTATCTCAGCCTGTCTTGACGGAAATTTAACTGTAATATCCGACAATCCATCAATATGAAGATCCTCTATCCGTTCAACATCAACCGGCGTAAACAGACTCCACCGGCCATCTTCATCTTCAAGCTTAAATGTTACAACTTCTTCATCATGCATATTTATCATGCTATTATAAGCATTTATCCAATATGCCACCAATGTATAACATACTATTCCCACAGCAAGACATAATGCTGAAATAAGACTGTGAACCTTATATTTCATCAGGTTCCGAACTGCCACTTTCAAATAATGTAGTATCATAATATTCTTGTTTTATAAATTATTACTCACTCTTGATAACCTCAGCTGGATTTTCGTTGGCAGCCTTCCATATACTCCTCGCTACACAGAGAAGAATAAATGCAGCCATCAGTATAAATAATCCAAAGTATATCCATGCATCCATAGAAGTCTGTTCTACATACTGTTCCAACCATTTCTTCATTACAACAGTCCCTGCCAGGAATGCTATGATACACGACACTGCAAGCATTAAAAGATAATCTTTGAAAAACATCTTCATTATATTGCCTGCCGTTGCACCATTTATTTTCCTTATAGCTATTTCTTTCCTACGTCGCTCACATGACAATGAAACGTGTGAATATACTCCAAACAATGAAATAACAACACATATCATAGATACGAATGACAGCAATTTCATAAGCATCTTTTCTGAAACAAGATATTCTTCGTAAGCTTCATTCGCAGTCTTAATATAACCGAAATTTATACCATTCTTTTCTATATAATCTTTCATACTGTTCCTCAAATCGGAAAGATGCTCCTCATCAAAACTAATCACGTAATCACTACCGTGATCATTACGTCTGTCAAGCGTTATCATATAAGGTTTGACCGGCTGTGTAGGTGGTGAGATATGAAAATCTTTTATCACACCAACCACGGTATAATTATATATCTTCTTTCCTATCGGCTCTGACCAACCGAACATTCTCACCGCAGCCTCATTTATCAATACTGATTTGATATCCTCTTTACCCGTAAGATAATTTCCACGCAACAGTTTGATACCGTAGAAATCAAGGAAGTCACGTCCTTCACGTATTACCTGCAATGTAACCGGTTTCTGTTCTTCGGACTTTCCGTCCCATTCACCTATAGTACTACTGGTAGATGCTCTCTGTGGTAATAATGAATACATTTCCTTTATTTCATGAACGTATGGCAGTTTTCTTAAATAATGTATTATATGTATATCTTTTGGTTGACAATAAAGACAAGCTTTCCATCTCGCTCAAATCTTACTTCATCAGTACTTTTAAGATAATATAATTGCTTGAATAATACTGCCAGACAAAACAATACGGTAACCGATATCATAAACTGTATCACTATGCTACCATTCTGAAACGATAAACCAGACTTTCTCGTGATATTTCCTATTATCTCTTCTGATACAGTTTTCCTGCTAGTATATCTAATCAAAATGACAGCAACCACAACAGATATAATGAGAATGACAAAGAAATACCAGAGTGAAGACAAATAGAAGTTATCTTCTATATCCGCCAGTCTGACAAATTCAGATTTGAGAAGTTCCATCATAGACATACCTATCAGACCACTGAAGAGCATCATTACAACCAGTTCAGTTACAAACATCAATATCAATTCTTTTGTACCGGAACCGCATGATATCCTGAGTGCAATCTCTCTTCGACGAATGTTCATACGAGTAATAAGTATAGAAAAGAAATTAACCAAAGACACAAGTATCACAGTTATTCCTACTACCGAAAACATCTTTATATACGACAAGGAAATGTCATCATATTTATAGAATACCGTATAACGGGACGATGAAAGTTTCTCCAGTAAAAGATTTCTTATAGTATATCCTCCACCATCAGGTACTTCAAGGGGTTTATTCTTCAGCTTTTGAGCAAATACAGAGGCATTAACACCATCTTTCAAACGTAAGCACACATAAAAACCACTTGCCCTATAATCATCTCTGAACTTTTCATCGACACCGATCATAATATCATATCTGAAATTAGAGTGCTTTCCCCAACCTGAAACTACTGCAGAAATCTTTTTCGGTGACTTCCAGAAAAACAAATCTTTTCCAAGTACATTTCTGGTTCCATAAACACGTTCTGCAAACTCTTCTGTTACGGCAACTTCTTCTTGATTATTAAGAAAACTCCAGCTACCGGACAATAGTTTTATATCAAACATATTTATAAAAGCTGAATCAACTATAATCCTCATTGAAAAATCTCCGTTTTGTGGACTTCTTCCAACTACAGCCGGTCCATTCATAAAAGCAGCAGCATCCTCAACCTCAGGAAAATTATTCTTAATATCTCTTGCTACAGGATAATGCGTAACGTCTGAAATATTAGTGAATCCATGATCTGACTTTTTATATACCACATACATCCTATCCGAGTCACGATGAAATGTATCATAACTCAACTCATACCTTATCCATATCATGGAAAAGGCAAAACACACGAAACCTACAGCGATACCTAATATGCTGATTATATTCTGTACCTTATAACGTATCAGGCTGCGTAAAGCCATCTTTAAATAATGCAGTATCATTGAAATTCTTGATTTACATGAAACAGTCGTTTTTATAATTCTTTATAATCAAAAACCGTGCCATACGCATAACACACTGAATATGTGAATTATACACAAAAATAAGACATACGAAAAGCGTGCGTATCCGCACATTATCATTGCGAATTCGCACGCTTCACACGGTAAATATATCGTTTTTCACTTTATTCTGCTACTATCCAACGGTCGATATTTCTTGTCTCAGCACTGAAATTAACCCCTATCTTATAAACCTTACGGCCATCAGATATGAAAGGAAGAGCATAGTTTCGGGATTCAATTTGAGCTATGGCATCCTCGGCACTGCCTTCAAACTTGAATTCCATTACATAGATATACTGTGGAGTTTTAACTACCATATCTATCCTGCCTTGAGAAGTGTGATACTCGGCATGAGTATAAAAGCCCATAAGACGGAAAACTATGAAAAGAACATTCTGGTAATGAAGCTCTGTGTCGCGGATCAACTCGTATGGAGTGTCAGAAAAGAGACTTTGAAGACGTTCCATGAAACTGTCGATCTTTCCTTTTTCCAGTTCCTTGATGAAATTCATTATATGGAAGCTGGTATTCCTGCCATGCATATTCATATAGCTGGGCATAAGGAAGTTAAGGAATCCCTGTTCAACCTCCTCGTTAGGAAAACCAAGTATATAATTCTTAAAACGTTCGTCATACTCCTTTATCGTCAGATATCCGCTCTGGAAGAACAAAGGAATAGGATTGGTGTTTATTGTCTCAAGCCCTGTAAGCTCATCTGCTGTTGCTTCTGCATTGCCTGTCAGGTCACTCAGAAGGTAATTGTTCTTCTGAAGGAGTTTTACGAGTATGGTCGGGGTACCGGTTGAAAACCAGTAGTTTTCTATTTTCATTGAAGCGAATGTATTCAACACACTGAAGGGATTGTACATTCCTTCGCTATTGCCGGTAAAATGATAACCGTCATATTTTTTCTGAAGAAGACCACACGTTTCTTCGTAACTTAAATTCATATTTACCGACAATTCGCGTATGTCTGATTCAAAATAAGTTATCAATTCTGTTTCGCTGATACCACACAATGATGCAAACTCATTCTCCATCGTTATATCACGGAGATTATTCAAATCACTGAAAATGCTTACCCTGCTGAACCTGGTCACTCCCGTAAGGAGAGCAAAGCGGATATACTTGTCACACGACTTCAGATTACCGTAAAAGGATTTCAGAATACTTCGGTACTCGGACTGAAGTTCCTCATTATCCAATGATTGAATAAGAGGTTTGTCATACTCGTCAATAAGAATTACTACACCGCGACCGGTCTGCTCCGATGCACGTCTGATAAGTCCGGCAAATCTCAACGAAAGGGATTCCTCCGAAGGCTCACTTCCGTATATCCTTTCCCATCTCACAAGATAATTATTAAGTACACCTTCAAGCCGTTTGCGGGAATTATACTCTTCATTATTCAAATCTATATGAAAGATGGGATATTCATCCCAGTCCTTTTCAAGGCTCTCTATTGCAAGTCCATGGAATAAATCTTTCCTACCCTCAAAATAAGATTCAAGAGTGGAAATCATCAGACTCTTACCGAAACGGCGCGGACGACCAAAAAAGTAATATCCTCCTGTAGAGACAAGACGATATATAAGCGCAGTCTTGTCGACATAAACAAAACCACCCTTACGAAGTTTCTCGAAGTTCTGGATTCCTATGGGATATAATCTGTTCATATAAAGTCTGTTTTTTTGAATGAGGCATCGCACTTGTTTCTACAAAGATAGTATAAAGTGAGAAAATGTGCAATCTATTCACTCTTTATAATCTCAGCAGGATTAATTCTCGCTATATTTTTTATTCGGACATAAACTGTCATAGTAATGAGCAACACCACAAACAACAATATTCCTCCGTAAAACAATATACCTGTATCTATAAAAGAATAATACATATTGCTGAACATTCGTAACAGGAATTCCACTATAGGAAATGCTATAGCCACAGTAACGATAACCAACACTATATAAAGCCTTGCAAAAATCAATACTATCTGACGAGCTCCTGCTCCGTTTATCTTCCTTATAGCCATTTCCTTACGGCGGTATTCGGTGTCGAGAGTTATAGCTGAATAGATACCCAGCACAGAGATGATAAGTGCTATTATTGACATAAAGAGTACAATACCTCTCAGTTTGAATTCAACAGCATGTTCCTCATATATATCATCCATCATTGTAGACACGGAGACTTCAATACTTTCCGGCAAAGCATCCTTCATTACAGATTTTATTGACGAAACCGCTTCTTCCAAACGATTGGTAGAACATTTAACATAACAATGTCCTATGTAATCAGAAAAATCGGAGGGTACAAACATAAAACCGTTTAATTCCCTACCAGAATAATTAGACGATACAAAAGGAGCTGATATACCTACAAGTGTATATCCTTTATTATAGTCATACAAAACTTTCCCTAATTGAATATCCTTGTTTATACGTTTGGCAAGTACCTCGTCTATTATCATCTCGTCCAATGTTTTCTGCTCATTACCGGATATTATGCCTATATTCATAAATCGGAAAAAGCTCGGTGATACACGCATTACATTTGCATCGACAGAATTTTCTCTTTCCTCTGTCAGATAAAGGCCTGTTCCTGAAACTCCCTGCAGGTAATTAATATCTGAAATAATGATATCTTCCACACCCGGACATAGTTTGAACTTGTCTATCAATACCTTTTTGGTGTTATTATCCATAAAAGAATAATCGAGTGAAACACTAAGGATTCGTTCTTTATCGGCTTTTGACAACGTTCCGAAAACAGAATTGTTTGTATTTGCAGATTGCATGTACAATGCCGTTGCAAGCGAAATAAATATCAGACTGATAAACAGCTGCATTCCCAATGATAAATTTCTCAACCTGTGCCTGCCATATCTTCTGGTGACTGTGTTAAGTTTCTGAGTGACAAACGACCGTCTCACTTTTACTATTACAAACAACGATATAACCATACACAACACCATGATGCCAATAAGATAAGTAAAAGTCTGCCACATCAGTAAATACGGATCTATGACAATGCTGAAACGTACCAGTGTAAGACTAAGGAACGGAGAAAGCAGCTCTATGATAAGATAAGTAACGAATGCCGACAAAAATATAGAAACACTTATCTGTACGAAAAACATCAGAAACATATCTTTAAATCCTGCACCGTTCACCCTACGAATGTTACATTCTTTCGCACGTATAAGGAAAGAGCCAATTATGAAATGAAAGAAATTGAGCAGACCAACAACCAATACCAATATTCCGGCTACAAGAGTAATATTTGCAAAATATCGTGCAATACCTTTGCTACTCCAAAAATAAGTTCCGAAAACACCGCCAGATACTCCCCTTTTCTCATTAAAGATTTCAAAATCAAGCTTCCTTTCATCTAATTCTTTAATAAAACTTTGTACCGAACCGGCATCTTCTACCAATGCGAATGTATGAACAGCCATAAGAGGAAAGTTCGTTTCTTTAACTTGTCCTTCTGTATCATTAATAACCAAAGCATCCGTTTTACGCAAAAAGTTCAAACTGTTATTTAATGGTAAATCTTTGGCTACCGCCTGTATCACATAACTTATTCCTCCCTCACGGGGTGTACTGAATGGTGAAGTATATAAACGTCTGTTTAAAACCATACGTTTACCTATTGATTTTTCGGCAGAACCAAAAATGCGTCTGGCTGTACTTTCAAAAAGAATTACTGAATTAGGGCTTTGTATTGCATTTTTCCAACTGCCATGCAATATTTCCGGAGTAAAGACTTCTTTAAAACAAGAATCAGTCTCCATAAACATCAAATTATAAGGCAATAATTTACCTCCAGAAACCTCAATGTCATACGAACGTTCATTCGCTCTTGCAACTCCACAAAATGCTTTTGCATTCAAGTTTTGGTTTCTCAAAAACGAAGGTAAACTTCCTGAAGTCATACTACTGAAATTATTCTCTGAACGTTCCAAGTATAATTCAACTATCCTGTCCTTATTCCTGAAACAATCATCAGTACTGAATATATACCTGCTACAATAAAGGCAGACACTAAAGCAAAACAACGACATAGCCAGTCCGAATATGGCTATAATGTTCTGCATCTTGAATTTCATCAAGCTGCGTACAGCTACTTTCAAATAATGTAATATCATATCCAAAGTCATTTAATTTAAATAACACACCAGTACAAAACTGACGTATTCCTAAAATTCATAATATGTTCTCATAGTAAATATAATCAAAAATCATGCCAAACGCATAATCTCCTATTAATCAAGACAATGCACTTAACCGTCAATATAAAACAACGTGCGTATCCGCACATTCATGTTGCAAATACGCACGTTTGATACTAAGTGTATTCATTATATCGCTCAATCGGATACTATCCACTTCTCTATATTTCTGGTTTCAGAACTGAAATTAATCCCTACCTTATAAACTTTACGGCCATCAGACATGAAAGGAAGGGCATAGTTTCGGGATTCTATTTGAACTATGGCATCCTCGGCACTGCCTTCAAACTTGAATTCCATTACATAGATATACTGTGGAGTTTTCACGACCATGTCTATCCTGCCCTGCGATATATGATACTCGGCATGAGTATAGAAACCCATCAAACGGGAGACTATGAAAAGAACATTCTGGTAATGAAGCTCTGTGTCGCGAATCAACTCGTATGGAGTGTCAGAAAAGAGACTTTGAAGACGCTCCATGAAACTGTCTATCTTTCCTGCTCGGATATCCTTTATAAAGTTCATTATATGAAAACTGGCATTCTTGCCGTTCATATTCATATAGCAAGGCATAAGGAAGTTAAGGAATCCCTGTTCAACCTCCTCATTAGGAAAACCAAGTATATAATTCTTAAAACGTTCATCATACTCCTTTATCGTAAGATATCCGCTCTGGAAGAACAAAGGAATAGGATTGGTACTTATTGTCTCAAGCCCGGTAAGCTCATCGGCTGTTGCTTCTGCATTACCTGTCAGGTCACTCAGAAGGTAATTGTTCTTCTGAAGGAGTTTTACGAGTATAGTCGGAGTACCGGTGGAGAACCAGTAGTTTTCTATTTTCATCGAAGCGAATGTATTCAATACACTGAAGGGATTGTACATTCCTTCGCTATTGCCGGTAAAGTGATAACCGTCATATTTTTTCTGAAGAAGACTACACGTTTCTTCGTAACTCAAATTCATATTTACCGACAATTCGCGTATATCTGATTCAAAATGAGTTATCAACTCTGTTTCGCTGATACCACACAATGATGCAAACTCATTCTCCATCGTTATATCACGGAGATTATTCAAATCACTGAAAATGCTTACCCTGCTGAATCTGGTCACTCCCGTAAGGAGAGCAAAGCGGATATACTTGTCGCATGATTTCAAGTTACCGTAAAAGGATTTCAGAATACTCCGGTACTCGGACTGAAGTTCCTCATCATCCAATGATTGGATTAAAGGTTTGTCGTACTCGTCAATCAGGATTACTACACCGCGACCGGTCTGTTTTGCAGCCTTTTCTATCAAGTATGCAAAACGCTCTTCAGGAGCACGGTCCTTCTTCTCATCACCATAAACTTCTTCCCATTTTTCAAGATGCTGATTGAAAATACCATAAAGCGCATCAACATCTTTATAATTGCGGCTGTTCAAATCCATGTGAAACACCGGATGAACATTCCACTCTTTCTCCAGTCCTTCTATGGCAAGACCTTCGAACAAATCTTTCCTACCCTCAAAATAAGACTCAAGAGTAGAAATCATCAGACTCTTACCGAAACGGCGCGGACGAGCGAAAAAATAATATACGCCTGTAGAGACAAGACGATGTATAAGCGCAGTCTTGTCGACATAAACAAAACCACCCCTACGCAGTTTCTCGAAGTTCTGGATTCCTATGGGATATAATCTGTTCATATAAATTCTGTTTTTGTATAAAGCACTTACTTTTACAAAGATACACAATGGAACGTGGAGCGACAAATGAATATAAGACAAATTAAAGCAAAAGAAGCGTTAGAAACTTTAAAATAAACATGGGCAAATTTTAATCAAAACGTGGGCAAATTTAAGGTAAAACTTGCCCACACTTTTTTCCAGACTTGAGTAAAGGTATTATTTTTTCCGCTACTCACTTTTCATCACATCACTTGGATTGATGCGTACTGCCTTATTAAGCTGGAACACAATCGTAGCTAATGATACGAAAGCCACCAAGAGAAATGAGAATAAGAAGACTGAAATACCAACCGGTGCTTTTACCACAAAATTAGCCGAGTACACGCTTATGATATACCACGAAACCGGTGTAGCAATTATAAATGCCAGTAAAAACGTAGCTATATATTTACGTCCCAAAAGAAGATATAAATCCTTCATTCTTGCTCCGTTCACCTTTCTTATGGCTATTTCACGATAACGGCGACGTATATCGTACAATGAAATTCCGAAAAGTCCGAGACATACTATGAAGACTGCAATTCCAGAGAACAGAAGATATACATTTGCCAGTCGCTCATCGTTTCTGTACAGATCTTTTACCTTATCCGAGAGCATGGAATACTTGAATGATTCTACTCCATATACATCTTTCTGGACCTGTCGAAGATACTCTATCACTTCGTAAGACATATTACTTTGCCTTACTCATTGAAAACAAGGGACTTACAAAGATTGTCAGCTTAACAGGTAACGATTTGGAAACCAGCGGGCTTCTCTATTCTGCAATGTTCTGCATCAATCAAAAGAACGCTTTTCTCATTTGCAAAAGTAGTGTTTTCTTCCTTATAACCAAAGCTATTCCTCTGAAAAATAGAGAAAATCAAACATCTTATCATTATTGTATATTTGTTGCACATCTTGCTGATGAAAATCAGTCGCACTGTCCTGCTTTTAATTCCATACCGTTTCCACATCATATTTGAGCCTGCCCATTTGCGAATAGCCTGTCGGCAGGTTCGCCTGTCTGTGTGCCGGCAGGCAGGCACGCCGGCAGACCGGTCGGCAGGCAAGCTGGACGGCAGGCCGGTTGGCAGGCAAGCTGGACGGCAGACCGGTTGGAGCGCAGGCAGGCTTGCAGGCCAGCGTGTGTATACCTATACGCTTTTGTTTATTGCACCATTCCTTTGTTGCTTCATTACTACGTTGATAGACGGATGTATTGTACCACCGATTTATATCATCCAAACTCCACCTCTCTAAAGCCACAATCCATTGCTGATACCTTTATTTGAAGTTTCGCTGTTGTAAACCTGCACAACAACACGACAGCAAACCAGCATATCATTGAAACCATGTTGCTTCCTATCTGCATTGAATTACTTTCTTGGTTGTCGGGTTCTGTTCTTCATTGTTTTAGCAAACCATTGGTTCGAGGGTGTGTCAAAATGATGCATCCTCTATTGATTTCTATGCCGCTTTTTACAGTTTCCATCCTGAGATTTGTTCCTGAATGTTCCATAGTTGGGCATACAACCCTTTAGCCTGCATCAATGTTTCATGCGTACCTTTTTCCGTTATCCGTCCGTTATCCAACACGATAATTTGGTCTGCGCCCTTAATAGTTTTAAGTCTGTGGGCAATGGCGATGACAGTACGCCCTTTGATGAGTGTGTCTATGGCTTTCTGTACTTCCACTTCATTTTCGGGGTCAAGTGAGGCGGTCGCTTCGTCAAGCAGGATGATTTGTGCGTCTTTCAGCATGGCACGGGCTATGGATATGCGTTGCTTTTCTCCGCCCGAAAGGGTACACCCTCCTTCGCCTACCAAGGTGTCATATCCTTTGGGCAACCGCATGATGAAATCATGGCAACAGGCTTTTTTAGCTGCAGCTATAATTTCTTCTTCCGTCGCGTCAGTTTTACCAAAGCGGATATTATTGCGTATGGTGTCCTGAAACAGATAGACATCCTGAAATACCATAGAGATGTGGCTCATCAGACTTTCTGGATTTATCTCATTCATCGGAACACCATTGAAAAAGATACATCCTTTCTGTGGGTCGTAGAAACGGGCGCAAAGCTTCATCACCGTACTTTTCCCGCTTCCCGAAGGTCCGACAAGAGCCGTCAAGGAGTTTTTCGGGAGCGTAATGTTTATATCATGCAACACTTCCTTGTCTTGATAGGCAAACGATACGTGTTCAAACCGGATATCGCCTGCTGCCGGGGATTGCCGTTCTCCTTTCATCTCCGGCTCGTTCATCAAGGAAAGGATGCGTCCACCGGCAATGGAAAAATAGCGGAACTCGGTAAAGTTTGTCAGGGCGGAAGTCAGCGGGTCGAACACACGAGAACCGACTACAAGGAATAGCACGAATACAAGGATTGAAAGTTGCCCTCCCAACAGAAGGTAAGTTCCACATAGCACCATCATTGTCAGCCCGGCACGTACTAAAGTGATGCTCAACAAGACGAATGGGCCTAACAAGGCCTCCTGACGGATGCAAGCACGGCGAAGTTCCGCAAAAGCATCGCGCAACCTAACAAAGCGGTCACCTATCAGATTGTACGCTTTCATTACACGAATACCCTGCAAGTATTCTTCCAACCGATTTCCAGCATTTATTTTTGCTTGAATTTGCCTGCCGCTTAACTTCCGCTGTGCCTTTGTGCTTGCCCACAGGACGAGCAAGGCAAACGGCAAGGCCGCAAACATACTGACCGCCATCCTCCAATCTATCCATACAAGCGAAGCAAAAGCCAGTACGGGCATGACTATGGCACCCATAAGTTGGGGCAGGTGGTGCGAAATTCCGGTTTCTGCCATCATGAAGTCCGTAACAAGCATAGACGACAAATCACCCGGATCACGTTTCGACAAAAAGCCCAACGATAGTTTCCGTAAGTGCTCCGCCAGCGACAAACGCCCGGAAGCACTCATTTCGTATGCTCCTCTAAAATTGGCTCGGTAGGATGCCCGTTCTGCCAAAGCCATGACCAGCATATAAACAGCCATAATGCCGAATATCCACCACAGGCGGGTCGTGTCAAGCGGCTGTCCGCTCCCGTCAAATGCACTGAAAATGATACGTATCGCTTCTATAGAAAGACAAAACGGTACTATATTCACTAAGTTGGCAAGCATGGTGTAACCCACCGGCTTGTAAAGTCTTTCCGTGTGACCTATTGTAATATTCTTTATTGCATTCATATCTTATTTTATTTATATGCTATAATATGTATTTCTTCCTTTTTACGGATTGTTCTGATGGATGAAAATCCGGCTTCATGCAACCGCTCTTCCAATTCTGCCGGAGTATAGACAACCATACCGTCTATCCGTTCCGTCCACATTTTTCCAAGTTCGGGGTCGCTCGCTTCCAGACTAATAAGGAAACAACCTCCTTCTCGGAGAACACGCGCCACTTCAGACAACGCAATGTTTACAGGCGACCAAAAATAGACCGTTTCAAAAGCCGTGATAGCATTAAAGAATCCATCCTCATAAGGTAATGAACAAACATTCCCTTGTTGTATGAAACATCTTTTATTCAAGTCTTTTTCGTTGTACTTTTGGGCGAATGAAACACTTTCTTCTGACAGGTCTATGCCGTAGATATTTCCTTTCGGACATAAATTCAATAAACGTTTCAAATTCGCACCACCGCCACAGCCTATATCAAGTACATTCCAATTCGGCTGCCATTCCACTTGCTTCATGCCACGATTAGCTAAGGATGCATGAAAACAATTCATTCCTCGCAAAATCATCCGTCCCCAAAATCCTTGCGGACAACTTGTGTTTTGCAAGACCTTGTTTAAGAAATTCTTCTTTCTCATATTGCTTTTAGTTTTTGTTCAATGTCCAATGGTATGCGCTCGTATAGGCATCCCACATATTTTTATATACACCCTCCGTCACGGACAGCTGTTCATGTTTTCCGCATTGCACAATGCTTCCTTCTTTCATGACGACAATCTGATGCGCAGAAATGATGGAAGAAAGGCGATGGGCAATCACAATGACCGTCTTGTCCTTTATCAGCGACTGCAAAGCCATCTGCATTTTATGCTCGTTTTCAGGGTCAGCGAAAGCAGTCGCTTCGTCCAACACCAGTATCGGAGCATTCTTCAATATGGCACGAGCCACACATATCCGTTGGGCTTCACCGCCGGACAGGAATACACCTTTATCGCCTATCCTTGTTTCGTAGCCTTGCGGCAAACGCTCTATGAAATCGTGGCATTGGGCAGCTTTCGCAGCGGCTATCACCTTTTCTTTCGTGGCATCAGGAGAGCCTACGGCGATGTTCTCATAAAGAGTGTCGTAAAAAAGGAAAGTGTCTTGAAAGACGAATGAAACCATATCCATCAGTTTTGCGGTAGCTATTTGGCGTATATCCGCACCGCCTATACATATTTTCCCTTGCACCACATCCCAGAACCGGGGTATCAGGTTGGCAACCGTTGATTTGCCGCTTCCTGACGGACCGACAAGGGCGGTTATCTTTCCTTGTGGTGCAATGAAGCTGACATCACGCAGGGCTTCCGTCCGTGTTCCCTGTTCTGTGTTCTCGTAGGAGAATAACACATGGCGAAATTCCACATCGTAAGCGGCAGGCACTTGCGGATGTACCGGCTCCGGCACAGGTTTCTTTTCAAGTATGCGGTCGATACGGTTTACACCTTCATCTATGTCGCGCGTATTACCTCCCAAGAATGTCAGTTTATAAACGGGGGAAGCCATACCCGGCCCCATGATAATGAAGAACAGCCATACTACCGCCAATGACAAGGATTGCGGACTGGCTTGCATCAGCAGGATGCCCACAGGAAGAATAAACGTCACCATCGAATTGAGCAAGACGGTAAAGGCAATCATTCCGTTCTGGTAGGTGTCACAGCATTTCAAGGCGAATGTCTTGTACGCCTGAATCTCGGCATTGAACTGACGGAACGAACGGACGCTCTGCCCGAAAATCTTGACGACGGGCATTCCCCGTACATACTGCACGGCGGACGCGCTCATCTTTTCCTGCGCATCGTAATAGATGGCCATGAACTCCCTTGCCCTTTTTCCCATGAAATTGGAAAATTGCAGGAATAAGCTAAGCACCACAACGGCCAGGCACACGACTGTCAGCCACACATCCAGCGAGAAAAAGATGACCAGCATGACCGCCACCGTAGCCACTACATTGACCAAATCCGGAATGGTATGGGCGATGAAGCCCTCTATTTTCTCGATATTCTGGTCCATTGTTTTCTTGATGGCTCCCGTAGAGGTATTGTTCAAATATCCCAAAGACAGTTTGCCGATATGTTCAGACAGACGGACACGCAACCCATACAAGATACGGAATGCAGCCACATGTGAGGACATTAGGGCGGCATAGAGCAATATCAATCCGCCAACAAGCCCTCCAAATGCAATCCATCCCCAACGCATCATGTCCGTTCCGTCCAAAGCGGAAAGATTGGAGCCATTCGACAGCAACTCTTTCAAAATTTCATAAACGGCCCAATAAGGCACAAGCATACACACCGCGCTGCCAGCCGACAGCAGACCTGCTAATATAAGCAGACCTTTCCTTTGTCCCGCTATCTCGAACAGACGGGACAAGCCTTCTTTCTTTTTTGATTTCTCCATTGTTATTACGCTATTTTGAAATGATTTTATATCCGAGCAATGAACTGAATTTGTAGCAAAGCCAAGGGATGCGCCCCAATATCTGCCCAAAGAAAAATCCCCAGCGTGAACGGAAGAACTTCATGTAGTTAGCCTGTTCAATGAGCTTTAAAGACGGTTCCCATTGTTCCACCACATGCCCGTTGCTTATGCCGGAACGGATTTGAGCCTCGTGCTTGCGGAGCGAATCGGGCTTCACACCATGTCGGCTCATTATCGTGCCGCACACGTCAAACCACAATTCACCTCCCCCGAAACGGCTTGCCACGTGATGCAGGAAGGCTTTTACTTGCTTCTCGTAGAAGTACATCAGTACCCCCTCCACGATGAAGATAAATTCTGCATCGGGATGCTTCCGACGCAAGTCATCCATCCAGTCGGTCTCCAACAAAGACGCTTCAATATAGACATTGTCCGGCTGTTCGGGTATCAATTCCCGGCGTAGAGCAATGACCTCAGGCAAATCCAAATCATAAAAGACTGCTTTCTGACTTCCGATACGCTGGAAACGGGTATCCAGTCCACATCCCACATTGACCACGACCGGATGCGAATGTGTCTTAATAAATCGGCGCACGGCGCAATCAAAATACCATCCACGCACCACACATCCCACTTCGCTCAACTTTGCCCCGTCGAACTGGGAATAATCGTATTCCAAACTGTCCGCCAGCCATTCCGCAGTCTTGTCATATAGGATGGGATTATTCCGGCTGCTTTCTTTGGCTCTCATGTATAGCGGAATAAGCAATGTTTCCGCTACAATGCTCTTAAACTCGTATTTCTGTTTCATATTTTGGGATATTTAATAGTGAACGATATTCAGAATTGTTCATAAAAAAAGGAGGAAACCTCCGTGAAGATTTCCTCCTTGCCAACCGTTCTGATGCGGTTGAATGTTCGTATGTACGTTGTCTGTTCATATCTTAATAATAGCCCTCCAACCTTGGATTTCAAACAGGATATAATCGTGCAAAATAGCCTCCATTTCTTGCCGGGGTACGGAATGCATCAATAGTTCCTCGAACATCGTGAACATCCATACCGTATGCAAATGAATGATAAAATCGGACACAGCCGTATTGATTTCGGGATGTTTCCGCTGCATGGACGCGAACCACGCCTTAACCAATTCCGTGGAACGGTCGGTATAATTCTCACGGAAGCGTTCCAATGAAGAACCTTGCGCACGGAACAACAGTATTTCCATTAGCGAACGGTGTTTGTCTATAAGCGAAACATATTCGTCAATGCAGGATTTCAGGTATTTTTCCGACCGCATCATCATAATATCTTCGCCCCGTATGCCGTGGTGTTCTTGCAGCATGGCTTCCAAAGCGCACAAAACAGGACGGACCACTTCACGGAATAATTCATCTTTGCTTGTGAAGTAGTTATAGATATTCCCAACACCAACACTCGACAATTCCGCTATTTCGCGCATGGAAGTCTTGGAATAGCCTTTCTTCTCGAATTGCTGTCTGGCAATCGTCAATATCCGACCCCTTATGTCCTCTTTCAGCACTTGCATTTATAACGAACAATGTCTGTTTTTAATTTTTTGCAAAGGTATAAGGCTTGAAATTGTCGTGCAATACCTATTTTTAGGTATTTTACGTCTTCCAAAACATGGGGAGCAAACCGTTTCGGTATGCCCGAAACACAAACTTGCTCCCCATCAAAACTTCTCCTTGATGGGTTAGCTTTTATGTTTCTTCAAATCAATCCTATTCCATAAAATAAAGTCTTACTTCATTCTACATCAAGCTCAGGTTTATTAGCAGGCTTATTTGAACCTGAAGAACGCCACAGGCTACCACACCGATGCCAAATGCTGCCACGCAGGTGCGAAGCGGTTGGATTGTGCCGGACTTCGCTTTTCTTTGCATCACGGACGCTTGGAACAGCCGTCACGGGTTCGGCGGATAACGCCACTCCCTGCCACAAGCTGCCACGATTGTGCCAACCTATTGTTTGATGCACGATACCCATTTATTTTGCGTCCAAAACCGAGTATCAACATTAAAAACAGTATCGACAATGGAAGTATTGATTTTTCAGAAAGAGGCGTTTGAGGAAATGGCGGCGAAGTTCAGCCGCTTCTCAGACCGTGTGAACGAACTCCTTGCCAAGCAAGGCAGCAAGTCATTAAACCACTGGATGGACAACCAAGAGGTCTGCCAACAGTTAAACATCAGTCCGCGCACCTTGCAGACCCTGCGTGACAACGGCACACTGGCCTATTCGCAGATAAACCACAAGGTGTTTTACCGACCGGAGGATGTGTCGCGCATTGTCAAGCCCGTTGAACGTAAGCTGGCAGACAAAGCCGTTTGATTATTATTGTACCACTAAATCCAATGTAACAATGAGTGAAATGATTACCAAGAACCATGCGCTTGTCGCCGAGTTCGGCGACAGCCTTGACCGTCTGCTGGACGGTATCGAGAACTTTATGGCAAACAGCCGTCCGACATTGGGCGGTGAACGCTTCCTGACGGACAAGGAGGTGTCGGCACGGCTGAAAGTGAGCCGACGCACCTTGCAGGACTACCGCAACAACGGCATAATCGCCTATTACCAGTTGGGCGGCAAGATTCTGTACAAGGAATCGGACATAGAACGGATGCTTGCCGCCAATTATCGGGAGGCGTTCAGATAGGCTGACGGAAATCCCCTGTAAAACGGTGTTACCCTCAAACGGCGTAAGAGATAGCCTTACACGCCGTTTGAGGGTATCTCATACGCCGTCTGAGGTCTGCTCAATTTCCCGCTCTCTTTCCACGTGACGGGGAGAGCGAAAAGAAAAGGTTGACGGGCTGTCTGTTGTTCATGGTCAGCCTGCCCATGATGAACCGCCTGAAAGCCATGCTCTCCCTACTTCTCAACTTGAAGGAAACGGCTATCACCATTTCAAGGCTGTAAACATCGTAGTTTATCCCGTTGTCCTGTTTGATGTACCGCTTTGTTTCGCTTTCCAACAATTCCATGTTTTTGTAGATAGTGTGTATAGTCTTGCGGATGTCGCAGCCGAACACATTGAACGCATCGGACATTTCCTGTTGTGTCATCCAAACGGGAGCGGTCGGCATCGTGACCGCCCCGTTTTCTGTGATTGTGATTATTCCACGTTCCATTGTCATGCCTCATATTATTTATTATTTAAGTTTCGCAAGTAGCTTTATTCCGTTTTCTTCTCTGGACATAGCTTTTTGATGATAGCAATTTTTTGGTTATCATTAGCAATCATCCGGATGATTTCTTCTTCATCTGCCGAAAACAAGTCCGCGATGGCAGACACAATCTGCAAGATCAAATCCCAAATCCTTTCGGTTACGGACAGTTCCATTGTTCCATTAATGGTTTGGTTGAACAATCCTCCTATGGTTTCATAGGCTTCAAACCGCTTGATGAAAGAAAGGATATTGTACTGCATCACGGTCAGGCTGATGCTTGCTATCTGCGAAGAGAAGTTCAGGCATTGGCACTTCCCGAGTTTGAGTAGTCCTTTCATCTCAGAGAAGCAGACTTCAATGGCCCAACGCATGGAATAGATGCGGTATGCTTCAAAAAAGTTCAGTCCGGTATTGGTGGAAAGGAATGCGTTCCATGTTCCTTTCCGTCCTCTTTTACAGAAGAAGATGCGGATTTTCCGGTTGGCATATTCAGCATCTATATAAGCGTAATGACAATTCAGCTTGCGGCTGTACCTGACAGACTTTTCTTTTTTCAGTCTGTCAATGATGGCGGATGCGTTCAAGTTGCCAAACCTGGTCTTGTATCGGGTCTTGCCCATTTTAATCATGCCTATCAGATGGCATTTCAGATGTCTTGAGCAGATGAAATTCAACAAGTCGGCACAAGTAAACCAACTGTCAACCAGCAGATAATCAAAGCGTATGCCTCTCCTGATGGATTCTCTGACCATTTCAATGGAACGGTCGATCTTGTTTTGTCTGTATTCCTTTATACGGGTGTTGACTGCGGAATACCCGTCACGTTTCTTGCTGAAGCGTGCTTTCCGCTGCTTGTCGGTCAATCCTTGCTTCTTTTCAGGGTTCTTGCCTTCCTCCCCGTGAAGCGAGAAGTCAAGCAAGGTATGTGTCTTCCCGTCCGTATGGCACAGGAACAGCCCTTTGAAACCCAAGACGCTCTTGTGAAGAACGTGTGAATAGATGCGGCCTATCATTTCCGTCTTGAAACCTGTTTTCGGCAGGTCGGTATCGTCGATTATCAGACATTGGAGGGATTCTTTCGAGTCCTTCCTCGATGAAATCCGATTCAACAGGCGAATACTCACCAAATAGACAAGTTTGCGCCAGTCAATGTTGTCCTGCTCCATGAAACGATAGAACATATCCTTTTGACAGGAGAAAAACTTGGAAAGTCCCGAATGGTGATATTGGAAAGAGTTCTTGACCATGAAGAACGGGAAGACAAGCAGCAGTTCCAATACTTGAAGACAACTCAACTTGCAATTATGCCGTTTCTCAACACCAATGCAAGACGAACGCAGATTGAAATGACGGATTGTTGTCATAATACAGTTTATTGCCTTGTTGCAATCATTTTTGTGGAAGAACGTATTGAGTTCTGAAATAATATGTGTATTTTTGTTCATAGCTTTTAGTATGAGTTCTTTGAAGGTGGTACTTAAAGATACTCATTTTCTGTGACATACAGAACTAAAAGCTATATTTTTTTACTTGCGAAACTTAAATTTATTATCAATGTTTGTTTCTTTTGGCAGTTCTGGTCTTTTGTACCATTAGCCCGTTCCGTACATCATTCTGACCGCCATCAGGTTGTCCATGTCCTTTGAAATCTTCTTGTCAGTAACCTCCGCGTACCGCTGGGTAGTCCTTATACCTGAGTGACCCATCATCTTGGCAATGCTCTCGATGGGTACCCTCCGAAATCAGGAAAGTTCCGAACGAATGGCGGCTTTTATGGTAGGACAAGTTTTCTTTCCGTCCTATCGCCACGCCCAGCTCGTGTATCTCGAACCACATCTCGTCACGGCTTGGAAGCGGAAACACGGACTTCGTGTCGTCGGTCGTGTTGTAGAGGTCGAGTATCTGTTCCGCTATCGGGTGCAGGGGGATGAACGCCTCCACGTTGGTCTTCTTGCGGTTGATGCGGATGTAACGCCTGCCGTCCGCCGTCGTGCCGATATGGTGCGGATGGAGCAGCATGATGTCCACATACGCCAATCCCGTAAACGTTGAAAACAAAAATGCCCTGCGCCCAAGTTCCTGCAACGGGGCGAGCATGGGTGTTTCAAGGATGGCTTTCAGTTCCGCACGGCTGATGTGCCTGTGCCTCGGCGCGGGCTTCTTCTCGTATTCCATGTCCTCCAACGGGCTGGCACGGAGTATCTCGTAGTCCACGGCGAGGTACACCAGCTTGCTCAGCCAGCACAGGCACTTGTTGATTTGTTGTGCGCTGAAATTCTTGTTGCGCTTCATGAAAGCCTTGTAGGAACTGCCGAACTCCTCCGTGATGTCGGTAAAGTCGATGTCCTCCTTACCCGTTGATGTGAGGTAATCTTTCAGGTACTTCTGATAATACTTTGAGTTCCTGTATGTCGATGTGGAATTTATCTCCTTTGAGCTGGCAAGCAGCCGTTCAAGCTCCCTTTCGCCCATCTGCAACAGCCTGGTGGGGATGACGGCTTTCCTTGCCAACGTATTCTTCAGTATATCCGCACTCACCACGTTCTGTTTCTTTAACGAATCCTCATAAGCAAGTTAAACGGACTTCTTGAACTCCTGCAAGCGGTTGTTCTCGCGGACGGTGCGGATGGTTCCCTTGCTGCTGTTCCAGTCCTCCGGTCTGCAATAGATACCGGTGGTAATTGTGGAACTCTTGCCGTCTATGGTGATGCGGCAGAGGACGGCGGTCGTGCCGTCAGCCTTTACTTTGCTACGGTTGATGTACGGTAATATGGAAAATGTACTGCGCATAATGAAATTCTGATTTTAATTGGTTACAAAACAAGTTTCAAGTCTTTGGTCGCCTCAATGTATTTGTCCATGTCCTCAAACAGCTTTTTCGGAGTGACACGGGCATAGACTTGGGTCGTGGTTATATCGGAGTGACCAAGCATCCGGCTGATGGTTTCAATCGGCACTCCGGCTTCCAGCGTAATCAGCGAGGCGAAGGAGTGGCGTGCCTGATGGTAGCACAAGGTGCTGCTTACCCCTGCGAGGACGGCAAGGGATTTCATGTGCCGGCAGAGGTTCGGATGGTATACCATCGGGAACAGCGTCGGGCGGTTGTCATCATGGTACTTCTCAATCAGGGCGAGTGCTTCCGGCAGCAGTTTCACGCTTGCCCGGAGCTCGTTCTTCTTGCGGCGGTATTTAAGCCACAGGTTGCCCTCATCGTCCGTGTAGAGGTTATCACGGGTGACGCTCACCGCATCCGCATAGGCGGTTCCGGTATAGCAGGCAAACAGGAAAAGGTCACGTACAAGGATATGCGTGGTGCGCCATGCGGGTATCTCCACGTCACGGATTTTCTCGAAGTCCTCACGGCTCAACGCCCTCGGTGTACGCTCTGTCTTTTGCGGTAAGGTGAAATTTGCAAAGAAGCATCTTTCCGCATACCCCTCCTTGTAGGCGATGCGGCATACCTTTTTCAAGATAGCAAGATAGTGGCGCACGGTATCCACCGCCAAGCCTTTCACGTCCATGACATAATTCTGGTAATCGTGGATGAACTGTTCGGAAAGCTGCCCGAAAGCGATGTCCTTCGTCTTGAACTGCCACTCAATGAACTAGCCCAATGTCCTTCTCATGTAGTAATAGCCGGGATAGATTCCTTTGGCACGGTCGATGCCGATACGCGACTTCAAGTCCTCGCAGATGCGGTCGGTCATTCTCAGCAGGGTCATCTGCGTGTCCATGCTTCCCTGAAACAAGTCCTTGACCGCCGTTGCGTCAAAGTCCTGCCCACGTTCCACCAGCGTGTCAAACGCCGCATTGACCGCAAGCAGCAGCTTGTCCAGTTTAGCGTTGGTTTCCACCGCTTCGCGGCTCTTGCCGTCCAGACGGCTTTCCCGTGCGTTCCACAACTCCGGCTTGCATGACAGCTTGCATCCGAACTGCGCCATCGTGCGGTTCACCGTTATCCTTCCCATTATCGGGGCTTTGCCCGACTTGTCCGTTCCGCTCTTTTTCAGGTAGAGCAGCACCTTGAATTTTTCTACTTTCATACGCTTACTGTTTTTGTCGCAAAATTAACTTATGAGTAAGCGTCCATTGATTTGCAGAACGGTGCGTATCGGCGCAATCGGCACGGGCTTGCAACAATTTCATTTTCTGTGCGTTACCTGTCCTTGCTTCGGTAACTGACGGCTAACGGCTTGGTAACTGAAATGGCTCAATATTCCGCACTCCGTTGCGTTTCCGGCATTTGGCAGAATAGTGAAAAACCGATCATTTCAAACGGGTTAGGTTTTATCTTTACTTGTTTGCTGACGGCTGCTTTGTGGGTTCTGTTCCACCTGGCTCGCCCTACCCTCACGACAAGCTATCTCGTATCTGTCACCACGATCCTTATCTGAGATTATGAACACCGTAGGAGCAGGCCCGCCACTTATATGCCCCGGATAATAATCATTTACCACACCGACAACAGGTATAGGAGTGTCATTGATGAGATTACAGAATACAGTGGCTCCATCTGTCGAAGTATATCCGAAAGCTTTCATTGCCGACTGTGTAAGCAGACATACCTGCCCGTCAATATTTTCGGGCAATCCTCCCTCGATAAATTTCAGCCTGTATATATCAAAGAACTGAGGTGTCACCATATAGGGCACAGCCGATACTGTCCGGTTCTTGTTATCAGTAAATGTCATATAATATGTAAATCCTACGATATAGTATGGCGACGCAGTCCACGAGCGTATATCAGGACATTCATTCAAGGCTTTGTCTATCGCCTTAACGTGCTGCAGACGTAACTGAATATTCTCCGGTGAATAAGAACTATAGTCTCTCGACTCGTAAACAAGTTTGGCATGTATTATGTCTTTTGTTTCGAATCCGGGAGGAGTATTCAGCATAAAGCGGAGCTGGCTGTTGAAATAGAATGCCAACATTATCAGTATGAATGTGAGAAGATACTGTACAAAAAGGAATGTCATACGCGAATTCATCGAACCGGTAAATGTATTTCCCAATGTACGCAACGAAAGTGCGGGCATCATCTTCCGGCATCGGTAATAGAAATATGACGTCACAGACAGAGGCAAAAGTATGAGGAAAGCTAAAGATATCCATAAATCGAACCAGCTATACGACAAAGCTGTCCCGAAAATGCCGTTTACAAAGCTTTGTGTCACCTCTATCAGAAGCCATGCCACAAACATAGAAAGAATAATGAGTAAGGCATTTTCTACATATATCTGCATAAAAAGTGTTTTCGCAGATGCTCCGAACACTTTACGCAGTGTATGCAGACGCCCGCGCTTCACCATCACCACCATATAGAGATTTACAAAGTTTATCACTCCTGCTAAGAATATCATAACGCACATTCCGATGAATACGTACAGCTGCATCCGGTTACCGCTGTTTCCCGAATAGGGCGCGGAGTTATACATCAAAGCCTGCGACCAGTAAATTTCCTTTACAGGAATGAGTGAGAATGTATATTTGCGTGTGTCATACTGCAAGGCGTGCGGATTGATATAGCGCGAAACACGTCCCATCGCATTTGCCGTCTCGACAGCCGCCTCCGACTCTATATGGACGAACTCCATTGGCATATGCTCCCACGCGTTGGACATGGCATACGACAACACGATGTCGAAATCAAGAGTCCTCTTGCAATCGGGCAGCCTCAATACACCGGAAACCACCACATCCTTACCATTGGCATATCTAAGCTTTCGGCCTATAGGGTTCTCATTGCCAAATATCCTTGCCGCAAACTCTTCCGTAAGCAATGCGGCATCGGGTGCATCAAGTGAGAGGTATCCTTGGGCAGGCTCGTATCTGAAGATTTTAAAGAATTCATTATCCGCCACAATTCCGTTCATGATATAGCGCTCGCCCCCATACTCTACATAGTCCTGTTCGAGAAGGGTGAGCCGGGCACGTGCGATAATATATCTACTGTCAATGTACATACTGTCACGCTGATCCATCTCTGCAATGGATAATACCGGGTTATCGCCATCCCACATAACTGAGACTCCATATACGGAGCTTCTGTCCACACAGTTACTGTCAACAGAAAGCTCGCTGTTAATATACCGCAATAGTATAATACAGCATGCCAGACTTAACGACAGACCTATAAGATTTATTATTGTGTAAGATTTCAGGCGTACCAGAAAACGCCAAGCATAAATTATAGTTTTCATACTTCAAATTCCTTTTAAAAATAAATAATACCGAGACGCTTTGTAGTTTTAACTAAAACACCAATTCCTCCGCGTCGCCAAAGTTATCATATCCTGATGTAATCACACAATCTCCGGGCTGCAAACCTTCGGTTATTTCATATTGCCGCGGATTCTGACGGCCAATGGTTATTGGTACTTTATATGCCCGTGTCTTGTCTTCACTAAGCTTGTAAATCCATCGGCCACCTGTATGCTGGTAGAAATTACCGCGCGAAATTACAACTGCCTGCTCCGGCTGTCCCAACTCTATCTGTACTCTGAAACTTTTACCCAAACGGACATTGTCCGGCATATCTCCGGTAAAGGCCAAATCGACATCAAACGTGCGATCCTTAACTTCAGGAACTACCTTGGTTACCTTTAAAGAATATTTCTCTCCCTGATTTGATACCGTAGCCGGTAGTCCGGTTGTTATCCTGTCGATGTAATACTCGCTTAGCGAAGTGTGTACCTTAAACTGGTCAAGAACTTTTACTTCTGCAATGTTCTCGCCTGCTCCCACCTGCTGACCCAAAGTTACCCTGACAAAACTCAATTGTCCGTCCACCGGTGCCCGTACCACCAGGTCATTCATCCTTTCCAGACCACGCTGCAGTTTCTTCAGTTCCCTGTCGTGATCGTTCTTCAGAAGCTCTTTTCGGATAACTGTCATGGCAGAATCGCTGCGAAGACTGCGCAATTTCAGGCGTGTGGATTCCGTCTTATACTCATACTCGTCGCGCGACACTTCAAGCTGTGCCTTACTGCGTATTCCCATTTCGTATTCTTCTTTTTCGAGGGCGAAACTTTTTCTGATTTTGTTAAGTTCATATTCAGCTTCCAGTGTCTGCTGTTTCAGGACAAGAGTTTTCTGCTCCATCTCAAGCTCCTTCTCACGATAAGACATCATCTGTTTTTCCCAATCATCTCGCTGGTCGTCGATATCTCTCATCAGATTCGGATTGGAAAGTATCAGTATCGTATCTCCTTTCTTCATCAGTCTACCCTCTTCGGCTACGATGCTGCTCACATTCCCGGCCTCACGGGTGTTAACCAGTATTGTCATAATAGGCTGTACTATGCCTTCTACATCAACGTACTCCATAAAATCCGAATCAGTGACTTCCGACGTCTGTATCTTGTCGATGTCTATCCGCAACCGGCGGGGACCGGACGCAAGAACTATCACATAAACTATCCCGGCAAGGATTACTGCCCCGCCTGCAATCCTGTACTTGTAGCGTATGTACCAGGGTTTCTTCTTTAGCTTTATATCCATAAGTGTAATGTTTTTTTACCGTCAGAATTCAAGATTATGCCATATCGGGCATTTATTCATAAAATCATACTGTGTTATACTGCGCAGCCCGTAGTATAGAGTCCAGTATGTCTGCATGGCTGATATGTAGTTCCGAAGTGCAGAGTCCTTTTCTGTTGTCGCAGCATTTAGGTCCAAGACTGAGGATTTACCCATAAGATAAAGTTTGAGAGCTACTTCGTAGCGTTTAGTGGCAGTCCGTTCTGTCTTTCGTGCCACAGTCACCTGCTGCGACTGAAGATTGAACTGGCGTACCATCTTCCTGACATTCAGTTCGAAGTCCGTCATGGCCTGAGCCACCTGTGTCTCCACCAGTTCTACATTCGATTTTGCCACTTTCACTTTTCCCTTTCCTCGTCCCCAGTCCAATATCGGTATTGCAATGGAAAGACTCACATACTGCTGGTCGAGCGGGTTACTATAAGAATCCTTAAAAATATCTGCCGTCTGCGACAGACCGAACTGCAGATACAAATCTGCCTTTAATCCTCTTGACGCCTTTGCAGATGCAAGCTGACTGCGGCTTTCAAGTTTCTGCCTTTTATACAAGTCTATGTCCGGACTGTTCTCGTATGCCTGTCTGAGAGCCTCATCAAGCGGTACATCAAAATAGTATATGCTGTCGGCAGGAACTACTTCTATTTCCGCATCATCATTTATACCAAGAAAAGAACGCAACGTAAGCATGGCATTTTCAACCTCTATTCCGGCATTCATCATGTTTGTTTCCTCATTCAGTTTGTTCACTTCCAGTTGAAGCATCTCATTTTCGGTGATACTGCCTATGTTATATCTCCCGCGCGCATATCTGTACAATGTATCGGCAGAAGCATAATTGGAACGTGCTATATTAAGATTGGTCTGTGCCGAAGCAAGGGCATAGAAAAGCTGACAGGTTCTTGATGCGATAAGTTCCATAGTCTCTGCATAAGTCTTGCATGCCTCACGATATCTTACCGGCTCGATGCGCTTGTCCCATTTCAGATAGTTATATCCGAAGAGCGACTGGCTGTAACCGATGGAAAACGGTTGGGTGTTATATGCCCTACCATTGCTTCCAAACTCGTCAATCCTCTGTGTAGAAGTCTGTACGAAAAAATTTCCACCAGTGAAAGATACATTCTGGCTAATCTGCAATCCCAGGTCGGTACTCAATTTATTCTGACGGATGAACTGCTCTGTACCGTCCGGCTGGGTAATCTTGTTAATCTGCCTGTTAAGGTATGGATTGGAAATCAGACTGACCGATGGCAGATAGTTGGCACGGAATGAACGGTAATTCCAATAGGCGGCACGGTATGTATGCCTTGCAGCCTGCACCTCCGGAGAATTATCGTGTGCCAGCGATATGGCATCCTCAAGAGTGAGCGTAAGTTTCCTGTTTGCATCACCTGCATAAACAATGACTGCGGTACAAACTGTTAAAACCAAAATCAGAAATATTCTTATTCGTTTCACAGCAACTGTAAGTCAATGAAGTTAAATGAAAATAATTTATCCGCTATATTAAAATCAAAAACTATGCCATTATGCTATATCATTATTATTCAGATATTTAAAAGAAATAGACCGTTAACAATATCGTGCGTATACGCACAAAAAACGTGCGATAACGCACATACAACACATTGTTTAAAGTATTATATTTGCAAAAACACGGTGCGACAAGAAGTCGTACAAGTAATTGTTCAGCATGATGTCTGAACCTGTTGTTCCGTCAACAGTAGCCTAAAGAGGCGTGCTTTACGAGTAATTGTTTGGTGCGAAGCCCTCTTGACAATATGG
>NZ_JADYTJ010000169.1 GCF_021531075.1 Bacteroides caecigallinarum | reverse complement strand
CTTCGAACAGAAGAGTGAAATAGTACCTGAAACCGTGCGCCTACAAGCGGTTGGAGCTCCGTAAGGAGTGACAGCGTGCCTTTTGCATAATGAACCTACGAGTTACCGTGTCCGGCGAGGTTAAGGGACATGAGTCCTGCAGCCGAAGCGAAAGCGAGTCTGAAGAGGGCGTCGAGTCGGATGCGGTAGACGCGAAACCAAGTGATCTACCCTTGGCCAGGATGAAGTCTGGGTAACACCAGATGGAGGTCCGCACCAATAA
>NZ_JADYTJ010000168.1 GCF_021531075.1 Bacteroides caecigallinarum | reverse complement strand
TGAAATTGTAGTATCGGTGAAGATGCCGATTACCCGCGATGGGACGAAAAGACCCCGTGAACCTTTACTATAGCTTAGCATTGAATTTGGGCACGCGATGTGTAGGATAGGTCGGAGGCTTAGAAGCGGGCACGCCAGTGTTCGTGGAGCCGCTGTTGAAATACGACCCTTCGTTTGTTTGAGTTCTAACTTCAGGAAAGAAGGACATTGCTTGGTGGGTAGTTTGACTGGGGTGGTCGCCTCCAAAAGCGTAACGGAGGCTTCTAAAGG
>NZ_JADYTJ010000167.1 GCF_021531075.1 Bacteroides caecigallinarum | reverse complement strand
CGGTATCCTGAACAGAGACATAACACATCCTTTGCGGATGTATAAAAATATTTTACAATGAAGAGTTTGATCCTGGCTCAGGATGAACGCTAGCTACAGGCTTAACACATGCAAGTCGAGGGGCAGCGGGAAGTCAGCTTGCTGACTTTGCCGGCGACCGGCGCACGGGTGAGTAACGCGTATCCAACCTTCCGTTTACTCAGGGATAGCCTTTCGAAAGAAAGATTAATACCTGATAGTATGGTAAGATTGCATGATAATACCATTAAAGATTCATCG
>NZ_JADYTJ010000166.1 GCF_021531075.1 Bacteroides caecigallinarum | reverse complement strand
AGTACCTGAAGTGCGTAACCGCAAGGAGCGCCCTAGGGTAACACTGGTAATTGGGGCTAAGTCGTAACAAGGTAGCCGTACCGGAAGGTGCGGCTGGAACACCTCCTTTCTGGAGAGATACCGTTAAAGTAGAAGGTTTGTCCTTCTTGTACTACAGACACGTTTGTTTAGATAATAAATATAATATAAATACAGGAGGCAGGGGATGCCTGAGACAAAGGTTGGCCCCGGAAAAGCGGTCCGACTCCGTACCCTTCACATAAAAAAGATCTTTGACATGATGTAAC
>NZ_JADYTJ010000165.1 GCF_021531075.1 Bacteroides caecigallinarum | reverse complement strand
CCTGATCCGATTAGCGTTGATCAGGAAACCTTAGTCTTTCGGCGAGGGGGTTTCCCACCCCCTTTATCGTTACTTATACCTACATTTGCTTTTCCATACGCTCCAGAGTGGCTCGCGCCACGCCTTCAACGCCGAATGGAATGCTCCCCTACCAACCTTAAAGGTTCCATAGCTTCGGCAGACAACTTGATACCCGATTATTATCCACGCCAAATTCCTCGACTAGTGAGCTGTTACGCACTCTTTAAATGAATGGCTGCTTCCAAGCCAACATCCTAGCTGTCTTAGC
>NZ_JADYTJ010000164.1 GCF_021531075.1 Bacteroides caecigallinarum | reverse complement strand
GCTAAGACAGCTAGGATGTTGGCTTGGAAGCAGCCATTCATTTAAAGAGTGCGTAACAGCTCACTAGTCGAGGAATTTGGCGTGGATAATAATCGGGTATCAAGTTGTCTGCCGAAGCTATGGAACCATTATGGTTGGTAGGGGAGCATTCCATTCGGCGTCGAAGGCGTGGCGTGAGCCACTCTGGAGCGTATGGAAAAGCAAATGTAGGTATAAGTAACGATAAAGGGGGTGGGAAACCCCCTCGCCGAAAGACTAAGGTTTCCTGATCAACGCTAATCGGATCAGGGTAAGTCGGGACC
>NZ_JADYTJ010000163.1 GCF_021531075.1 Bacteroides caecigallinarum | reverse complement strand
CTTCGAACAGAAGAGTGAAATAGTACCTGAAACCGTGCGCCTACAAGCGGTCGGAGCTCTGCAAAGAGTGACGGCGTGCCTTTTGCATAATGAACCTACGAGTTACCGTGTCCGGCGAGGTTAAGGGACATGAGTCCTGCAGCCGAAGCGAAAGCGAGTCTGAATAGGGCGAGTTTCCCCTCAGGGGAAAGCGCAATTTATTGCGCTCAAGTCGGATGCGGTAGACGCGAAACCAAGTGATCTACCCTTGGCCAGGATGAAGTCTGGGTAACACCAGATGGAGGTCCGCACCAATAAGCGTTGAAAAGCTTCTGGATGAGCTGAGGGTAGGGG
>NZ_JADYTJ010000162.1 GCF_021531075.1 Bacteroides caecigallinarum | reverse complement strand
AGCAGAACCACCACCTAAGGAGGTAATAAGCTCATAAGAGGGGCTTGTCTGATATGAAAATAACTCCCAACTTATCTATTTCAGCAAGTTGGGAGGGAATTCACGTCTTTAGCGGACAGTAATAATTCATAGTACAAAAATACTTAAGTTCTCTATGTTGCTTTATGAGAAACTTGTAAACCATCAGATTCTTACTCGATCTCATTATACGTTTATTCCGGTCCAGGATAACGCAATATTATTACATTCAGACCCCTATAAACGCGAAAATCCCCGAAGTATCTCTACCTCGGGGATCTTTCTCCTTAAAACGGCGACTACCTACTCTCCCACATGTACGCAGTACCATCGGCGTGACGAAGCTTAACTTCTCTGTTCGGAATGGGAAGAGGTGGAACCTTCGTGCTATAGTCACCTGAATATCTTTATTTA
>NZ_JADYTJ010000161.1 GCF_021531075.1 Bacteroides caecigallinarum | reverse complement strand
GTCGATATGAGCTCTTGGGAGGGATCAGCCTGTTATCCCCGGAGTACCTTTTATCCTTTGAGCGATGTCCCTTCCATACGGAAACACCGGATCACTATGCTCTAGTTTCCTACCTGATCGACTTGTCAGTCTCCCAGTCAAGCACCCTTTTGCCATTACACTCTTGGGCCGGTTACCGATCGGCCTGAGGGTACCTTTAGAAGCCTCCGTTACGCTTTTGGAGGCGACCACCCCAGTCAAACTACCCACCAAGCAATGTCCTCAATCCATGAGTTAGAACTCAAACAAACGAAGGGTCGTATTTCAACAGCGGCTCCACAAACACTGGCGTGCCTGCTTCAAAGCCTCCGACCTATCCTACACATCGCGTGCCCAAATTCAATGCTAAGCTATAGTAAAGGTTCACGGGGTCTTTTCGTCCCATCGCGGGTAATCGGCATCTTCACCGATACTACAATTTCACTGGGC
>NZ_JADYTJ010000160.1 GCF_021531075.1 Bacteroides caecigallinarum | reverse complement strand
AGAGAACGGGAAAACCGTGAACTGAAATTTGAAGGCGGAACGCTGGTATGGAACTATGAGGCAGACCGCCTGCAAATCCTGTTTGACAGTATTCCGGATGACCAGAGGCGCAAGGAACTGAAATCATACGGTTTCAAATGGTCGCCGAGATACCAGGCATGGCAACGGCAACTTACACAGAATGCCGTATATGCAGTCAAAAGAGTGTTGAACCTTCAAAACCTATAAGACATGAAAGACCGATTGAAATATGTAATCGATTCCCGCTACTTCGACGGAACATGCCTGACAAGTATGAGTGACGGATTCCATAATGACTATGGTGGGGAAACAATCGAAGAACTGCGCATACGGGAAAACAATCCCTATCTGAAAGCAGTAACACCTTCTGATATAGACAAGAAGCTGCGGCTATACAATCAGTCCCTGTCCGAACCGTTCAAGGAAATCACCGAAGAAGACTACTATGACCTGCTGGATGTACTGCCACCCTTGCGCATGAGACAAAACTC
>NZ_JADYTJ010000018.1 GCF_021531075.1 Bacteroides caecigallinarum | reverse complement strand
AACTTAGCAAGCTAAGTTCATGCTGCCCCTCGACTTGCATGTGTTAAGCCTGTAGCTAGCGTTCATCCTGAGCCAGGATCAAACTCTTCATTGTAAAATATTTTTTAATATCCGTCAGGATATCGTTTTGTCTCTGTTCAGGATACCGTTTGTTTTTATTTCAATTGACGGTTTATCTTTTTTCATCACATCATATATATAATGTGACGCTTGTACTACATTCTGTTTGTTTATCTAAAATCTTTCAAAGAACTTACTTCCGTTTTTAAGAGCGAAAGCGGATGCAAAGGTAAGCGATTTATTTTTACCGTGCAAATATTTTTTGAAGTTTTTTTCAAAAATATTTTTCAGACAAGTTCCGGAATGCGTTTCTCGCTCCCTTGCGGCATGGCAAGGTAAGATACTCGGACATACCGAAATCACTACCGGATTTTTGTCATTATGTCATCGTCAATCACTTTCCCTCTCGAAAGCGGGTGCAAAATTACGCACTTTTTTCTTTCACGCAATACTTTACGATACTTTTTTTTCAAAAAAATTATGGGTTGACGCTTAACTTATTGTTAATCAATGAAAAATATACGGAAACTTTTTACAGGTATATTACTGCAGCAATTCTATGCTGTAGAACATACACATTATTATTAATATCTATGGATAACCGATTATACAGGGATTTTGAGCTTCAGGGAAAATCAAGGAAAAAATATATGGTGGGATGCAAAAATGGGGGATGCAATGATGAGATCAAGGAAATAAAATGAGTGAATCTTGAGATTATAGAGATTACAACGGTGTGAAGTTTTTCTGAAATGAAATTACTTTCATGTATACTTTATCAGAAGAAGCTTTTTAGTAATTAACAAATAAAAGTGCAAGGGAAATTCTGTTATTGTCATTTTGATGCGTTTTCTCCGAAAAGACAGTACAGTTTTAGCGTTACACGTTCGTGTAACGACAGTAACACCTACGTGTAACTATAGTGACACGGACGTGTGACTATAGTTACACCCTCGTGTTACGGGAATTCATTATAGAAACAAAGCGATGATTGCTCCTCTATGGAACAGTCATCGCTTTGTGTTTAAAGAATATATCCCTAAGTAAATTATTCTTTTATTCTGATAAGCATATTTGCCAGAATAGCAGTAAGTCCTCCTGTTGTGATACCTGACGAGAAAATATTCTTCACTGTATCAGGAAGCTGGGAGAGTATTTCCGGAACCAATTCCACACTCAATCCGAAAGAGAAACTCAATGCCATCACCAGTGTAGCCTTTCTGTCAATCTTCTGAGATGCTATGATACGTATTCCGGCTGCCGCTACGGTACCGAACATCAGAAGTGTTGCACCTCCAAGCACCGGTTCAGGCATTAGAGAGAACACCAAACCTACAGCAGGGAAAAGTCCCAACAGAATGAGGAATCCGGCAATGAAATATCCCACATAACGGCTGGCAACACCTGTCAGCTGAATCATACCATTGTTCTGTGCAAAGATAGAGTTAGGGAAAGAGTTGAAAATACCGGCAAGCATAGAGTTGAAACCATCGGCAAGGATACCTCCCGAAGCACGCTTCACGAACTTCTCTCCTTCTACCGGTTCGCCAGAGATAAGAGAGTTTGCAGTAACATCTCCATATGCCTCGATTGCAGTGATAAGATAAACCAGTCCCAAACCTATGATGGCAGAGATGTCAAACGAAATTCCGTATTTGAAAGGCACAGGTATATTGAATCCACCGTAGCTTTGCACTGATGAAAAATCCACCATACCTAAAGCCCAAGCAACAACGTATCCCACCAAAAGACCTATCACGATGGAACTCATACGCAGATAGCGGTTTGAACTACGGTTGAAAATAATAATAAGTACAAGTACGAGAGCTGCAAGCCCCACATGCTGGAATGCACCGAAAGTACCGTCGTTCTGTGCAGAAACGCCACCGCCACAAGCAGAAATACCAACTTTAATAAGGCTCATACCGATAAGAGTAACTACGATACCCGAAACAAGCGGAGTAATAATCTTACGTGTATATTTCAATACTCGGCTGATAAGCATTTCCACAGTAGAAGCTGCTATTGTCGCTCCAAAGATAGACGCCAGTCCTCCTGTCAGTCCGGCAGAAATGATAGGACCGATAAAAGAGAAACTTGTACCCTGAATACAAAGAAGTCCGCAACCGATAGGCCCTACTCTCCTACACTGTATGAAAGTAGAAATACCAGATGCAAAAAGCGCCATAGAAACCAGGAAACCTGTTGTTTCGATGTCAAGTCCCAATGCTCCTGCTATGATAAGCGGAGGAGTGATGATTGCCACGAAAATGGCCAGCAAATGCTGCAAAGCCGCAAAAATGGTATCCTTTAAAGGTGGACGGTCGTTAAGTCCGTAAATAAGCCCCTCGCCCGGAGCTACATTTTGTTCATTTTCCATTTGTTGATTTGAGTTTATGAGTTAGGTGACGAGTTGACGAGTTGACCAAGTTACCATACGGATAGAAAACCTTGTTAACTTGTAACTAGAGACTTGCCAACTTTTTCAATTTATTCTTTAAGAACTATCTTGCAGTCGTCAAGGCTTTCAATAATAGCAAGCGATTCCACATGTACTCCCATACTTCTGAGCTGTTCTCCTCCGTGTTGGAACGATTTTTCGATAAGGAATCCCATACCCACAAGTTCGGCACCTGCCTTATTCACCAGATCAATTATACCTTTAGCTGCATTTCCGTTTGCCAGGAAATCATCAATAAAAAGCACTTTATCGCCAGGGCACAGATAGTCACTGCTCACACAGACATCATAGTTTCGGTCTTTAGTGAAAGAATAAACCGTAGTAGTAATCATGTTTTCCATTGTGCTGGGTTTCTTCTTTTTTGCAAAAACCACAGGAAGTTCAAGCAAATAGCCCACCATAATGGCTGGAGCAATACCACTGGCTTCGATAGTCAGCACTTTGTTAATTTTGGTACTGGCAAAACGCCTTACAAATTCCACCGCCATGGACTTCATCAGAATAGGATCCATCTGATGATTGATAAAGTTGTCAACTTTAAGGATACCACCTTCAAAACATTTTCCGTCTCGCAATATCCGTTCCTTCAGTGCTTTCATACGTGCAACTAATTATTAAAAGAGTTTCTAAAATATTTTAAGGTGCAAAATTACAAGAAAACTCTTTATGTATTACAAAACTAAGACAATATATTACATAGAAGTACCAATTAATACTATATCTTCCAGCATAATGACATTCCAATCGAGTACTTCGTTGCCTGTCATTGACAATTCACCGTCGACCAGTCTTAATGTCAACTTATTAAAACTTCCTGCCGTGAAATTTTTCACCAGATTAGCAGAAGCTTCATACTTTTTTCCATCGACAGTATATCTCAAGGTAAACCTGAGAGGTTCTTCCATAACAACTGGATTGATAAGTACAGTTATTGATGACAGCGAAGACAAATCATCTATCTGCAATTCGGAAACTTCTTCTGTTCCGGCTTTAATCATTCCAGAAGACGATGAATCGAACGAATAGACATAAGGAGTTACTATACCTTCACCCGAAAACGTACAACTCTCCATTATAAAAGATTGTGACTGGTCCTCATTTATAATATTCAAATGTAGAAGTGAAAAAACATGTGTAAAAGCATTTTCACCGGCAAAAGACACTACTCCGTTGTTGGCAGAATATGATGTAACGCATCTTCCAACTAAAAAATCCTTTTCGCCTATATCGTCTATGTTCCCCGTTTGTACAGCCAAGTCGGGCATTGGAACTGATGTACGTATAACTCCTTCTGTCTGACTGCAAGGATAATATGCCAGAAATTCAAAATCATCCGAACGATTTTCCCACTCAACGTTTTTTTCGGCTTTCCAAATGTTGTTCCTATAAGTCCATAGAACCGGATTTTCGACGTTTTCTACAAACATTCCTACCTTATCTTCATCATAAAAACTTACACTGCCATCGGTTTCTGTCACTGTTCTTGACAATGGATTAGAACCAATCTGCACCAATAATTTTACAGACATATCAGTATCAGGCAATCCTGATTCACTATTGCACGCACAAAAAAAGAGTGACAATCCAGATAAAAAAAATTCTCTTATCATAATAAAAAATAATTTGTTTGTAATATCTAAACGGCCGCAGTTGCAATATACCCACAAATTAAGAGCAAAAAAATATTAAATTATGATTTAAGACCAATTAATGCTTATTTTTGTCTGAACTAAAAACAAAACAATATCATATGAAAAAATTCTATCTTTTTTTTGCCCTATTATTACTTTCTTTTAATTTAAGCTTTGCACAGCAGGCTAAATACGTATTCTATTTTATAGGTGATGGAATGGGGGTAAACCAGGTTCAAGGAACAGAGCTTTTCCAGGGGGAACTTAAAGGTAAAATAGCCATTGAGCCTTTATGTTTCACACAGTTTCCAGTCTCTACCATTGCAACCACATTTTCGGCCACTAACGGTGTAACAGACTCTGCTGCTGCCGGAACAGCATTGGCCACTGGAAACAAAACCAAAAACGGAGCCATTGGGGTGTTGAAAGACTTGGAAACACCCGTAAACAGTGTTGCTGTATGGGCAAAAAACAGTGGGAAAAGAGTTGGTATAGCAACTAGCGTAAGCATAGACCATGCCACTCCTGCAGCCTTTTATGCACATGAAGCAGGAAGAAGCAGTTATTACAATATAGGCGCCGATCTATACACAGCCGGATTTGAGTTCTATGCAGGTTCCGACTTTATGGAGCCGGATAATGATAAAAATAAAAATGCCAAAAACCTATACAAAATGGCCGATGAATATGGTTATTGCATTGCAAGAGGATATAATGAATATACCAAGAAGTGTTCACAAGCTGAAAAAATGATTCTTTTCCAAAGCGAAGATGCTTCTAAAATGGACAGAAGTGCCATTCCATATGCAATAGACAGAACAGATACAGACTTGTCCCTTTCGGACATCACACGTTCGGCCATAGACTTCCTGTCGAAAGACTTGAGCAAAGGTTTCTTCCTTATGGTAGAAGGCGGAAAGATTGACTGGGCTTGCCATAGCAACGATGCTGCCACTGCGTTCCGTGAAGTACAGGATTTAGACAATGCCATCAAGATAGCATATGAATTCTACAAACAACATCCAGACGAAACTCTGATAGTAGTGACTGCCGACCATGAAACAGGAGGTATAGTATTGGGTACAGGAGAGTACAAACTGAACCTGAGAACTCTGGCAAACCAGAAAACAAGTGAAAGCGGATTCACAAAAGTATTGAACGGTATGCGAAAGAAATATAAAAACAATGTTCCTTGGGAAGCTGTAAAAGAAGCCCTGGAAGACAATTTCGGTTTCTGGGATGAAATAAAACTTTCGGAAGAACAAGAAGCACGTCTTGAAAACGTTTATGAGAAGACACTTAAAGGACAGAGCGCAAAAATGGAAAAAAGCGAATATGCCCAGGACGAAGCTCTTGCAGCAGAGGCTAAACGTATAATAAACGAAACGGCACTTGTTGGATGGACCAGTGGAGGACACTCTGCTGGCTATGTACCGGTATTTGCTATCGGAGCAGGTGCTGAAAATTTCAGTGGCAGACTGGATAATGTACAGATTCCAACACTTATAGCCAAAGCTGCCGGATATACAATAGAAAAATAAATACACATTTCGTTTTGAACAACAGCATTTGCAAAACATTTATTAGCCGTTTACTAACCGTTCAGTAAACGTTCACTGAACAGCCGGTAAACGGCTAATAAAATTGTTTATGAAAACATAAGTTACATATATTCCGGTTATTCAAACGAAAAATAATGACTGAGCCTGGCTATATCTTCTTTAGTAAATTCCTTGAACATTGAAATTTGAGACATTCCACTGATACGTCCACGTTTGCGTCTGAAATCAACAATGGCTTTAGCCTTATAAAAATCCATATAAGGATGCGAACGCAACTCGTCTATATCCGCCCTATTTACATTGATTTTTCGGAAAACATCAGATTTCACCTGAAACCATGCAAGCAAGGTAGAATCGACATATTTCACTTCAAGCAACTGGCTGACATCATAAAAACCTCCCAAACGGTTTCTGTAATTCACTATATTTCTGGAAATTACTCTTCCTATTCCAGGTATTTTTTTCAGGATAGATGTATCAGCAGTGTTTACATCTATAATTATTCCAGTAGAGTATTTTTCCTGTTTGGGAAATTTAAAAGAGTCTTTTCTAATTTTATCATCAACCACTTTGGCAGGACTTATGCCCTGTTTCTTATCTTTCTCGAAAGTGGTCCATTCCTTTCTGTAGGTTTTACTTTTATATTTTCTTTCACGTTCTATCCTCTCTGTTTCAACCTTGGTATATAGAGAATCGGCTATAAGCAACGGCTCAGCCATTATTTCTATTCTGTCCTTATTCATCTTTTCACCGGTCAACAGAAATATAAGAAGAACAAAAAGTACCAGCATAAGTACAATCACTCTACGCTGAGCACGTGTATAAAAGAACCAATCCTTCCACATAATGAGAATTATTTGTTAGAACAATCCCAGTTCGTTAAGGAAAATAAGCATTATACCAAGAGGTGCTATAAACTTCAGAATGAATATATACAAAGGATAATACGTAGGTTTCAGTGCTCCATAGTTTGTGGCTTCACCCTTCACTATTGCCTTATTAAGAACCCAACCTACGAAAATAGCAGACAGCATTCCTGAAACGGGTAACATGATTTTTGCCGTGAGATAATCCAGCGCATCGAAAAAATTCATACCTGCTATCTTATAACCGCTCCATTCGCCCAATGCCAACGAAGAGACCACTCCTATAGTCCAGCAACCTATCGATACTATAGTAGCAGCCCTTCCACGGGTAAGTCCGAATTTTTCATGAAAAAAGGCAGTAGAAACCTCATGTAATGATATAGTTGATGTAAGTGCTGCCAACGCAAGCAACAAATAAAAAGCCACGGCACATATAACAGCCAGGAAAGGTACGGCAGAAAATGCCTGCTGAAATACATTGGGAAGTGTTATAAATATTAATGACGGACCTGAACCCGGATTTATGCCTACAGAAAAAGCTGCCGGAAAAATTATTATTCCGGCAAGTATAGCCACAAAAGTATCTATGATACCTACACTCATGGCCGTATGTCCAAGCCTTGTATCCTTACCGAAATACGATGCATATGTGGACAGGCATCCCATACCAAGACTCATAGAGAAAAAAGCCTGTCCCATTGCTCCAAGGAAAACCTCAGGTGTAACTTTACTGAAATCTGGTTTGAAAAGGAATTCCAATCCTTTTTCTGCACCTGGCAATGTGACAGAACATATAGCCAAAAGAACCACCAAGATAAAAAGAACAGGCATCATAACCTTAGAAGAACGCTCTATACCATTCTTAACTCCCTTTACTATGACAATATGAGTAAGCAGCATGAAAACTGTAAGCCATATTATCGGACGCAACGGGTCGGATGAAAACTCATTGAACATTGCTATAAAACCGTCGGCATTCTTTCCTTGAAATCCACCGATAGCAGCCTGAAGCAAATATTCCAACGTCCATCCTGCCACAACGGAATAGTATCCCAATATAAGAAAGCCAGTAAGCACACCCAGATAACCTACCCATTTCCATTTTGTTCCAGGCGCCAAAACACTGAAAGAACCTCCTGTGCTGGCTTTGGCACTACGGCCTATTGTAAATTCTGCTACCATTATAGGCAAACCGAATATAAATATACATCCTAAATATATAAGGATGAAAGCAGCACCACCGTGATTTCCTGCCTCGTAAGGGAATCGCCATATATTACCCAATCCCACTGCAGAACCTGCCGCCGCCAATATTGCTCCCAATTTACTTCCAAAACTAACTCTGTCGTGATGATGTTGCATAAAAAAACATATTAAATGATAAATAGAACTGTTATACGGCACAAATGTACGAAAAATATCATATTTTTGGCGAATAAATTAATATTTATAACATGATTACATATTTAAAACGTTATCCACTGTCTATTTTGGTAATAGCAGCAATATTATATTTGTCGTTTTTCAAACCTCCACAAACATCCATTAACGAGATTAAGCATATAGACAAGGTAGTCCATATATGTATGTATGGAGGACTTACTGTTGTATTATGGTCGGAACACCTCAGACAACATTTTCCTTTGATAAAAAAACATCTTATAATAGGTGGAATTTTATGTCCAATAATTATGAGCGGTCTAATAGAAATAGGTCAGGCCACGCTTACAGAAACCAGAGGTGGCGATTGGTACGATTTTCTGGCAAATATCACCGGAGTTATATTGGGTTGTGTTTTCAGTTATTACGTGCTGCGTCCGTATATATGGAAGAAACATAATAACAAATAATAATGTACATAAAAAATGCTCATCAAACATTGTATAAACATAGTCTGATGAGCATTTAAAATATTAGAAGAAAAGTTTAGTCTTCCTTAACTTCCCAACCCAATGCACTGGCACCAAGTACCGCTGCATCAGCATCTTTAAGTTGAGAGAGTAACAGTTTTGTCTTGCCGGCATAAATCTTAAGCACATTCTCTTCCATAGCTTTCTGGATAGGTTTCATGATAAGATCGCCAGACTTTGCAAGACCACCGAACAGAATGATAGCTTCAGGGCTTGAGAATGCAATAAAGTCAGCCAAAGCTCTACCAAGAATTGTTCCGGTATATTCAAAAATTTCCTGAGCCAGTTTGTCTCCTTTTATAGCGGCATCATAAACATCCTTCGATACTATTTCTTCTGCTGGTATTTCTCTAAGTAAACTTGGTTCCGAACGAGCTACTAGGAATTCACGTGCTGTACGCGCCACACCAGTAGCAGAACAATAAGTTTCAAGACAACCTTTACGTCCACATCCGCAAATACGACCATCGCGTTCTACTACAACATGACCGAGCTCACCGGCAAAACCGTCGTGACCGTAAACCAACTGTCCGTTTACTACGATACCGCTACCTACACCTGTACCCAGTGTTATCATGATGAAGTCTCTCAAACCGCGAGCTGCGCCATATGTCATTTCACCTATAGCAGCAGCATTGGCATCATTTGTAAGAGCCGTTGGTATTCCCAACTTATCTTCAAACATAGCTGCCAAAGGAATAACTCCCTTCCACGGAAGATTTGGAGCAAATTCAATAGTTCCTTTATAATAGTTACCGTTTGGTGCACCTACACCCATTCCTTTAAACTTCTCAGCACCGCCAAATTGTTGTAAAAGAGGGATTAGCTTCTTGCACACAGCATCTACATATTCCTCTATTTCTTCATATTGTTGAGTCTTAATTGAATCGGAAGCCAACACGTTTCCACGAGAATCAACTACACCGAATACGGTATTTGTACCGCCGATGTCCATACCAACCACATAGGGTTTTTCCATATTTACAGTCATGACATTTATTGTTTAGGGTTAATTATTGACACAAAAATATACAATAGACAATAATCTCCCAAATTTTTCAAATAAATATTAATACGAATGTATCAGTTTTTTTCTAATTTAGCCACGTATTATTAATCAATTGACAAAATGATTCATCTAAAGGACATAAACAAGACATATCATAACGGAGCTCCGCTACATGTACTGAAAGGAATCAACCTTGAAATAAAAAAAGGTGAATTTGTTTCCATAATGGGAGCTTCCGGATCTGGCAAATCCACATTACTTAATATATTGGGGATTCTTGACAATTACGACACTGGAGAATACACATTAAATGGAGTATTGATTAAAAACCTAAGCGAGACCAAGGCTGCAGAATACAGAAACAGGATGATAGGTTTTATATTTCAGTCATTCAATCTTATTTCATTCAAAAACGCTATGGAAAATGTAGCGCTTCCATTATATTATCAGGGAGTTGGCAGAAAGAAACGAAATGAACTGGCAATGGAATATCTGGAAAAGCTCGGACTGAAAGAATGGGCACATCACATGCCAAATGAATTGTCAGGAGGACAAAAACAAAGAGTTGCAATAGCCAGAGCTCTAATATCCAAACCGGAAATTATCCTGGCCGACGAACCGACAGGTGCACTAGACAGTAAAACCTCTGTAGAAGTGATGAACATACTAAAAGAGCTTCATGAAAAAGAAGGATTGACTATTATAATAGTGACACACGAAAGCGGAGTGGCAAATCAGACAAACAAAATCATTCATATAAAGGATGGTGTCATAGAAAAAATAGAAGACAACATAGACCACAATGCATCACCGTTCGGCAAAAACGGATTCATGAAATAATATACAAGAGAAGAAATGATAGATCTTATTCAAGAAATATACGGCACAATAATGCGCAACAAGCTGCGTACAGCACTTACCGGATTTGCTGTAGCTTGGGGTATATTCATGCTTATTGTTCTTTTGGGGGCAGGAAACGGACTTATCCATGCCTTCGAAAACCAGTCGGCCGACATGAAGATGAATTCCATGAAAATTTATCCTGGAGTAACATCAAAAGCATTCAATGGACTGAACGAAGGCAGAAACATATCCTTAAACCAGACTGATTTAAAAATAACATCGAAAAGATTTACGGAGAACATTACTACAGTTGGAGCTACCACAAGCCACAGTGGAATATTGACTTACGGTAAAGAAAACGTAAGTATAACTATCAATGGTGTATTCCCCAACCATACCGAGATGGAACCTATGAGGCTAGTGAAAGGAAGGTTCATAAATAATCGTGATATGGAAGAGATGAGAAAAGTAATTGTTCTTCACCAAAAGACAGCCGACATACTATTCCCTAAATCAGAAGGAATAGGAAAGTATATCACCTCGCAGGGGGTTATGTATCAGGTTGTTGGAATATATTCTGATCAAAACAGTTTCTCTCCAAGCGCACTTGTTCCTTTCACAACATTACAGCTTATTTATTCCAAAGGTGACAGTATAGACAATATCATATTCGCTACCGAAAACCTTACAGACATTGCTGACAATGACATATTTGAAAAAGAATATCGCACTGCAATTGCCAAAAACAATAACTTTGCTCCGGACGATGACAGTGCAATATGGATTTGGAACAGATTTACGCAATATCTGCAACAACAATCGGCAACTAATATCTTAAACATATCGATATGGGTAATTGGTATTTTCACTCTACTGAGCGGGATAGTGGGAGTAAGTAATATTATGCTGATTACAGTAAGAGAAAGAACACACGAATTTGGAATAAGAAAAGCACTTGGAGCAAAACCTTCGTCCATACTATGGCTGATAATATCGGAAAGTGTGGTAATAACAACATTTTTCGGATATATAGGCATGGTTGCCGGTATTGCTACTACAGAATATATGAACATCGTTGCCGGAAAGCAAGTGGTAGATGCCGGTGTTTTTTCAATGACTGTCTTTGAGAATCCTACTGTAGACATAAGTATAGCCATACAGGCTACACTCACACTGATAATAGCCGGAACGCTTGCCGGACTGTTTCCTGCAAGAAAAGCTGTAATGATACGACCTATAGAAGCACTTAGAGCTGACTGATTATGAGACGATTTGATTTAGATACATGCGAGGAAATAATCCTTACCATAACAAGGAACAAGACACGAAGCCTGCTTACTGCTTTCGGTGTCTTCTGGGGGATATTCATGCTTGTCGCCATCATGGGTGGAACAAAAGGCGTACAAGACCTGATGGCAAAACAGTTTGTCGGATTTGCCACAAACTCAGGTTTTATGGGTACTAACCAGACGAGCAAGGCATACAAAGGATTTCAGCAAGGACGATTTTGGGAACTCACCAATACCGATGTAGAAAGAGTACGTCGCAGTGTCCCGGAAATAGAAGTTGTCACACCTAACATTACCAAATGGGGTATTGATATGGTATACAACGAAAACAAGACTTCCGGCACACTGAAAGGTCTTTATCCTATTTATGCAAAGATAGAAGAACCACAAATATCAATGGGACGTTATATCAACGACATGGATATAATAAATAGGAGGAAAGTTTGTGTCCTTGGCAGCAGAATATTCGAAAGTCTTTTCCCGGACAAGAGTAATCCTTGTGGAAAGTATATTGAAGTTAGTGGCATTTACTATCAAGTAATTGGAGTAAACATGGCTGCCGGAAATATGTCTGTACAGGGACAAGCAGAAACATCTATAATAATACCTTTCTCTACTATGCAAAACAACTATAATTATGGAGACAAAATCCAGATGTTGAGTTTTACAGTAAAGAAAGGATATTCTGTTAGCGAAATTCAGGAAAAGGTAGAAACTGTTATCAAACGTGCACACAATGTTCATCCGGACGACAAACAGGCTGTTATAAGCGTAAATGCAGAAGCCATGTTCGGAATGATGGACAATCTATTCTCCGGAATAGAGGTACTTGGACTGATGGTAGGTCTTGGCACCCTGCTTGCCGGAGCCATAGGAGTGAGCAACATCATGATGGTGACAGTGAAAGAAAGAACTACTGAAATCGGTATCAGAAGGGCTATCGGAGCACGGCCTAACGATATATTAAGCCAGATTCTTACAGAAAGTATGGTACTGACCATAATAGCCGGAATGAGCGGCATATCATTTGCAGTATTCCTGCTCAACGTTGTAGAACAGGCTCTTTCCTCCCCTACTTCTACCGCCCATTTCCAGATAAGTTTTTGGGGAGCAATCGGGGCTTGTGTCTTACTGCTTATTCTTGGATTGCTTGCCGGACTGGCTCCCGCTTTCCGTGCTATGGCAATAAAGCCTATTGAAGCTATAAGGGATGAGTAATTATTAATTAAAAATTAAGAATGAAAAATTAAGAACCGAAGGTCAGCGAAGCTAATTAAGAATTTGGACAAACAAGTTCAAGTTCTAACACACTTACAAATATAAGACATAAGAACATATAAAACATCTGCCCTTTTGTTCTTTTGTCTAAAAAACAAATTTAAAAACTTAAAAACCAAATTATATGAAGAAATTTATCAGGATAGGTATAATGGTAGTCATTGCGCTACTGTTCCTTGGAACTTTCGTATTTCTCTATCAGAAATCGCAACCAAAAGATGTTGAATACAATTTATCAAAAGTAGTAAAGTCAGACATTATTCAGACGACTGTGGCAACAGGTAAGATTGAGCCCAGAGACGAGGTGCAAATCAAGCCACAGATTTCGGGTATCATTTCTGAGGTATACAAGGAAGCCGGCGAAAACGTAAAAAAAGGCGAAGTCATAGCAAAGGTAAAAGTCATTCCTGAATTAGGACAACTCAATTCGGCAGAAAGCCGTGTACGCCTAGCCGAAATGAACGGACGTCAGGCAGAAATAGACCTTGAAAGAATGGAAAAACTGTACGAAAAAAAACTTGTAAGTACAGAAGAATATGAGAAGACATTACTCACCACAAAACAGGCTCGCGAAGAGATACAGGCCGCAAAGGACAACCTGGAAATCATCAAGGAGGGTATCACAAAGAACAGTGCTTCATTCAGCAGCACGCTTATCCGTTCCACTATCGACGGACTTATCCTTGACGTTCCTATCAAAGTAGGTAACTCGGTTATAATGAGTAATACATTCAATGACGGTACCACAATTGCAACCGTAGCCGATATGAGCGACCTTATATTCCGCGGTAATGTAGACGAAACTGAAGTAGGTAAGATATCAGTAGGTATACCTGTAAAGATTACACTCGGAGCATTACAGGATATGGTCTTCAGTGCTACTCTGGAGTATATATCACCGAAGAGTGTAGAGAACAACGGTGCCAATCAGTTTGAAATTAAAGCTGCAATAACCGTTCCTGACAGTGTTACAATACGTTCCGGCTACAGTGCAAATGCCGAAATGGAGCTTCAAAGAGCAAACAATGTTCTCAGCATACCGGAAAGTGCACTTGAATTCAAAGGCGATTCCACCTTCGTATACCTGCTCACAGACAGTGTTTCAGGACAAAAGTTCGAACGCAAGACAGTTACAACAGGCGTAAGCGACGGTATAAACGTTGAAGTAAAATCCGGACTTAAAGAAAACGAACTTGTTCGCGGACTTAGAAAAGAATAATGTATAACAGTTTAACCAAGAACTGAAATGAATAACAGAATAATAACCACCTCAGCACTTATGATTCTGCTTTCTGCCAATGTCTATGCACAGGAAAAATGGAACTTGGAGAAATGTATCACACACGCCATAGAAAATAACCTTAGCATAAAGCAGCAGGAAGCATCGAAAGAACAAAGTGCAGTAGAACTTAACACTGCCAAATGGAGCAGACTACCCGACTTGAACGGTGGAGCATCACACTCATTCAATTTCGGACGAAGCCTGCAGGCTGACAATACATACAAAAGCCTGAATACTCAAAACACGGCATTCAATCTGAATACCAGTATTCCACTTTTCACAGGTCTGAAAATAACCCATAATATCGCTCTTGCAAAATTAAATCTGCAAGCCGCAACAGAAGATTTGAATAAGGCAAAGGAAGATATAAGCATACAGGTAGCCTCAGCCTATCTTCAAGTGCTGTTCAACGATGAACTTGCCCAGGTGGCACATGTACAAGTGGATTTAAGCAAGGAGATGCTGGCACAGAAAGAAGCATATTTCAAGACAGGAAAAGCATCGGAAGCCGAATGGCTTGAAGCTAAGTCAAGAGTGGCGCAGGACCAGCTTTCTGCAGTACAGGCCGACAATAACTATAAGTTGGCATTACTTGATTTAAGCCAGCTGCTCGAATTGCCTTCTCCTGACAATTTTTCTATCGAAATTCCCCAAGCCGATATGGAAGAATATATGAGCAGTATAACCTCTCCCACTGATATCTATAATCAGGCTGTACTGTTCAAACCTTCCATCAAAGCAGCACAATACCGTCTGGAAGGAGCTGCAAGATCTGTCAAGATAGCTAAAAGTGCTTATTATCCGCAACTCAGTTTCGGGGCCGGTCTTAGTACAAACTACTACAAAGTAGCCGGTATGGACAATCCTGTGTTCGGTTCCCAATTAAGGGATAACTTCAGCCAATACTTTGGATTCCAATTGAATATTCCTATATTCAACCGTTTCAGTACAAGAAACCAGGTAAGAAGTGCACGCATACAGCAGAACACATTAAATTGGCAACTAGAGGACAGCAAAAAAGCTCTATACAAGGAAATTCAGCAGGCATATTATAACGCCATTGGTGCTGAAAGCAGATACCAGAGTAGCCTTACGGCCGACCAGGCCGCAGAAGCTTCTTTCAATCTGATGAAAGAAAAATATGCAGAAGGCAAAGCCAACGCTACAGAGTATAACGAAAGCCGTACAAGCTGGATGAAAGCCATATCCGAAAGGCTTCAGGCAAAATACGACTATATATTCAGAACAAAGATACTTGATTTTTATAAGGGAGTACCATTGACTCTGAAATAAAAACAATATACCCAAAACAGAAAAACGACAATACCTGACAGTCACCAACTGATACAGTATTGTCGTTTTTTATATCCTTAAACTTTTACCTTACAAAAAAACAATACGATTTATAAAAGAGAGATATGTATATTATGAAAAAACTATTGCTTCTGATTTAAATTTCACGTATTGACTTACGTGTAGAACTCCTGTCAATACGTTCATTGATCTTTATTGTCTCACTCTTTCTTTTATCGCGATGTTCGTATCTGTCATGCTTATCATAGTCATGTTTAGGCGGACGCGACACAGAAGGAGGTACAGGTTTTGACGGGCGGACAGGTTTTGCAGGTGGAACCGGTCTTTGTGGAGGACACACCGGTCTTGGAGGTCTTACCGAAGGATTTGGTCGGCCGAAATCATGGGGTCTGTACTCCGGTCTGCACTGATAATTTCCGGCATACACCTTATGGTTGTAATGCTTTCCGAAGTTCTTTTTATAATAACTCACTCCACCATAAAACTTACGTCCATGTGCTCCTCTGTATGAGTAGTAACGTACCGGCAATCCATAATAGAAGAAACGCCTGTCGGGATACACCTTATATATACGCACATAGCATACATTATTCACTGCATATATAGGTCTGAAGAAATAATCTATAGACATAAACTTCACGTATGCCGAACTTGACAGAATCCATCGTAGGTCGTCGTTTCGTTCGTCAAGAAATCTGTAGTAAGCATCCATAGCACGGGCATCGGCGCGCGATAAAGCCGAGACATACGGATCAACATTATTGAAAAAATCAAAATTGATCTCATACAAATCATTATACTGACGCTGGTTCAACTTCAGTTCGAAAGCCATTCTGTCTGTCAGGAAACGGGCATTCACTCTTACATCGCCCAAATCAAAGGCACTGGCAGGCAATACAAACATAAAAGCTGCGACTGCCATAAGCATTAAACAAATTCTTCTCTTCATAATCTTACTGTTTTTAATTTCCTGATACAAAAATAGGAGGATAAAAATCCCCCTACAACAGAATATTCCCAAACGTTTTTAGGAAAGTTCCTACAGCATATAGAATAAACCCTATATACACAAATATCATTAAGCCAGACGTATTCCCTGTTCGCCTTCAAGCACTATGAGACGTTTCTTGTACAGGTCGCCTACCGCTTTCTTGAAAGTCTTCTTGCTTACACCGAAGGTACTGTAAATCACGTCTGCCTCTGTCTTGTCGTTCAAAGGTGTAGAGCCACCATTGCTGCGTATATATTCCAGAAGAGTGTCAGCAAAATCTTCTACCTTCTTCACTCCCCCTTTCTGAAGTTCAAGGTCTATCTTTCCGTCCGGACGAACCTGCTTGATATAAGCGGTCATCTTCATGCCTGTACGCACATCGGTAAATATTTCATTCTTGAAAATCATTCCTCCGAACTTGTTGTCAACTATCACCTTAAATCCAAGGTCTGTTTTCTGCCATACAAGTACTTCCACTTCATCGCCCGCATTGTATTCCGGCATATCTTTTGAAAGATACTTCTCAACTTTTGCTGACGCCACAATACGATAACTGTCCTCGTCAAGATGTACATGCACCACATACGAGTTTCCTTTCAGCATTTTCATCTTCTGCTCGCGAAAAGGTACAAACAAGTCCTTCATCAATCCCCAGTCTAGAAATGCCCCATACTGATTCACCCATGCCACTTCAAGACACGCAAACTCGCCGACCTTAACGTATGGCTGCAAAGTTGTAGCTATCAGACGTTCGTCCATATCGAGATAAATAAACACATTCAGTACGTCACCAGGCTTGCATCCCTGAGGAACATAACGTGTAGGCAACAATATTTCTCCATCTTCGCTACCATCAAGGTAAACCCCGAAATCTACTTCCTTTACGACTTCCAGAAGGTTATATTCTCCCAATTTAATATGACTCATAATTATATATAGTTGTTAGTTGTTGGTTTATAGTTGTTGGTTAAACAATCCTTCCATCCAGCATGTGAATAGTCCGGTCAGTCTGGCCGGCAAGTCCTTCATCATGAGTTACTATTACGAAAGTCTGCCCCAGCTTATCGCGCAATTCAAAGAACAGATTGTGCAGTTCCTCCTTATTCTTAGTGTCAAGGCTTCCCGAAGGTTCATCAGCCAACACTACAGCCGGATTGTTTATCAAAGCCCTTGCCACAGCCACACGCTGTTTCTCTCCACCCGAGAGTTCTGCCGGCTTATGTGATGCACGGTCTGACAATCCTAAAAAGTTCAGCATTTCAAGTGCCTGCTTGCGAGCATCTGTAGCTGAAACTCCTTTAATCAAGGCAGGAATAGTGACATTCTCCAATGCAGTAAACTCAGGCAGCAACTGATGAAACTGAAAAACGAAACCTATCTCCTTATTCCTGAACGCAGACAGTTCTTTCTCTTTCATGCGGCTTACGTCAGTACCGTTTATAATTACCCTACCCGAATCAGCTCTGTCAAGAGTGCCTATTATCTGAAGAAGCGTGGTTTTTCCCGCTCCACTCGGTCCTACAATACTCACGACCTCACCTTTATCAATATTCAAGTCTATACCTTTCAACACCTGAAGTTGTCCAAAACTTTTCGTTATTCCTTCTATCTCTATCATATCTCAGGAATGTTTAGATTCTCTTTATCACATATTCAGCCAGATAACACCCGAACACCGCCGGCATATAGCTCACAGTGCCTGTAGTCGATTTTTTATTCTGCTCGTCATCTACCAATACGACGGCATTCGTATCTGCTTGCTCTGTACTGAACACCACCGGCAATTTCCGCTTCATCCCCATTTTCTGCAAACGTTTTCTCACAGCCTTGCTAAGTCCGCAATGGTAAGTCTCCCATAAATCGGCAAATCTGACCTGCGTAATATCACTCTTGGCACCTGCCCCCATGCTGCTGACTATCTTTAGCCCTCGCTTCAAAGCATTATATATAAGATAACATTTCGGAGCCACGGTGTCAATGGCGTCAACAACAAAATCAAACCTTTCACTGTCCAGCAACTCCGTAATAGCTTCATCCTTCAAATATACAGGCAATACATCCAATCGTATATCGGGATTAATATCGCGAAAACGTGTGGCAAGCACATCTGCCTTGTATTGCCCCAACGTGGAATGAAGTGCCGGAAGCTGACGGTTAATATTGGTAGGCTGCACGGTATCGGCATCTACTATAGTCATGTGCCCTATGCCTGCACGGCACAACATCTCGGCAGCATACGCCCCTACTCCTCCCAAACCTACCACCAGTACATGGGCACGGCGTAACCGCTCCGTTTTTTCTCTTCCCAGCAACAGTTCCGTGCGCTGCTGCCAATTTACGAATTCTTTTTGAACCATTTATAAATCCAATTACCTACTTTATCATAATATTGCGTCTCTGCCCATCCGTGCGGGTCGGAGAAAGAAAGACTCTCGTTAGGATCGCCTTTTTGTTCAGGATAGAGCAGCATGATGCTGTTGTTATTGAAATATTTGGAGACCTGCGTCGGAAGTTTCTCGAAAGAAGAATCGTAAGAAATAGACCCGCACCTCGCACTTACAATAACCAGCAGATGGTCGTAATTAACCTGCCCGGTCAACAACAACAAGTCTTCCCAATTCTCAAGTTCGGAATAAACGGTGCGCGTGTCCTTGAATTTCTTTTGTATAAAACCGCTGATGTATCCCAAAGTACGCAAAGGAGCATAAAAATGCACCCTGCACCCAAGCTGGCTGCTCAAACGGCACATATATGTTATCCATCTGGTAAAACCGTGCTCGAACTCGGCTTTTGGAGGCACCGCCACAATTATTCGGCGCAACGTATTGACAGGTATCAGGAAACGCACAATCATCACTTGCAAATATGTATTCTTCAACAAATTCTCTGTCATGTTACCGAAAAAAGAGTCAACGATGCTCGCCTTATAATGCAAACCTATGATAATGTCAGTCGCATCACATTCCTTTGCCGTATGAAGAATGCCTGTTGTTATGTTCAAATCAAAACGGCTAACAGTCTTCATCCGCACATTGGTTGACGCTGCTATCTGGGCCGCCCGCTCCAAGTTACGCTTGCTTCGCATTTCCTGCTTCACCGAATCGTTGTTGTCGTTGATGACACTAAGCGCAACCAAATTGTCGCTTATCTTTTCGTTGCGCAAGACCAACGCCAAACTCATCAAGCTTTCCAAAGTTTCCGGATTAGCTATAGGAACCAGGAAACGCTCTTTTTCATGCTCTTTGCCTTCATCCAAGCCTACATCGTCGCTCGTGGCAATCTGCTTGGCCGTGTGTTCGGTAATGAACGAACTGACAACACATGTCACCAATATAAGCAAAATCGTCCCGTTCAACACATCTTCGTTCAACAGCCGCTCACCGGAGGGAAGGATAATGTCGTAACCCACCAATACCGCCGCCAGAGTGGCCGCCGCCTGCGCGTTGCTCAGCCCGAACATCAACTCACGCTCCACGGCACGCATCCGGAAAATCTTCTGAGTCAACCACGAAGCTATCCATTTCCCGACCAATGCCACCACAATCATCACAGAAGCTACCTTTATAGAATCTATATGCCCGAACAACACGTTTACGTTTATCAGCATGCCGACACCTATAAGGAAATAAGGGATGAACAACGCGTTACCCACAAACTCCAAATGATTCATCAGCGGTGACACGTGAGGAATCAAACGGTTCAATACCAATCCGGCCAAGAACGCTCCCAATATACCTTCCATGCCAACGATTTCCATCAGTCCGGCACCAAGGAACACCATCGCCATGACAAAAATATATTGCACCACATTGTCACTATAACGGCGGAAGAACCAGCGGGCTATAGGCGGGAAAGTGTACATAATGATGGCTCCAAGCACTAACACTTTCAACACCAGCCATACCCAGAACATATCCGAAGTCTCGCCTTTATACAGGCCGCCGATGACTGCCAACACAAGCAAAGTAAGGGTATCTGTCACCGCCGTACCCCCTACCGCGATACCTACAGCCCGATGGCGGTTTATGCCGTAACGGATGACAATGGGGTAAGCGATAAGAGTATGCGACGCATACATACTGGCAAGCAATACCGAAGAGACGACTCCATAGCCCAAGATGTTTACATTGGTCCAAAAACCGATGCCCAACGGAATGACGAAGGCCAACAACCCCAATACCATCGCTTTTCCACGTATGCTCTTGAAGTCCTCCATATTCATTTCCAGACCGGCAAGGAACATGATATAATACAGTCCTACTTTCCCGAACAGTTCAAAGCTGCTGTCGCGCGCCAGGATATTAAATCCATGCTCACCGATAACGACTCCGGCCAATATCATTCCTATGATGTGCGGAATATGCAGTTTTTCTAAGATAATAGGAGCAAGCAATATGATTACCAGCACCAAAAAGAAAATCCACGTCGGGTCTGTTATGGGGAAATGAAAATCAAGGTCTAGTAAATTGAGCAAATCTGTCATAAATTCGTATCGTAATTTTTCATTTATTGAACAAAAATAGAAAAAAAATTCCGAGTTTCAATATTTATCAGTCAGAATGTTTTATTTTTGCAGTCTAAATAATAACAAACGATACAATACGACTAAAATTTACGAATATATAATAGTTAGGGAAATATTAACTTAATAGATTTATAAAGACATGAAAGTAGCAATTGTTGGTGCGAGCGGAGCCGTAGGACAAGAGTTCCTGAGAGTGCTCGAAGAAAGAGATTTTCCTTTAGATGAATTAGTTTTGTTCGGTTCCTCACGTAGTGCAGGACGAAAATACACATTCCGTGGAAAAGAAATAGAAGTCAAACTTCTGCAGCACAACGATGATTTTAAGGGTGTTGACATAGCCTTTACCTCCGCCGGAGCCGGTACTTCGAAAGAATTTGCGGAAACAATAACCAAGTACGGAGCTGTCATGATAGACAATTCCAGTGCTTTCCGTATGGATAACGATATTCCACTGGTAGTTCCGGAAGTCAATGCCGCAGATGCATTAGACCGCCCACGTGGCATTATAGCAAATCCAAACTGCACAACCATACAGATGGTTGTGGCACTAAAAGCCATAGAAAACCTTACACATATAAAACGCGTCCACGTATCAACATACCAGGCTGCCAGCGGTGCAGGTGCAGCAGCTATGGACGAACTTTACGAACAGTATCGTCAGGTATTGGCCAACGAGCCTGTAACAGTTGAAAAATTCGCTTATCAGCTAGCATTCAACCTCATCCCTCAGATTGACGTATTCACTGAAAACGGTTATACTAAGGAAGAAATGAAGATGTACAACGAAACACGTAAAATCATGCACTCAGACGTTAAGGTAAGTGCAACTTGTGTTCGTGTTCCTGCCCTTCGTTCACACTCAGAAAGCATCTGGATTGAAACAGAACGTCCAGTATCAGTAGAAGAAGCTCGCGAAGCATTCTCAAAGGGCGAAGGACTTGTTCTGATGGATAATCCTGCCGAAAAAGAATACCCTATGCCTTTGTTCCTAGCCGGCAAAGACCCTGTTTATGTGGGACGTATACGTAAGGATTTGGCAGACGAAAACGGTCTTACATTCTGGATTGTAGGCGACCAGATAAAGAAAGGTGCTGCACTTAACGCAGTTCAGATTGCTGAATATCTTATCAAAGTAAAAAACATTGGATAATTCTTCAACAGTAATATTTAATTAGACAAAAAACGGAGATTCCTAACCTATTGGGATCTCCGTTTTTTTATATATAAAAACACAACAAAGTAATCATAAAAAAATGACCTGACGTTTTACATAAAATGTCCTGTCGTTTTGATTAAAACGTCTTGACGTTTTATTCAAAAATCGTACACCTTGAATTATGGGCATAAAAAAAGGAGTACCGCTGTACTCCAACCTTTATTAACCTTAAATCTAATACTATGAAAAACACAGTGCAAAGGTAATGACTTTTATTGAATCTGCAAATATTATATCACCATAATCATGTTTTATAACATGATTTACATACTATACACTTTTATTAAACAATCATACCTGATTTTAAACATTTATTTAATCTGGATAAAAACAGCTGTAAAATCACCAATCGGCAAGATATATAAAATAATATGACTACTTTTGCCGAACAATAATATAAACCAAACATTTTAATAAAGAATATATGTTTACCGTCATACTCCTTATGTTAGCCGGAATTCTTACCGGATACTCCATAAAGAAAAAAATACCATTTATAAGCAAAGCCATTACGGTTCTGATATGGGTATTACTCTACATTTTGGGAACAGAAGTGGGAAGTAACAAACAGATAACCGAAGGCATTGCAAATCTGGGATTAGATGCAGCCATCATTACAGTATTCGCCGTGACCGGAAGTTGTATTGCAGCGTGGGCTTTGTGGTATGCCTTATACAAAAGCAAAAAGGGAGGCAAAATATGAAAGGAAGTTTGATTATAGTAGGTTTCTTCATCTTGGGATGCCTTTCAGGGTTATTTAATATAGTTCCCGGTGAGGAATGCTCCGACATCAGTTTCTATGCATTATGCGCACTTATGTTTTGTGTAGGTCTTAGCATTGGTAACGATTCACAAACCATCAAGAACTTCCGTTCGCTAAATCCAAGACTGGTAATGCTACCCATAATGACAATTGTTGGAACTTTGGCAGGCACAGCACTGGCCAGTATTGTTGTTCCAAACAGAAGCATAGCCGAATGTATGGCAGTGGGAAGCGGATTCGGATATTACTCTCTATCCAGTATTTTTATAACAGAATATAAAGGAGCAGAGTTGGGAACTATAGCTTTATTGTCAAACATTATGAGAGAAATAATTACACTTGTGGCGGCTCCGGTACTGGTTAAGATTTTCGGCAATCTTGCCCCGATATCATCAGGAGGCGCAACTACTATGGACACCACATTGCCCATCATCACCCGATACAGCGGTCAAGAGTTCGTAGTTATTTCAATCTTTCATGGATTTGTTGTAGATTTCAGCGTACCATTCCTGGTTACATTTTTCTGCTCTATATAACATAAAAAATCCGTTTGCGGCCATACAACCACAAACGGATTTTTTATGCTATAGGCAAATATTTACCAAACTCTACAACGGTTTTCAGGTGCCAGATACATAGAATCCTTTTCAGTAATTCCGAATGCTTCGTACCATGCATCTACGTGTGGAAGAGCACCGTTCACACGCCATTCGCCAAGTGAGTGAGGGTCCGACTTAGTACGAGAACGAATTTCTTCTTCACGGATATTGCCTGCCCAAAGTGTTGCATAAGCAATGAAGAAACGCTGGTCGGCTGTAAATCCGTCTTCTTCAGGAAGAGGATTGTTCTTAGTAGCATTCTTGAATGCAAGATAAGAAACATTCAAGCCTCCGTGGTCGGCAATGTTTTCACCCAAAGTCAGCTGTCCGTTAGCTTTCAATCCAGGAAGAACTTCAATGTTGTTGAAGAAGTCAACCATAACTTTTGTACGTTCATTGAAACGGTCGCCGTCACCTTCTGCCCACCAGTCTTTCAGATTACCGTCCTTGTCGTACTGACGTCCCTGGTCATCGAATCCGTGAGTCATTTCATGACCGATTACCACACCGATAGCACCATAGTTGAAAGCATCATCAGCATTCATATCGAAGAACGGATACTGAAGAATAGCAGCAGGGAAACAGATTTCGTTTGTCTGAGGATTGTAATAAGCATTTACAGTCTGAGGACTCATCAGCCATTCATCCTTGTCTACCGGCTTACCGATACGACTGAACATATCTTTTGTACCCCACTGTGCAGCACGGCATACGTTTGCCCAGTATGAATCTTTCTCAATGTTGAGATCTGAATAATCTTTCCATTTGTCAGGGTAACCTACTTTTACGTGGAATGTAGAAAGTTTTTCCATAGCTCTCACCTTAGTGCTGTCGCTCATCCATTCCTGAGCCTGGATACGTTCGCCAAGTGCTGTCTGCAGGTTCTTAACCAATGTCACCATACGTTCTTTGGCTGCTGCAGGGAAGTATTTCTCTACATACATCTGTCCAACTATCTCGCCCAACATTCCGTTCACAGAGTTTACGGCACGTTTCCAGCGTGGCTGGTTTGCCTGACGTCCAGACAATACCTTGCCATAAAAATCGAATCTTGCAGCTACGAAATCATCGCTAAGATAGCTGGCTGCAGCATCAAGAAGATTATACTGCAGATAAGAGATATGACGTGAAAGAGGCAAAGTGTTTATAAGTTTTTCCACTTCCTTGATAGGCTCTATCTGCTCTACATTAAGTTCTGTCACACCTTCTACTCCCAAAGCCTTGAGATAAGCATCCCAGTCTATGCCAGGGAATGTCTTCTTCAGTTCATCGTATGACATTTTATGGTAGTTAGCCTCTGGATTACGGCGTTCTACAGCACTGTAAGAAGCTTTTGCAATAGCAGTTTCCACTTCCATTACGTCAGCCATCTTCTGCTTAGCCTCATCTTCTGAGAAACCAGCCAATGTGAAAAGCTTAGTGATATACAGTTTGTACTGTTCACGGATAGCGGTTGTACTTTCGTCAGTATCAAGATAGTATTCCTTTTCTCCAAGGTTAATACCTCCCTGCGCAATCTGGAAAATATTCAAAGTGCTGTTCTTCGGGTCACCGTAAACATAATTGCTGAAATATGTACCGATACCGTTATTGAACATTTCTGCCTTAATCTGCATTATCTGGTTCTTGTCTGATATTGCAGCTATTCTGTCAAGCATTGGTTTGATAGGAGTTATACCGTCTGCATTAAGCTTAACGCTATCCATTGCAAGATTATACAAATCTCCAATCTTCTGTCCCTGACTTCCTGCAGGATTTTCTTTTGAAGCAAATCCTGCAATCATTTCCTTCAGCTGTTTCTGATTGTCCTCGATTAGCATTTCGAATGCACCATAGCGAGAATATTCTGCTGTAAGCGGATGAGAATCGTTAAAACCACCACATGCAAAACGGAAGAAATCGTTTCCCGGAACTGCTGTTGTGTCAAGGTTGGCAAGGTTTATACCTGTACTAACCTTTGCTTCTTTCTGGCCGGCACATCCGGACAGTGCGGCCACAGCCAATGCTGCAAAAGCAATACAATGTTTAGTTTTCATAAATTGATATTATTTAGTTTGTTAGTTTTTAAGTTTATGAGTTTGCAAGAAGCCCCGCTGTTATGAATTAAGTTCCTCTATTTCCATCAGAGCTGCTTCCCACTCCTCCTCTATCTGCGAAATCTGATTCTTCAGTTCCTGATGCTGCTCATAAAGTTTCATATCTGCAGCACCCTCGGGAGTTGCCATTTTCTCTTCCAACTGCGATATCTGTATTTCAATCTTTGATATTCTGTCTTCACAATCGGCTGCATGTTTCTCTAGTTTCTTGATTTTCTTGTTCAATTCCTTTTGGGCTTCATAAGAGAGCTTGCTTTCCGACTGAACCGTCTGCTGTACATCTTTTTTCTGCGATGAAGCTGTTGGCGACTGTGAGAGATGTAGTTCATTAAGGCTTTCCATCTTCTTTTTCTGAAGGAAATCGTATATACCTCCTATATGTTCTTTCACCAGTCCACCACCAAACTCATACACTTTGGTTACAAGTCCGTCCAGAAACTCACGGTCGTGAGACACCACAATCACTGTTCCGTCGAACTCCTTGATTGCTTCTTTCAGTACATCCTTAGAGCGCATGTCCAGATGATTGGTAGGTTCGTCCAGTATAAGGAAGTTTACTGGTTCAAGCAAAAGTTTTATCATTGCCAGACGGCTACGCTCTCCTCCCGAAAGCACTTTAACTTTTTTGTCGGATGCTTCACCACCAAACATAAATGCTCCCAGAATATCACGTATTTTCAAACGGATATCACCTTTTGCCACTCGGTCTATAGTATCGAATACAGTCAGATTCTCGTCAAGCAACTGTGCCTGGTTCTGTGCAAAATACCCTATCTGCACGTTGTGCCCTATCACCAATTTGCCTTCATAAGGAATCTGATCCATTATACACTTCACCAATGTAGACTTACCTTCACCGTTCTTTCCCACAAAGGCTACCTTTTCGCCTCTGTTTATCGTAAGTGTAACATCATGGAACACCACATGATTACCATATGCTTTCTTTACATTCTCGCATATCACAGGATAGTTTCCCGAACGAATGGCAGGAGGGAATTTAAGTCTCAAAGAAGAAGTATCCTCATCGTCTATTTCAATAGGGACAATCTTTTCAAGCTGCTTTATACGGCTCTGAACCTGAACGGCCTTGGTTGCCTTATACCTGAATCGTTCGATAAAATCTTCGGTATCCTTTATCTCCTTCTGTTGGTTTTCGTAAGCACGAAGCTGCTGTTCACGACGTTCCTTACGCAATATCATGAATTCATCATACGGCACCTTATAATCGTAAATGTGTCCGCATGAAATCTCTATAGTTCTGTTGGTAACATTATTGATAAAAGCACGGTCATGGCTGACAAGTACCACTGCTCCAGGACTCATCTTCAGGAAGTTTTCAAGCCACTGTATACTCTCTATGTCAAGGTGGTTTGTAGGCTCGTCAAGTAAAAGGACATCCGGACGGCGCAAAAGCAACTTGGCAAGTTCAATACGCATTCTCCAGCCACCGCTGAACTCTGATGTAGGTCTGTCAAAATCTGTTCTTGAAAATCCCAATCCGGTGAGCGTACGTTCAATCTCAGCCTTATAGTTTGTTCCACCCATCATAGTGAATCTCTCATTTTCATGAGTGAAACGGTCTATAAGTTCATGGTAGCTTTCAGAATCGTAATCCGTCCTGTCGGCAAGTTCCTGGTTCATTTTTGTGATACTATCCTGTAACTCAAAAATATGTTCAAAAGCCATTTCAGCCTCTGCCATTACTGTCTTGGTATCACTCAACACCATAACCTGAGGCAGATATCCTATTGTAATGCCACGCTGAACCGCCACCACGCCTTCCGTGGGCGACTGCAATCCTGCAAGAATTTTAAGCATTGTAGATTTTCCTGCACCATTCTTGCCTACTAAAGCTATACGGTCCTTTTTATTTATCACGTAAGATACATCCTCAAACAGAGGAGTAACTCCAAACTCAACTTTTAATCCTTCTACTGAAATCATTCTCTACATATTGATTTACAAAGTGTCGGCAAAGTTACTATTTTTACATTAAACAGGAATTATCGGTTAACAAGATTTTATAATGAATACAAAAAATAAGAGACGCTCTCAATCACAGAGAACGCCTCCCTACTGAAGGATTAAATTTAAGAGAGAGATAGTAATTAATAATTTGTCTCCACAAATATATATTAAAATAAACAATTGCAAAAATTTTAAAGAGATTTCTTTCAAAATAAAAGAAAAAAGTCCATAATTTAAATATTTATCCACTAAATAAACAGTTTGGCTTACGAAAAAACAAAAGCCGTCGGTTTCCATTCCGTTATGGAAACCGACGGCTCAAAAAACTATAATCTCGAAAATTATTCTTCTGTATATCTTTCGATAGTCTGTGCACGGTCAGGACCTACAGAAACAATCTTGATAGGAGTACCAAGCTGTTCTTCAAGGAACGAGATGTAAGCATTGAATTCTTCAGGGAATTCATCTTCACTTGTCATCTTAGTCATATCTGTTTTCCATCCCGGCATCTCAACATAAACAGGTTCTACACCTTCGTTGATATCGTATGGGAAGTAGTCTATTTCTTCGCCATTCACCTTATAAGCTACACAAGCCTTGATTGTTTCAAATCCATCAAGAACATCGCTCTTCATAAGGATAAGCTGTGTAACACCATTGACCATGATAGAGTAACGCAAAGCAACAAGGTCAATCCATCCACAACGACGTTCACGACCTGTAACTGCACCATATTCATGACCCAAATCACGGATTTTCTTTCCTGTTTCATCAAATAATTCAGTTGGGAAAGGACCAGAACCTACGCGTGTACAGTAAGCTTTCATAATACCGTAAACTTCACCAATTTTGTTTGGGCCAAGTCCAAGACCAGTACAAGCACCTGCACAAATAGTATTAGAAGAAGTAACAAACGGATAAGAACCAAAGTCAACGTCAAGCATAGTTCCCTGAGCACCTTCACAAAGTACGCTCTTGCCTTCTTTAAGGAGATTATTTATTTCATGCTCGCTATCTACAAGGTTGAACTGACGGAGGTATTCAATTCCTTCCATCCACTGCTTTTCCAGTTCAGTGATGTCATATTCATAATTAAGACTCTTCAGGATCTGTTCGTGACGAGCTTTTGCTGCGGCATATTTAGTTTCGAAATTATTCAATATATCGCCTACACGCAAACCGTTACGGCTAACTTTGTCTGTATATGTAGGACCGATACCTTTACCTGTGGTACCAACTTTTGATGCACCCTTTGCAGCTTCGTATGCAGCATCCAGAATACGATGTGTAGGCAATATAAGATGCGCTTTCTTGGAAATGTGCAAACGTTCCTTTAAAGGATGTCCACTAGCTTCAAGAGCCTCTGCCTCTGCCTTGAACAATGCTGGATCAAGTACCACACCATTACCGATAATATTTACTTTGTCGCCCTGGAAAATTCCTGACGGAATAGAACGGAGAACATACTTCTGTCCTTCAAATTCCAGAGTATGACCTGCGTTTGGACCACCCTGAAAACGCGCAACTACATCATAACGTGGAGTCAAAACATCGACAACTTTACCTTTTCCTTCGTCGCCCCACTGTAAACCTAACAAGACATCTACTTTCATGATAGTTATATTTAAAATAGTTTTTATTTATTCTTTTTTCGTTTTGCCACACATTTATTGCACAATCCGTAAATATATAGCGAATAATGTGTAGCCTGGAAACCTTTCAATTTACTTTGCACAATGGCCTGCTTCAGATTTTCATCCTCGAACTCGGAAACCTTTCCACACACAGTACATATCATGTGATGATGAGTTTCATTATTGTACGAACGTTCATACTGGGATGTATTTCCGAATTGATGTTTGATTACCAGACCGGCATCTATGAGGAGAATAATGGTATTATACAAGGTAGCACGACTGACACGGAACTTTTCTTTCTCTTCCATGTACTGTAAAAGAGTCTCGATATTAAAGTGCCCCTTTATAGAATATATAGAATCTAGTATAGCATATCGCTCGGGCGTCTTCCGATGTCCGTTCTTTTGAAGATACTCTGTGAGTACCTGTTTTACTGTATCTTTTATTCTATCTGCCATTAAAAAATATCTTCAGCCGTCAAAGTTAATATATTTTACTCAATCCAGGAAAACTAAATGCAATATTCTATATCATATTTTATTTCGTCGATATAAAGCTTCAAATCCGGATTGGCAGATTTACTTAAAAGCCCCAACTGTCGGCCTATCATTTTTGCATTTTCCTTAGACTGGGCAGCAAACTTCTTAAGTGCAGTTGCAGCAGCCTTCTTTACCATAGGCTCATTGCCTTCAATTTCAGTAAAAGCCTGATCCATAAACTCAGCCTCGGCACGTTCATTCAGTTTCATGCCTTTCATAAACAGACGAGTAATCAGCATATAGCCACAAAACTGGAAATACACACGTTCGTCGGCAATCCATTGGAACACCACCTCGGAAGCAAAATCAGTATGCTGCAAAAGATTCATGACTGTATACTCAGCCAATTCAGGATATTTCATATCCTCAATCCAGATTTCGGCTATTTCCTTACAGAAAGAATCAGAAGGCTGTAACAATGTGGCCATAATCTTGCATTCGCGGATATTCTCTTTCCATAAGGCCTGAGCCAACTCATGGTTCTTCTCATATCCGGCAGAAATCTCCTTGATGCGGGAGTATTCTATTCCGAAATTCAACTTATAGTCCATCCCTTTTTCACGCATGCTCTGCGAGATGACACCGTTCATAAACAGGCGGAATTTCGATTTTATGTCTTTTATTGTTTCTTGTACGTCATTCATGTTATTAAATCAAAGATTAGAATAGTCACGACTATAACGAAGCATCTGTTCTGTATATCCTTCGCTATAATCTATATTTATATCAGTAATATTATTTTCATCATCGGTAACTGCACTATACACCGGATTAATAAATCCCTTGTATGGTGCCAGATTGAGAGCTCTGTACCTCTCAAGAATTTCAGAATGCAATGCAGGATTAACTTTCACTGCATATTTTTCAACCAATGAGCGTGCAGCTTCATAATCACCTTCACTCTTTATTCTCTGAATTTCAGCGAGCAATTGTCCAAACAGAGAACGCAGCTTTTCGTAATCGTTTATCACAACATAAGTCTTTCCATCCTTTACAACGAGGTCCACTACCCCATCTTCCGCTCCGTGCTCCAAAGCCCATGCAGCTATCAGCTGACGGTTACGCATATGTGATTCTTCAATGCAGCAGCCCGGTTCAATCCTTACAAGCTGTGTAAGCAGCCCGTTCATCATATATGAATAGTATTCAGCCTTATAAGCCTCACTGTCAGGAGTAAGTCCCAACTCCACCATCTTTGCATCCGGTATATAATAAAGTCCGAACAAATCAGCACGTGCTTCCTCGATAGTGGCGCCATAAGCTTTTAAAGCATCCGGATCAACCCCTGGAAGTAATTTACCCGAGCCATGACCAAGACATTCGTGAAGGTCTGTATGAAGATCTCCTGTTATATCGGCATATTTATCAAGCAGTTCCTTTTCATATTCACCGTAAACAAACTCGTCTCTGAAGCCATTACCTTTTGCAGCCTTGTTGTATGCATCAGTCAGATTGCCTATTGTCACAGATTTGGAGCCATGCACACTGCGAATCCAGTTAGAATTAGGAAGATTGATACCTATGGCACTGGCCGGATAAAGGTCGCCGGCAAGTATAGCCGCAGTAATCACCTTTGCGGAAACTCCCTTTACTTCGGATTTTTTAAACGATGAAGAAACAGGCGAGTGATCTTCAAACCACTGTGCATTGCTGCTCAACACTTCTGTACGGTGTGTAGATTCCAGATCCTTGAAGTTTACGATAGACTCCCAACTGGCTTTCATGCCAAGAGGGTCGCCATAACTTTCAATAAATCCATTAACAAAATCTATACGAGATTCAGTATCCTTAAGCCAACAAATGGAATACTCATCAAATATATTCAAATCCCCGGTGCGGTAAAATTCAATAAGTAACGCTATTACTTCCTTCTGTTTCGGATTTTCTGCCACACACATAGCTTTTTCAAGCCAATACACTATTTTGCTGATAGCCTTGCCATATTCACCGTCAAGTTTCCAAACCACTTCGGTTATTTCGCCATTTTTCTTTTCCAGACGGCTATTCATACCATACATTACAGGAGTCTCATCTTCGGATGATTTCATTGCTGAATAGAAATTCTCTGCTTCCTGCTGGGTAACACCTACGTAATAATTAGATGCCGAAGTAAGCAACAAATCTTCACCGTCGGCCTGATTTACACGTTTAGGCATTATCTCAGGATCAAATATCACAGGAAACAATTTATTACACAACCCTGCAACAGTCTCACCTTCGGACAATGGCAACATAGATTTATCCAAAGACATAACTGCATTAAGCAAGAAATCTACCGTAAAGCCAGGCAAAAACTTATCGGTAGAATAGTGATGATGTATTCCGCTTGAGAACCACACGCGTTTCAGATAGACTTCCAATGCCTGAAATTCAGTATCAGTACGGTCACCATCATAGCCCATATAAACGGCTTCCAGCATGCGACGTATTTTTAAATTATATTTCCCATTCTGGTCGAACAATATATCACGTCCATGCAATGCAGCTTCCGAAAGGTAATATATAAGTTCTTTCTGTTTAAGTGTTAAAGAGTCAAAGCCTTGTACTTTATATCTTAATATCTGCAGATCAGCAAACTTATCTACAGAATAGCTAAAATTGTCATCAGATGTTTTCATGTTTTTTTCTGTATTCACTTGGAGTAATACCTACAATTCTATAAAAAGCAGCATAGAAAGACTGACGGTTAGCAAATCCGGACATGGCACTTATTTCTTCAATATTTTTGCCTACATATTTCTTATTTGTAAGCATATGCTTTGCATCGCGTATTCTGTACTCGTTGAGCAAGCACGAAAAATTCATCTTGAATTTTGAATTAACCACAGCCGAAAGATATCTGGTATTAGTTTTCAACATTTTAGCCAAATCACTTGCTGAAAAATTAGGCTGTTTGTATCTTTTTTGTGTTACAACCAGCTCATATATTTTGTCATAAAGTTCATCTGCCAATTCTGTTCTGATAAGATCTCTATAGGGTGCCGACTTAATCTTCTTTTCCCTGAGATTATATGGCATCTTCACTTGTACTTCATTTTCATTATTGATTAATTCATGCTTATTTTCCATTTGTGCTTTATTCTTTTAGTCTGGTTTACTGTTTTTATAACACAAATTTGTAAGTTTTTTTTCAGACCACAAAATCTTTGTCAATGTTTTTTCTGTCTATTCAGGCATCTATATTATCTTTGCATCCCTAAAATTATAATAAAGAAATGCTCAATATCCTAAAAACATACTTCGGATACACAAGTTTCCGTCCTCTGCAGAAAGAAATAATTACAAACATACTCAATAAAAAGGATACACTCGTACTGATGCCCACAGGTGGAGGCAAATCCTTATGCTACCAAATCCCGTCACTCATGATGGAAGGTACAGCCATAGTGGTTTCACCACTCATTTCATTGATGAAAGATCAGGTAGAAGCATTACAGGCCAATGGTATAACTGCACGTGCCATAAACAGCATGAACACTGACACCGAAAACACATCAATACGCATGGAGTGTCTGCAAGGGAAAGTGAAACTGCTATATATATCCCCCGAAAGGATTTTGGCAGAATCCAACTATCTTCTGAAGGACATAAAAATCTCACTGTTTGCAATCGACGAAGCACACTGTATATCACAGTGGGGACACGATTTCCGTCCCGAATATACACAACTGGATATACTTCGGAAACAATTCCCCAACATACCAATTATAGCCCTTACTGCAACGGCAGACAAGATTACACGTCAGGACATAATGAAACAACTTAAAATGAGGGAACCTGAAATATTCATTTCGTCGTTCGATCGTCCAAATCTTAGTCTTGATGTAAAGAAAGGTTATCAGCAAAAAGAAAAAATCAGAATAATAAAAAGGTTCATAGAAAAACACGAAAATGAAAGCGGAATAATATACTGCATGAGCAGAAAGACCACAGAGAAAGTAGCAGAACTTCTTGCCGACGAAGGTTTCGACACCACAGTATATCATGCAGGGCTTTCAAATTCTGAGCGTGAAAAGGCACAGGACGATTTCATCAATGACCGTGTACAGATAGTATGCGCTACAGTAGCCTTCGGAATGGGAATAGACAAGTCGAACGTCAGATGGGTAATACACTACAATTTGCCAAAAAGTATAGAAAGTTTCTATCAGGAGATAGGCCGTGCAGGGAGAGACGGAATAAAAAGTGACACCATCCTATTCTACTCCTTAGGCGACATGATTCAACTTACAAAATTTGCGGAAGAGAGCAATCAAAAAGAAATCAATATCGAAAAGCTAAACAGAATGCAGCAATATGCAGAAGCAAACATATGCCGCAGAAGAATACTTTTGAGTTATTTCGGAGAAACTACAGACCACGACTGCGGCAACTGCGACGTATGTCGTAATCCTCCTGAAAGATTTGACGGAACAATAATTATACAGAAAGCTCTCAGTGCTATTGCCCGTACGGACCAACAAATAGCCACCAGTACACTAATAGAAATACTACGCGGCAATTATACCCAAGAAATAGCAGAAAAGGAATATGATAAAATAAAGACATTCGGAATAGGAAGGGAAATACCATCCCGCCACTGGCAAAACTATATACTGCAAATGCTCAATTCCGGATATCTGGAAATAGCCTATAACGAGAATAACCATCTTAAAATAACAGATTTGGGGCATAAAGTTCTATACGGAAAACAAAAAGCCCAATTAGTTGTAATAAAAGAAGACACTACGCACAAACAGTACAGTCATGTCATAACAAACATTTCCCCTAAAGATGATTCGAAAGAAAACGAACACGAAGTTTCTCTTTTCGAAACTCTACGTTTATTAAGGCTAAAACTGGCAGAACAGGAAGCCATACCTCCATACATAGTAATGTCGGACAGCACTTTGCTATCACTATGCGACAAGAAACCTGTCGACATTCAAAGTCTGGACGATATCCCCGGACTAAGCGAATATAAAAAGAAAAAATACGGACGAGATTTTGTAGAAGCAATAAAACTATATATTAATGCACAGAAATAGCCGATAAACAGACAATTACAGTCTGTTTATTGGCTATGCGTTTTTGTCAGACCTCTATTTCAAGGCGCTGCATTTCTTTTTCACTTACTCCGAATTTCTTCCCGTAACGAATCCAATATGAACGGGCCGCCATCTTAAACAACCATTTTGGGAGTGGCATTGTAGCTGTTATATTTTGGTAGTTTCCTTTATTAACAGATTCCGACAATCTTTTTATTGCCCTTACAGCTATATATCTGAATGGAGTACCAAGAATTGCCTCTCCACTGCCCAGCATAAGTGTCGAGCCAATAGTGAAATTATTGCGTCTACAGAAATATCTTATCATGCTTACAGCCACACTATTCTGCTCATATTCCAAAAATCCGCAGTTAATCAGTATTGAAATAACAGGTCTTTGCGCCGGAAGATTGTTTTCCAAATTTTTCAGAAAGTTCAGCAAACCTACCGGAAGAGAATCGGCATACAGTGGAAACACTATAATGACATCCTGGTATTTCTCCATCTCAGCAATAATCTCCATATGGTTCGACCTAGTTATGTTGAAATAATCACATTGCAGTCTGCTGTATTTCATGAAAATCTCCGAATACTTTTTCGAATTCGATTTCGGGGCACGCGGACTGCCGTTAAGAATCATTATTTTTCCCATTTCTTCAATTCATTTTGAACAGTTTTCTCCACGTCCTGTTCCGTTACAAATATTATCTCATATTTCCCAATGTTCATGTTTCGCGTATTGCGTTCCACAAGCCTGTGGAATATCTCTTGTTCTTCTTTGTCAGTATCACCATACGCTATTATTGTAGCATCCTTTGTTGTCACATTGCGTTGCACGTGGTGAGTCTCTCCCCGGTGTATACGTATAAAAGCCTGTTGTATCGGGATAGCTCTCTCAAGCATTGTTTTCATCACTGAGTCGTAACCGCCATATTTTATATGGCTTACGTATATCACAGAACTGCTTTCCGCTATAAATGGATATACTTTGGTAGCATCGTCTCTGATTACACACTTGCCCGGTGTTTTAGTCCAACATCCGAAGCATCCCACACAATTGGAAATCTTCATCGACGATAAGTCTATGTATTTTATATCTTTATTCCCCCCTATCTCTACATTAATGGGTCTGTCACTCATTATCAGTTTCATAGATTTACATTTGTTATTCTGGTTTCTGAACATAAAAACAAATGTTTATAAGGAAATGTTTACGGTGGAAGAAAATGTGGATTATATTAAAATCCTGGAAAAGCGGCAAAAAGTATGTGTTTTTGTACTATCAATCTCGGCCACCATGTAGTTGATGGAGAAACAGGAGCGATTTTTAAAGTTAGCTCCTTGCTTTTTATCTGTTTCATAGACCTTCAGAAAGCCCACTATCCGGTTGCTATAAAATATAACTGTTCCCCATCCCTTGCAAACCTTTTGCAAAGCCTTTGCAAACATTTTGAAAATCATTTAAACAGTGTTTAAACGCTATTTAAATACTGTTTAATATCATATATTCGAACAAGCAGACAAAAAAGACTGAAAACAACGGCACATTTTTTGGTGCCGACTATAGTGGGCAGAGCTGCCGACCATTGTCAGTAATGCTGCCGACTATAGTGGGCAATGCTGCCGACAATTGTCAGCACCAAAATTAGCATAGTCGAAAATTATAAAAAAGCCTTGTTTCATGCTTTGATTCTTTCGATATCTGCTACAGTAAAATCAATTATTTCTTTGGAAAATTTAAAAATCAGCCGATTTATTTCTTTGGATTTTTCAATTTTCATTATTTAATGTAAGCTGTACCCTGTTTTCTCAATCCCTATAAATACCACATTTATTTGGTTATATCGGAAAAAATCACGAAAATTGCATGACATTAACGATTTTATAAAGAATATACTGACAGAGAATGATAGTTTGCATAGCCGAAAAGCCCAGTGTGGCAAGAGATATAGCGGAAGTGCTTGGCGCACACAACAAGAAGGATGGTTTCATAGAAGGGAACGGATATCAGGTGACATGGACATTCGGACACCTGTGTACGCTGAAAGAGCCGCACGAATATACTCCGCAGTGGAAATCGTGGTCGCTGGCAAGCCTGCCTATGATACCGCCACGCTTCGGGATAAAGCTGATAAACGATTCAGGAATAGAAAAGCAGTTCAAGATAATAGAATCGTTGATGCAGAAGGCTGACATGATTATAAACTGCGGTGATGCCGGACAAGAAGGGGAACTGATACAGCGATGGGTGATGCAGAAGGCCGGGGCGAAATGTCCGGTAAAGCGTCTGTGGATTTCGTCGCTTACGGAAGAGGCCATCAGAGAGGGATTTGCAAATCTGAAGGACCAGTCGGAATTCCAGCCTTTGTATGAGGCCGGACTCAGCCGTGCTATAGGTGACTGGACTTTAGGGATGAATGCCACACGACTTTATACCCTTAAGTATGGACAGAACAAGCAGGTTTTGTCTATAGGACGCGTGCAGACTCCTACACTGGCTCTTATCGTGAAAAGGCAGCAGGAGATAGAAAATTTCGTACCTAAACAGTATTGGGAGTTGAAAACTTCGTATAGGGATACTGTATTCTCTGCCATAGTGCGCAAGAGTGACGAGGAACTTGCTGAAGAGGCTGCTGCTGAAAAGGAAAATCCGCAACTGAAGAAGAAAACTCCGGCTAAAGAAGATGCAAACAGGGGTATTCCGCCTATCACTGACCAGGCTACGGGCGAACAATTGCTGGAACGCATAAAGAACGCTCCGTTTACCATTACTGACATTTCATCGAAGAAAGGTACTGAGGCTCCGCCAAGGCTTTTCGACCTTACTTCGCTTCAGGTGGAGTGTAACAAGAAGTTCGGTTATTCTGCCGACATGACTTTACAGCTTATCCAATCGCTTTACGAAAAGAAGGTAGCTACTTATCCGCGTGTGGATACTACTTTCCTGAGTGACGATATATATCCCAAGTGTCCTAAGATTCTTGAAGGTCTGAAGGATTATGCCGTGTATACGGCTCCTCTGGCGGGCAAACAGCTGATAAAATCGAAAAAGGTATTCGACAATTCAAAAGTTACGGACCACCATGCCATTATCCCAACGGGTGTGCAGCCGCGTGAGCTTACGAATATGGAGAAAACGGTTTACGACCTTATTGCAAGGCGTTTCATAGCCGTGTTCTATCCGGACTGTAAGTTCTCTACCACTACGGTGATAGGTGAAGCGGATTCCATTGAATTCAAGGTGACGGGAAAGCAAATCCTGGAACAGGGATGGAGAGTGGTGTTCTCTAAAGAACAGCAGGATGATACGAAGGAAAATGACGAAGAAAAAACTCTGCCTGCATTTACGAAAGGCGAAAGCGGACCGCACTATCCTTCACTATTCGAAAAGTGGACACAGCCGCCACGTCCTTACACAGAGGCTACCCTACTCCGAGCGATGGAAACTGCCGGTAAGTTGGTGGAGAACGATGAACTGCGCGATGCAATGAAGGAAAACGGTATAGGCCGTCCTTCTACGCGAGCTGCCATAATCGAGACTTTGTTCAAACGAAGATATATCCGAAAGGAAAAAAAGAATCTTATAGCTACACCTACAGGGGTGGAACTGATACAGCTTATCCATGAGGAATTGCTGAAATCTGCGGAGCTGACAGGTATCTGGGAAAAGAAACTTCGCGAGATTGAAAAGAGAAGCTATGATGCTGCTACATTTATCAGCGAGCTGAAACAGATGGTTACGGAGATAGTATACAGCGTGATAAGAGATACGAGCAACCGCCGTGTGACAGTAACTTCGGAGGAGGATGTGAAGGCTGCTGCAAAGAAAAGCTCCACCGGAAAAGATGCGGCCGCGAAATCGGCTGCAGCAAAGACGCCACGCAAGAAAGCTACTCCGAAAACTGAGAAAAAAGCAAACGAACCGCAAGCCGTTGCTGACGATATAGTTGGCAAGATTTGCCCTTTATGCGGTAAGGGTACCATCATAAAGGGTAAAACTGCATACGGTTGTTCGGAATGGAAGAACGGTTGTGGTTTCAGAAAACCGTTCTGACCTCGTCGGGCATATATCCGCTGCGTATTCTCCATTCCTGTGGATAGAGATTGTTCGCACGGTTTCCTATGTTCTTTACAAAACCCAGAGGTGTGTTGCGGTATGTCACAAGTACATATCCTTTAGGTACTGAAGCATCTAGAGTAACTGCTTCTTTCCTGAGGTATGCTATTGCCTGTTCATAACTCAACTCAGCCTGCGGAAAACTCTCTTTGTTGAGGCTTGTACTCATGGCTAGCGAGTGATGTGGCTGCCAGTCTTTGCCTTTATTCTCGGCAAGAGTAATTCCGCGATGAAGTATTCGGATATTGTTTCCCTTGTCTTTCAGAAGGTTTTCTAGACTGCTCAGTCTTTGCGACTTGGCTATGGCTATAGTTCCGTCTATGAAGAATTCAAAATCTTCGCCACTGCATATCCATGATTTTATTTCGTTGGTTATGGTCAGGGTGTTTTGTTTCTTGTCCTGCTTCTTGTTGTTTTTCTTGCCGCTCTTTTTCGGATTGCAGTCGGACAGGATATCATATTCTTCGTCCGGTGTACCGTTCTTGCGGAGTACAGCCATGAAGAGTCCTTCACCGATAGTTCTGTGCGGCAGGAAACGATAGACCGGAAAATCATATCCGGCAAGGTTGCCTGTTATATTCCATTCCTCGTTTGTTTCTACAGGAAGTACCTCCGCACCAAGTTCGCTTGCTATCCAAGCTACGTTGTCTTCGTTTTCTTCACGGTTGAATGTACATGTGCTGTAAATCAGCAGTCCTCCGGGCTTAAGGCAAGGCCATATATCACGGAGTATTCTGCGCTGACGTTCCCAGCATAATCCTACGTTGGCTGGACTCCACTCATCTACAGCCACTTCGTCTTTACGGAACATTCCTTCGCCGGAACATGGAACGTCTGTCAGAATTACGTCAAAAAGTGATTCCAATGGTGTGAAGTCCGAAGGGTCATTATTGGTTACTATCACTTCAGAATTTCCCCATTTAACTATGTTTTCGGCAAGTATCTGCGAACGGTTGCGCATCACTTCATTGGCAATAAGCAGACTTCCTCCGGGTAATAATGAACGGAGCAGTGTGGACTTTCCTCCCGGAGCGGCGCAGAGATCGAGGGCAATAACCGGCGATTCTACATACTGGCTCAAAGCTCTCTCGAGAAACATGGATGATGCTTCCTGAACATAATAGCTACCGGCATGAAACAGTGGGTCGAACGTAAATGTGGGACGTACCGACAGGTAATATCCATCAGTTGTCCACGGAATAAGCTGTGCATCGTCAGGCTCCTGTACGGTTTTCGCTCCGTTGATTCGTATGCTTACCGGTGTTTCTTTCTGCATCGCTTCGCAAAGAGCTTTGCAGTTTTCCTCGCCCATCAGGGCTACTGTTCGTGATATAAATGAAACGGGGAAATTCATATTTTACAGTATATATTAATATCTGCAAAGGTAATGTTTTTCATAATATTTTTTGATTAACTTTGCCATCAAATAAAACTCATAAACTCATGAAGCAATATTTAGACTTACTTCAACGCATAAAGACTGAGGGCGTAAAGAAAGACGACCGTACCGGAACTGGTACTATCAGTGTGTTCGGGCATCAGATGCGTTTCAACCTTGAAGATGGTTTTCCACTCGTTACAACAAAGAAACTTCATCTTAAATCAATTATCCACGAACTTCTTTGGTTCCTGAAAGGTGACACCAATGTGAAGTATCTTCAGGAAAACGGTGTAAGAATCTGGAATGAATGGGCAGACGAGGATGGTAATTTGGGACATATCTATGGCTATCAGTGGCGTTCGTGGCCTACTTACGACGGTAAGTTTATCGACCAGATTTCGGAGGCTGTGGATATGATAAAGAATAATCCTGACTCAAGACGTATCATCGTAAATGCATGGAATGTGGCCGACCTTGACAATATGAATCTACCTCCATGCCACATGTTTTTCCAGTTCTATGTAGCTGACGGACGTCTGAGTCTGCAGATGTATCAGAGAAGTGCGGATACATTCCTGGGAGTGCCGTTCAATATAGCTTCGTATGCTCTTCTGCTGCAGATGATGGCGCAGGTGACAGGACTGAAAGCGGGCGATTTCATACATACTTTGGGAGATGCTCATATTTACCTCAACCATCTGGAACAGGTAGACTTACAGTTGACAAGAACACCCCGTCCCCTTCCTGTAATGAAAATCAATCCTGACGTAAAGGATATTTTCAGTTTCAAATACGAGGACTTCCAACTAGAAAACTATGATCCCTGGCCACACATTGCCGGCAAGGTTTCTGTATAATTATTAACGGACTGATTTTTATGATTTCGATTATTGTAGCTATAAACAAGAATAACGGTATAGGATATAAGAACGAACTTCTGTACTGGCTTCCAAACGACCTGAAAAGATTTAAGACACTTACTACAGGACATACCATAATAATGGGCCGAAAGACTTTTGAATCTCTACCTAAGGGTGCATTGCCTAACAGAAGAAATATTGTCTTGAGCAGCCAGGACATTACGTTCCCTGGTGCTGAATGTTTCCATAGCCTTGAAGAAGCATTGGAAGCTTGCAAAGGCGAAATTGAGGTGTTTATCATAGGTGGAGCAAGCCTATACAAAGAAGCAATGCCCGTTGCCGATCGTCTGTACATTACGGAAATAGACGACTGTGAAAAAGAGGCAGATGCTTTCTTCCCTGAAATATCACAAGAAATATGGCAAGAAAAAAGTAGAGAATGCCATTCAACGGATGAAAAGCATCTCTACTCATATTGTTTTTGTGATTATGAACGTATAAAATAAAGTTTATTCATCATCATCATTCGCCAGATCAGCTATAGGCATCTGGCGTTTGATTGCCTCATGGAATGATATAATAGTTTCAGAACGAGACAATCCCAATGGCTGTAGTTTGTCATGAATAATGCTTAGAAGATGATGATTGTTCTTTGCATAAATTTTTATGAACATGTCATACTGGCCTGTAGTGAAATGACATTCCACCACTTCTGGAATCTTTTTCAATTCTTCTGTCACCGTATCGAACTGAGCCGGATCTTTCAAATACAAACCGATATAAGCACAAGTCTCATATCCAATCTTTTCCGGATCAATAATAAATTCAGAACCTTTCAATATTCCAAGATAATTGAGTTTCTGAATTCTCTGATGTATCGCTGCACCAGAAACATTGCAAGCCCTAGCAACCTCCAAAAAAGGAATACGTGCATTTTCTGCTATCATACGCAGAATCTTTTCATCCAAACTGTCTAACTGTTGACGTCCCATTTCCTAAAATTTTAATTTATACAAAGGTAGTATTTTTATTCAAACTATATATAATAAAGTTCTTATATTTATTCTAGATTTAATTATCTTTGTGACAGATACTTTATTTTTTTATATATTATAAATAAATTCAGACTCTAATTATTATGACAAAGGCATTTCTATCATTTTTTTTAGGATTGACAATGTATACTTCGGCATCAGGCCAGGAGTTTGACATCTTCTTTTCAAATAAAACACTTAGGGCTGACTATTTGTTCACCGGCAATAAAAAAAATCAGCTTGTAGTATTGGACGAACTTAAATCTTTTGACGGCTGGGCAGGCAGAAGAACTCATCTGAATGAACTTCCTCTGGATGGAAACGGACGAATAACAATGACAGACAAACAATCTGGAATGGTTATTTATACAACTTCATTCTCAAGTTTATTCCAGGAATGGCTGGGAGAGGCTGAGTCTGAATACCTGAGTAAAGGATATGAAAATACATTCCTAATGCCTTTCCCAAAAAAGGAAGCGGTGGTTACCGTTGAACTTTTTAATGCAAGGCGTGAAGTATCGACTTTTTTTTCGCATACTGTAAAACCTGATGATATTTTAATAAAGGAAATTGGGAAAAGTAATATCACTCCACACAGATATCTAATGGGAAATGGTCCGGCGGATAAATGTATAGACGTTGTAATAATGGCAGAAGGATATTCAAAATCTGACATTGAAATGTTCTATAAAGATGCTACCAAAGCTTGCAATGCCATTTTCAGCCACTCTCCGTTCAAAGAAAACAAGAAACATTTTAATGTAATAGCTGTTGCCAGCGAATCAAATGACAGCGGTGTCAGTATACCTAGAGAGAAGATTTGGAAATCAACGGCAGTCAGTTCGCATTTCGATACATTCTATTCTGACAGATATCTTACATCAAGCAGTGTAAACGACATACATGACCTACTTGCTGGAATACAGTACGAACATATTATTATCCTGGCTAATACCGATACTTATGGGGGTGGTGGCATTTATAACTCATTTACACTTACAACAGCACACCACAGTATGTTTGAACCGGTAGTGGTACATGAGTTTGGACACAGTTTTGGGGGGCTGGCAGATGAATATGCTTATACAGAGGCTCCAAGTCCACTGTACCCGTACGACATTGAACCGTGGGAACAAAATATCAGCACATTGGTAGATTTTGAAAGTAAATGGAAAGACATGATTGATATCGATAATACTGCTATTCCTACCAAGGTTACCAAAAGCAATAATAAATCTACAACAGAAATAGGTGTCTATCAGGGAGCTGGATATAGCATGAAAGGAATATACAGACCTACGCCGGACTGCAGAATGCGTACAAATGAAGCTAAAGCATTTTGCCCCGTTTGCCAGCGTGCATTACAACGCCTTATTGATTTCTACGTAAAATAATTAATAATTTAAATACTACTTTTATGATTAAATTTATACCAATAAACACTGCGGATTCTAGATATACATTTGTAGAAAACTTGTTGCATATATCCTTTCCTGAAGATGAGAGAAGGGATGACGATATGCAAAGACATTATACAGACAACAATTCTTCATTTACAGCATATCTGATAACAGATGGTGATATACTTGTGGGACTGATTACACTTTGGAAACTTGACGGTTTTTACTACGTGGAACATTTGGCCACAGCACCTGACGTAAGAAACAAAGGATATGGAAAGTCTATTATGCAGACGTTATTAAATGACTTTAAAGGTAGCACAATAGTCCTTGAAGTAGAACTTCCTGAAGATGAATTAAGCAAAAGGCGCATTGGCTTTTATGAAAGGAATGGTTTCAACTTATGCTCAAAGTCATATATGCAGCCTCCATACAGAGCAAATGGAACTTCGATACCTATGCATATAATGTTTACAGGTACGGAATCTATTGATACATATTTTGAAAAAATCAAGTCTGAGATATATAGTAAAGTCTATTCCACCATTTAACAACATAAAAAAAGAGTTACCCGATAAGGTAACTCTTTTTTTATGTCTATCAATTTACTATTACTGACGCTGTGTTGCAGAATAGTTGATCTTCAAAGCGTATGCCTGACGAAGTGCTTGTTTAACCTCCTGTACAATACCCATCTTAGTTTTTGCGTCAACTTTCAGTGATACTGTCATGAAAGGTTTGTCCTCTTCTTTCATGTTTTCACGTTCCTGATAAATGTAATCTTGAACTTCGTTTGATTCAGAGAATTTATCGTTCAGCTGGATACGGTCTGTAGTACCCATTTTCTTTTGGAACTCAGGTAACGGTTTGCCTATGTAGATGAAGGAAACCAATGACTTCTTTTCAAGCTTTTCCAATTCTGTTGCCTGTGGAACCCTAAATTGAACCTTTAATGTAACCTCACGAAGAGTAGTCACAATCATGAAGAAGAACAAAATGGTAAAAATAAGGTCAGGCAGAGACGAAGTATTCAACTCCGGCATTTCTCGCTTACCTGTTTTATTAAACTTTCCCATTATTATTTTCCTCCATATTTTTTAGGTTCTGCTTCAGATATCTTCTGTGGATAGTAATCTATGATAGCTTCTTTTTGTTCTTCTGAACAGTCTGCAAATGATTTGCCGAATTGTGACATCGCTAATTCGTTACGCAATTCATTATAAGCAGCTACCAATTCGTTCTGAACCTGGATATAAACATCATAGCTTGTACCAACGTCGTTCTGTACAGAAATTACATGCTTTTCAGTTATCATAACATCGCCAAAGAATGGTAGATTCTTTCTATGCTTTTCCGGCATATTAGGGTCATCATTCGGATTGGCAATGAATTCTTTTGCTTTGTCTTTAAGTTGTCTTATGTCAAAACCAACTTCTCCGTTAACCATCAAATTGTCATCTTTGTTAAGTTTAACCTGGAGAATGTTTCTTTCCTTAATGATAATGTCATCTTTTTGTTCTTCACTTTCCGGTGGTGGGGGCAGACGCCTTGCCAAACCACGGTCGGTGTCCATTGATGTCGTTATAAGGAAGAAAATAAGCAACATAAAAGAAATATCGGCCGTGGAACTTGCATTGATTCCTGGCACTTTTCTTTTTGTTTTTGCCATATATTTTTATCTTACAATAAAATTAAAACTTTATCTTTTCTTGAATACGCCTAATAAATTCAGCAAAGTACCTATTGCTGCTATTACGAGCAGTACATAGGTTGAATACAAGAACATATCAGTAACCTTAATCAAGAACTTATTGTCATAGGTTACGCCACCACCTAAAACTACGGTTTCGTCAGAACCCATATTATAAGTTACGATTAGTAGAACTACCAAAAGAATAAATCCCAAGAATGATTTCAATGCAGCTTTTGGGTCATCCTTTAGTGCGGCACCGAATTGGATAACCGCTGCTATGATAGTCACAGCCACGCATAATGCAAACAATCCGTACATTAAATACATCAAAGCCGGAGTATTGGCAGGTTCTGTCAAACCTGCTGCGTTTGTTTCGCTGTATCCTACACCGTAGAACATGCCAAGTACCACCAAGATAAGTGCTACGCAGACATAGAATACGTAGTAAGATACTTTATATGATAATTTAGTCATCGTTCTTATTATTTTTTGTATTTCAAGTTGTACTTCATAATCATATCAAGCAAAGTGATTGAAGAGTCTTCCATCTGGCTTGTGATAGCTTCAATCTTAGACAAGATGTAGTTGTAGAAAGTTTGAAGAATCAAAGCTACGATAAGACCGAAGATAGTAGTAATCAAGGCCACTTTCATACCACCTGCTACGACTGTCGGAGAAATATCACCTGCCATCTGGATTTGGTCGAACGCCATGACCATACCAATCACAGTACCCAAGAATCCGAGTGACGGAGCCATCGCGATAAACAATGTAATCCAAGAGCATCCTTTTTCAAGGTAACCAGCCTGAACACCACCGTAAGAAACTACAGAACGTTCAACAACATCCAAACCTTCGTCAACTCTCATCAATCCCTGATAGCAGATAGAGGCAACAGGTCCGCGAGTGTTACGGCAGATAGTTTTTGCACCTTCTACATCACCTTTTTCCAAAGCTTCTTCAAGTTTTGCCATCAATTTCTTAGTGTCAACTTCAGCAAGGCTCAAGTAAATGATACGTTCGATACAGAAAGCCAAACCAAGTACCAATGCGATAGCAACCAAAGACATGAAACCAGCGTCACCTTCGATGAACTTAGTCTTAAGTTCTTTGTGCATACCACCTTCTTCAACTACTACTGTTTCAGTTGCCGCAGGAGCGTCCTGTGCGATAACAGACTGAGTCATTCCGAATGAGAGAACTCCCATTACTGCAAGAATTGCAAATAACTTTTTCATTGTGTGTCTAATTTTTTAAGATTAATTAATTAATAGTTTATTGTTTATTCTTATTTGTTATTTTTTCTCTTTGACTATCGCGGAGAGAACGGGATTCGAACCCGTGATACGCTTTTGGCGTATACACGCTTTCCAGGCGTGCCTCTTCAACCACTCGAGCACCTCTCCTCAACATCATTTTTCCCTTCTTACATATTTAATTTTATCCGTAATCGGTACTCTTTTGTCCTTTTTCAGTCACAAATGTATTCTTTTTTTTTTTCTTACATAGCCTAAATGCAGAAAAAGTTTTCGATAAGTCATAAAATTAATATTATTTAAAGACTTTAATCGGCATTTTGGAAGACTTTTAATGCATTTGTAGTAGTAATACGTGCTATATCATCAATTGTCGTATCAAATACCTCTGCAAGTTTGGCTGCAATCGACAATATATAGGCACTTTCATTTCTACCTCCCCTATATGGAACTGGAGCCAAGTACGGCGAATCTGTTTCAAGAACAATCCTGTCAAGTGGCAAATGACTGACTACTTCAGGTAATGTGCTTTTCTTAAAAGTCACTATTCCGTTTATCCCCAACATAAAATTCTTGAAAGCCAACAGCTGGCTCGCTTCCTGAAGAGTTCCTCCAAAACTATGGAAAATACCTCTAAGTGGAGTATTTACATATGGGGACATAACCTCAATCAAATCATCATGCGCATTTCTACAATGGACAATAAGTGGAAGATTAAACTCTAAAGCCCATTCTATTTGTGTTCTGAAAACTGTTTTCTGTTCCTCGGCATAAGTCTTATCCCAATATAAATCAAGGCCAACCTCACCTATCCCGTAAAAAGTTTTCCCAGAACGCAACACAGTCTCTACTTTAGCAAGCCTGTTTTTCCAGTCGGCATCTACTGAAGTGGGATGGAAGCCCATCAAGGGATAACATCCTTGTGTGGTATCACATAAGGACAATAAAGGATCTATAGTTGTATCATCTATATTGGGCATAAACAGTCGGGTCACTCCAGCTTCCTTGGCTCTTATGACTGCAAGTCCTCTATCATCATCGAACTCTTCACAGAAAAGATGGGTATGGGTATCTATAAGTCCTATCATAATACTCGATTCGTTAATTTTCCGGTAAAGTTTCTTAATATATTTTTCAAAGCATCATCTACAGACACTTTTTCAAGTATTTGCAAACCTTCGGTATATAGTTCATTTATCTTTTCCATACATACTTCCGGCACACCCACTTTATTATATATAGATGTTACAGCTTTTATTTTTTCGTCTGCAACAAAATCATCCAAACTTATCCACCTTTCGAGTTCTACCCTATCTTGTTCCGAAGATTTCGCTAAAGCTGTGATAAGCATAAAGGTCTTTTTATTAGAACAAATGTCTCCTCCAATATTCTTTCCAAATACAGAAGAATCGGCATACACATCAAGATAGTCATCCTGAAGCTGGAAAGCAAGTCCCATCTTAATACCAAAATCATAAAGCAAATCGGCATCCTGACTGGTAGCTCCTCCTAATATAGCACCTATCTTAAGAGAAGCAGCCAAAAGTACTGAAGTCTTCAGACGAATCATATTCATATATTCATCAACACTCACATCTAGTCTTTTTTCGAAATCCATATCCCATTGCTGACCGTCGCAGACTTCAAGTGCCGCCTTGCTAAAAGTAGACATTACGTCTGAAACATACTCCATTGGGCACGATTCCATCATCATTTTAAATGATAGAATAAGCATTGCATCACCTGATAATATGGCAGTATTTTCATCCCATTTTTTATGAACCGTGGGCCTGTTTCTTCTCATATCGGCTTTGTCCATCAAATCGTCGTGAAGCAAAGTGAAATTATGGTAGGTTTCCAAAGCTGCAGCCTGCTGGTAAATAGCCGACACATCATCTTTGTAAAGATTATAGGCCATAAGCATCAATACCGGGCGTATTCGCTTTCCACCCAATCCTAGTACATATTCTATTGGTTTATACAGATTTTCCGGTTCATGAACATATGACAATTGTCCAATATAATTCTGTACATACTCTAATAATTCTTTATCTTCGTACTGCTTCATAATGCTCTAGTATTTGAAAAAACAAAAGGCTGCCCCAAAGGACAGCCTTATTATTGTTATAAAGTTATTACTGCAATCTAAATGTTACAGGCACTGTATATTTTACACGTACAGCTTTACCACGCTGCATACCTGGTTTCCATTTTGGCATGGTACTGATAACTCGAAGAGCTTCCTTGTCAAGATATGGATCGACAGAGCGCATAACTACAGGGTCAACGATAGAACCGTCCTGATTAACGACAAACTGAACGATTACACGTCCCTGAATACCGTTTTCCTGAGCGATAGTAGGATATTTGATGTTCTGTCCGAGGAATTTCATCAATTCTGCCATACCACCTGGGAATTCAGGCATTTGTTCTACAACCATGAAGATTTCTTCTTCTACAGGTTCTTCTTCTTCAACTACAGGTTCAATGTACTTGATTTCTACGGCTGTATTGTCTTCTTCACTAGATTTGATAGTAGTTTCTTCTACATCCGCATCGTTTTCTGCAATCTGAATTACTTCTTCTACTTTCGGAGCTTCTGGTGGAGGAGGTGCTTGCTTTTGCTCCGGTTCTTCTGTGATAGGAATCATTTCCTCCTCAAAAATCGGTTCAACGACACCAGTATCGGTAGTCACCTGTTTGTCGCGTTCTGTCCATTCGAAAGCCACAAACACTGCTGCCAATATCAGCACGTAACCAATCAGCATCCACGTGGATTTCTTACCCTCGAGGTCTGCTTTGGGCGATTTTTTAACTTCCATAAATGATTTGATAAATTGTTAATAACTCTCTGAGTGCAAATGTAGCACATTTATTTTAAAAACCAACACCAAAACGACAAAAATAGACTAAAACGGAAAGATTTCTATAAACGCGGACAAAACAGTAAAAACTTTTCTTTATCTTTGACTTTCAAATAGTATAATTACACATTATTATATAAATACACATCATATGAAAAAAATAACCATAGCCATAGACGGCTTCTCTTCTTGCGGGAAAAGTACAATGGCAAAAGATCTTGCCAGAGAAATTGGATATATCTATATAGACAGCGGTGCTATGTATAGGGCTATTACATTATATTGTATAGAAAACTCTCTCTTTAACGCTGATGGAAATATAAAAACAGACGAACTAAGAAAACAAATTGATAATATTCACGTTTCATTCTGCTTAAACCCCAATACGTCCAAGCCTGAAACATATCTAAATGGAGTGAATGTTGAATCAAAAATCAGGACTATGGAGGTATCATCCAAAGTTAGCATTGTGGCCGCATTAGGTTTCGTGAGAGAAGCTCTGGTAAGGCTACAGCAGGAAATGGGAAAGAACAAAGGCATAGTAATGGATGGACGAGATATAGGAACTGTCGTTTTTCCGGATGCCGAATTAAAAATTTTTGTAACTGCATCGGCAGAAATCAGAGCCCAGAGAAGATATGACGAATTGACAGCTAAAGGTCAATCCGTTTCTTACGAAGACATACTCAGAAATGTAGAAGAAAGAGACAGAATAGACCAAACCAGAGAAGTTAGTCCTCTGAAAAAAGCAGATGATGCAATAACTCTGGACAACAGCAACATGTCTATAGAAGAACAAAGAACTTGGTTAAAAAATGAATTTCTGAAAGCCGCCAATGTATAACATAGAAATAGATAATGAATCAGGATTTTGCTTCGGTGTAACAACAGCCATAAAAAAAGCGGAAGAAGAACTGGCAAAAGGGACTCCACTGTATTGCCTTGGCGATATTGTACATAACGGTCAGGAATGCGAACGTCTGAAAAAGCTTGGGCTGATAACAATAAACCATGAGGAATACGCAAAATTAAAGAACGTCAAGGTGCTACTGCGTGCTCACGGCGAACCACCCGAGACATACAGAATAGCTGAAAAGAATAACATCGAGATCATTGATGCCACATGTCCTGTAGTTCTAAGACTGCAAAAGAGAATAAAGCAGGAATATAAGACAGAGGAAACGGACAAGAAAAAACAGATAGTTATATATGGTAAAAACGGCCATGCCGAAGTTCTTGGATTAGTAGGACAAACTAATGGAGAAGCTATAGTAATCGAAAAAATAGATGAGATTAACAAAATAGATTTAAATAAAGATATTAGATTATATTCACAAACGACGAAATCTCTTGACGAATTCAGAAGAATAGTTTCTTACATAGAAGAGAACATCTCACCATCGGCAACATTTCAGTACTTTGACACCATATGCAGACAGGTAGCGAACCGTATGCCTAACATAAGGAAATTCGCAGCCGCGCACGATGTTATTTTGTTTGTATGCGGGCAAAAAAGTTCGAATGGTAAGATATTATTCCACGAATGCAAAGAAATTAATCCAAGAACATATCAGGTTGACAAACCGGAAGATATAGATATGCAATGGTTCCAAAACGCAAGATCGATTGGTATTTGTGGGGCTACCTCAACTCCTAAATGGCTAATGGATAAATGCAAGAATGTAATCCTGAATAAAGACTAAAGAATTTACAATCCATATTAACTTAAAATACACATAGATTTAATACAACATAACAACGGAATTTGTAAATTTGCAACATCGAAACAAACTAATAATATTCAACAATATGGCAAGTATTAAATGTGTTGGTATCCTTACATCTGGAGGAGATGCTCCAGGTATGAATGCAGCAATCCGCGCCGTAACTCGCGCTGCTATTTACAACGGATTAAAAGTTAAAGGTATTTATAGAGGATATAAAGGACTTATCACCGGAGAGATACAAGAGTTCAAGACTCAAAATGTAAGTAACATCATACAACTAGGCGGTACAATATTAAAAACGGCAAGATGTATGGAGTTCAAAACTCCGGAAGGACGTCAAATTGCCCACGAAACAATGGTACGCGAAGGCATAGATGCTTTGATAGTAATTGGTGGTGACGGTTCCCTAACTGGAGCAAGATTATTAGCAGAAGAATTTGATGTTCCATGTATAGGTCTTCCTGGAACAATAGACAATGACCTTTATGGAACTGATACAACAATCGGTTACGATACAGCATTGAACACCATACTTGACGCAGTGGACAAGATAAGAGATACAGCAACATCTCACGAACGTTTGTTTTTCGTTGAAGTTATGGGACGAGATGCTGGTTTCTTAGCGTTAAACGGAGCAATCGCAGCAGGAGCCGAAGCTGCTATTATCCCTGAATTTAACACAGAAGTCGACCAATTGGAAGAATTTATTAAAAACGGGTTCCGTAAATCAAAGAGCAGTTCTATAGTATTGGTTGCCGAAAGTGAAATCACAGGAGGGGCAATGCATTATGCAGAACGCGTAAAAAATGAATACCCACAGTATGATGTACGTGTTACGATATTGGGACACCTGCAACGAGGAGGAAGACCTACAGCACACGACAGAATTATAGCTAGCCGCATGGGAGTAGCAAGTATTCAAGCACTTATGGAGGGACAAAGAAACGTAATGATTGGTATTGAAAATGACAAAATTGTATATGTCCCATTCGCAAAGGCTATAAAGAATGACAAGCCTATTGACCGTGAGCTGGTGAATGTACTGAATGAATTATCAATCTGATAAAAGAATAAACTAAAAATAATCCCGGATATGCCAATAAGATAATTGGATGTCCGGGATTATTTACATATATATAATAACACAACATTACTTGGAAACATTTAAGAATTGTAGCCCAAATACAAAAATATAACGGAAGAAATATACAATATGACCTTAAAATAGTTTTTTCTATTATTTTTATTTGCAGAGTAATTAAAATACCCTTACTTTTGTATGTTTAAACTTACACACTTACATTAATCACCATGAATAGAATAAAGAAATTGAAAAAAATCCGCATACATCATGAGGGTACCAATATATTAATCACAAGCGCAATAATACTCATAGCGATTAACTCAGCATTTTTCTTCCTCATAGATAATAAAATTCCTTTTTATGTGGTTGCTGTAATAAGTATTGTATTATATCTGCTAATGGTTAATTTTTTCCGTTGTCCTATCAGGTTGTACAAAGGTGAAACTGAAAAAACGGTAGTTGCACCTGCAGATGGAAGAATTGTTGTAATAGAAGAAGTTGATGAGCACGAATATTTCCATGACCGCAGATTAATGATTTCTATCTTTATGGATATCACCAACGTACATGCTAACTGGTATCCAGTTGATGGCGTAGTAAAACATGTGGCACATCATAGCGGAAGATTTATGAAAGCATGGCTACCCAAAGCCAGCACAGAAAACGAACGTTCAACAATAATAATTGAAACTCCTGAGGGTAAGACTGTTATGGCACGTCAGATAGCAGGAGCTGTGGCAAGAAGAATAGTTACATATGCTACTCCCGGAGAAGAATGCTATATAGACGAACATATGGGATTCATTAAATTCGGTTCAAGAGTTGACGTATACTTACCTTTAGATTCAGAGGTTTGCGTAAAAATGAACCAAAAGACAACAGGAAATGAAACTGTGATAGCAAAACTAAAATAAAAAAAACATATGCCCAATATCATTATAAGAAATATCCCTAACAGCATCACAAGTTGCAATCTATTCTGTGGGTGCATTGCATCGTACATGGCTTTTTTAGGCGACTATAGAAATGCTATGTTATTTATAGTATTAGGTGCTGTATTTGACTTCTTCGATGGTATGTCCGCTAGATTATTAAAGGTTTCTTCCCCTATTGGAAAGGAGCTTGATTCATTAGCTGATAATATAACATTTGGACTCGCACCTTCTGCAATAGTTTTTTCCCTATTTAAAGAGGTAAATATACCAGAGTTTATGTTAGGTATATCAAAACTAATCCCGTATTGTGCATTTCTAATATCTGTTTTTTCAGCACTTAGACTAGCCAAGTTTAATTTAGACGAACGACAGACTAGTTCATTCATTGGTATGCCCACACCAGCCAATGCCCTTTTTTGGAGTTCATTAGCTATATGCATAAACGAGAATTCTATTTTACTTGAAGAATTTAATGCATTATATCTATTATTATTAGTAATAATAATGTCATTGCTTCTTGTTTCTGAATTGCCTATGTTCTCCTTAAAGTTCAAGAATCTTTCATGGAAATACAATAGCATTAAATACATTTTCCTTATAGTAAGTATTATATTGCTTACTCTTTTCAGGTTAAGTGGTATTACTATAGTTATAATATGGTATATAATATTATCTGCCATTACGTACAAAAAATCATAATACAATAAACTTGGCACAGTTATTGTATTAATAACTAGAAAAAAGCAATAACTATGTTTCACATTTTAGGTATAATATTTTTCAT
>NZ_JADYTJ010000159.1 GCF_021531075.1 Bacteroides caecigallinarum | reverse complement strand
CCAACCCGAAGAATATTGACAGCCCTTTCATTAATTCCTGTTTTCTCATGAAATACGGCATTGACCGGAATTCCCCGGATGAAATCAGGCGGCAACAGTCAGAAAAGGCATATAAAGAACTTTATGCCAGGTTTGAAACCATGGTTGGCCTGAAGTCCCCAAACAAAAAGGACGATACCATTATCCGCAAGGAATGTCGGCAGCCAGCCTGTAAGGACAGGCCGACCGGAAAAGTCCGCATCCCTGTCAGTCCGAAGCCAAAGAGACGCAAGATGGGACTTTGAGAGATTCAGTAAAACAAGAACAACATCATTAAAAAGACAAGACATGAAAAACAGACAGTTGTACAGACTGGCCGCCTGCCTGATCGGGGCGGCATCACTGCTGCTGCAGAGCTGCAGTGAGAGCAGGTTCAAGGACTGTGACCGCCTGTGCGGTTCATGGAGCAGTGTGGAAGGCAAGCCCGATGTCCTTATATATAAGGAAGGGGACGCCTACAAGGTGACGGTCTTCG
>NZ_JADYTJ010000158.1 GCF_021531075.1 Bacteroides caecigallinarum | reverse complement strand
CGAAGACCGTCACCTTGTAGGCGTCCCCTTCCTTATATATAAGGACATCGGGCTTGCCTTCCACACTGCTCCATGAACCGCACAGGCGGTCACAGTCCTTGAACCTGCTCTCACTGCAGCTCTGCAGAAGCAGTGATGCCGCCCCGATCAGGCAGGCGGCCAGTCTGTACAACTGTCTGTTTTTCATGTCTTGTCTTTTTTAATGATGTTGTTCTTGTTTTACTGAATCTCTCAAAGTCCCATCTTGCGTCTCTTTGGCTTCGGAGTGACCGGGATGTGGACTTTTCCGGTCGGCCTGTCCTTACAGGCTGGCTGCCGACATTCCTTGCGGATAATGGTATCGTCCTTTTTGTTTGGGGACTTCAGGCCAACCATGGTTTCAAACCTAGCATAAAGTTCTTTATATGCCTTTTCTGACTGTTGCCGCCTGATTTCATCCGGGGAATTCCGGTCAATGCCGTATTTCATGAGAAAACAGGAATTAATGAAAGGGCTGTCAATATTCTTCGGGTTGG
>NZ_JADYTJ010000157.1 GCF_021531075.1 Bacteroides caecigallinarum | reverse complement strand
TCGTGCAGGGCCTGATTCTTGTGGAACTGAAACCTTTGGAATGTCTGTTTGTATGGTATCTCCATGTCTCAAGCAGATAATCCTTGGTTCCCTTGATACTTCCGTGTACCATACATCCTTTTTCATCATACAGGTAGCAGGTGTTAAGTAGAACCGGTATGCCGTCATGCACCTTGTACATGTGCAGCTCAATATCATTCTTTATGGCGGCAGACTTTTCCTTTTCCACTTTTCTGTGTATGGCTTTTCTGACCTCGCCGATATGAGGAGAGGTATAGCCGATTATTTCCGAATGGAATGCAAACTGATATTTTTCCATAACACTTTATCCGTATTAAAATTCTGATATAAGTTCATCTTCATATACCTCCAGTTCAAGACCGCTCTCGACAATCCTGACCAGCCAGCGGCATTCCAGTCTTTCCATCAGTTCGACGGCACGGTATCCCTTATAGGGACGTCTCAGAAATACAATGTCTCCGGTTTTCATATTTGTTCCTCCTTTTTATTGTGCGT
>NZ_JADYTJ010000156.1 GCF_021531075.1 Bacteroides caecigallinarum | reverse complement strand
GGTCGAACTTGTTCATGTATTTCCGCTGGTCAAGAAGAATCTTGCAGTCACTGTTGTTGATGATAGCTTCCTTCACGACAGGGGAACTGATGATGTCATCCACTTCCTGGGTGACCACCACGGCCTCCCCGAAATATTTTCTGACGGTCTTGAAAAGATAGCGTATGTACTCGCTCATATTGGCGGACATCAGGGCTTTCCAGCATTCCTCAATGAGTATCATTTTGCGGGTGCCTTTCAAACGGCGCATCTTGGCGATGAAGGTTTCCATGATTATCAGCGTGACCACGGGCAGAAGCACCTTGTTCCCGCTGATATTGTCCAACTCAAATACAATAAAGCGCTTGTTGGTAAGATCCAGTTCCTTTTCCGAATTAAGCAGGAAATCATAGTCACCGCCACGGTAGAACGGTTCCAGCACGTTCAGGAAACCGTCGATGTCAAAATCCTTCTCACGGACTTTCTTCTCCTCAATCATCCGGCGGTAGTCATCACGCACAAACTCGTAGAATCCGTTGA
>NZ_JADYTJ010000155.1 GCF_021531075.1 Bacteroides caecigallinarum | reverse complement strand
GGTCGAACTTGTTCATGTATTTCCGCTGGTCAAGAAGAATCTTGCAGTCACTGTTGTTGATGATAGCTTCCTTCACGACAGGGGAACTGATGATGTCATCCACTTCCTGGGTGACCACCACGGCCTCACCGAAATATTTTCTGACGGTCTTAAATAAATACTTTATGTACTCACTCATATTGGCGGACATCAGGGCTTTCCAGCATTCCTCAATGAGTATCATCTTGCGGATGCCTTTCAAGCGGCGCATCTTGGCGATGAAGGTTTCCATGATTATCAGCGTGACCACGGGCAGAAGCACCTTGTTTCCGCTGATATTGTCCAGCTCAAATACGATAAAGCGCTTGTTGGTAAGATCCAGTTCCTTGTCCGAATTAAGCAGGAAATCATAATCACCGCCACGGTAGAACGGTTCCAGCACGTTCAGGAAACCGTCGATGTCAAAATCCTTCTCACGGACTTTCTTCTCCTCAATCATCCGGCGGTAGTCATCACGCACAAACTCGTAGAATCCGTTGA
>NZ_JADYTJ010000154.1 GCF_021531075.1 Bacteroides caecigallinarum | reverse complement strand
TGTTTTCATGATTTTTATGTTCCTGTTCTGTTTATTTTCCACGCAGACGCCCTCCGATATTTCCCAGTCCGGAACCTGCGGCACCGGCTGCAAATCCTCCGGCCTTGGTCGCGGTACGGTTGATGTTGCGGTTATAGTTTCCGCCACCGCCTGCCTGTACAATCCATCCGGCCACGGTCGGCACGGTAAAATATCCGATGATACCTATGAGCATGAAGATCACATATACCGAATTGGAGTTGTCCAGCGAATAGTTCGGATTGTTCTGGAGCTCCAGGATGTCGTTCTGCAGCATGAGCACCTGAATCTTAGCCAGCATACAGCTGAAAAGGTCACTCACGGGAAGCCACAGATAGACGGAAATGTAACGTGTGAACCACTGGCTGAGCGTGGACTGGAAACCGTCCCACACACTGAAGGCAAAGGCAATGGGACCAAGGATGGACAATACAACCAGAAAAAAGGTCCTTACCGTATCTATAAGCAGGGATGCCGCGGCAAAAAGCAGTTCCAGCAGACTGCGGAAGGCGTCCCGGATAT
>NZ_JADYTJ010000153.1 GCF_021531075.1 Bacteroides caecigallinarum | reverse complement strand
TGTTTTCATGATTTTTATGTTCCTGTTCTGTTTATTTTCCACGCAGACGCCCTCCGATATTTCCCAGTCCGGAACCTGCGGCACCGGCTGCAAATCCTCCGGCCTTGGTCGCGGTACGGTTGATGTTTCGGTTGTAGTTTCCGGCACCGCCTGCCTGCACAATCCATCCGGCCACGGTCGGCACGGTAAAATATCCGATGATACCTATCAGCATGAAGATCACATATACCGAATTGGAGTTGTCCAGCGAATAGTTCGGATTGTTCTGGAGCTCCAGGATGTCGTTCTGCAGCATAAGTACCTGAATCTTGGCCAGCATACAGCTGAAAAGGTCACTCACGGGAAGCCACAGATAGACGGATATGTAACGTGTGAACCACTGGCTGAGCGTGGACTGGAAACCGTCCCACACGCTGAAGGCAAAGGCAATGGGACCAAGGATGGACAATACAACCAGAAAAAAGGTCCTTACCGTATCTATAAGCAGGGATGCCGCGGCAAAAAGCAGTTCCAGCAGACTGCGGAAGGCGTCCCGGATAT
>NZ_JADYTJ010000152.1 GCF_021531075.1 Bacteroides caecigallinarum | reverse complement strand
CCCTTAACCTCGCCGGACACGGTAACTCGTAGGTTCATTATGCAAAAGGCACGCCGTCACTCTTTGCAGAGCTCCGACCGCTTGTAGGCGCACGGTTTCAGGTACTATTTCACTCTTCTGTTCGAAGTGCTTTTCACCTTTCCTTCACAGTACTGGTTCACTATCGGTCTCTCGGGAGTATTTAGCCTTACCGGATGGTCCCGGCAGATTCACGCAGAATTCCTCGTGTTCCGCGCTACTCAGGATTCCACTATGCTTCGTTTCGCTTCGAATACGGGGTTGTCACCCTCTGTGACCGGACTTTCCAGACCGTTCTTCTCACGAAATTTCTTGCAACGTCGTGGTCCTACAACCCCAACAATGCCGTAACATTGTTGGTTTGGGCTATTCCCCGTTCGCTCGCCACTACTGGGGGAATCATTGTTATTTTCTTTTCCTGCAGGTACTAAGATGTTTCAGTTCCCTGCGTTAGCCCCTTACAAACGTAAGGTGATATCCCTTCAGGATATCGGGTTGTCCCATTCGGAAATTCACGGATCAA
>NZ_JADYTJ010000151.1 GCF_021531075.1 Bacteroides caecigallinarum | reverse complement strand
AGGAGACTCCTGCCTGTTTGCATGTTTCTATAAAGGTATTATAGATTGCGGAGTTCTGTATTCCTTTCACACTTCCGAAGAACAGGCTGTTCTTTCGTTGGACAGTGATTGGTCTTATCGCTCTTTCCGCCGCCATATTGTCTATTGAGTATTCTCCGTCATTTCTGTAGGCGAAGATCTGATTCCAGAAGTTCTTCAGATAGTTAAGAGCCTTGCTCATAAGTTCACTTCGGCTCTCATCCGGATTTGCAAGCAGATCATAAAGCTCTGTCCTTATCTTATCAATGATTTCCGTCGTTTCCTTACTGTTTCTTCTGTGGTAAATCTCGTCTGAAGTGAGTTTTTCCCGGCGGTAAGTATCTTCCATGCCGTATAGCTTTGCTATCAGCTCAAGGAAGATTCTCGCCTGCAGGCTTCCCTGGTCATAGGCATACTTGAACTTAGCTCTTGCATGAGCCAGACAGCAGAGATGCTCTATATCCATAAGCTCATTGTCAAGATACATATATACGTTGTAGCCGTCGCTCTGCAGTGATTTGATTTTTGCATCACCAAGGA
>NZ_JADYTJ010000150.1 GCF_021531075.1 Bacteroides caecigallinarum | reverse complement strand
TTGAAGTACGGCTGTCCATACGGTTCCAGAATAAACGTATGTCCTTCAGGGGAGCTTCCGGATGCTGTCCGATAAAATCCTGAACGGTCGATACAAAGGAAAGGCTGCTCTGCATGACCATACGGTCCTTTACAATGGGAGTAAAGATAAAATCCATGTTCATGACGGACTCGAATACACCACGGGAGTTCACCGTTCCGGGAAGATCGAAGAATATCAGGTCATAGTCGCCTTCCAGTTTGCCGGAAATCTCTGCGGCTGCCTCCGGCGTGGAAGTGACGATCGGATAGGCCTTACGGGAACCGTCTTCAAACTGACGGCAGAAAAGCCGTTGGTGATACTCGCTTTTCTCAAGGTTCTTCAAATCCCTTCCCCTTAGTTTTTCCAGACTGAACTGTGGATAGTCACAGTCAACGACAGCAACTTTCAGACCTTTTACATAATTAAAATAACTGGCAAGAACCGCTGTTACCGTGGACTTGCCCACACCGCCTTTCTGATTGCTGAAGGCGACAAGAATCGGACGTTTGTTCATACCTTTTGTTTTTGGGGTTAATATTCACT
>NZ_JADYTJ010000017.1 GCF_021531075.1 Bacteroides caecigallinarum | reverse complement strand
TGTACTTTTGCTCATGGTTAAACTTTTAGTGTGGTGACTCAAAGATAACCAAAATAGGGCTGACTTCCAAAATCGGAGGACGGCCCTATCATTATAATGATGTATGAACTTTTAGCGGACAGTAATATAAAGAAATCGAGAATCCTGTTCAGAGGCGGCGAAACACTGAAGAATATGCAGAGCACGCTGAAGTTTGAAAAGGTGGAACAGAAACCGAAGAAGGAAGCTGAAGATGTGCAGGTGGGAGCGTAAGTATGGAGTGAAGTTAGAGAAGTTAATGGAGTTAATGAGGTCCATTTAACAGTACAATGAGAAAGACGGCCGGAGTCCTGATATCTCCTGAATGGGGATAGGGACTCCGGCTTTTTTGTGATATAAATTAGGTGTTTAATATTATTTTGCTAAATTTGCATTTGAATTTTTCATAAGAATACTGACAATGAATATTATTAAAACTGATATAGATGGTGTGGTGATTATAGAACCACGGATTTTCGAGGATGCGAGGGGGTATTTCTTCGAATCGTTCTCGGAAAGGGTGTTCTGCAAGGAAGTGTGTGACACAAGATTCGTACAGGACAACGAAAGCAAATCGCAATATGGTGTGGTGAGGGGACTGCATTTCCAGAAACCGCCTTACAGCCAGAGCAAACTGGTGAGGGTGATAAAAGGAGCGGTGCTGGATGTGGCTGTGGACATCAGGAAAGGCTCGCCCACATTCGGTAAGCATGTGGCTGTGGAACTGACTGAGGATAACCACAGGCAGCTGTTCATCCCAAGAGGATTTGCACATGGGTTTGCCGTACTGTCCGAAGAGGTGATTTTCCAGTATAAATGCGACAATTTCTATGCTCCTGAAGCGGAAGGGGCCATAGCATGGGATGATCCGGACTTGGGTATAGACTGGAGGATACCGGCTGATAAGGTTATCCTGTCGGACAAGGACAAGAAGCATCCAAGACTGAAGGAGATGGATATTTAAAACCAACAACTTAAAAAAATCATATGAAAGGAATCGTACTGGCAGGTGGTAGCGGAACAAGACTTTATCCCATCACCAAGGGAGTGAGCAAGCAGATGCTCCCTATCTTCGACAAACCGATGATTTATTATCCTATCTCCGTGCTTATGCTGGCAGGTATACGGGAGATACTGATTATATCGACTCCGCATGATCTTCCGGGGTTCAAGCGTCTGCTGGGTGACGGAACGGAATTCGGCGTGAGGTTCGAATATGCAGAACAGCCTTCGCCGGACGGACTGGCACAGGCTTTCATCATAGGCGAGGAGTTTATAGGCGATGACTCGGCCTGTCTGGTGCTGGGCGACAACATCTTCCACGGGGCTGGTTTCAGCGGAATGCTGAAGGAGGCTGTACGCATGGCAGAAGAGGAGAAGAAGGCTACGGTGTTCGGCTACTGGGTGAGCGACCCGGAACGTTACGGTGTGGCTGAATTCGACAAGCAGGGCAACTGCCTGAGCATAGAGGAGAAACCGGAGAATCCGAAGTCGAACTATGCTGTGGTGGGACTGTATTTCTATCCTAACAAGGTGGTGGAAGTGGCGAAGAACATCAAGCCGTCGGCACGTGGGGAGCTGGAAATAACGACTGTGAACCAGAAGTTCCTGGAGGACGGTGAGCTGAAGGTGCAGACGCTGGGACGTGGTTTCGCATGGCTGGATACGGGTACGCATGACTCGCTGAGCGAGGCTTCGACATATATAGAGGTGCTGGAAAAGCGTACTGGACTGAAAATAGCGTGTCTGGAAGGTATTGCCTATCGCAAGGGATGGATAGACGAGGAGCAGATGAGGAAGAATGCGCAGCCGATGCTGAAGAACCAGTACGGACAGTATCTGATGCAAATGATAAATAAGAGTTAAGAATTAAAAATTAAGAATTAGGAAGCGACGGAGAGGGGCGTTGGTTCCTATTACTTTATAAGTGAGGAAAGTGCCTGCCTGACGTGGGCGGTATTCATATCTTCGGGTTTAAGTATGGTTCCGTCGTATTGCAACAAGTCGATATCGATGGGAATCAGGCCTGTGGATTTGGATTCCGGTGTGCGTCCGCAGGCTTTTTCTGTTTCCTTGAGCAATGACCTGAGAGCAGGCAATGACATGGTGGTGGTGAATATGGCTGCCAGATTGTGATAGTCGGGGACAGGACGGGATACTCCGGTGGCCGGGGTGACAATGGTCTTGCCCCAACGTATGTGGGGAAAAGATGAAGTGAGAAGCCTGACAGCAAGGCTTATATTATGCTCGGGACAATAGTTGGACCCGAGACAGATGATGCAGGTGACTGATGACATAGTGTTGCTGAATAATCTTTGTATTGTATTCTTTTGCATTCTTTTGCATACAAAATTATGAATTTATTCGTATTTTTGCATATCAATGATTAATTTATATATAAAAGCGTGGACAGAAAGATAATGCCGGCCATAGAACATATAGCCGAAATCAAGATAAATAGACCTATAAGAAAAATCCTTCCAAACGGAATTGTACTGAATATCCTTGACCTGGGAAAAGAGGATGTGGTGAGAATGGACATTGTGACCGGAAGCGGACAGCTGGACCAGAAATATCCACTACAGGCCATGATGACAAACAGAATGCTGAGAGAGGGTACAAGGAATATGACATCGGCTGTAATAGCAGAGAAACTGGATTTCTACGGGGCATGGCTCGACCTGTCGTCGTCAGTGAAAAACGGATTCATAACTCTTTATTCGCTGAACAAATTCTTCGGGCAGACTATAGAGGTGCTGGAAGATATGGTAAAAAATCCTGTATTCCCGGAAAGGGAACTGAAGATTGTGACCGAATCGAACAAGCAGGTGTATATGGTGAACAGACAAAGAGTGGAAGTGATGGCCAGGAAAAGGCTGAACAAGGAACTGTTCGGAGAAAATCATCCGCTGGGGAGATTTGCTGAAGCACAGGATTACGACAACATGAACAGGGAGATGCTGGAAAGTTTCTACCAGGAGAACTACTATGCCGAAAACTGTACGATTTTCGTGGCAGGAAAGGTGACCGAAGAGGTGCTGAAAAAGATTGAAGAGTGTTTCGGCAAGGAAAAATGGGGCAGAAACAGGAGCAAAGGCATTATATGTATGCCGGAACCGGAAAAAGGAAACAGAAAAAGGGTGACGGTGGAGAAAAAGGATGCCCTGCAAAGCTCGGTAAAAATAGGATGCTTCATGCCGGACTGTCTGCACGATGACTTTATGGACAGCAAAGTGATGAATACCATACTGGGCGGATACTTCGGAAGCAGACTGATGAAGAATATCAGGGAGGACAAGGGGTATACGTACGGAATAGGTTCGGGTATAGTGACATATCCGGGAAAAAGCATCATGATTATAAGCACCGAGACTGCCAACGAGTATGTGGAGAATGTGGTGAAGGAAGTGAAGTATGAAATAGACAGACTGAAGAACGTGGAACCGCAGGAAGAAGAGATGGTGATGGTGAGAAACTATATGATGGGTGACATATGCAGGGCTTATGAAAACTCGCTGTCGATTTCGGAAGCATGGATTTATGTGTTGACGGCTGGGGTGGAAGATGATTTCTTCGACCGCTCGGTGGACTCGATAAGAAATATTTCAGGAAAGAGAATTATGGAACTGGCCAACAAATACCTGAACTGGGATGATATGGTGGAGGTTGTGGCCGGAAATGTGGAACATTCTTAAATTGACAAATAACGATTATAATGGATATGAGAAAATATGGCATAGCACTGGGCGTGATGATGATATGTGCAGCCACGGAAATGGAGGCGCAGCTCTCAGTGGGATATTACAAGTTTAAAAACGGGGCAGAATACTCCGGACAGCTGAAAAGGAGAAGACCTAACGGAATGGGGAGGACTGTATATCCTAACGGAGACATGTACGAAGGAGAGTACCTGAAAGGCAAAAGAGACGGTGAGGGTACAATGATGCTGAACATAGGAGAAAGGTACATAGGTGAGTGGAAGGATGATATGAAACAGGGTGAAGGAACATATTACTTCACAAACAACAATATGTACAAGGGAGAATGGAAATGGGACCGCCAGGAGGGTAAAGGAACTATGGAATACTTTAACGGCGACTGGTACTCGGGAGAATGGAGCGAAAACAAGAGAAACGGAAACGGAAAATATATATGGAAAGGTGGAGCTGTGTATGACGGAACATGGAAAGACGACCTGAAAGAAGGACAGGGAAAGATGACATGGGAAGACGGCTCGTACTACGAAGGTGAATGGAAAAAAGGTTTCAGACACGGAAAAGGTACATTCGTTTATACAAACGGTGACAAGTATACAGGTGAATGGAAGAACGATGTACAGGACGGAAAGGGTGTATATGCATTCCATAACGGAGAAAGGTATGAAGGTGAATATTCCAACAGCGAAAGAACCGGGAAAGGGGTATATATGTATCCTAACGGTGATGTGTACAAAGGGGAGTTCAAGAACGGTAAGCAGCACGGCAAAGGAGAATTCGTATGGGCCAACGGAGCATCGTATACGGGAGACTGGAAAGACAATGTGAGAAACGGATACGGAAAATACGTATGGGCCAACGGGGATATTTACGAGGGTGAATGGAAGAACAACATGGCAGAAGGAAAAGGGAAACTGGTCATGGCAAGCGGGGATGTGTATGAAGGAGAATTCGTGAAAGGAAAAGAGCATGGAAAAGGAACCCTTACGGACAAAGACGGAACAATATTTGAAGGAGAATTCAAGAACGGAAAGAAAGACGGAGAATTCGTGGAGAAAGACGCTTCGGGAAAGATTATAAGAAAAGGGAATTTTAAGAATGGAAGACTTCTTGATGACAAAAAAATGTGAAACGATATAAAATAACAACCTTGCACGGTTTTTTTTTATATCAATATTTCCTTTTCTAAAAAAAATAATCTATTTTTGTCTTAGACAGTCATTTATTGAGTGTCATAATTGATAACTTTTGAACTTAATAACTTGCTTAATAACATGAACGAAGTTTTGAACATTATTAAAAATGACCCCTGGTTGGAGCCATATGCAAATGCCATTAACGGAAGACACGAAATGGTAATCAACAAAGAAAAGGAACTGACTAAAAGATGCTCGCTGGAAGACTTTGCATCAGGGTACCTGTACTTCGGATTGCATAAAATCAAAGAGGGTAAAGAAACCAAATGGGTTCTGAGAGAATGGGCTCCTAATGCTACCGCCATATATCTGGTGGGAGACTTTAACGGATGGAAAGAAACTCCGGAATTTAAGCTTGAAAGAGTTAAAAGAACCGAAAACTGGGAGATACAACTGCCGGCTAAAGCCATAAAACACGGAGACCTGTACAAACTGAAAGTGTACTGGAGCAACGGATGCGGCGAACGTATACCGGCATGGGCCACAAGAGTGGTTCAGGATGAAAATACAAAAATATTCAGCGCACAGGTTTGGGATCCTGCCAAACCGTATAAGTTCAAAAAGAAAGTGTTTATCCCTAATGTGGGACCTCTGATGATATATGAATGTCATATCGGTATGGCCCAGGATGAGGAAAAGGTGGGTACGTACAACGAATTCAGGGAAAAGATACTTCCCAGAATTGCAGAGGACGGATATAACTGCATACAGATTATGGCTATTCAGGAGCATCCGTATTACGGAAGCTTCGGATATCATGTGTCGAGCTTCTTCGCCCCATCGTCAAGATTCGGTACTCCGGACGAACTGAAACAGCTGATTGACACTGCACACCAGATGGGTATAGCGGTGATAATGGATATAGTACACTCGCACGCAGTGAAAAACGAGGTGGAAGGTCTGGGCAACTTTGCGGGCGACCCGAACCAATATTTCTATCAGGGAGACAGAAGAGAACATCCGGCATGGGACTCGCTGTGCTTTGACTACGGAAAGAATCAGGTGCTGCACTTCCTGCTATCGAACTGTAAATACTGGATGGAAGAATTCAAATTCGACGGATTCAGATTCGACGGAGTGACTTCGATGCTGTACTACAGCCACGGACTGGGAGAGGCTTTCTGCAACTATGGAGATTATTATAACGGACACCAGGACGATAATGCTATATGCTATCTGACACTTGCCAACAAACTGATTCATACAGTAAATCCGAGGGCTATCACCATAGCGGAAGAGGTGTCGGGTATGCCGGGACTGGCTGCTCCGATACAGGATGGCGGTTACGGATTCGACTACAGAATGGCAATGAACATCCCTGACTACTGGATTAAGATAATAAAGGAAAGAAGGGATGAGGACTGGAAACCGTCGAGCCTGTTCTGGGAAGTGACAAACAGAAGAAAGGATGAAAAAACCATTTCGTACTGCGAAAGTCATGACCAGGCTCTGGTGGGAGACAAGACAATTATATTCAGACTGTGTGACGCCGATATGTACTGGCACTTCAAAAAAGGTGACGAAAACGGAGTGGTACAGAGAGGTATGGCACTGCACAAGATGATAAGACTTCTAACTGCATCGACTATCAACGGCGGTTACCTGAACTTCATGGGTAATGAATTCGGACATCCGGAATGGATAGACTTCCCAAGAGAAGGCAACGGATGGTCGCACAAATATGCAAGAAGACAATGGAACCTGGTGGATAACAAAGAATTGTGTTACCATTATCTAGGCGACTTCGACCAAAAGATGGTAGAGACAATAAAAAGCGTGAAAAACATCCAGAAAACGGATGTGGTGGAAATATGGCACAATGATGGCGACCAAGTACTGGCATACAGACGAAAAGATCTGGTATTTGTGTTCAACTTCAACCCGACAAGATCGTTTACAGACTACGGATTCCTTGTTCCTAAGGGAGCATATCAGGTGGTACTGAATACCGACAGCAAGGATTTCGGTGGATTTGGATTCAACGACGACTCTATTACCCACTATACATGTGCTGACCCACTGTATGCCAAAGAAAGAAAAGAATGGCTTAAACTTTACTTACCGGCAAGGACTGCGGTGGTACTGAAAAGGGTAATGAAATAATTATGGGCTGGAACAACTATAAGGACTATAGCAGATATAACAGATATAACAATGCAGCTGCACGCCTAAGTATCATGGTGTGCAGCCTGATGTTTATAATATTTTCAGCCGTATATCTGGCTGTGATGCAGAAGGACCTGCTGGGAGCCATGCATATGTCGATGTCGAAAGGGACTTCGGAATTCCATGTGGTGCCTGCTACGATTATCATTATCGTGATTCTGATGATTCTGAAATGGAGCCTGAACCTGATAATGAGACTTAAAGGGGCTGCTCACGGACTGGCTTATGTGCCTTCGTTCATGGGACTGATAACCATGACGGCATTCGAAAGGGATGTGTACATGAACGGGGCAAGTTACGCATGGTGGTGGATTATGCCTACCGTTACTGCACTGTATGTGACAATAGTGGCCTTGATAAGGAAAAACACGAGGAGAACCGCACAGAAACCTGATATGATGGGGACCTTGATGTGGAACGTAGGCACAATGCTTATCCTCTCTGTGGCAACTGTGTGTCTGGGCAACACAAACAGATATCTGCACAATGAACTGAGAATGGAGACCCTGATGGACAAGGGCAACTATAACGAGGTGCTGAAGGTGGCGGAAAAATCGCTTAGAACGACAAAAACCATGACCGCACTGAGAATGATGGCCATGACGAAAGAGGGGATAGCCGGGGAGATGATTTTCAGATATCCACAGTATTATAAGGAAAACGGACTGTTCTTTGATTATGACTCTACAAAAACACTGAGGTATACGAACGACTCTGTGTATGCAATGCTGGGAGAAAAGCCTGAGCCGGGGGAAACGAAAATGGATTATCTGAAACGACTGGCCGGGAAAAACGACAGCTGCAGCTTTGTGAAAGACTATTACATGGCCGGACTGATGCTTGATAAGAATCTGAAAACACTGGCCGCAGAGATAGAAAAGACAAAGAACGATTCGCTGCAAAGATATCTGAAAGAAGCTGCCATAATGTATAAAGAGATGTGTCCGGAATGGAAATTCGAAATACATGACACTGACAGCATCTGCACAAAACGAAGAATGGAGTACGTGAAGAGGCAAAAGGAAACGTACAAAAGCCCAAATGAGGAAAGAAACAAAATGAGACTGGAGTTCGGAGATACTTTTTGGTGGTATTACGACTATCAGGAATAACTTTTTTAGCGTACAGCATACTACTGTACGCTTTTTTTATTACTTTTGCGCACTAATAAAAAACAAATTTAAAATAGCTATGGCTAAAGAACTTAAAGAACTTACCAAAAGAAGTGAAAACTATTCACAATGGTATAACGACCTAGTGGTAAAGGCTGACTTGGCTGAACAGTCGCCTGTAAGAGGATGTATGGTGATTAAACCTTACGGATATGCTATATGGGAGAAAATGCAGAGACAACTGGATGACATGTTCAAAGCTACAGGACATGTGAACGCATACTTCCCATTGCTAATCCCAAAATCATACCTGAGCCGTGAAGCTGAACACGTGGAAGGTTTTGCCAAGGAATGTGCAGTAGTGACTCACTACAGACTGAAAAACGCAGAAGACGGTTCGGGAGTAATTGTGGACCCTAACGCAAAACTGGAAGAGGAACTTATAATCAGACCTACTTCGGAAACTATCATATGGAGTACATACAAGAACTGGATAAACTCATACAGAGACCTGCCTATCCTGTGTAACCAGTGGGCCAACGTAATGAGATGGGAAATGCGTACACGCCTGTTCCTGCGTACTGCAGAGTTCCTGTGGCAGGAAGGTCACACAGCTCACGCTACCAGAGAAGAAGCTGAAGCTGAAGCTCAGAAGATGCTGCACGTGTATGGCGAATTTGCTGAAAAATATATGGCTGTACCTGTAGTGAAGGGTGTGAAATCGGCTAACGAACGTTTTGCCGGTGCACTGGACACTTACACTATTGAAGGATTGATGCAGGACGGTAAGGCACTGCAGTGCGGTACTTCACACTTCCTGGGACAGAACTTCGCAAAGGCATTCAACGTACAGTTCGTAGACAAGAACAACAAGCTGGATTATGTATGGGCTACTTCATGGGGTGTCTCTACACGTCTGATGGGTGCACTTATCATGACTCACTCTGATGATAACGGATTGGTACTTCCTCCACACTTGGCTCCTATACAGGTGGTTATCGTGCCTATCTACAAGAACGAAGAACAGTTGAACCAGATTAACGAGAAGGTGGACGGCATAGTGAACAAGCTGCGCAGCATGGGTATCTCCGTGAAATATGACAATGCTGACAACAAGCGTCCGGGATTCAAATTTGCCGACTACGAGCTGAAGGGTGTACCTGTGAGACTAGTAATGGGTGGACGCGATCTGGAAAACAATACAATGGAAATCATGCGCCGTGACACTCTGGAAAAAGAGACACGCTCTTGCGACGGCATAGAAGAATATGTAAAGAATCTGCTTGAAGAAATTCAGGAAAATATCTACCAGAAGGCTCTGAAGTACAGAAACGAGCACATCGTGAAAGTGGATACATACGATGAATTCAAGGAACAGATAGAAAAGGGTGGTTTCATCCTGGCTCACTGGGACGGTACTACTGAAACTGAAGAAAGAATCAAGGAAGAAACAAAGGCTACCATCAGATGTCTGCCTTTCGAAGCTGACGAAGAGAGTCTGACTCCGGGCGTGGATATGGTGACAGGCAAACCTTCGGCAAGAAGAGTATTGTTTGCAAGAGCATATTGATTCTTTGGGTAGCAAAAAAAAGAAGGTAAAATAATAAAGGAGGTAAAGGAGGTGAGTAAGTTATTGCCTGCTTTACCTTCTCTATATTATAATACTTTCTCTCTAACTTCGCAACGCATTCCAATCTCTGTGAAAAAATCCTAATTTTTCACTCTCCATTACGCCTACAAGCTTCTTTGTTTTTATTTTTGCACAGAATTTTATTCGCAAATATGAAAATTAAGGAAATTATTGATGCCCTTGAGATATTCGCGCCTCTGCCCCTGCAAGACGGATTTGACAATGCCGGACTGCAAGTGGGATTGACAGACGTGGAAGCTACAGGGGCTTTGTTGTGTCTGGACGTCACTGAAGATGTGGTGGAAGAGGCTATAAATCAGGGAATAAACCTGATTATATCGCATCACCCGCTTATGTTCAGAGGGTATAAATCGATTACAGGAAAGGATTATACTGAAAGATGTATAATGACTGCCATAAAAAACGAAATCGCCATATACTCGATGCATACCAATCTGGATAATGCTCCTAACGGCGTGAACTACAAGATAGCTGAAAAAATAGGGCTGACTAATGTAAGGGTGATAGACCCGAAAGAGTACATGACGCAGGATGTGGAGGAAAACGTAAAGGCGGAAGATATAAAGGGAATGCCTAAATGGCTTACTGCAGGCGCAGGAGCCATAGGAGAACTGGAAGAACCTATGACGGAAACCGAATTCCTGAAACATGTGAAGAAAACGTTCGAAGCAGGCTGCGTAAAGCACACCAGACTGACGGGAAGACTGATACAGAAAGTTGCCGTGTGTGGCGGAGCAGGTGCTTTCCTAATGGAAAAGGCTGTAAAAGAACATGCTGACGCATTCGTGACAGGTGAAATAAAATATCATGACTATTTCTACTATGAAGACAGTATTCTGGCTACGGAAATAGGACATTACGAAAGCGAACAATTCACAAAGGAAATACTAAGGGATGTGCTGAACAGAAAATTCCCTACATTGAGAACTGAAATAACAAGAATAAATACAAACCCAATAAAATATTTGTAAAACTATGGCTAAAGATATCAAGAAAGACAACGCGGAAGTAAGCGTTGAGCAGAAACTTACAACTCTGTATAAACTGCAGACTATTCTTTCTGAAATGGACAAAATCAAAACTCTTAGAGGAGAGTTGCCACTTGAAGTAAGAGATCTTGAAGATGAAATTACAGGATTGAATACACGTATAGAAAAAATCAAAAACGAGATAGAAGAACTGAAGCAGAACGTTGCAACAAGAAAAATAGACATCGAATCGGCTAAGGCTTCTATCGAAAAATATAAGGCTCAGCAGGACAACGTAAGAAACAACAGAGAGTATGACGTGCTGACAAAGGAAATAGAATTCCAGTCGCTGGAAGTAGAATTGAACGAAAAGAGAATCAAGGAAGCTAACGCTTCAATCAAAGCTAAAGAAGAGGAAATAGTTAAAAGCCAGAACGTACTGGAAGAAAGAAGCAAGGACCTTGAGGACAAGAAAAACGAACTGAACGAAATTGTAGCCGAAACAAAACAGGAAGAAGAAAAACTGAGAGAAAGTGCAAAAGCACTGGAAAGCGGTATCGAACCAAGATTGCTTCAGGCTTTCAAACGTATCAGAAGCAATTCCAGAAACGGATTGGGAATTACATACGTGCAAAGAGGTGCTTGCGGTGGTTGCTTTAACAAAATACCGGCTCAGAGACAGCTTGACATCAGAATGAGAAAGAAAATCATCGTGTGCGAGTATTGCGGTAGAATCATGGTGGACCCTGAACTGGCAGGTGTAGTACCGGCTGAAACTGAAGTTAAGGAAACCAAGCCAAGAAGATCAAGACTATCGGCATCATCGGCTGAATAAAGAGACTCATTCTATATTTTCATTCTATTTAAAGGCAGTAGCGTAAAAATGTTTGACAAAAACATTATGGCTATTGCCTTTTTTCATAATGCCTGGTAAGGGGGAACGGATGAGAGATAATGACACTGGCCCGTGGAATAATCTACCTTACAGCAATAATGGGTGATACCGTTGGTGACGATGAGATAGTCTACACGGAGAACTATATTGTAACGGCTTATCTGCTCGAACACCTTTGAGGTGATTCTGACATCGGGCGCCTTGTATTCCACAATCATGCGGGGAGACAGTGACTGGGAATAGAGAACTGTGTCGCAACGCTTGGATGTGCCATTAAGGGAGATGCTCACTTCATTTGCCAACAGACCGGTGGGATAGCCAAGATGACCGGTAAGGAAATGAACAAAATGCTGACGGACCCATTCCTCGGGAGTGAGAGCCACGTATTTCTTCCTGAGAACATCGAATATATACTTCTTGCCATTCCTGTCGGCAATTTTAAGAGGCGCTGAAGGGAGGTTTAATGATAACATTTCGTATATTTGCATTTAAAAGTAAGGTTCCGACAACAATTTGTAACGGAAATTTATCAGTACAAAAGTAGTAAAACGACCTGAAAAGCTGAAATCATAACATAAGAAAATAAAGATGACGTACGAAGATATTGCCAAGAACATAAAAAACGGAAAGTTTGAACCGGTATACCTGCTGATGGGCGAGGAAGATTACTATATAGACAGGATTGCTGACTATATAGCCGACAATGCCCTGGACGAAAACGAGAAGGAATTCAACCTGACAGTGGTGTATGGCATGGATACGGACATGGCCAGCATAGTGAACAATGCAAAGAGATATCCGATGATGTCGGAAAGGCAGGTGGTGATGGTGAAGGAAGCACAGAACCTGAGATCGTGGGACGAACTGGGATTCTACCTGCAGAAGCCTTTAAATTCGACTGTACTGGTGTTCTGCTATAAGCATGGTGCAATGGACAAGAGAAAGAAAATCGTGGCGGAAATAGAAAAAAACGGCGTGGTTTTTGAATCGAAAAAACTAAAGGAGAATATGCTGCCGGGATTTATCTCGTCGTACCTGAAAAGAAGAAAGATGGAAATTGAAGACAAGGCAGCCGAGATGATGGCCGACTTTGTGGGCAATGACCTGAACAGAATGGCAGGGGAACTGGAAAAACTAATCATAACAATGCCTAAAGGCAAAAACAGAATAACTCCTGACGAGATTGAAAGAAACATAGGAATAAGCAAGGATTATAACAACTTCGAACTGAAAAGTGCACTGATAGCAAAGGATACACTGAAGGCTAACAAAATAGTGAAATACTTCAACGATAACCCGAAGAACAATCCGCTACAACCGACTCTGGCAATTCTTTTCAACTATTTCTCGAACCTTATGGTGGCATATTATGCTCCTGAAAGATCGGAGAATGGTGTAGCTGCATATCTGGGGCTGAAATCGCCGTGGCTGGCAAAAGAATATCTGGAAGGTATGAGAAGATATTCAGGAGTAAAGGTGATGAACATAATAACGCAAATAAGGCTCTGTGACGCACGTTCTAAAGGAATAGGTAATGTATCACTATCGGCAGGAGAACTGCTGAGAGAGCTCGTCTATTTCATTCTACACTGATATTACACACATATATCACATGAAGGAAGCTTTATCCGATGAGGGTAAGGCTTTTTTTATGCACAAATGTATGATGGTGCGAGATTTTAAAATTTACAGCCATCTGTACATTTGGACGAAAATTTTCAATTCTCAGCGATTTGTGTGTAGAACAGGAAATCTGTTTATATATGTATGGAAAAATCTGATTTAGTTTTGTAAATTACAATTGTAATAAGATTACATGTGTATTATCAAGAGACAAAAAATATCCATTTATAAACAGATATACAATTGTAATAGGGTAGAGGGGACAACTGTAATACAACACTTATGTATCTATTTATTTCTGTAAATGTATATATTTTCATTGCATATAATAATAAATAATCTGCTGTTTACCAAGGTATTAAAATACTTAACCTAGAATATACTAGAATATTTATGCGGACAAATGCTGATAAAGGCAGCAAAACGAGCAATACAGGCATATATGATATGATAATATACACATAATCAAATATTTACGCAATATTTACAAAGTTAATATTTAAACGAGATACAGATGTAAATTACAGAATCGTTCTACAGTTGACAACTGTAATTACATTTGTATACTTTACATTTATTCTTGTAAGTTTGTTTTTGTAAAATCTATTGATTACTTTTGTAACGTCATATAAAACAGTAAATACATTTGTAAATGAAGGACAGAATAATCCAAATCATGCGTTCGGCAGGCTTAAGCAATGCTGAGTTTGCCGATAAGATAGGAATTTCTACGTCATCGCTATCGCATATATTCAGCGGAAGGAATAACCCAAGCCTTGACATGGTGAAACGTCTGCACAAATCATTCCCGGACATCAGCCTGAACTGGATACTGTATGGCGAAGGTGATATGTATGCAGGAGGCGCCTCCAGTACCGAAGATTATGAAAATGGAACAGAAGGCAAAAGCGACGAGAATCTGCAAAATACGGACAACGGGCAGTTTTATTTTGATTTTCGCAAGGAGAAGCCGTCAGAAGAGCCTGTTTATACCCCTCAAATACCTGAAAAGGAGCAGATTAAGTATATAGAAAAGCCTGCACCAAAAATAACTGAAATAAGAATTTTCTATGATAACGGTACATTCGAGGTGTTCAAACCGGAAAATAAGTGATGAGTAGAACTGATTCTTTAGTCAAAAGATGGATTCGCTATTTCAGGACTCCTTATATATTATAAGGTAAATTAGTATCTTTGGATAAGATAGGCTGCACCTCGGAATTAAAAGTCGAAAACCATGTTTTCACTTTGTACTTCATTCGGTTTGCACTATCTTTGCATAACAAAACGATTTTATCCGGTTTTTTATGAAAAAATACATTTTAGATTTGACTGTAACAGAGAACGTACGTCTGCACAACAACTATGTTCTCATAAAGCTGACACAGGACAAGCCACTTCCTGAAATGCTTCCCGGACAATTTGCGGAAATAAGAATTGATGGTTCAAATACTACTTTCCTGCGACGTCCGATATCGATTAACTACGTAGACCGCACTACAAACGAAGTTTGGTTCCTGGTGCAGCTGGTTGGCGACGGAACAAGACAACTGGCTACAGTGAAAAAAGGTGATACAGTGAACGTGGTTCTTCCATTGGGCAACGGTTTCTCAATGCCTGAAAAATCAGACAAAAAACTTCTGCTGGTGGGTGGCGGTGTAGGTACTGCTCCTATGCTGTACATGGGCGAAGCTCTGAAGAAAATGGGATGCAAACCTGTATTCCTGCTTGGAGCAAGATCGGCCAACGACCTGCTTCAGCTGGACCAGTTTGAAAAATTGGGTGAAGTGTATACCACTACTGAAGACGGTTCGGCAGGCGAAAAGGGATATGTTACTATGCACAGCATCCTGAAGACTACAAAATTCGACATGATATATACCTGCGGACCTAAACCAATGATGATGGCTGTGGCAAAATATGCCAAGGAAAACGACATAGAATGTGAAGTGTCGCTTGAGAACACTATGGCGTGTGGTGTGGGTGCATGTCTGTGCTGTGTGGAGAACACTCAGGAAGGACACGTGTGTGTATGTAAAGAAGGTCCTGTATTTAATTATAAGAAGTTATTATGGCAGATTTAAGCGTAAACATAGGAAAGCTGAATATGGCTAATCCGGTGATGACTGCATCGGGCACATTCGGCTACGGTCTGGAATTCGAGGATTTCGTAGACCTGGAAAAGATTGGAGGTATAATAGTAAAAGGTACTACTCTGCATCATCGTGAGGGTAACCCTTATCCGCGTATGGCAGAAACTCCTATGGGTATGCTGAATGCCGTGGGACTGCAGAACAAAGGTGTTCACTATTTCGTGGAAAACATCTATCCGAAAATCAAGGATATCAAGACTAATATGATAGTGAACGTGTCTGGTTCGCAGATTGAAGACTATGCCGAAACTGCACGTATCATAAACGAACTGGAAAACATTCCGGCTATCGAACTTAATATTTCATGCCCTAACGTGAAACAGGGCGGTATGGCTTTCGGTGTAACAGCGAAAGGTGCAGAAGAGGTGGTGAAAGCAGTAAGAGATGTTTACAAGAAGACTCTTATCGTGAAGTTGTCGCCTAATGTAACGGACATCACTGAAATAGCACGTGCGGCAGAAGGTGCAGGAGCTGACAGTGTTTCACTTATCAATACTCTGCTGGGTATGGCTATCAATGCCGAAAAACGCAAACCGGTTCTTTCTACCATCACTGGCGGTATGAGTGGTGCAGCTGTGAAACCTATAGCTCTGAGAATGGTATGGCAGGTGGCTAAGGCTGTGAACATCCCTGTTATCGGACTTGGTGGTATCATGAACTGGAGAGATGCTGTAGAATTCATGCTGGCTGGTGCTACTGCCATTCAGATTGGTACAGCAAACTTCATCGACCCTGCCGTAACAGTGAAAGTGGCAGAAGGTATCAACGACTATCTGGAACGTCACGGTTATTCTTCAGTGCGTGATATTATCGGAGCGCTGGAGGTATAAAGATTAGATAAAGAAGTTTATCTGAAAACAATAAGAAATCCCGTGAAGCATCACTGAGTGCTTCACGGGATTTCTGTTTTCAAATATCTTTTTTCACAAAATCAGTCTTCCAACAAATCAGGACGCAAACGTTTAGTTCTTTCAAGCGACTGCTGGAACTCCCATTCACGTATTTTTGCCTCATGACCTGAAAGAAGGATATCAGGAACTTTCCAACCATTGTATTCGGCAGGACGGGTATATACAGGAGGAGCAAGAAGATTGTCCTGGAACGAATCGGACAAGGCTGACTGCTCATCGGATATCACTCCCGGAATGATGCGCACCACTGCATCAGCAATGACAGCTGCAGCCAGTTCACCACCGGTGAGGACATAATCGCCTATACTGATTTCCTTGGTTATGAGATGTTCGCGGATACGATAGTCTATCCCTTTGAAATGTCCGCAAAGTATCATCAGATTCTCTTTAAGAGAGAGAGAGTTTGCCATAGGCTGATCAAACTTCTCGCCATCTGGACTTGTAAAGATTATTTCATCATAATGGCGCTGTTCCTTCAGAGCTGTGATGCAACGGTCGATAGGTTCAATCTTCATCACCATACCTGCACAACCGCCAAATGGATAGTCATCTACACGGCGGTATTTGTCAGTAGTATAATCGCGCAGATTATGTATATGTATCTCGGCTATTCCTTTCTTCTGTGCACGGCTCATGATGGAGCAGTTGAAAAAGCCTTCTATCATCTCAGGCAGAACTGTTATTATGTCTATTCTCATATATAATTTGGGAGTTTTTTGTTTTTAGTTGTTAGTAGTTGCAAAAATACATATTATCCCCGGTACTTATGGCTGAAGGATAAGTTTTTTTGCTAAATTTGCATATCTAACATTCATAAATCATATGACAAATCCCGAAATAGAAAGAATATACAAGCTGCGTGAGGAACTTCACACGCACAACCACAATTATTATGTACTCAACGCTCCGGTGATAGGAGACATAGAGTTTGACCACCTTATGCGCGAACTGCAGGATCTGGAGGCCAAACATCCGGAAGTATACGACGAGAACTCGCCTACGATGAGAGTAGGCAGCGATATCAGCAAAGATTTCGTACAGGTGGAGCATAAATACCCCATGCTTTCGCTTGGTAATACTTACTCGGAGGAGGAAGTTACAGACTTCTATGAAAGGGTAAGGAAATCGCTGAACGAGGATTTCGAGATATGCTGCGAAATGAAATTCGACGGAACTTCAATCTCGCTGACATATGAAGACGGAAAACTGGTGAGAGCCGTAACCAGAGGAGATGGAGTGAAAGGCGACGATGTGACTGACAATGTGAAGACCATACGCACAATTCCACTAGTTCTGAAAGGCGATAATTATCCGCAGAGTTTTGAGATAAGAGGAGAAATACTGATGCCGTGGGATGTGTTCGAAATGCTGAACAAGGAACGCGAGGCAAGAGAAGAGCCACTGTTTGCAAACCCTAGAAATGCCGCTTCGGGTACACTGAAACTGCAAAATTCATCGGTTGTGGCATCCAGAAAGCTTGATGCCTACCTTTATTACCTGCTGGGAGACAATCTGCCATGCGACGGACATTACGAAAATCTGCAAGAAGCACGGAAATGGGGATTCAAGATCTCGGACACCACAAGAAAGGTAAAGACACTGCAGGAGGTGTTCGACTTCATAAAGTATTGGGATACGGAAAGAAAGAACCTGCCTGTAGCTACAGACGGTATCGTGCTGAAGGTAAATTCGCTGAGACAACAGAAAAATCTGGGATATACAGCAAAATCACCACGATGGGCAATAGCATATAAATTCCAAGCGGAAAAGGCTCTCACACGACTTCAGAAAGTGACATATCAGGTAGGGCGAACAGGAGCCATAACACCGGTGGCAAACCTTGACCCTGTACAGCTTTCGGGAACCATCGTAAAACGTGCATCGCTGCATAATGCCGATATCATAGCTAGTCTGGACCTGCATGAAGGCGACATGGTGTATGTGGAAAAAGGCGGCGAGATAATACCTAAAATAACAGGAGTAGACACAGCATCGAGAATGGCAGACAGCAAACCGGTGGAATTCATCACACACTGCCCGGAGTGCGGAGAACCGCTCACAAGATTCGAGGACGAAGCTGCACACTACTGCACAAACGAAGACTCATGTCCTCCACAGATAAAGGGCAAAATAGAACACTTCATAAGCAGAAAGGCTATGAATATAGAAGGGTTGGGACCGGAAACAGTAGATTTGTTCTATCAGGAAGGAATGATAGACAATGCTGCCGATCTGTACGAGCTGAAAGAGGAGGAAATAGCCAGACTGGAAAGGTTCGGCGAGAAATCGGCACAGAACATAATGGCAGGGCTCGAAGCTTCGAAACAAGTGGGTTTTGAACGCGTTATATTCGCTCTTGGAATAAGATTTGTGGGTGAAACCGTAGCGAAAAAGCTGGCAAAATCAGTAAAAAATATAGACACACTAATGTCTGCCACCAAAGAACAGCTGGTTGCCATAGACGAAATAGGAGAGAAAATAGCAGAAAGCATAATACATTTCTTCAGCAGCGAAAAAAACAGAACGCTGGTAGAAAGACTCAAGGCGGCAGGTTTGAAAATGGAGATGAATGCAGAACAGACAGCAAATGTATCAAACCTGCTGGAAGGGCAATCGGTGGTAATAAGCGGTGTATTTTCAGTCCATTCACGCGACGAATATAAGGATATCATAGAAAAGCACGGCGGCAAAAATGTGGGCAGTATTTCTAAGAAAACAAGCTTCATACTGGCAGGAGAGAATATGGGCCCCAGCAAGCTTGAGAAAGCTCAGGCACTAGGTATAAAAATCATGAGCGAAACAGAGTTTCTTAGTATGATTGAATCACAACCAGCTAGTCAGGAAGCAGAAACCAAGGAAGAAAGTGTAGAAAAGACAGAATCTCCGACAACGGCTGATACTGACAAGAAGAAGAAATCAAACAAAAACATACAATTGGAATTGTTCTGATTCAAAAATATATCAACTTATCCAAAAAAAGTGATAGAAAAATAGGTTTAAAAGAAAATATTAGTACTTTTGTAACTAATAAACGCGTATATAATTAAATTATGATACAAAAAAGATTGAAAGGAATGGGAGTGGCTCTAATCACGCCATTCAAGGAAGACGGAAGCGTGGACTACGATTCACTACTTAGACTTGTGGAATATCAGGTACAGAACGGCATAGACTTTCTATGTGTACTTGGAACCACAGCAGAAACTCCAACACTGACAGCAGAAGAGAAAAGAAAGATAAAATCCCTTGTAATAGAGAGAGTTAACGGAAGAGTACCAATCCTTCTTGGAGTGGGAAGCAACTGTACACAAACGGTTATAGACACTATAAAGAACGATGATATGACCGGAGTGGATGCATTGCTCATTGCAGTGCCATACTACAACAAACCTTCGCAGGAAGGAATATATCAGCATTACAAGGCTATAGCACAGTCTACTAATCTTCCTATAGTGCTGTACAACGTACCGGGACGTACGGGTGTAAACATGACAGCAGCAACAACACTCAGACTGGCACACGATTTCGACAATATAGTAGCCATAAAGGAAGCATCGGGCGATATCTCGCAGATGGACGAAATCATCAAGAAAAAACCTGCAAATTTCGATGTCATATCAGGTGACGACGGAATTACATTCCCTCTGATAACACTGGGAGCTGTAGGTGTGATTTCCGTAATTGGAAACGCATTCCCACGCGAATTCAGCCGTATGACTAGACTTGCACTGGCAGGCGACTATAACAGCGCACTGACAATTCATCATCAGTTTACGGAATTATTCAAGCTGCTGTTCGTCGACGGTAATCCAGCCGGCGTAAAAGCTATGCTCAGCATGATGGGAATGATAGAAAACAGACTGAGACTTCCACTTGTGCCAACAAGAATCACAACTTACGAAGAGATGCGCAAAGTTCTGGAAGGATTAAAAGTAAAATGCTAGAATCATAACCAAACTCAATAAAATAATTTTTTCAGATATCCGGCTTGCAGAGATTTCAAAATTTGCAAGCCGGATATCTTTTTATCTCAAATTTTGAAATCTCAGCCATCAGAAATAATATAAGAATACAGTTATTCTAATAAAACCAATAAATTATTGCGAGTATTGATGAACAATAGTGCCAAAAGGGAAGTAATAAAACCCAAATTTCTAATTAAACATAATACTGATTATATAAAAACTATACTTTCTAAAACCAACGAATAAAAACAGCTTCACACGTAGCATGATACCATAGAAAAAACGTCAAGACATTTTATTCAAAACGCTTTGATGTTTCGATTAAAATGTCCTGACGTTTTAAAAATCTATTCTGTCATTAAATAATTCTATGCACAGTAATCTCAGGAAAATCATGAAGCAACATCAGCAATATGCCTTCTTCATTCATCTTCTTAGCCTTTACTACCATTGTCACATAATATATAATGTTTCCGCTGGCATCAGTCTTTTCTTCCATTTCATACGAGCTTATGATGAAATTCTTGGAACTGAACAATGCTGATATATCTTTCAAAGAGTCCTGGTTACAAGTGGAAAATTCCACAATCATACTTCGCAGACTTATTCCCTTGAAGAAATAATTCAGAACCTCAACGCCTATAAGGAAAAGCACCGTGGCAGTAATTCCCATGACATACATACCGGCACCGATTGCAAGTCCTATACCCGAAGTGGCCCATATCCCTGCAGCGGTGGTCAGTCCGCGTACAATCTGCTTCTGAAGCAGTATTATAGTACCGGCTCCTATAAAACCTATGCCGCTTACCACCTGTGCAGCCAAACGGCTTGGATCAAGCCTTACAAGGTCTGTTTCAAGAACTTCCGAAAAACCGTATTGCGATACTATCATCAGCAAGGCACTGCCCAAAGCCACAAGAAAATGAGTCCTGTAGCCGGCTTCCTTTGAACGATATTCCCTCTCTAGGCCTATTATTACTCCCATAAGGCTGGCCACAACCAGCCTTAATATGAATTCCATATACATTTCCATAATCCAATATGCTTATACACAAATATAAGCATTTTTTATGAAAAAAACAAGCCTACAGACGGGCTATCTGTGTTTATCCCACTCTGCCCATTCTAGATATCAGTTCGTCGCCCAATTCGCCTTTCACCTTAATATGTTCAAGGACAGCCTTAACGAACGGATTGCTTTCAAAATCTCCTCTAACCTGCTCGAAATCAAGTCTTTGTTCTTCTCTCGTTCCATCAGCTCCGAAACCTGTCATGGCAGAAAGGGAGAATTCCTTCTTGGCATCTTCGTAGACCATTCTGTCAAGTCCTATTACGGCTTCTTTCCACTTTTCCACTATACGGATAATATCCTCTTTGGTTATTTCGTCGGCATTCAGTCCAAAGAACTCAAGCATCTTTTCGTAAGCCCAAGTCCATTCGTAGGTATAATAATTATTGTGCATCTCTGTAAGGCGTGCATCAATCTTCTCAACCGAATCAAGCACACCACATTCAATGTCTGCCATCAGACGGTCTATCTCACTGCGTGGAGCAATAAGTCCCGAAACGTCTACCCACTCGCCTGTTCCTATGGCAGTGTCCGGCTTTAGCCTTGCACGTATTTCCTCGTCATTCTTGAATTCTGTTATTTCCAGACGCTTGATAACGGAGTTTCCCAGGAACTTGGTAATACCTGTCTCATAGAACTTTATACCCTTGTTCAGCGATGAATTCTTGATTTTCGCACTCTGATATGAATATGTTTCGGATGTTTCGCCCGATACCCTCGCAAGGTCTTTCAGAATCTCACGGCCCTTGAACATCTTCTGTATGGTATATGGACTGAGGAGATTGTAGTTCACCTTATCCATGCGGCAAGGGTCTTTTCTGTTGTCACGCTTAGGCCACTTCTGAGCATCGCGAATGGTTCCCACACTGCGGAGGTTTACACCGGGCATAAGGTATGTGGTATTCTTCTCTTCTATAAGATATGAGAAAGGCAGATTTGTGGTGTCAGGATGAGCCACATGGCGTCCCATAACAAGCGAGAAAGCTCCGATGCGTGCAGGCCACAGGATATAAGAATCCGAAGCAGTCTTGGCACCTCTCTCCATGATACCCTGGTGGATAGGTCCCAACTTATACATATGGTTACTCTGGTTCGAACCAGAACCGGCATTCATGAACGAGAACATTCCGGCTATAAGGAGTGTCGACTTATGGTGAGTGACGGTGAAGGGCCCTGCAAAGATGGCACAAGCCTCGCCGTTCTCTTCCTGACAGTTGCAGAAGAAAAGAGAATCGGAAGCAGAGTAGTTATGTCCCATATGGCAGGCCTGTCCTACGAAACATCTGGTGAGCATGGTACCGTCCTCAATGTGCGAACCGCTGGAAACAATGAAATCGTCGCAGATTACGCCATAACCGATATGTATAGGAGCACTTTCGTTACTGTTCAGACTACCGTTTTTCAGTCGTCCTGCACCTTCTATCTTGCAGAAACTGCCTATACGTACATTCTTGATGTATCCGGTATCTACAATCATGGCATTATTGCCCACATATCCGTATTCCGAAGCTATCTCGTCGGCATATTTCATGACAAGCGATTTCATCATGGCTGCCAGGTCCGGACGATGTCTGTACATGGCAGCTATATAAGCCTCATGGGCAGATAATTTGTCATGAATTATTACCTCTCTTCCACCAGTTTCACTCAATACGGACACCTCTGTACCATTTCCGAAAGTGGAACGTTTGTCCACTATCATGCAGTCTACATTTTCTATAAAAACCTTGTCGGATATAATGTAATTGGCAATGTAGTTCTTTACATTCTCAATACAGCAACCATCGCCTATAGTCACATTGTGCAATGTGGCGTTCCTTATTCCGGAAGATTTCTTTACTCCACCGGCAAGGGTAAATTCGCCGTTAAGCTCCCCTATCCTTATCTTGCCGGACATTCTTACATTCCAGACCTTCAAGGCATTAAAGCCTTCGGCCACTGTTACGTCCGACCAATTGTCGGCACAACATCCCTGTGCAATGAGTGTATCAATCTCGGCTACTGTGAGATTTCTAAAAGTATGTTCCATAAAATTCATTTCACTTGTTTTTCATTCTTTTATGGCAAAGATAATGACATATTTCTTTGTTTACAATAGTGGAACTATACATTTTAACACATCTGCACCGTAACACAATGTTTTTATCTTTATCAGCATTTACCTCCGCAGGAGCATTTAGGCAGTTCCTGCTTCTTGATCTCCGTAATATAGAAACGGGCGAAACCGTTCTTTATCTCATCGCGCACTCTGCGGAATTCGGAGTTAATGAATTCCTCTGTACCGGTTGCATGCGACGGATCGTCGAAACCTATGTGGAGACGTTTTCCTACCTTACCGGTAAATGCAGGGCAACTCTCGTTTGCTCCTCCACATACGGTTATCACATAGTCCCATTCGCTGTCAAGGTAAGTATTTACATGAGTGGGTACGTGATTGCTGATGTCTATCCCTACTTCCTTCATCACCTCTACTGCCTTTGGGTTAACCTGTGCAGCTGGTTCAGTGCCTCCGGAATAGACTTCCAATGTATCATCAAACGATTGGAGAAAACCATGTGCCATCTGACTGCGGCAACTGTTTCCTGTACAAAGAATCAATATTTTCATGTGAGTTTATGAGTTTTTAAGTTTGTTGGTTTGTTATTTCATACTACAGTATATAATTGAACAGATAGCCCGACAAAATTATAAAAAAGGCTACAGTTCCGAAAAATATACCTATCAACCGCCATGTCATTACTTTCTTGAGCAGTGTGGCTTCGGGCAGTGACAGACCTACCACAGCCATCATAAATGCTATGGCTGTTCCCATAGGTACTCCCTTGGCAACGAACACCCCTATCATAGGAACTATTCCTGCAGCATTGGCATACATAGGCACTGCTAGTATCACAGAAAGCGGAACGGCATACCAGTTGTCTTTCGACATATACTGCTCGAAAAATCCTTCAGGAACGAAACCGTGCATAAAGGCTCCTATACCGATACCTATAATGATATAAATCAGCACCCCGCTCACTATCTTCCATGCATCGCGTACTATAGAAGGCAAGCGCTTGAAAAATGTAGTGTGGTCCTTCTCCCACTCCTCAGCCTGTGCGGACGAGTTGGCCTGTATCTGCCTTACCCACTCGCTGAGATATGGAGAAAGGTTCATCTTACCCAATACGAAACCGCCTATCACTCCAAGCAATATACCGCTGATGACATAAATCAAAGTAACTTTCAGCCCGAATGAGCCGAAGAACATGGCTACTGCCACTTCATTGACCAACGGCGATGTTATCAGAAAGGCAAATGTCACTCCCAAAGGTATTCCTCCCTTGACGAAACCGATGAACAATGGTATCGAGGAGCAGGAACAGAACGGGGTCATTGCTCCGAATATAGATGCCAGCAGATACTGAAGTCCGTACATCTTGTGTGTGACAAGATAGTTTCTCAAACGCTCGATAGGGAAATATGCGTTTATTATGCCCATCAGTACGCTGATAAAGAACAGTAGAATAAGTATCTTTATGGTGTCGTAGAAAAAGAAGTTTACAGCCACACCAAGAGATGTTCCGGCATCAAGGCCGAATATACCATAAACCAGCCAGTCGGCAAAATCCTGTATCATATTTTTAAATACCTAAAATTTCTTTTACTTCGCTTTCTGTAGGAACCTTACCCTTAATCTTCACTACCTCGTCCACAACTATGGCAGGAGTAGTCATGATATTGTAGTTCATCATTTCCATGATATCTTCCACCTTGGTGAGTTTCACATCCAGATTGTTTTCCTTTATTACTTTCTCTACCACCTGATAGGTTGTCTTACACTTGCTGCAACCCGGTCCTAATACTTTAATTTCCATACTTCTATAAGTTTATTTATCAAAAAACATTACAAAACAATAGTATATACCTATTACGATGAATAGTATCCCAACGATTATGTTCAGCCACTTCTGTACGGTTTTTATGCGTCCGTAGAAACTGCTCATCTGCTGAACACTGAAAGCCAGTATCCACGCCACTACAAGAACCGGAATGGCTGTAGCAACGGCAAATACAGCCGGAAGCAGATAGCCTGCTGTAGCAGTGGCAGACATCGGTATGAGCATACCGAAATAGAACACACCGCTTGTGGGGCAGAAAGCCAGTGCGAACAGCACTCCGATGAGCAATGCCCCTACACCACCCTTTCTGGCAAGACCTTCGGCATTACCGTTAAAACCGAACTTAGGCAGATTGAGCCTGTCGCCCCAAAGCATGAACAATCCTATAATGAGGAGCATCGGTCCGATAAGAAGTTCGCCCCACGTACCTATGGTTTTCTGTATGCCGAACATACTGGAACCTTCTCTTAGAATCATTATCAGCACTACTCCGAGCAGAGTATACGAAAGCACACGCCCCAGCGTATACAGCAGTCCGTTGATGAAAACGCGTTTCCTATTCTCGATATTTCGGCCAATAAATCCTACAGCCGCTATATTGGTGGCAAGCGGACAAGGCGAAATGGCTGTAAGAAGTCCGAGAAGGAAAGCCGTCAGAACGGGAGTCGAACTATTGTCAAGCAAATTCTGTAGCCAATCCATAACGGCCGGTTATTTAAGCATTTCCCTAACTGTGGCTACTACACCGTTCTTGAACTCATCAGGCGACTGTCTGGCATTATTGAATGCGAAATCTGTCATATTCTCCACACTTTCCTTGCCATCCTTATGTCCTACCACAAAGAGTGACGACCATGTTACCTCATACTTCTCTGCTATAGCCTCATTCTCTTCCTTTGTGATATCTATCACCCTGAACACCACATCGCCTTTCTTAATCTCCTCGGCAAACTCTTTTGATACTGCTTCTGAGGCATTCTTTTCAATCGCCATACATGTGGCACATCTTTGTTTGCCATGAAAATACAACACTTCCACACAGTCGCGGGCAGGTACTCCCACTTCCACTCCCTGTGCAGACGATTCGTTCTTTGTGCCCATTCCGCACGAAGCCAAAGTTAGGCAGGCTACGGCCATTAATACAATTTTCTTCATATAACTTTTCAGTTTATTGACGTTATTAGTATTTCGTCAAATTACGAACAAAGAAAGCAAAAAAAAGATGCTGCTTATCCGCAGCAACTCTCTTTCTTGCACACAGACTGACCGAAGAACGCAGAAAACATCTTTCCTGCAAGCTCCCAGCTCTCTCTGTTGATGCAGTATTTCACCTTCGGAGTCTCTATCTCTCCCTGTATCAGTCCGGCCTCCTTAAGTTCCTTAAGATGCTGTGACACTGTGGCTTTGGCTATAGGCAGTTCTTCGTGGATATCGCCAAAAAAGCATGTTTCCTGACGCAAAAGGAACTCCAGAATAGCCATACGTGCAGGATGCCCCATTGCCTTGGCAAAACGTGCCATTTTCTCCTGCTCTTCTGTATAGTTTTTGTTCGCCATTAATAGTATGTTTGAATATTGTTCGCAAAATTACGAATAATATTCAAACAAACAAATCTTTTTCTTGATTTATGAGAAAAAAATAAACATTTTCCTATAAGACATTTATTACTCACGCTTTTTCCTTCTGATAACGAAACCCGTATAGATGCACCACAATGCTGCCAGTCCGGCAAAGAAGATATAAATAAGAGTACCTTGTCCGAGGATGGTATATATACGTCCCGTATGTATCTCCTGGGCAAAGTTCCATAAAGACATAGGCAGAGAAGAAAGATTTTCGGGCATATATAGTGCTGACGTACCCTTGTAATACTCAACTACGAAAGGCTTTTCTCCTATATTATCGCAATAGCCCGATACGGCATATTTCCCGAACGGAGGACCTGCAACATCTTCTGCCTTTTCTCCGGTGAAATAATCAGTAGAAACCTGTCTGCTTCTGTCCCACACATACATTCCGCTGAAAGAACCCGTAAGCCAGTTGCCACAGGAATCTTTCTGCCAAACATTAAGTCCCATAACACTGACAGGAGGTGTCTTCTCCAATTTCACAGGAACAGACCGGAGTGTTGCTAAAGAGAAAATACCTTCGGATGAAGACAGTAGCCAATCGCCATATTCGGCATCATAGCGAAGCATACGCAGTCTGTCATTCCAGGCATTATCACTGTCTGCAACGGTATATGGGATAGCGGAAGTACGGAAAGAAACAAGTGCTATTAGTACAGGCGGACGAAGGCACCATCCGGTAAAAGATACGAACATGAGTATTACGAAAGTATATCTGCCAAGTTTGTCATGCCAGTTAATCGACGACTTCATTAGCTGAGTACTCCCTTTGGCCGTTTTACCTCTCCTGCGGATTCTCCTTATATATTTAGGCAAAAGCCAGTATGCAATCCCGGTAAGACACAGCACTATCAGTATAACAGCTACAGCATCCATAATCAGTTTCCCAACAGTACCGAACATCTCTCCGCTATGCATCAGCCATACGGTTCGGAAAAGCGAAACCTTACCGTCATAGCCTTCAGGAGTCTTTAATTCCAATCTGCTGAATTCATTATAAGGACTGACAGAAGTATAGAGATACGAACGTCCCACCACAACCATGGTATCCTCTTTCAATACAAGGTCGGAGATACGTTCGTGAGCCGAAAGTACAAGAGGGGTACTCTCCCATCCTTTTCCATCGTTCCTATACAGGCCAAACTGTCCTGCTACAAAAAGAGAGCCGTCCGGAACCTGAACCATAGCCTTTATGTTACGGAAATCGGCACCTTCAGGCAGCCCTTTATTGAAATCAGAAACAGAATGTCCGGTTGAATCAGTCTTCCAGACTCCACTGTTTCCATAGATAAATACATTATTATCATTACATCTTACAGAGCCACGAAGAAGTCCAAGATTCCAGTCCTTATACTTATAATCATCCGGCAGGTAATCTCTGCCTACATTTATATCTGCCACCAGCTCACGATGATTGAGCACTATCCCGCTCAGGCAGAACATAAGCATGAAGAAAGCGAATATTATGCCGAACCATTTATGATGTTTTTTCCAGGTTATGCGTTTCATTATACAATATCAATATTGAAATCCGGTACAAAAATATGCATAATCATACTTTCATACAACATTGAAATACAACGAACGCCCGACAAACATTCATTATACGTTCATCGGGCGCTACTATCTTAGTATTAAAAGATTGTTTTACATCTTAGTCTTTTCAAACTTGTTCTTTTCTGCCATCAGCAGTTTCTCAAGTTCCAGTGTCATTTCAGGATTTTCCTTTGCTACATTCTTCTTTTCAGAGGGGTCGTCAACTACATTATAAAGCTGTACATTCTTGCTGTTGCCGAGTTCAGTCTTGGTCCAATACTCCAACGCAGGCTTATCGCTTGTTTCGATATATTTCCAACCGTCTTTCAGGATTGAAAGCGTATTGTGCAGATTCTGCTGGATTACATAGTCGCATCCCTTTGTATCCGCTCCGATAAGAGTGTTCAGATAATTGCGGCTGTCAGGAGCCTGTCCTTCAGGTATTTCATAACCCAACAGTCCTGCGAATGACGCAAAGAAATCGACAGTAGAATAAAGTCCTTCCTGTACGGCAGGCTTAATCTTCTCCGGCCATCTTACGAGCAATGGAGTACGTGTACCGGCTTCGTATGCACTATACTTACCACCGCGATAATTCAACATAGGAGTATGTCCGTTCAGCAGTTCACGAGCCTGGTCCTGATAACCGTCGTCAATCACGGCACCATTATCACTCAGGAATACGAAGATAGTATTGTCGGCAATATTCAGACTGTCAAGGGTATTCATTATCTCGCCCACTGTCCAGTCCAACTGAAGGATAACATCTCCACGAGTACCCATACCACTCTTTCCTGCAAATCTCGGATGCGGTACACGAGGTACGTGTACATCCTGAGTTCCCATATAAAGGAAGAATGTAGTGTCCTTGTTGCTTACTATGAAGTCCTTAGCCTTCTGAGTAATGATATCAGCAATCTTTTCATCATCCCACAGTGCAGACTTACCGCCTGTCATCCATCCTATGCGAGGAATACCGTTGATGATGGTATTATTGTGTCCCTGACTTGGTTTAAGCTTGACAAGTTCAGGATTTTCCTTACCTGTAGGCCAGTCTCCTACCTTATGGTCATAGCTGACAGTTATAGGGTCATTAGGGTCAAGTCCGTCCACGCGTCCGTTTTCTACAAACACGCATGGCACACGGTCAACCGTAGCCGGAATAATGTATTCATAATCGAAACCTATATCCTGAGTATTAGGCTTGATAAGTCCGTTGAAATCTGTTCCTCCCTTAGGGCCAAGTCCGAGATGCCATTTACCTACGGCTGCAGTAGCATAACCTTCTGCCTTGAACATATCGGCCATAGTTGTACATTCTGTATTGATAATCAATTCAGAGTTACCCGGTGCGATACCTGTATTTTCCTGACGCCAAGGGTACATACCGGTAAGAATACCAAAACGAGTAGGTGTACTTGTAGAAGAAGTAGTGTAAGCATTTGCGAACTGAAGTCCCTGACTTGCCAGACGGTCGATGTTTGGAGTCTGGATTTTTGTCGCACCGTAGCAACTCAAATCGCCAATACCAAGGTCGTCAGCTATAAGGAATACTACGTTAGGATTCTTCTGTTTGTTTTCCGATTGATTTTTAGAACCGCCACCTGAACATGCACTGAGCAATGCCGCAGCTGAAATCAATCCCAAGTGAAAAGTGTTTTTTTCCATAAGGTAAGATTTAGTTTAAAATGATATATGTGTACAAAGATACGAAATATTATGAAAAATACATTAATCACGCAAAGAAAATAATATATTTTATTTATACTGACATAATAAATAAGAATATTTCCATTAGTTCTAATCAGAATTCAAATCTTACTTCATATAAAAAGGTAAATGTTATCCCTTCTTTAGGATTCCATTTACCTTTAATATACAATCAAAATTTATGGGCAAGTTCTGTAGCCAAACGACATCCATCAGTATTCTCAATCTCACCTTCATTTAAGACATCCGGTATCAGAACTTCACCTGCAAGATTCCATTTCAACAAGGAAGCAGTCTTCTCCATTGGTATTCTTACACCATCCATTACAGACATATCATTTTCCTCGCAACAAGTAATCAGGCCCCACTTCTTTCCGGATACATTCTTCTCCCTAGCTACAAGCGAGAATAAGCAATCAATTACTCCTTTTATTTGTGCCGGAATAGAATACCAATAGACAGGCATGGCAAACAGAACTCCATCCGAATCAAGAATAGAAGATGCTATAGCATCAAAATCTTTATTGAATGTGCATGCTCTCCCGGTCTTATAACAAGTCATGCACGCATGACAACCACTTATATTCATTGAAACAGCATCATAAAGATTAATAGTATGACCGCACTTTTCAGCTTCTTTTATAAACGCACGTGTCATGGCAAGGCTATTTCCATTCTTCCTCGGACTACCTGTAATAACAGTAATTTTCATATTTACTTCTCCTTATTTTTTATTGTATTTGAATTCTGATTATAGGCTTTTGCCACACATTTCCATTCACCGCCAATCTTCATAAGTAGAAGATAATCAGTAAAATCTATACGTCCACCCCAGTTTTCCTCCAAAACACGAACTACAGCAAGTGTCTCTTCCACATCGATTACGTCTATACGCGCCTTGAAACCGCTGTCCGGACCAACATTGTCTACATTCCTGTAGAATTGTTCTATACTGCCATGTTCCAACTGACCGTCTAAATATCCGAACAGGACAGCTTCATCTATAAAAAGATGTTTAGCATACGAACTGTTGCCTTCTGCAACACTCCTCACAAAATTCATGGCCGCAAGTTCTACAGCCTTGTATTCCTCTATATTCGCTCTCATAATTATAGGTTTATGTGTCAGTAATCATAATGGCACAAAGTTAGAGGGTAGTTGTTATTTCCACAAGTACCGAAAAATTTTTCGGTATATGAAAATTTTTTCATCATATCATAGTTTTGTAATTTTACGCTTGTTTTTGAGTGATAATAAATTTCAGTTCCATAGACTTATGTACGAAAGAAAAATACCGGTAGACTTGGATTGTCCTTTAAGGCTGACAATCAGCCTTATAGGTTCAAAGTGGAAATCATGCATCCTGGATGAATTGCGAAACAAATCATTACGTCCGAGCGAACTTCATAAAATATTTCCTGAAGCCACTCCACGTGTACTTGATTTACAGTTAAAAGAACTGGTGGAAGACGGATTGGTCACGAAAACCATATACCCTGAATTACCTCCACGTTCGGAATATACCATCTCATCATTAGGCCTGACATTGATACCAATTATTGATGCCATGATTGAATGGGGTAATAAGAATGAAAATTTATTTATCAGAAAATATGGGAAAGCTATTTCAAATGATATAACAGAGAATTAGCCTGACAGAAGTTTATTCTACAGGCTCGACAAGTGCAAAATTCCTTTTCATTTTCTCTAAATACAACCTATATTTAGAGAAATACAAGTTATATTTTTATATAAACAATCTATATATATAAAAACACAATCTGTATATAGAGAAAATGTAAGGTCATTCATGATTTTATTCAAGCTTAAAATACAAATCTCTTCATGGCATTATACACACCGTCTTCATCTACAGATGACGTAACATAGTCTGCCACATCTATAAGGACCTGATTAGCATTTCCCATAGCAATACCTAATCCCGCCTTTTTTATAATCGTAACATCATTACCTCCATCACCGAAAGCCATTGTTTCATCTATGCTAATGCCTTCGTGCGATATAATATCCAGAAGTCCGTTACCCTTATTGGCATTAGTCGCAGTTATATCGGCAAAGTCCGGATACCAACGTGATGAAACACATCCGGAGAGGTACGGCATAATCTGCTTTTCCTCGGCTACAGAAATGACAGGCGTAAGCTGCAATATTCTTTGTTGCAGAATCTGTTCCACATTATTGTCTTCCCTCATATTGTGTACATTCAGCATCTGGCGGAATATCCGGTCTGTCCTCTCGTCGCTATTGTACATGGTAAGGGCCTTCTCGCCTACCACCATACACGGGAATTTCATATCGTCTGAAAACCTCAACACCGTCAATACATCTTCTTTCGGGATAGGTGTACATGATATTATCTTGCCGTCTGAAAAGCACAATGCTCCATTGGCTGTGATATATCCGTCTATCAGATGCTTTATTTCGTCAAGGTTGTTTATAAGAGATAAAGGACGTCCGGTGGAGATATAAATTCTGACACCTTTTGCCTTTGCCATTGAAATAGCATCTATGGCAGACTGTGGAATACGATGGGTGTTAAAACTCACCAGTGTTCCGTCAATATCGAAGAATATAGCTTTTATCATATGTTATATCAAAATTAATTACGCAATGCACGCATGGCATTGAATACGGCAAGAACCGTAACACCCACATCAGCGAATACAGCCATCCACATGGTGCTGAGACCTACAGAGGCTAGTACAAGGACTGCTATCTTCACTCCTATCGCAAACCAGACATTCTCGCGGGCTATCCTTATCGTACGCCTTGAGATACTTATCGCCTCGGCTATTTTTGAAGGTTTGTCGTCCATCAGAACAACATCGGACGCCTCTATGGCAGCATCGCTTCCCAGTCCGCCCATAGCTATACCCACATCGGCACGTTTAAGCACAGGAGCGTCGTTTATTCCGTCGCCCACGAAGGCCAGAGTCTTTCCTTTATCTACAGACGAGAGAAGAGCCTCCACATGCTCCACTTTGTCTGCCGGAAGGAGTTCCGCATGGCAGATATCTATTCCAAGCTTGCCAGCCACATCCATAGCCACTTCTTTACGGTCACCGGTAAGCATCACAGTTTTACTTATTTCCAGCCTTTTCAGTGAAGCTATCGCCTCAGGGCTATCTTCCTTTATACGGTCGTTTATTACGATATGGCCGGCATATTCTCCATCTACAGCCACATGTATTATAGTACCTATCCTATGACAATCATGCCATTTCACACCGATACTGTCCATCATCTTCTGATTGCCCACACACACCGTACGTCCTGCCACATTTGCCTTTATTCCATGTCCGGCTATTTCTTCCACGTCAGTTACCGGGCAACCGTCGTGCGCCTCGTTTGGAAAAGCCGAACGAAGGGCTTCACCTATGGGATGTGTAGAGAAATGTTCCACATGTGCGGCAAGATGCAGCAACTCCTGTTCGTTGAACCTGTCCGAATGGACAGCCTCAACGGCAAATTCTCCTCGTGTGAGTGTTCCGGTCTTGTCGAATACCACAGTACCAATCTTTGAAAGTGTGTCCATATAATTGCTTCCTTTTATAAGGATACCACGGCGTGAAGCTCCGCCAAGTCCACCGAAAAATGTAAGAGGGACACTGATTACCAACGCACAAGGACAGGACACAACCAGAAATATCAGGGCACGATGGAGCCATAATGGGAACGATTCCATAAAGGCCGACGGTGAAAACAGCGGCGGAATAACGGCAAGAAACAGTGCGGCTATAACCACTATAGGAGTATATACACGTGCAAAACGTGTTATAAACGATTCGCTGCGCGACTTGCTGGCATCGGCATTTTCCATGAGACTGATGATTTTCGACACAGTGCTTTCTCCGAAACTCTTTGTGGTCTTAACACGGATAACTCCCGTAAGGTTTATGCAACCGGACATAACCTCATCGTTAACCGACAATTCGCGCGGCATACTCTCGCCTGTCAACGCTATGGTGTTAAGTGACGATGTACCCTCTACAACTATTCCGTCCAAAGGAACTTTCTCTCCTGGTCTGATAACAATTGTTTCGCCTACATTGACCTCCTGAGGAGAAACTGTAACGATTTTTCCATTTCTCTCCACATTTGCCACATCCGGACGTATGTCCATAAGATGCGAAATGCTGTCGCGGCTCTTTCCTTCGGCATAACTCTCAAACAACTCGCCTACCTGAAAGAAAAGCATAACGAATACAGCCTCCGGATACTCAGTCTCAGCACCGGGGAGGAAACCTATACATAAGGCTCCTATGGTAGCGACAGCCATAAGAAAATGTTCATTAAACACATCTCCTCCGGCTATGCCTTCGCATGCCTCTTTTAATGTCCCGTATCCGACAATAAGATAAGGCACTAGATAAACAAACAGTAACTGCAAGGTTGACAAGTTACCATGTTTCTCAATTATTGCCGCCACTATGAGCAACAACGAGGTGATTACGATAAGAGTAATCTTTCCTCTCAGACCACTATGCGCATGATTGTGCTTATGGTCGTGTACATGTTCATTATTCTCTGTCATAATTCAAATCTTTCTGTTTCGTGACGCAAATATAAAATGGATTTTATAAAACCTGGTTGCATAAAAACTTTGCGGGAGTATATGCAACCGGGTTGCATAAAAACGGACAGGCGTACAAATGTACTTATTTTTTTATATCTTTGCCGCGATGAAAACAAACAATCAGAAAAGACGATGGAAACTAATGATTTAGCTGACAGTCTGGAGCTTAAGGGAGTAAAACCGACAGCAAACAGAATACTTGTTCTGAAAGCCCTGAAAGAGCAGGCCTGCCCCGTGAGCCTTACCGACCTGGAGGACATACTTGCCACTATGGATAAATCGAGCATATTCCGTGTACTGACACTGTTTCTGGAACACGACATAGTACATTCGTTCGAGGACGGACGCGGAATACTAAACTATGAGCTGTGTACAAGCAAAACGGTTTGCAATCTGTCCGACGCTCATATACATTTCTACTGCGAGTCATGCAGAAAATCATTCTGCATGGATGATATTCCTTTACCCGAATTCGAGCTGAAACCTGGATTTACAATGCGCTCCGTATCGTTTGTAATCAAGGGCGAATGTCCTGAATGCGGCAGGAAGCACAAGAACATCATATAAATTTCTTTACTAATAAAAGATTAAACCAAGTATTATGAAGTATAAAGAATCATATGGCATTTATCCGGCAGAAACGGCTGAGCACATTTCTCTGCTGAAATACTCCAAAAGCTCATGTGGAGTAGATTTCCTTCTTAATTCGGCCGAAAGTTCAGAAAAGCCGGGATGGTTCAATCTTGAAAAACGGTATAAAACTGATTTCTTTGAGTTTTATTTCTTTCGTAAAGCAGAAGGCTATATGATTTTGTCGGGCAGAAAGATAGAGTTGCACCCTAATATGGTACTTGTAGTATCCCCTTTCCTGATTCAGGAATGGCATGTCAGCCTGGACAAGTTGGACTATACATTCTTAATATTTCAGGAGGAGTTCATCAGCAATTTCCTGTCCGACAAATATTTCATGTACAGACTACTGTATTGCTACCAGCATGACTATCCAACTTTTTTCGATATGCCGAATAAAGAAATGGCGACATATCTCTCAATCTTGCAACAAATGAAAAGAGAACTGCATAATCCTGTAGCTGACAGTTATCATATGATTGTAGCCTGTCTGTATCAGTTTCTTCTATTACTGAACAGATTCTACGCCAGGCATTTCAACCTTCCTTTCGCACCTCCGCAGAACAATTACGCATACCAATACAAAGAACTGCTGGAAAAACATATTTCCGAGAAGACACGGGTCACGGACTATTCTGAAATGATGAACATAAGCAGGGTAACTCTAAATAAGGCTGTCATGCGTGAGTTCGGTCTGTCGGCCGTACACCTGCTGAAACAGCGGTTGCTACAGGAGGTGAAAAACGATATTCTTTTCTCCGATATGTCTGTAAAAGAGATAGCCTTCCGCCTGCATTTCTCTGAGCCGAACCATCTGATGCGTTTCTTCAAGCAGATGACAGGACAGACCATCAGTGAATTTGTGACATCTGTCAAGCCAATATAACTAGTTTCACGGTTTCAACTTTATTCTCTCGTGATAAAAATAATTTACTATAACAGGCTTCCCTTTCTCAGAACGCCCGTAAGGCAGGTCGTTAACCATATAAGGGAAACCATTTTGTTTTGCGAACATTGAGATTTCTTTTTCGAGGGACTCCCAATAGTTCATCCGTTTCTTATTGTAAATTTCATCATACAAGTCATAAACATCCGGATGATTGTCTTTAATGTAACTCATGACAGTACACTTGAATTGTCCCCGAAGATTAAGATTTTCAAGCCATATCAAATCGGCAAAATCCCTGACACGCTCGATAATAGCTTTCACATCGGTAATCCCCGGAAATATAGGCGACACGAAGCATACTGTACGTATCCCTGCTTCATACACCTTTCTCATGGCCGCAATTCTCTGCTCGATACTTACGGCGCGATCCATATCCTTACGGAACTGTTCATCCAAGGTATTTATAGACCATGAAACAGTAACCTTCGGGAAATTCTTCAGCAAGTCAAGGTCACGCAAGACAAGATCGGATTTGGTACATATCATTATCTCGGCATTTGTACCTTTCAGCTCTTCCAGAAGTCTGCGAGTCCTGCAAAACTCCTCTTCGTATGGATTATATCCGTCTGTAACAGAACCGATAACAATCCTCTGGCCATCGTATTTATGTGGATTGGCTATAGGTTTCCAGTTTTTCACATCAAGAAAAGTTCCCCACGGTTCCGTGTGCCCGGTAAAACGTTTCATGAACGATGCATAACAATACTTACATGCATGAGGACATCCCACGTACGGATTGACAGAAAATCCTCCAACCGGCAAAGACGATTTTGTCATCACGCTTTGCACATCTATTTCTTTGACAATTTCTTTTTCCATGTTTTTTGTATAAACTGTTCAGGTAATTCTTGGATCATGTTATCTTCCCCCATAATAGGCAAGAGATCTTCTTTCATAAAAACAGGAATATTACATTTTTTTGCTTGTTCAGCTATATGTAATACCCACTCTGGCCTGGCATCAACTTTTCCTTTTCTTTTTCCTGTTTCTGTTCCTATAACAACCCAGTCAAACCCTCTAAAATCAATTTCGCCTATATCCTCAAAAAGAGGTTCAAATGTGGCATGATAATGTCTGGCTTTAATGTATTTCTTTAAATCTGTAAGACGTTTTTTCTCTGACGCTCTGGTTACAGTCACACCCATCCACGCATTTTCATCGTCTGTTCTGAAATCAATAAGTTCAGGTCGCTTGGTCAATAATATGTAAGAATGCTGAGGATTAATAGATATACGATTGAATATTTCATTATTCCATTCTGTTTTCCAATCAGAGAAATCGCTCATTCCCGTAAGAAACCATACATGTGATACAGGATTATCCATAAGATATAATTTCCTGCCCAAATATTCCGGCTTTGAGAAGTCATCAGTCATATGAAACCTGTTGCAGTTACACCTGGCATAACAGTAGCTACACCCTATAGTACAACCTATAACAATATTCATATTCTGAATCAGAGACTTAATACAAACAGTCATATAACTTATATTTTTCAGCAAAATTAATCCTTATTATACACTAAAGATGTACCATAATAGTTGCGAAAAATACCAATTTGATAAAGAGACGAAGATATATTATAACATAAATGGAAGAATAGGCAAACAGCTGAATTCTTGCCTATTCTTCCGTTATCAAATGGTCCGTAAATAAAAACCGATATCTTATTTCACTCTAACTTTAACAATAACTTTCTTCAGTTCCACTTCTGTCACACCAGGTGCGTGAGCATCTTCAGGGAAGAAAATAGCGAACATCCCAGGTTTCACAGTCAGATAGTCAGTAGCATGTCCGGGATAGAAAGTTACATCCTTTTCTGCATTATATTCAGCCTCAGCAAGGTCTTTTCTCGGCATATATCCCATAAGTTCAGTGCCTGTGAGAGGAATCTGGATGTCGATGAAGTTATTGTGTGTCTCTATTTTTGCATCATCCTTAGTCTTTGGTCTGGCAGCAGCAAAGTTAACGAACAGTTCGCCTTCTTTCAGCACTACCTTACCAAGTTCGTGAGCATTAAGGTCTGTCGATTTCAAAAATTCAATAGCCTGAGCAAACAGCGGATTTACAGAGGCATACATTCCAATGTTTTCAAGTTTGTCGATAATCATAATCGTAAAATTAAAAATTAATACTACGCAAAGGTATGAAAAATGAATGGAAAACCATTAATTTAACAATGTGAATATTATCCATGTTTTAACCTCCCAATTAACTATATCTACCAAAAATTAAATGTATTGATATCGCAACATAATAATTAATAAATTATTATTGCTAATTTTGTCATATAGTACTGGATTTTAAAATATGGATCAATTAGAAAAACTTATATTATTAAAGCAGAAAGCCGCATGTCAAGGACCTCCACAAGATGCCAGTGAGCCAGCATTCAAAGCACATGCGAGGAAAAAGCAGTCACTTTTCCGTCAGATGGTGTTAGGTATTCCATACGATCCTAAACACAAGTTCGGTAAGTATGGTGCTTTCCTTATGGAGCCATTCGCTTCATTAGGATATAATTTCTGTGAGGTTTATAGAAACGAAATACTTAATGGTATAAAGGAGCGATACGGTAAGTTAAATATGGCTCTCCATGAAGGACTTATGGGCAATATGCTAAGGAGTGAACATATTCCTTGGAATGTATTTTATCCAATGAAATCTGATCTGCAAGCCACATCTGCTCTATTAAAAGAAATCCTGAAAACAGATAAGATAGATAAGGTAACAGATATTCGTATTGAGTGGGCTCCTAAAAAAGAGGACGCACTTGACGACAATACTTCATTCGATACATATATTGAATATATTTATAATGGGAAAAAGTGTGGTGTAGGTATTGAAGTGAAATATACTGAGGAAGGATATCCTTTTGGGAAACTAGAAAGGAAGAGAGTTATGGAGCAGGAAGATTCTCTATACGCTACCAAGACTCGCCAATGTGGACTATACACAAATGAGATAAGCAACAACCGTCTGAGTGAAACATCGCTCTGCAAAAATGAATATCGCCAGATATGGAGAAACCATTTGTTAGGTGTGACAATGGTTATGAACGGACAAATTGACAGATTCCATAGTATCACACTTTATCCAAAAGGGAATACTCATTTCAAGAAAGTACTTCCGGAATATGAAAAATTACTGTCAGAATATGGAAAATCGACATTCGGATATATTACTATTGAGAAACTAATTCTCCTTATAAGTAAACATTTTGAGATGAACGAAAAGAACAGGCTATGGGTAGATTATCTGAATACAAGATATCCTTTTATATAGTCATAAACGGTATTTAATAGTGTTCAAACACTGTTTGAATACTATTTAAACTAAATCAATGAATAAAAAACATCATTCAATTGTTTATAATAACCAAGTAATTTGTAACTTTGTTATAATTCGTGCGAACTATTAAAATCTCAAATGATTATGGATAAAAAAGTTCTGGATTTTGTTACATTTTGCATTAGCACATTGGCAGTACATCTTCATCTGTCGCAGAGAGAAGTTTATAAACGGCTTAAAGATTCAGGGATACTGTATGGATACATTGTCCCCTCATACGATGTACTGCATACATTTGGTTCGCGTTATCTGATGGAAGACCTGACAGATTATATGAAAGAGAAAGGAGTTCTATAATTATGAAAGTATATCATGCTTCAAGTGTTATAGTAGAAAATCCGGACACGATACATTCAAGGGAGTATCTTGATTTCGGACAGGGATTTTACATTACAACAATACGTGAGCAGGCTGAAAAATACGCACAACGTTTCCTGCGTAGAGGTAAACCTGCTTGGCTTAATATTTATGAGTTAAGTTATAATATTGATAAATGGAAATTACTTCGTTTTGATTCATATAACAGTGAATGGTTGGATTATGTCGCAAATTGCCGTATAGGGGAACCTGTAGAACTTTATGATATGGTCATTGGAGGTATTGCCAACGACCGTGTTATTTTAACATTAGACAGATATTTCGCAGGTGAATTATCCAAAGAACAAGCATTAGGTTTATTGAAATACGAAAAGCCAAATATACAATTATGTATTCGGTCACAACAAATGATAGATGAATGTTTAACTTACATTGAAAGTATTAAATTATGACAGGAGTTTCAAAACAGATATATAAAGGAGTAAAATGCTCAAACATAATATCAAGCTTGAGTGAGATGTATCATATAACAATTGAAGAAGCTACAGATATATATTATAGTTCTGAAATAGCAGACCTTATAGACGAGGGTATTGCTGACCTACATTGCAGAAGTGACAAATATCTTGCTACAGAAATCTGGAATGATTATATCGCTCAAAATCATAATTAAGAATATCTCATATTCTCCTTTGAAAACCCGAAAACTTTTAATATCTTGACAACATAAATCTTTAAAAAACACTTATTTTATGGAAATCTGGCAAATATGGCTTGCCATAGCACTGGCACTTGTAATAATAGAAATAATTACCGTAGGTTTTGCAGCATTATGTTTAGCTATTGGAGCCGTTGGCGCAGCGGTGGCATCTTGTTTCACCGACTCTTTGGTATGGCAGATTACGGTCTTTGCCGTTTTCACTTTAATATCATTCATCTATGTACGCCCGTTCATGCTCAAATTTCTTTCAAGGAAGAAAGATTCGCCTAAAAGCGGAGTGGAAGCTCTTATCGGACGAACCGCCATCGTTGAGGAAGATATCGTACCGGAAACAAACAGCGGACGCGTAGCCATTGACGGGGACAGGTGGAAGGCTGTATCGGAAGACGGAAACAATATTATGAAAGGTGAGAAAGTTGTCGTTCTTAAAGTGGACAGCATCATACTTACCGTCAGAAAAGCATGATAAATATCTTTATTATAAACATCTAAAAACACACATTCATTATGGGAGCTTTGATTATTGTAGGGCTTGTGGCGCTTGTTGTAATAGTTTTTGCTGTGCAGGGGCTTAAAATCATCCGCCAGGGGGAAACAAAAGTTATTGAAAGACTGGGAAGATACCACAGTACGTTGTCTTCCGGTATAAATATCATATGGCCTATTCTCGACAGACCGAGGAAGGTTTATACAAGGTATGTGGTAACCAGAATGAATGGAACTACACAGACACTTATAAGGATGTCGGATGTAATAGACCTTCGTGAACAGGTTTACGATTTCCCGGAACAGAGCGTGATTACCAAAGATAACGTAACCACCAGCATTAACGCATTGCTGTATTTCCAGATTACAGACCCGTTCAAATCGGTATATGAGATAGAGAACCTGCCAAACGCAATAGAGAAACTTACTCAGACAACCCTTCGTAACATTATCGGCGAGCTGGAACTGGACGAAACTCTTACATCGCGCGACACAATCAACTCCCGTCTCCGAGAAGTACTTGACGAGGCAACAAACAAATGGGGAGTGAAAGTGAACCGTGTGGAACTGCAGGATATAACTCCTCCCGAAAGTGTACGCCGTGCAATGGAACAGCAGATGCAGGCAGAACGAGAACGTCGTGCAAAAATTCTGAAGGCTGAAGGTGACAAGACATCGAAGATTCTTTATTCCGAAGGTGAGAAGGAAGCGCAGATAAACCAGGCCAAAGCGCAGAAAGAATCGCAGATTCTGATGGCACAGGGTGAAGCGGAAGCTAAAATACTTCAGGCCAAAGCAGAGGCTGAAGCTATTGAAAAACTGGCTGAAGCCATCAAAGGCTCAAACTCAGATCCGGCATCTTATCAGATTGCACTTAAATACATAGAGACTCTGAAGGAAATGGCAAGCGGAAAGGATAACAAGACCGTTTACATACCGTACGAGGCTACTTCCCTACTAGGTTCTTTAGGAGGCATTAAGGAGATATTGAAGGGATGAGTCCGAACATAATTTTAAACTTGCCCGCATTCGAATTAAAACTTGCCCGCGTTTTACTTTAAATGCGGGCAAGTTTTTTTATAAAATGAGTGGTTCTAAACTTAATCCCACAAACGAAGCACATCGGTCTCTCCCCAATACCAATGGGTAAAACCGGCTATCGCATTCCTGTAACGATATATGTATGAGTCTGCTTTTTCTCCACGCGTATTCCTGACGGGAATAACTCTCACATCAGATGGTAACTGAGATTTCTCAGTATCTATGGAAAGGAAACGGAACTCATGTCCTCTGAGTAACTTATCGGACATTTCAATAATACGATATCCTGTATGCAGATGCGAGTCAACCATTGTGCAGCCAAAAGGCATGACTCCGCTCATCTCGTATGCGCTCCCCCCTTCACGAACAGTCAGCGAACGCGACAGAAGCACCATTCCTCCTCCTTCGGCTATAATCCTTCCACCTTTGTCGGCATAATTCTTAAGCTGTTTCATCAATGATTTCCTACGATGCAACTGACGGGCAAACATTTCAGGGAAACCTCCCGGTATATATATGATATCTGCTTCAGGGAGATTATTGGAGTACAGAGGACTGAAGTATGTGATACGTCCAATTGCTGAAAGCCTGTCAATGTTTTCCTTATATATAAGGTTAAATGCAGAATCACGAGCAACAGCTATTTTCAAAGATTTATGTATTACATCATAATTACCTGTTCCTTCTACGTCTGATGTATATGGAAGAGTATACTCGCATGGGAATATACGTGTACACATCTTCAGAATACGGTCTATATCGATATTCTGCTCTACATAATAAGCTGCTTTCTCTGCCACTTCCTCTATTTCTGAGCGTACAGACAGTGTAAGTGCTGTGTGGCGCTGTGGGAGTTTCAGACTTTCATCAAAAGGAATATAGCCAAGACTGTTCAAACCGGCATCATTACAGGCATCCTTGAGATACGAAAAATGTGTAGACGATGATACATGAGTGAATACCACTCCTGCTATTTTCACCTGAGGGCGGAATAATTTATAACCATAAAGCATGGGAGCAACAGAATATGCTGCCGATCGGGCATTCACAACCAGTATAACAGGAACTGAAACCACTTGCGACATCTCTGCACTACTCCCCTGCATCCTTCTATAGCCGTCGAACAGTGCCGAATTGCCCTCTATCACACATACATCTGATTTCTCGCCATATTTGTTGTACACGTATTGAAGATGTGTACGTCCTGCAAACCATGAATCAAGGTTTACAGAGTCTGTTCCTGAAGATATGGAATGCAGCTGTGTATCCATAAATCCCGGACCACATTTATAAGGCTGAACCTTTATTCCACGTTTCTTCAGGGCACGAAGAAGTCCTAAAGCGAAAATAGTCTTTCCGCTCCCCGATGTTGCTCCTCCTATCAGAAATTGTGGTTTCATCCTTGTGTTACAGTCTTTATAATGCCGATACAAAAGTACAAAAAATATCTTTTCGGCATAGTATCGAACAATTTCTATACCTACAAAATCATGGTAGAAATAGTTTTTTCAGGCTATTTTTTGTAATTTCGCACAACTTTTTTCCGACAATGGAAAGTTTTGAAACACAAAATAAGAAATAACGATATGAATATAAAGTTTTTAAGCCTTGCAAGCGGAAGTAGCGGAAATTGTTACTTTCTGAGCAACGGCAACACATCTATTCTCATAGACGGAGGATTGGGAATACGTACAGTGAAAAAGATTTTCAAGGATCACTGCCTGAATCTGGGCGATGTGAAAGCTGTATTCGTAACTCACGATCATGCCGACCACATAAAGGCTGTAGGGCACCTTGCAGGAAAACACAATATACCCGTATATGCAACAGCAGAAGTACACGAGGGTATAAAAAGAAGTTACTGTATGACAGAGAAGCTGGCAGACAATATGAAAAGGTTTATCAGTAAAGGTGAGACTATAAAACTGAATGACCTTGAGATAACATGTTTTGAAGTTCCGCACGACTCGACTGACAATGTGGGTTACAGCATAAAGATATGCGACAAAGTGTTCACGTTCATAACAGACATTGGACGAATCACTCCCATTGTGGCCCAATATGTAAGTATTTCCGACTATCTGGTTATGGAAGCCAATTACGACAAGAGTATGCTAGACAGTGGTCCATACCCCACTCACCTGAAAGAAAGAATTGCAAGCGGCAATGGTCATCTGTGCAACAGGGAACTGGCAGAATTTATTTCATGCAATTTCCCTTCACAACTGAAGTACCTGTGGCTATGCCATTTAAGCAAAGACAACAATCACCCTGAACTGGCTTTGAAGACAGTAGAAACAGCTTTAAAATCAAAAGATATAATTGTAGGAAGAGATCTGGAGGTAGTTCCATTAAGAAGGACGTCACCAACAGGAATTTTCGAACTATAATATTTCAGGAACGCATTTTCGAAAGGAAATCTGATATAAGAGGCAACATCTTTTCCGGCTCAGACAATCCGTCGCACAATGTTTCGACAGGGCAACGTCCTGTACCGTCACGGTTTATAATATAATCTGTCTTTATATCAAAATCTGTAATTACTCCGGCACTGCGTAATAAGCTCAATGCCGGAGTACTTATTATGTGTGTATGAAGTCTTGAAACTTTTCCCAAAACCATAAGGGCAGCAGCTCCCCTCCCTACCACTTTATCTGCTATGGTAGCTCCATTGAGCAACTGGGGCTCATTTATAAGTATATTATACAGATCTGCTACACCTCTGCGTGAGAATGTCCGCATCTCAACGCCATTACCTATGACGCAAGACCAGCCTCCTTTCTGCAACTCGTCTTTCAATGACGACACCTCACCATTCCAAGATTGAATCATAATTTGTTCTGCTTTAACGACTCAACAAAACTGTCTATACGATGAAGTTCACGAGGAATATTTATATCCTGTGGACAATGTTCTATACACTGTTTGCAACCGATACAATGACTTGCCTGTCTCAGTTTCGGAACACTTCTGTCGTAACCTATGAGATATGCCCTACGTGCCTTATCGTAATTCTCATCCTTGCTTGACTTTGGTACATTACCCTCGTTAACACACTTGTTATAGTGTACCAATATGGCAGGTATATCAATACCATACGGACACGGCATACAGTATTTGCAGTCATTGCAAGGCACTGTAGGATATTTCTTTATAAGTTGTGCTGTCTCTTCAAGGAATTCCTTATCCTCGTCTGTAAGATGAATTAATGGAGAATATGTACGGATATTATCCTGCAAATGCTCCATGTATGTCATTCCGCTTAAAACTGTCAGCACCTTATCCCAAGTACCGGCAAATCGGAATGCCCAAGATGCGACACTGTCCGAAGGACGCTGTTGCTTGAATCTGTCAACAATATGCTGTGGTACGTTCGACAATCGTCCTCCCAAAAGAGGTTCCATTATAATGGCCTGTATGTTACGTTTTTCAAGCTCTGCATATAGATATTCGGCATTTACATTTCTGCCTGAAGCATGACGCCAGTCAACATAATTCAGCTGTATCTGTACAAAATCCCAATGAACCTTGTCGTGCATGGCAAGAACTTCGTCGAACACATCCTGTGTGCCGTGAAATGAGAAGCCAAGGTTACGGATTCTTCCAGCCTTTCTTTCTTCAATAAGGTAGTCTAACATACCATTATCTATATATCTGGCACGGAAAGTCTTCATCCCTCCATTACCGATGGAATGAAGGAGATAATAGTCAATATAGTCCACCTGAAGTTCTTCGAATGACCTCTTATACATCTTTATGGAATTCTCGCGCGTGTAGTTTGAGAAATTGGATAACTTTGTCGCTACATAGAATTTATCCCTCGGATGACGTTTAAGAGCTATACCTGTAGATTTTTCCGACCATCCCTGTACATAAACCGGAGATGTATCGTAATAATTCACTCCATGAGCCATTGCATAATCAATAAGCTCATTCACAGCATCCTGATCTATCACATTACCGTCACCTGCAGGAGATGGAAGTGTAGGCCAGCGCATACAGCCATATCCCAACAATGAAACCTTGTCACCACGATCGGAAGTACGATAAGTCATCTTATCTACAGGAACGGGCGAAGTAGGGTCTGAAGATGTATTCTCATCAGATTTACCTTTTCCGCATCCATAAAACAGTCCGCTAACCGTAGCTGTACTTATTCCTACAATCTTAATAAAATCCCTTCGATTTATATTTTTCTTTTCCATACTACAATCTTTATTATTAAATCATTCTATGGCGTTCATGTCCTTCCACATAAATTGTACTGAAAGGACGTGACGGACAAAGGTTTTCGCATGCTCCACAACCTATACATCTTTCTACATTGACCGATGGTATTCTAGGGGCATTCTTGTCTTCTTTATCTATGCTTATCATCTTTATGGCAGCTGATGGACAATGACGCGCACAGTTTCCGCATTCCACTTTATCTTTTACTGCTACACAGTTCTCCATTATAAATACCGCATGACCTATCTGTGTAGAAGCCTTGTCGGCCAGTGAAATAAGATTTATTGCACCTGTAGGGCATACCTCGGAACACTTGGTACACTCCGGACGGCAATAACCTTTCTCATACGACATTTCAGGCTGCATAAGTCTCATCAAGTCCGTTGAAGGACGCAGCACCTGATTAGGACATACAGAAACACACAACTGACATCCGGTACATTTCTTGGCAAAACTGTTTTTGTTCAACGCTCCCGGAGGAAGTATATGTGTATTTCTATGAGGCACTTTCTTGTCTATAATTTCTGCCAATCCTCCGTCTACTTTCATTTCCTGTGCTTTCAATGCGCTTCCTGCAGTAATCATGGCAGCTGTTGCAAGGAATGCCCTTCTGGAATTATCCGCTTCTGCATGACTAATGGTCTTCACATCATTCACTTTGTTCTTACGGAAACGCGATACATAATGTATAGCATCATACTTACACGAATCAAGACAATTCATACATGTCACACAACGGGTATAATCTATATTATGATTTTTAATGTCTATACATGACGACTTGCACTGACGGGCACAAAGGCGACAGTTTTTGCATTTATCCCTATCTATCTCTATTCTGAAGAAAGAGAAACGTGATATACAGCCTAAGATTGTACCTACCGGACAAATAGTATTGCAGTAAGTACGTCCGTTACGCCACGCCAGAATAAATATTGCGATAAAAGTAACTATAGCTATAACAAATGTAGGAAGACTCTTTATCCACACCTCGGTAGAATAAAAGGCATAACTTTCAGCACGTTCTGCAAAATATGCAAGAATATTGTTTCCTGCTTGCCATATCGGAGTCAAAAGATTTGAAGCTATTCTCCCGTACGAACTATATGGCGACAGTAATGCTACCACCGAACCGGCTCCAAGGAAAAAAGCTGCAATGAATATTGCCAGAACTATATATCTTAAATAAAAGAGTGCCGGCGAATACGTGAATCTGTTTTTCTTACGCATTCCACTAAAACGTGAAATGACATCCTGCATAACACCCAAAGGGCAAATTACGGAGCAGTATACACGTCCGAATATCAATGTAAGCAGGAACAAGAAAACCAATATTGCTGTATTTACGGCAAATAAGGCAGGCATGAACTGAATTTTTGCCATCCAACCCAACCAGGAATGTATCGTCCCGGTGAAGTCAAGAAACAATAGTGTTATACAAAGAAAAAACACTAATGCAAGAATCTGTCTAACTTTTCTCAACATAATATAATAATGTCATTTATATACATATTCACACAAAAGTATAGAAAATATGAATATTTTTAAAGAATTATGCCGGATAGATATCAATACTGACTATTAATTAGAACGATTATAGATAATTCAATTGCAATTGCTACACTTTGAATAATCATTTTTTTTTACCATATTTGCCTATACAATCATTTTATAAATCTTATGAGAAGAAAATACATCTTTATATACGTTCTATCATGCCTGCTTATGAGTTGCGGTTCTGTACCACTGACAGGACGTAAGCAGTTATTACTTGTTTCTGATTCGGAAGTTCTTTCATCAAGTCTAACCCAATATAATGATTATATCAAAACTGCCAGGAAATCAACATCTTCATCGCAGACGGCAATGGTCAAACGTGTAGGCCAGAAAATAGCTGTAGCTACAGAAGAATATCTCAGACAGAACGGAATGTCAAACGAAATCAAGAACTTCTCATGGGAATTCAATCTTGTAGCCGACAAACAGGTAAATGCTTTCTGTATGCCCGGAGGAAAGATTGTGGTATACGAAGGGCTTATGGAACTTGTTTCATCGGACGACGAACTGGCTGTAGTAATAGGACATGAAGTGGCACATGCAGTTGCCAAGCACAGTAATGAGAGAATGAGCCAACAGATAGCAGCTCAATATGGTTCACAAATTCTTTCGGCCGCATTATCAGAAAAAAGCACTATGGTAAAGAACGTAGCCGGAACAGTATACGGAATAGGTGCTCAATACGGTGTAATGCTACCATTTTCAAGAACACACGAGCTTGAAGCAGACTATATGGGACTTATATTGATGACAATTGCAGGATATAATCCTGAAGTGGCGGTAAATTTCTGGCAGAAGATGTCGGCACAGTCAGAAGGAGGTGTTCCAGAATTCATGAGCACGCATCCCAGCGACACACACAGAATAAATGAAATAAACAAAATATTGCCTGAATTGAAAAAGTATAAAAGATAATCCAATAATATCTATGATATACATAGCACTGAAATCCATACCGACAGAAAAAGTGTAGTATTTCATGACTTCGCATACATGAGAAATCTAACAGCCAGACTTATAAGGATATATGCTAAAATAGTTGACATAGAAGGCGGATGGATTTTCCTGGATGAAATTGTCGTCAAATAGAGCATAAGCTTCATCATATAAAAATATAAGCCCTAAAGATCATTGCGAACTTTAGGGCTTTATTGATGACCGTAATCACACTTTATCTGCTGACTGATAAAACGACAAGTCGTTTCACTGCAAACGACAGTTCATTTCATAAAAAAAGACAGTACGTATTTACACCTCTAGGCAAACAAAGTATGCCGGATAATTGAATTACTTATTCTTTTTCCAAAGTCTTGTCATATCCTCGAGTGTCTTACCCTTGGTTTCAGGAACCATTTTCCATACGAATACCGCAGCAAGAACACAAATCACTCCATATAGTCCATACACGAACATATGGCCGAATTTAACTCCCATATCTCCGGCACTCATATTGTACATAGGAAGGAATGTAGACGAAACGATAAAGTTGAATATCCACTGGAATGCTACTGCAATTGCCACAGCACCGCCACGGATGGTATTTGGGAAAATTTCTGCTATAAGAACCCAGCAGATAGGTCCCCAACTGAACATGAACGAAGCACTATATATCATAATGCTAACAACCGGAACAATAGCAGGAAGCCCTGTCACAGCGTTGCTTAATGCTACTCCCAATGCTCCAATAGCCATACCTATTGATCCCCATATCAGAAGAGGTTTTCTACCAAGACGTTCAACAGTGAATATAGCAAGCAAAGTAAATAGAATATTTACAACACCCATAAATACTGTTTGAACCATCGGGTTACCCATACCCATACTTTCGAAAATACGAGGAGCAAAATACAATACTGCGTTGATACCTACAGCTTGCTGGAAAACACTCAGCATTATACCTACGAATATAACAGTCCAGCCGTAAGTAAACAGTTTCTCAGTTTTTTCTTCTGCTGTAGCTTTAATATCCTGAAGTATTGCCTTAGCCTGAGTAAGACCATTAATTCTACTAAGAACAAACAATGCCTTTTCGTCCTTACCCACCATTGCAAGGTATCTAGGAGTTTCAGGCACAAGCAAGACAAGCAGTGTGAAAAGACCTGCAGGAACGGCCTCGCTGACAAACATCAGTCTCCATCCGGTCTCTATAGTCCATGCAGCTTCTCCAGGATTAATAATCTGGTTTACACCCTCTACTGCTTTAATAACAGGATTTATATTATCACCAAGTATGAGGAAATTAACGAAATAAACTACCAGCTGACCAAATATAATAGCGAACTGGTTCCATGACACCAATGTTCCACGAATATTGCTAGGTGCAATTTCTGCAATATACATAGGACAAATAGCAGAAGCCAAACCTACACCTACTCCCCCTAATACACGATAGAAATTAAAAGCAATCAATAATGAATATGTAGGTTTTCCATAATCAAAGAAGAGAAACTCAGGCCAGTATGAGCCCAGTGCTGAAAGAAAGAACATAATACCTGCCATGAATAGCGAATTCTTACGTCCGAATCTTGAAGCAAAGAAACCTGATATGGCACTACCGATGATACAACCTATAAGTGCACTGGAAGAAGTAATGCCATGCCACGCATCTGTATAAGCAAAATCACTTGCACCCATAAAAAATGCCTGTAGTCCTTTTTCTGCTCCTGATATAACTGCAGTATCGTATCCGAACAATAATCCTCCCAACACAGCAACGAGGACTATGGAAAAGAGATAGGCTTTGCTGCCTTTTTCTGTATTATTCATAATAACAAGATTCTTAATTAATGAAAAAACGAAATAAGCCGACACACTGCTGTCATAGGTAAAATACCACCGACAACCGTGCGCCGACCATGTTCTGACTATTTATTAATCAGATATTAGCAATACATATTTACAATAGCCTCGTAAAGTTCCTGCTTACCGCTAGTCTGTTTTGGTTCGCCATTAGCCTTAGCATAAGCAACAACATCTTCAAGAGTAAGTTTACCTTCTTCGAACTCTTTACCCTTACCGCTATCGAATGAAGAATAACGGTCAGCAAGCATCTTCTTGTATGGAGATTCTTCGAGCAAACGAGCTGCATTTTCAAGAGCACGAGCCATAGCATCCATACCAGCGATGTGAGCGATGAAAATATCATCAAGGTCTGTAGAGTTACGACGAGTCTTAGCATCGAAGTTTGTACCACCGTTTCCAAGACCACCGCCACGGATAATCTGCATCATAGCCTGGATCAATTCGTAGTTGTCAATTGGGAACTGGTCTGTATCCCATCCGTTCTGATAGTCACCACGGTTAGCATCGATAGAACCAAGCATACCGTTGTCAACAGCTACAGCAAGTTCGTGTTCGAATGTGTGACCAGCAAGAGTAGCATGGTTTACTTCGATATTAACTTTGAAGTCCTTGTCAAGGTTGTGAGCTTTCAAGAAACCAATAACTGTTTCAGTGTCAACATCATACTGGTGCTTAGATGGCTCCATTGGTTTTGGTTCGATAAGGAATGTACCAGTAAATCCTTTAGAACGTGCATAGTCACGAGCAAGAGTCAACATCTGAGCCAAGTGGTCTTTTTCACGTTTCTGGTCTGTGTTAAGAAGTGACATGTAACCTTCACGTCCACCCCAGAATACATAGTTCATACCACCAAGTTCGATAGTAGCATCGATAGCATTCTTAACCTGAACAGCAGCACGAGCTACAACGTCGAAATCAGGGTTTGTAGCAGCACCGTTCATATAACGAGCGTGTCCGAATACGTTTGCAGTACCCCACAACAGTTTGATACCAGTTTCAGCCTGTTTCTGTTTCAAGTAAGCAACAACTTCTTTCAAGTTTGCTTCATATTCTTCGATTGTTTCAGCTTCATCACAAAGGTCAACATCGTGGAAGCAGTAATATTCGATACCCAATTTCTGCATGATTTCGAATCCTGCATCAGCTTTATCTTTAGCAGCCTGAACTTTGTCAGCACTAGTCTTCCATGGGAAAGATTTTGTACCGCCACCAAACTGGTCGCCACCTTCAGCACACAAAGTATGCCACCATGCCATAGAGAACTTCAACCAGTCTTTCATTTTTTTGCCCAAAACTACTTTTTCAGCGTCATAATAACGGAAAGCCATAGGGTTTTTGCTTTCTACACCTTCAAATTTGATTTTCTCAATTCCAGGAAAATACTCTTTTGTTGCCATAATATTCAAAATTTAAAAAGTTAATATTAAAGTTGACAATTAATCTATTATATTGTTTATTTTTATTATAGTTTCTCCAAATATTCTACCCAACGTCCGTAAGCGTCAGCATAAGCAGCGGCATCACTCTGTTTTGGTTCAATAACCTCAAGTTTTTCAAGTGTAGCAAATGCTTCGTTATTGTCTTTATAAATTCCAGCTCCCATTCCTGCACCCTTAGCAGCACCTACAGAGCCGTCAGTATCATAAAGTTCAATTGTTGCACCTGTCACACCAGCCAGTGTTTCGCGGAAGATTGGGCTGAGGAACATGTTTGCATGTCCTGCATGAATCTTATGTACGTCCATACCCATACCTTTCATGATGTCGATACCGTATTTAAACGAGAACACGATTCCTTCCTGTGCTGCACGGATAATGTGATTGCGTGTATGAAGATTGAAGTTCACGCCATTGATAGAGCATCCCACTTCTCTGTTCTGAAGCATACGTTCAGCTCCATTGCCAAAAGGCAATATGCTTACTCCGCCCGCCCCGATAGGTGCTTGTGCGGCAAGGTCATTCATTTCGGCATATGAAACGCCTTCAGGAACGACTGTACGCTTAATCCATGAGTTCAGGATACCTGTACCATTTATACAGAGCAACACTCCAAGACGTGTCTGTTCCTCAGTGTGATTTACATGAGCAAATGTATTTACTCTTGATTTTGGATCGTAGTTTACTTTTCCGTTTACTCCATATACCACACCTGATGTACCTGCTGTTGATGCAATTTCGCCAGGATTGAACACATTCAATGACAATGCATTGTTAGGCTGGTCACCAGCACGATATGTTACAGGTATACCCTCTTTAAGGCCTAATTCCTCTGCTGCTGGAGCCGTAACTCTACCCTGTTCCGAGAAAGTCGGTTTGATATCTGCTATGATAGACTTGTCGAAACCGTAATAATCCATCAGGAAGTCAGCTACACAGTTATTCTTGAAGTCCCAAAACATTCCTTCAGACAATCCTGACACTGTAGTACATATTTCGCCTGTCAACTTCATTGCGATATAGTCGCCAGGAAGCATAATCTTATATATCTTCTCGAAAATCTCAGGTTCGTTTTCTTTTATCCATGCAAGCTTTGACGCTGTAAAGTTTCCAGGAGAGTTCAACAAATGAGACAAACATTTCTCTTCACCTAAAGTCTGGAAAGCCTTCTGTCCATACGGTACAGCTCTTGAGTCACACCAGATAATGGCAGGACGAAGCACATTATGATTTTTATCTACGCATACGAGTCCGTGCATCTGATATGAAATACCTATAGCCTTGATATCTTCAGCCTTTACACCTGACTCTGTCATTATAGCTTTAGTGGAAAGTTTTAGATTCTCCCACCAGTTTGAAGGTTCCTGCTCTGCCCATCCTTGTTTTACAGCTATGATAGCTGCTTCAGTTTTTGGATAAAAAGCAGAAGCCACACACTTGCCTGTAACGGCATTAACCAAACTCGCCTTTACTGACGAACTACCAATATCATATCCTAATAAATACATGTTATTATAGTTTTAGATTACCTTCTTGTTTTATTATATATTTTTTTATCGAACCTATAGTATCTTGCCGCTCTATGCGAAACTCCCTGCTGGAACTCGTCCATTGGTATCACATAATCCATCATCATTATTTTTTTATGGAAATTCCTTACATCAATCTGTTTACCATACAACACTTCATATAAAACCCTTAACTGTAGTGCAGTAAACTTTCTTGGCAACAAATCGAACAAGCATGAAGGATTAAATTCAACATATTGACGTATGAATTTCATCGCCTCTTCTATTATAAGATTATGATCGAAAGCCAAATCTTTTATTTCATCCAGTGGGACCCATTCAGCCTGGAAATTATCAAGATTTTTATTTAGCGCTCTATCAATTTTAACCAGAGAAAGATAAGCTATCGTTACAATACGTTCCACTTTTGCCTTTTCTGCCCTTTCAAGCCATCTGACATCTTTAGGATTCTTTGTTCTATCTTTAGAACCGAATGCCTTGAACTGCATAAGATTTACATTCTTAAAGCCGGTATGTTCGTTCAAAACACGTTTGGCAGCTCCATCCAAATCTTCGTCCATATATATAAGACTACCCGGCAATTTCATATCATGAAAGACTTCTCCACTGTCTTCGCCAATACGTCTTACAAGGAGTACACGTATACGTTCGCCATCGAACCCTACGACTACGCAGTCTACTGAAATGTGATTGTTAGCCAAAGGCATTTTGTGTTCCATATTATATGTGTTTATCTGTTTTCCGAGTGCAAATAAAAAGCATTATTTCGAATTATGCAAGAAATAGAAGAAAAAATATTTCAATCATACAATATTAATTTTCAACACAATACATATCATAGATAATACAATATCCACATATAACCTTTTCATAAAAAATACAATATGTAAATTACGTAAATTTAATAACAATAGCAGACTATAT